>CALLMH010000008.1 GCA_938007965.1 uncultured Saprospiraceae bacterium | reverse complement strand
AAGTTTTGAAGGCGTAGAGGAGACCTTCGAGTACCTGGCAACACAATTGAATCGTCTAGGACTTACCTACATACATATCGCTGATCACTCGAGCATGGGTGCGCCAGAGGTACCTCGAAGTATCAAGTCAAAAATCAGAACCATATTCAATAATGCAATAATATTAGCCGGAGGATTCAATAAAGAAAGTGCGGAAAAAGAACTCATGGAAAAAAATGCAGATCTCATCGCATTCGGTAGACCATTTATTTCTAATCCTGACTTAGTAGGTAGGTTTGCAGAGAATGCAGAGCTGACGATTCCGAAAGAAGATACTTTCTACACGCCAGGTGCCACGGGTTATATTGATTATCCATACTATGCTATGTAGTAGCTTATTAAGTCCAATTTTTCTATAATTATTATATCGTCGATTATCAGGCATTACTTTGGGATGTACGCTGAGATCATTTTCTTTAGTTTCTAGGTTGCTATATTTCTTAGAGTATACCGATCGACTTATAAATTTGATACAAGCCTCTTTTTCACGTATTAGACACTAAGCGATAATTAGAATGACTTCCAAAATAAAGAAAATACAACTTAAACAAGTTGATGATAGCAGCATGACTATTCATAGGAAGCCTTACCGAAACGGCTACAGGTTCTACAATGAGGCAAATGAACAAATTACTGATAAATCTTTACTCAAAAGATTGAAAAAATTAATCATTCCTCCTATGTGGACTGACGTGAGAGTGTGTAAGTGGGATGATGGTCACATACAATCAATAGGGAGAGATCTGAAGGGGAGAAAGCAGTACATTTATCACTCTGAATGGGAGCGACGCCGTCAACAAGAAAAATTTTCTAAAATGGTGGAATTTGGTGAAGCACTTCCCGAAATGAGGAAAAGAGTCTTACGTGATATCAATAGTGGAAGATGGAATAGGAGAAAAGTACTCTCAATGATGGTGCTCATATTAGATGATACGGGCATACGAATAGGCAATCATCAGTACGCTGAGCGGAATGGGACGTACGGGTTAAGTACACTCCGTAGAAAACATCTTACGGTGGATGATGATGTATTGACATTCGAGTATAAAGGGAAGAGCAATAAAATGAGACATGTAGAGATAGAAGATGAGAACCTTATACGTCTGATCAAAACATCTTCAGAATTACCTGGATATGAAATATTTAGATATAAAACTAATTCATCCGGTTGGAGTAATGTAGATAGCGATGATGTCAACGAATATATCAGAGAGAGTATGGGGGAAAATATTACCAGTAAAGATTTCAGAACCTGGGTAGCAAGTAGAGTTGCCGTAGAATACTATCCGCACGCTGTAGAAACTAAATCAAGTGCACCTAGAAAGAAGTTGTCCAATATACTTCTTCGGCTGGTTGCAGACGAATTGGGGAATACACCCACCGTGTGTAAATCATATTATGTACACCCTTCCATAATGCAGAAAATCGAAAGCGGGACCCTTCCAATTTCCTCTGGAAATAAGCATAATGTATTTTCCACAAGTTTATCTGATTCTGAGAAAATAGTACTGTCTATAATTGGTTGATTATATCTTTGGGGTAATTATATTAGGTGTGAAATTGACCCATACTTATTGAGGAATATTCCGAAATATATCATAGGGATATCCGTAAATAACATATTCTTATTCAATAACAGTTTATCTAATAATATCAGAAAGGATTACCATGCTTATTGGTGTTTTAGCCTATATGCGGAGCTATTGATTATCAATATTATCAGATGCTCGTCGCTAGGCTATCATTTCTGTCGTGACACAGAAACAAATAGATAAGTCTAAGTTTTTAAGAACCCCTATCGCTAAACAGACGAGGGTTTTTCGCTCCTAAATTTAATCCAAATTTCTAAGTCAGCTAAGGCAATTAGCAACTTTGGAACTGAAGGTCATAGCACCGCAAGTGTTTTGCTCTAATTCTAAAAATTCCTCTTAAAACGATAAAAGGTCTGTACACTTTTGCACAGACCTTTTTAACTACTAACTAAACTATACTAATTGAGTATTATATACTCTAAAAAAAACTACTTTACTTTTTGTCGTCGGCGTCCAATACAAGATCTTTATTCTTGAAATCCATATCCATTATTGGTTCACATTCGATAGGAGTGTATCTCAATATTTCTATTTCTGTCCTCCTGTTTTTTTGGTGTTGTTGTTCATCACATTCGATTCCGTCTTTACATTCATTGAGTAATTTGGATTCACCGTATCCTTTTGGCCTAACTCTGTCGCTAGATATACCTTTCGATACGATGTAGTCGTAGCACGATTGTGCTCTTTTTTGACTCAAGTCATTGTTATATGATTCACTTGCTCTACTATCCGTGTGACTAGAAAGTTCGATTGTGATAGATTTATTTCTCTTCATTATTTTCACCAATTCGTCTAATTCTTGCTTACCTCTCTTTCTTAAAGAGGCTTTGTCTAAGTCATAGTACACGTTTTCTAGTTCGAAAATAGAACCAATATTCAGTGGCTGCAGTTCGATTGTTGCTTTCAGTATTGCATTGGGTTTATCCTCTCCGCCTCCAGTCACAAAGTTGTATTCTGCAGCGCCGAATGAGCATAAGACCTCATTCCCTTCATTACACTCATATATACTCATTCCTCCCTTTAGGTATTCAGGATTACAAGTTCTGATTTCATATTCGACAGATGGTTGGATACTAAACTCTGCGTACCCATCTACAGTCACTTCTGATCCGATAAGCTCGTCGGTAAAGGTTTTATACAAGTATACTTCTGTGTCGCTTATTTTTGCTTTGTTTTTTGTATTTATGGTCTTGATCAATAATGAAAAATCTTCATTTCCCCTTATAATGTCTGGCGTACCCTCGTCTTGAGCGGCTACAAAAGAACACAGTAGAGTAAGAATTGCGATTAGATTTATTGTTTTCATTTTTAATTTTTTTTCACTTACTAATTACTGCTCATATTGTTCGAAAGGGATAGATATTATACTGCGATTTGTATATTTTCTCTTGATTGCATATTGATTATAGTTTGATCATTTTGAGTATTAAGATCTGCTTTTATTTTTCGTTTGAGAAGTCTTACAGCTTTGATAAATGCCTCATATTGATTTTTGCCACTTGTTGTTGTGACTATTTTTCCACCTGATTCTTTTTCTACCGATAGCAGTAAATAATGCAGACTATCTACATCATATAATGTGTCGTCATAGATAATTTCAGCGTGATTGATGCTGCACAAATCTGCAACCTTACTTAGTGCATTTTTTTCAAATCTTGTGATGTGTCTTGAGTCCTTTCCTATAATTCTTAAGTTATGTTTCATGATTCTTTTGTTTTATGTTTAGGATGGTAAGTTCTTAGGGATCACATTGTTATTTGTTAATCTTCTGATTTTGTGTGTAGTAATTTGAAAAAGGTTTTCTATCCCCTTCTATTATTCATTACGGACAGCTCTCTGTAAAAGAACTTCAAAGTTGATGTTCTAAATGGTAGCTCATCTCCATTCTTTGGTGACATATTGATCGTCTTTGCTTGGGGACGAACTGTCTTCACTACTCTTAGTACGCTTGCGTTCTTTTTAGATTGAATCATAGCTATTAATTTTTTACTTTTTTGCTTGAGATAAAATTTTCTAGATCTTGAAAAAACCAATCAATCCTATCTTCTACTTGGGTAATCAGAACTCTTGGATCTGCATTGGTAAGCATCTGTTCGCCGTTAACTACTCTAGAATGATTATTATATATACTTTTCATTGTATTATGATTATTTGTTGTGGATGTGAATTATAAAGCCTGATCTAATAACTCCATCATTTTTTCCATCTTCTGTATGATTAGATTTTCATCAAAATCAAATATTTCCATTCCATTACTCAAAGTCATCTTTGAGAAAAGAGGCTGCCCCGAACCATTAATACCTGTAGTTCCATTTGGCTGCTTAGCTATTGCTGATAATAAAATGTTATTCATAGTTTGAAATTAATATTGTGAGTCATACAAACTCTCCTTGCTATATACGAAGGCCATGCCAAGTTTTTAAGTATCTGTAAAACAGAAAGTTACGTTTATTTTGATCTGAAAAAATTGCTTATATTTAATCAATTGCTTAAATATAGGCAATGAAATAGTAAGATTTCTGTTATTAATATTAGACGGTATATATGCAATTGGGCATTGGGAGGTCTACAAAGCTTCTAATGATATTTGAGAGGATTAAGGGATAAGTCTACTTATTCTACATAGGGATATCCGTAAATACCAAATATCCTTATTCCATAAAAGTTTTTCTAACTACTTCTGAAAAGATTACTCCGCTTATACTTGTTGTAGCAATTTCATAAATACCAGAATTCAGAAAGTGGCCTTATTTCTAAGCATCCTACATATTAGCTATAAGCCGAGGGGAAGTAATAGGAAGTGGAAGGTTCGAGGCAAGGAGATATCTATTTATACACTTTTTGATAGGCTCTGTAGATACTATTCCAGAAGATTTTTGTGTATGCTCCGAGCTCATCTTCGGGGAGGTCTATAGATAATGCAGATAGATAAGATTTGAACATTGGCCATTTAGATTTGTGGAGCAGCATTGCCTCTAGATACGTGGTAGGAAGATCAGGCTGTAATTTTCTTACGTGATTATAGATGACTTGTGTACCCATTAGACTTCCTAATAATGTATATACGGGTATTATGGAATGGTATTGTGATTTTATTTTAGGAAGCTCTATCCTTTCTGTAATATCTAAAGACGGATCTATTTGGTGAATATCGTTTTCCAATGCCGTTATACACAGATCATCAGGAGCAAATTCTATAACTTCTCTTTCTATTGGTCCTGCTTGCATTATAGTCTCATATCCCCTTGTAAATTGGTAGGTAACTATTAACCAGTCTAGATAAGATTTTTTATCTAAGTTACCTTGTTTGAGGTTTCGAGATATACCGATCCCGTTGAGTCTGTCATGGATCGGTAAGCTGTATTTTCGTATTACCGACAGGATATCATAGTTATAACTCATCCAATTCAGCTTTTACAGCATTGAGTGTAGCGATTATGCTGTCATCAGACGCACCGTTTTTTACCATCTCAATACCTTTACTAAGCTTCAGTTTTATTTTATTGAAGACAGCAACCTTTTCTTGTTCTGCTTGTCTCTTGATATATTGATTATCCATGACATGATCTACGATTTCAGGAAGTTTTTTAATCTTATCCTTTAGGACATAGCCATTTGCACCATTTAATATTGTCTTTGATAGTGACTCATCATTGTCATCTAAGGTGCCACTCATAAATATAAATGGTATCTCAGATTCTTTACGTACCATGATTAGCAGATCAAGTCCTGTACCGTCAGGAAGATCAAAATCACTGATTATTAGATCAGGTTTGAGCCATGAAATTTTTTCTTCGAAGTCTTTTTTCGATTTGGCTACAATATACATCAATCCATCAAATCTTTTATTGAGATAGTATTGGGCTAACTCTAGATCATTATCATTGTCGTCTACGATTAATATATTATTTAGTTTAGGTCTCATTATTATATTGTAACTTTTACTATTTAACGGGTTCTAGATGGTTGAATTTACATTGATCCAAAATTCCAATGTGGTTTTTATCTTTTGTCTAAATTCTATAATATCGCTATTTTTTACGATGTATCCATTGCAATTATGTTCATAAGCTTTAGATATATCTGATGAGTGATCAGAGCTGCTAAGCATAACAATAGGATTTACATATTTGTTGACTTCATTTTTCATCGTGGTAAGACATTCCAAGCCATCTACACCGGGCATTCTTATGTCGAGCAAGACCAATTTGGTCCGGGGAAAGAGATCTTTTTCTATTGCTTCTATGACAAGTTCGGCATTATTTATCCATCCGCATATAGGTTTCATATCTGACTTACTGATTACAGAATCCATAAGCAGTGCCTCGTTAAAACTATCTTCTATTAAGATAAAGTCATAGATTTTTGCGTATTGCAAGTCTTTTATTGATTCTATAGCTTTGAGTATTCTCATATTTTTCTGTCTGTAAGTCTTTCATTTAGTCTTTCTACAAACTCTGGTGAGCTAGGTAGAGAGAATTCGAATCTCGATCCAGTCGGAGATATTTTGCTGTCCTTTATTTTTATAGTTCCACTGTGCCTTTCTATAACTCTCTTTACGATGCTCAACCCTACGCCTGTACCTTCGTAGTCATCTGATCTGACTAGTCTGCGGAACACTTCGAAGACTCTTTCCCTTTGATCTTCTGGTATACCGATTCCATTATCTTCCAAGATTACATTTATGTAGTTTTCTTTGTGTTCGAATGTAATCTTGATCTCAGGCTTGGTTCCTTTGGTTACATATTTTATAGAGTTAGATAGGAGGTTCAAAATCACCTGATTTATCATATGAAGATCACCATATACATCTGGAATGTTTTCATCGAAATGTAGTACTGGAGAGATTTCAGAATTACTGGATAGGACTGACCACTGTTGTAGTATTACAGAGTTAAGATTAATCTTCATTACATCTAAATTATTCTTATTTAATTTAGAATAGTTCAGTATTTGTTTGATGAATACATTCATCGTAGATATACTTTGGATGATTATTTCCAATAGATATATTCCGTGTTCGTCCAATTGATCAGAATAGTCTTCTTTTAATATATGTGCAAACCCTTCTATACTTCTAAGAGGTGCTTTGAGATCATGACTTACGCTGTAAGAGAAAGTTTCCAATTGATTATACGCTTCTTTCAATTCCTTATTGAGCAGAACTGCTTCATTGTATTTTTTATATAAGTTTTCTCTTAGTTCAAACTTAAAGCTTATCGCAAGAGCAATTTCTTTATCGTCCCATGGTTCTGTTCTGTCGTGTACTTTTTGTTTGTACAGTTCAAATGATTTTCGAGGAGTCATTCTGCCTTTCAGATCGTCATAGCGTTTATTGGTAGATGGGTTACCAGCCCATTCCACTTCTGTAGATTTGCCCTTTTTAGTCCAGATTATATAATCTCCGGATATTGAGCTCAGCTGTATGATGAGGATTCCAGTCAATAATTTGTGCTGTAATTCTGGGGGTAATAGTTCTGAAATTCTACTCGAGAACTTCACGTCAAAGTTATCTAGAGAATCAAGCCACTCTGACAGTTTGTCTAGGTATTCTTCTTCGGGGATATCTCCAATTCCCTTGATTTTTTCACCACTTTTTATAATTAGTCCGTTACTACTTATCAGTTTTCTTACACTGTCTTTACCATCTAAGAGACTAGAGATAAGGTCTTTGGACGTTTGAATGTTTTCCATAATTTGACTCCTGACGATGGTATCTTGAGCCTTTTTTATATTGATATCATTTAACGTGATCTTATTTTTATTTAGTGAAATAAATTCACTGAGAAATCTTAACCAAGCTCTAGTATTATAATTTATAAAACTAGGAGTATGATTATGACATGCAATTAATCCCCAAAGCCGGTCTTCTTCTATTATGGCTACACTAAATGATGCGACCACACCCATATTGCTGAGGTATTCTCTATGGATGGGCGATACTCCCCTCATTGATACACCAGATAGGTCGATCTCCATATATTCTGTTGCAGGATTATGCTTGATGACATGCCCATCTTTACTAGCATTATTTATTATTCTTACCTTTTCTTTGAAGTATAAGTTTCTTGCTTGTTCGGGTATATCCGTAGAAGGAAATTTTAAACCAAGGTATGATTGCCCATCATTCGTTTTTCGTTCTGCGATCACTTCACCACTGTAATCTTCTTCAAATCTATAGATCATAATGTGGTCGTAGCGGGTCAGCTTATATACCTGCTCTACGATCTCATCTAGAAGATTTTGCTGTGAAATCGCTTTCGATAAGTTTAATATCACGCCATTATATGCCTCAGTGTTGGTATTCAAGGGAGCATTACTAGTCGTCGGTTCTATCTCTAGTATATATCCAAATGAAGTAGAATGAATCAAAAGTGATTTAGTAAATCCAATATTTGAGATGAACTGTATTTCTTGGTTCGGTATTATTTCAGCGAATTCTACTCCTGTAGATTTAGCAAGGTATGACGATATCGAAGTTGCTAATAGCTCATCTACGATATCTTCTGAGGCATGATACCATTCAGATCCTTTGATATTACAACATATTAAGCTACCGTATTCTTGGGCTCGGCGTATTCTATGTATAGGTTCTTTGTTGCAATTATGAAGATCATATTGCTCTTTATAATATTCTTCTTTCTTTATTTCCATCGATTATCTTCAATGAGGCTATTCAAGCACTCTTCCTAAAATTTACTTCTGTTACTGAAGTTAAATACTGGAGGAAATAAAAACTGGTGTTGCATTGCAGACACAATATAATGCTTTTCGAGTATAGTTGTCACGATAGAGTTGATAAATATTCGAAAAGAAATAATAATTTTGAGACGAAATAATAATTTAGATCAAAAATATAGCACAAATACGAGGATTATTATCCGCTGCAGGCGGAGGTCATAGAGGGCAATGGTGCTGTCTTGATAAGATGGGTAGTGTAGTATTAGCATCACAAGGCATGGCAGATTTGATCCAGATCGACGCAGATAGTATCAAGAGCTTATTTCAGTTTAACCCAGAGTGGAGTTTTATGAAATGGCAGGAATTGTGTACAACTATGACTGATGATCAATCTCATCTTTTCGATGGAAAGTATCTGTCACAAAACGGAATCGTCGAAAATTGTAAGTTAGAGCTTATACCATTTACGGTAGAGGGAGAGTGTCTTTATCAATATATAATAATATCTGATGATCTAGATTTGAATAATGATGTGACTCTATCGGCACCGAACACTGATGTCAAAATCGATGCTGCTGAACCCGTGACTTCTCATGATGATTATAATTTTAGTTATGACGATTATGCGCCCAATCCCATTATATATTTTGACGGGTCGGGATTGGTCACTTATATGAATAGTAAGATGACCATCCATAAAGATGTAAAAATCGGAAGCGATTTTGTAGAAAATATGTTCTTGGAGTCAGAACTCGGTCCTTTGATGGATGCATTGACAAATTATCCCGATACTGAAAAAGAATTACTGGTAAGGATGATCCTAAAAGGTAAATCAAAGATGGTAGACGGATATGGTAGAATATCGTTCTATGAAGAAGACAAAGCTCCAGGAATCTACCGATTAGAATTTTTACTTACTGAGGGTATGCAGCTGGTAGATCAACCCCTGGAATCTGCAATGGCAGAGTTGGATAGACTTCGAAATGAAGTGCGAGATACACAAGCAAGTTTGCTAGATGAACAAATGGATGATTTCTCACTCGAGAATATCATAACTAAAAGTCCAAAATATAAGGCAGTACTTAGGCAAGTCGCACAAGTGGCGGATACAGATACGACAGTATTGATAACAGGGGAGACAGGGACAGGAAAAGAACTACTATGCAATGCTCTATATAAATTAAGCGATAGGTCAGATAAAATAATAATCAAGGTAAACTGCGCTTCTATTCCGCATGAGCTATTCGAATCTATTCTTTTTGGTCATGAAAAAGGGAGTTTTACGGGTGCTGATAGTCAGAAAATAGGGAAGTTCGAATTGGCTAATGGAGGAACTATATTTTTAGATGAATTGGGAGAGATGCCTTTAGATTTACAATCCAAATTATTGAGAGTATTACAAGAAGGAGAAATCGAAAGAATAGGTAATCCCACTCCAATAAATGTAGATGTACGCGTAATAGCAGCTACGAATAGAGATCTAGAGAAGATGTCAAAAGATGGTACATTCAGATCTGACCTCTACTACAGGGTCAATGTATTTCCAATATATAACATACCTTTGAGCGATAGATTAGAGGATGTTCCGCTGCTGATATCACATTTTATAGAAAAAGTGAACAAAAAGACAGGGAAAAGTGTAACAAGAATTAGAACAAAAGATCTCGAAACGCTCAAAAAATATTCTTTTCCAGGAAATGTTAGAGAATTAGAAAATATAATAGAGCGAGCTATCATATTAGCAACCAACGATGAGTTACAAATGGACTTCTTCTATAATGTATCTAAAGAGCAAGGTAGTGGGAGTTCTAGATTTTCTTCTTATGAAGAAATGATAAAAAATCACTTAATTAGAGCACTGGAATATGCGAATGGAAAAGTAACTGGAGAGGAATCTGCTTCAGAACTGCTTGGACTCAATGGGAAGACACTGGCTTCTAAACTTAGAAAATATGAAATAGATCCACGGGACTATAAAACAAAATGACAGATACAAAAAACATAAACAAAAAAGATCAGCTCGCCGAATATATCGGTGATAGCATGGAGCACCCTTTGGTTATGATTTTTACAGCCAAATGGCATAGTCACTCAGATATCGTAGAGATCATAGCGGAAAAAATAATGGCTGCCGATGACAAAATCAGGCTGATTATCATTGATGCAGATGTTGATGAGGATCTTTTTGGAGTATATAATATAAGTTCTATCCCTGCGGCTATAATCATCAAGAACAAACAGATGATAAAGAAGATTAATGGTACGTTCAGTAAGAAAATGATATTGGACTGCATATAGAAATCACAATTTTTTCTGTAACTTAATTTTCTGCATTCTTAGGTATAGAAAACGAGAATACGGAACCCACACCTCTCTGTGATTTTACGCTGATCGTTCCTCCACAATTTTGTATTAATTTCTTCACTATATTTAATCCGATACCGTTTCTGTTGATGTGGGCTAGATCCCTATCTTCGACCATATAAAATAGATTAAAAATAATTCCTAGCTTATCTTCTTGAATCCCTATACCATTATCTTTAATTTCAAAATTATAATTTTCTTCATCAACGCTTACAGTTATTTTCACTAGGCCGCTCGATTTATCGATGTATTTTACAGCATTTGATATAATATTAGTTAGTATCTGGGACAAAGTTATCCGAGATATATTTATCTCATTCTGATCCAAACATACGATACATCTGATGTGATCCGAATCATTGCACTTGTCAAATATATCCTCTATCATTTTTGATATCATGATATTGGACGTACTAATATCGTAGGAATTTATTGATCTAGAATACCTCAAAATACCATCTATCAATTCTAATGCTTCTGTGGCGGAGTCTTCAATTTTTTGTAAATGCTTTCCGATATGCTTTTTCTCACCTTCGTTTACTTCATCATTGATTAATTCTGAATATTGTAGCACGTGTCTGACAGGAGCTTTGAGGTCATGTGACACTACGTGTGCAAAATCCTGGAGATTCTGATTGATTATTTTTAATTCAGATTTTGATTTTTTTAATAACGCATTCGCTTTTCTTAGTTCGATTAATTTGACTACTTGGTTACTGAGTATTTTGAGTGCATCGAGTTTTTTTTCGGAGATTTTATTTGGTTGGTTATCTATTACGCACAGATTGCCAAGGGGAAAGCCATTTTTATCGACCAATGGAACACCGGCATAAAAGATCACATTCGGATCACCAGTAACGAGTGGATTATCATGAAACCTGTCATCTTCTGTCGCATTATTGACGACGAGTGGTGTTGAGGGGTCACTAAGGCTGTGTGCACAGAATGCGTACTGCCTTGCTGTAGACTCTGTGGATAAGCCTACCTTAGATTTAAACCACTGACGATTTTCGTCTATCAATGTTATGAGGGATATCGGCATCTCACAGATCTCTGATGCGAGCTTCGTAATCTCATCATAGTCTGATTCAGGTAGAGAATCAAGTATATCATATGACTTCAGAGCATCGAGTCTTTCACTTTCATTTTCTGGAATGATGCCTTCTTTCAAATTGTCGTTAGTTTTATTTCAATCCAAATATAGATTGAATATTAAAAATATTATACTTTATCGATCAATGTCAATAATTTTTCTTTATCAAATTGATTCTCTATACATGATTGAATGTCAGCTTTTAATACTTGGAGTTGTCTGCTGAGTATTTCTGGATAAGCTTCGTTTGCATATTCTTGTTTCATTAAGTACTTGAACATTCGGACTATTTTCTCCATGATGATCATATCATGCTTACTATACTGCCTGTATGCGGCAAGACATTGATAGAGTAAATCATCGAAGTCCACCGTCTGTAATTCGACCTTGTGATTTTCGTCTTTGCAAATATACACTTCACTCTCATCTATTTGCATTCGCATGGATAGTAGTTCGGTGAGGTAATCTATGGTTATTACTGCGGTGCCAGGATCATTTATTCCTGGAGACATTGCTTTTACAGCTACCTCGGTGATTTGTTTGATCCCCATGACGTAATTTTCTTCGACATTATTGGTCGTTGAGAATATCAAGAAACCTGCAAGCTCTTTTTCTAACTCTTGATCTAGTTGTTGATCATATTTTATAATCGGCTTGCGATTAAGAATATATTGCCCTTTTACAGGGATTATTAAGATATTCATGGTGTGCTTCTGTGCAAAAGTAAGTAGCCCTTCGAGATTTACTCCTTGATAGTATCCTGACTGATCGCTATGTAGTGTATTCCAGTCTTCGCTAGATTCTATTCGATCGGTGTGATTTCTTTCTTTTTCGATCAGGAAGTTGAGCCTCTTTTTTGTCTGATTGTATATCTTGTCTATTATGTTATTGATCTGTATCCCAGTACTGATTGTATGGATGAAAAATACGAACATAGATAAACTAATCACACCGAAAACTATTCCGATTAATACACAAAAACCATTCAGAATGTTTTCTTCATCATTAGGCAGTACACTCATCAATATCATAATATTGAATATGATAGTACCCAGATAGATACCGAGTACTATCTGATTTCGCTTATCAGAAATAAGTCCAGGAAGGAGTCGAGGTGAAAAATTGGAACTTGCCTGATTGAGCAGTACCATCACCATCGAAAAACTAAACACAGTCAATGAGATAATACCACCAATGAGAGCTCCTAAGATCGTTCGAGCAGTATCTGCATTTGTAATGACGAAATATGGATGTCGCTCGATCAGCCATTTCGTAGCGTCATTATCTTCCCACGATAGTAATGCTAGTGCCAGCATAAACATCGAAAACGTAATAAGCGTAGGATAGAAGGCTATACTAGATATGATGTCTAGGTATAGCGCATAAACCTTATTTTTTATTTTCTGAAACATGTGGGATTTTGATAAGTAAAGATGACGAAGTAGGGTAATGTTCGAAATAGGATGGAAATAGCAATTAGTTGTATCTAGATGGATTGATTATCAACTTACATTAAGATTAAGTTGGAATTGTAACTTTATTCGTAAAATAATGTAAGTGTCAATATATCAGTATGTTATGTTTTGTTTTGTTCGCTTTCGAATATTTTTATTCAATTTTTAATGTACGAAAACGAACATAACTTGCTTTTTAGAGTATCATAAGTGCCTATTGGTCGAAACGTAATAGTCCAATTACTAAAATAAATTGCGCTTTTCTACAGACAAAATCCACTATCAAAAAAGATAATTTTATTTATACTTTTTGAAATCCCTTTTAATGTTTGGCATCGTATTTCAGATAAACATGCTGTTGGAAAATTGGTGTTGACCGCAGCTGCTCTCCAGACTTTATTGTCTGGGGAGCTTTTTATTTGCATTTGAATTTATAACTTATGTGGTAATCCTGAATGCTGGATTTTTCATCAAGTCAGCTAAAATATACCGAACCGCCATAATTTAAAAAAAAAACGGTTAACCACCAACGCGTTAACACTGCATTCATCTTCATTATAGAGGTTTTGTATATAATTCTTTCGATTCCTATCGAACATTATCCTATGAATTACAGTACGGTGAGTGATCATTAACCAAAAAAATATAAATGAAATTTATCATACCTTTCCTTCTTTTCACACTAATAACCATAACCATCACCGCTCAGAATCTCTCATATTCCAGTGGAACAACAGAAGTCGAAGGTGAAATAGTCAAAACTATTAATGTAAAGTTAGATCCGAAGCCTGAGACAGTAAAGGGATCATTTGAAAATTGGATGGAGGATAATTATGATGTTGATTTAGATGGGAAGAGACTCTTGTTTTTTGACAAAAAAGTAATGAGCGCTAAAGGCGTCGTCATCCCAGCAATAAGTTCCAGAAGAATAGATCTGAACGTGAGGGTAGATGAATCAAACGAGGACTTTACGACATTGCAGGTATATGCTTCTTTCGGTTATAATAATTGGATTACACCAATGGACTACCCATACGAATATGCGGCACTAGAAGGAATCGTCTACGAATACATATCCGACTATCTTCCTGAATATTACTTGAATAGAATAGAAGATACAAAGGAACAATTAGCTGATCTCAAAGAAGATAAAGAAGAGCTAAATGAAGACGTAATAGATAATAAAGAGAGGATAGAAGAACTCAAAAAAGAGAACGAAGAGCTGATGAGGAGACTGAAAGAAAATCAGGCTAATATCAATGAGACGAAATCAAAACTATCAAAGAGAAATAAACAGTACGAATCCATAAATAGGAGGGTAAAGAATTAAACTGAAATTTCTAAGAGCTCAGATGACTAGGAAATGGGAATTACTAAAAACTTAAAAATATAAATATGATACGCGAAGGTTCAAAAGTAAAATGGAAATGGGGCAACGGATCAGCAGAAGGAAAAGTCATAGAAACATATACCGAATCCGTAACCAAGACTATCAAAGGAACTGAAGTAACTAGAAACGGCGAGACGAACAACAAAGCACTATATATAGAGACAACAGATAATGACTTCGTACTAAAATCAGAAAGTGAAGTCGAAAAATTATAAACGTGTGCATTTCTAAAGCAAAGCGATCCATAATCGTAAAATGCATCGAGCTAAACGCTCTATAGAAAATCAAACGTACATCCTAAAGCGAGAAATAATAAACATATGAAAAAGACTAAATTTAATAAGAAGGAGCTGACATTATTTGGTTCAATACTTCAAAACAGAATAAAGGAGCAAAAGAAGGAACTGAAGTCAGTAAATAAATTACTCAAAGATCAGAGAAAGTTCCGAGCCTCTACTGACCTAAAAGACGATCATGATGCATCGATCACTCGTAATGGAGAAATGCTCAAAAGTATGCGCAACAGAATCGACAAAAGATTAAGTAAGCTAAACTCTGCACTGGATAGAGTACATAATAAGACATATGGTATCTGCTCTAAAACAGGTAAGATGATCTCCAAGAAGAGGTTGCTCGTACTGCCGCAAGCAGAGACGATCATAAAAAAGTAAGAACAGCTGTGTGATAAATGAAGATCTACCCGTGATCGAATAATCCGAAGCGAAGAATATGACCAGACGGTCTATATGCTTCGCTTTTTTTGTTTGCCATTTATATCTACTGTATCTAATAATCTCCAATAAAGATAAACTAGAAGCTTACGGAGATCGTATGCAAAGTGCTTGTAGGAAGTAAAAGAGAAGCAGATCAGATATATAGGGATAATGATCAATAGAATCGGGTAAAATCTTCGTGAGAAATCATATGGTCTAAGCATAAAATAACACAACCAAACTTATGAAAACAACGGTAAAAAGTCTAAAGAAAGCCATTTTGGGATTCTTAGATAGTGATCCTATGACGTATGCCGCTTCATTGGCATTCTACACGGTAGTATCTCTGCCGGCTATTTTATTGATTGCGATCAATGTGCTAAGTACTGCCTATGAGAGGGAGCAAATCAAGACTGACCTCCTGGGTAATCTCAATATTTATTTGGGTCCTAACACGGTACGGCAGGCGGAGACCATATTAGAAAACGCATCGCTAGAATCATCGGGATTTATTCCGCAGATTATTGGTTGGGGAGTGTTGTTTTTCAGTGCTACTACTGTATTTATCTCCTTGCAAAATGGAATAAATAAAATCTGGAGTGTCAAACCGGATGCATCAAATGGTATTTTCAAACTGATAAAAGATAGAGTGCTTTCATTCGCTATGTTGGTCAGTATCGGATTCGTGCTTCTGGTATCATTGGTGATAGATTCATTCATATCGATCTTTGAAAAGTGGATCGTAGATTCAGTTGGACAAGGAGATTTGATCCTAGCGTGGGTGAGCAACATGTTATTATCTATGATTTTCACTACGTTGGTATTTGCTCTAGTCTTCAAGATTTTACCAGATGTCAAGACGAAGTGGAAAGATGTTTGGGTAGGAGGATTTTTTACCGCTATCATGTTTTTAATGGGGAAGTACTTTATTGGAATCTACCTAGGTACAACTGATGTGGGAAACCCTTATGGGGCGAGTGGTTCACTGGTGATATTCTTATTTTGGGTATATTATTCCTCCATTCTAGTTTTATTCGGAGCGAAGTTCACGTACGAATATTCCATCGATGCCAATAGTGAAATAGAAGTCCTAGAACATTCAGTATTTATCAATAAAGAGGAGCAAAGAGCAGAAAAATTGCCGACTGATGAGGTAAAGGGTTTGAAATTGTAGGAAGGCTTTCTATGACCCAATTCTCAGTACAATTTAATGTATAAATTTTGGAAAAATATTGTGGATAAATCGAACATTTCGGATCTGTATTTGGTAAGAATGCCAAACAAAACATAAAAAAAATCATGTCATTTACTCCATTCGTTGCTAAATCACTAATCGCTATAGTCATCATGATCGCTATAATAATCTTAGACATAGTGAAAAATAAAAGTCAAAGCGAGTACCAGGATTTATAATTCTAAATCATCGGACAATTACAAGTTTTGAAATTTAAAATTAATTAACCGGGATAGAGTTTGCCCTACAATTGGGTGGACAAAATTCCACAATAAATAGTACATTATGAGAGGTATATTAAACATTATTATTATCGTATTGATTGTAGGATGGTTACTTGGATACATAGGTTTCGGAGCTGTAGTGGGTAACTTGATTCATTTACTATTGGTTTGTGCAGTGATTGCTATCATATTGAGATTAGTCTCAAAATAGTATAACACTGTTGGTAATAACAAAGCCCACTGATAAAACGATGCTTTTGATACTGATGTAAAAGCAAATAGATAGGCGAATAATTAATTTTATACACAATCGAGTATCAAAATTTCAAGCTAAATACCAAATACCCAAAGGTGACTAATTTATCAGTCATCTTTTTTTTGTGTCTAAATCGAACAAGAGGCATATTTTCAGAGTAGGATAAGAAACAAATGACTTAAATATGGAAAATTTCACAGAACAACTATCTTCTTCATATGATAAAATGATAGAAAAGTTAGGCAGTTGGATTGATATAATAGTACTTCAATTTCCAAATCTAGTCATAGCTTTGTTTGTTGGTGCTGTAGCTTACTTCATGTCATCTTACGTAAGGAAAATCGCTGTAAAGGCCACCAGTAGATTTACTGATAACAAAACCGTTCTTAATCTTATATCTAACCTAACTGCTGTTGTGTTTAGCATCTTTGTGCTATTCACCATTTTAGGAATATTTGATTTGGGTGGAACGATAAATAAGATATTGGCCACAGCGGGTGTACTAGGTTTGGCAGTAGGTCTGGCACTACAAGATCCTATGAATAATTTGTTTTCTGGCGTATTTATGTCAGTGAGAGAATTATACAAAATCGGGGATGTAGTAGAAACTAACGGATACTTCGGGACGATTGTAAACATAGACTTAAGGGCAACCAAAATACTACAACCAACAGGTCAAGAGGTAGTCATCCCTAACAAAGAAGTAATCCAAAAACCACTCAGAAATTACACTGTGACGGGACAGAGAAGGGTAGATGTCTCTTGTGGCGTAAGTTATGGCGATGATCTAGATAAAGTGGAGAAAATTGTAATAGATGCCATCAATGACAATATAGATGTAATAGATAATAAGGCTGTGGATGTGGTATACAATGAGTTCGGTAGTTCTTCTATCAATTTCGTTGCTAGATTTTGGATAGATAATACGGGACAGAGAGATTATCTTAAAGCACAGTCAGTCGTCATCAAAGCCATCAAAAAAGCATTTGATGATAACGATGTGATGATTCCATTTCCGATTACTACACTCGACTTCGGTATAAAGGGTGGCGTGCCGATGAGCAAGATGTTTCCCCGTAAGTCGGCCAATGTAAGAAGTGGCAGACAAAGCCTAGCGGTTAGCTAATCCTGAATTACAGATAATCTCTAATCATTAATTAAAAATTATGAAACCAAAAAATATTGCAACAGCCAGCGTACTTCCTCGATTAAGAGAAATATTGCTGGACGATATTATAAATATAGAACAACTCTCTTCTAAAGTGAAAAATGACGAAGGATTGCTAAGTATGCTTGATTCAATCAAAAGCGCAAAAGAAAATATACTCGTGGATATACCTGGAAATGTAGTCGATGTGAATCAAGGTTCTCCAAATTCGCCACAAAAAGGGCATCTGTCGGGTTATAAAAACACTGATCTATCAGATGCGGATAGTAATTTCAAACTTGTAAAGCAGATATACGAGGCGGAGTCTAGTCAGGCAGAGTTAGTGATGAGCGCGATGAGCGGTAAGGGGATACCCGTCGGACTAGAGAGTATACTGACAGGAATATATAGAAAGTACAGTAAGATATCTGATCAGCTCGGCCGCATGGTCAAGACGCAACAGTTAGGTACAATAAATATCGGATAATATACTTAAATAAAAGCTCCCTGAGTGTTCAGACTCAAGGAGCAGCTGTGAGCAACACCAATTCCCCAGCAGCGTTTTTTATACATCTAGAAAAAAATTGCGCTAAAAGCACAAATGTATAATATCTAACTCTTGCAGAGTATACGGAAGAAAACTTTTCGTACTCGAAAACAAACAGTAATTCATGAAGAATATAGTTATTAGTGATTTTCATTACGAAGAGAGAATTAATAAAATGGCATCTCTTTTTCGTGCAGAAACTGTAATTGATTGTGATGAAATATCATTTAATTTTGATAACGATATAGGAAAAGGATCAATACGAGGTATTAATTTTGATTTTGGTGTAGGGGTAATGATGTTCGATCTAAACCTTGCCTCAGATCTGACACTTGACTACTATCTCGGCAGGCGTCATCCCATTCAGTGTATCTACAATAGTCAAGGGGATGTGAAATTAAATACTAGCGATAGCAGCGTGTCACATGATATTTCGAATCATGAAGCCATGATTTACGCTCCCAAGGGAGATGATAATTATTCGGTTACATTTCCAGCGGGCAAAAGGATCCAGTGTGTGATGGTAAGCGTGGTCAGATTCTTGTATCTAAGAAAGATATTGTGCGACATTCAGACCATTCCAGAGACACTTCAAGAGATGTTCAAGGATACGGTAGGAAACAAATCATTCTTCTTTTCGACTTCTTCTGAGCCGATTACGACCAACACAATTATGCAACTTTTCAAAAGTGATCATAAAGGATTGGAACGTAAAATGTTGATAGAAGCAAACAGTATAAAGCTCATTACCACACTGATCAAAAGATTTCGAGTAGAGTCTACATACAACGGAGGACCGTATAGATTCAGTGATCAAGACATCGAGAAAATAAATATAGCAAAGAACAATATCATCGACAATGTAGGCAAAACACTACAAGTGAAAGTACTCGCCCAAGAAATAGGGATGAATACAAACAAATTGCAGAAGGGATTTCACATGCTTTTCGGGAAGTCTATCCGTCAGTTTACTATTTCACTTAAAATGCACTACGCCCTCAATCTTCTGGATACCGACAAATATTCAATTAGCGAAATCGCTTACAAAGTCGGCTACACCAACAAAGGCCACTTCAGTAGTCTATTCAAAAAAGAATTTGGACTATTGCCTAGCGAATATATAAAGAGAATCCCATATGCACAGAATAGCTTCGTAAACTAATATTACCCATCGACCACCAAAAACATTACTAGCGTCCCGGTACATCGCTAATGTCAAAATGTGAAATCCTCATATAACATTAGACGGCTAAATTCTGAATTTTTTCGCTTATTCATCAATTCATTTCGAACATTCTTAGTGTGCGGATGGTAAGTCTATATAGAATACCTAGAGGTTGAAAAGGATTTTCAAATCTACCTCAAATGTGCGAAAGACGTCTGTGGCCCCACAAATAATATTTCACACCTATTTGTAATCCAAGTCGTAGGTTTTGATAGCTCCGAGGCGATTTTATACCAAATCAACCTTAATTTTTTTAATCACTTATAAAGAAAAACAAATCTTAAATTTATGAAAAATAACATATTGAAATTTTTATTCGGATTCATGGCAGTAATGGTTATCACGTTATCGAGTTGTGGAGATGAAGAAAACACTACAGGTAATAAGATCAGCTATGACCTTGAAGAAAGAAGCGACTCCGATGTGAGTGGAGATGTAGAATTTGTAGAACTTACAGATGGTAGGGTACAAATCGAGATTACACTCTCTGGCACTAGAACTGGCGATACGCATCCATCTCATATACACATGAACAGTGCTGCTATGGGTGGGGACATCCTAGTATCATTGGACCCAGTAGATGGATCTACGGGAAGTAGTGTCACGATCATAGATAAGACGGATGATGGCGATAGCTTCACATTCGATATGATAGACGATCTAGATGCCTATGTGAATGTACACTTGTCAGCGGATGATTTAGCTACGATAGTAGCGCAAGGTGATATTGGTAATAATACGTTTACAGGGGATGAAAAGACGTACGATCTCGATGAAAGAGATGTAGACGATATCAGTGGAACGATCACTTTCAAAAAGAGAAAAAATGGATTTACACTTGCTGAGATAGATTTATCTGGGACACCAGACGGAGGAATGCATCCAGCACATATCCACAAAAACAGTTTTGCTGAAGGTGGTGATATCTTAGTAAGCTTCAATCCTGTAGATGGATCAACAGGAAAGAGTTTCACAGACATCAGATCTACCGACGATGGGGAAAGCATAGATTATGAAAATATTCTCACAACGAATGGCTATGTCAATGTGCACTTGAGTGCATCTCAATTATCTACCATTGTAGCGCAAGGGGACATAGGGACGAACGAGTTGACCGGAGAATCAGAGGAATACGACTTAGATGAAATAGACGTAGAAGGCATCAGTGGCGAGATCACATTCGAAGAGAGAAAAGACGGTACTTTCTTAGCAACTATCGAGCTAGATGGAACTCCAGATGGTGGCGAGCATCCAGCCCATATCCACATGAACAGTGCAGATGAAGGCGGACCGATAGCGGTATCCTTTAATCCAGTAGATGGGGATTCGGGTATGAGTGTGACAAGTGTCAGAACACTTGATGATGGGACAACATTTACCTATCAACTGGTAAAGTCATATGATGGGTACGTGAATGTACACTTAAGTGCTGATGAATTGGGTACCATCGTAGCGCAAGGAAATATTGGAATAAACGATTAACAAAAACCACTTCCCATAGAACGTATAAGGGGTTATCTCGCAATGAGGTAATCTCTTTTTTAGTGATAATTATAACTGAAAATACTTTGTGAAGACCTCAAGAACTATACAAAGCCCCTACACCTTTAAAAATCCCGACCATGAATGTAGATTTTCGGAGACTAATTATCTGTGATTGACAGACCAATTATATAGACTTCATTAGGCTTTAAGTTTAGTGCGGTGTAATTGATTTGTCTTTCGAAAAGTACACCAGATGTCTTATGCAGAAAGCGGCCAACCCCACCCAGCATTGTAAAGTGTAATTTCTGAAAGAAACTAAATTAGATATTTTGTGAATGGGGAAGATCTGCGTAAGTTTTTTGGTTTCAGTCCGCTAGCCAGCATATTGAAAGCATGCAGCAGCGAGCGGCTGATAAAATTTATAAACAACAGGACCGATTTTAGGCTAAGACACCAGTAAGCAGGGTAATCTTTTCAGAAGTAGTTAGGGAGACTGTCCCTACTTTAAAATTTTATTGAGCAATGTAACCAATATAACGATGTCTTCAATCTTAATTTGCAGATTCTGCATTCGCAGATTCTACATTTGCTGATTCGAAATCTATAGTCCCGTCTACTTGTTTTTTAAATGCTTCTATAAATGCATTCTTTAGGACGTTGATCACGGTAGGCCAGACCTTCACCCCTGGGGAATTGAGGTTACCAGAGAGGGGGACTTTAGTGGCGAACTGGTCTGTTTTTTGATTTTCGAAAATTTCAGATACGAGAGAGGCAAATCCTTCCCAGATAAGTGTGAGAGGATTCTTGATGTCTTCTTTGAGGTCGATGATATCTATGCTATTCATGACAGGTTTGAAGTATCCTTCGATGTTACCATTTTTAACTGCCATCTCACTGTACATATCCATGGTTCCGCTTTCGAAGTCTATCGCTGAGTATGCCTTGGTAAAATCATTGAGCGCTGTAAGTTGAATGCCTTCAAATTTGAATTCATAATCTAGATCAGGTATTTTCTTGAGAGCATTTAGTCGAGTGGTGAGGTACATTTGTCCACCTCCGATAGACGACCCAGTAGCTACGATCTTAGAAGGTAGCGGATGATCTGAATCCTCAGTGTTTGAGAAGTTGGTCGCTGTGATTTCAAGGTCATCAATGAAGATATCTATAGCTGGATCTTGTGCCGGATCTTTGTAGGCTACTTTCCCGTTCGAAATTGAAAACCGATTTATCTGCAGGGGCATGATTTCTTTTATAGGTTTGGTCCAGTCTACGTCGGCGCCAGTTTGTGATCCTGATTTATCAGACGCCCCATCTACCATCAATATATTCATCTCGGGATCTATAGCTTCTATCTCCCCAACGATACGCCCATGTCTCAGCGCTGACCACTGTACAGAGAGATGAATGACAGGAATTGCGAATAATGGATCCGATGCTGCTGCATTACCTCTTTTGGTGATTACCATATCTTCGATCTTGTATGATCCTTGGATCAGGGAAAGTTCTACTCCTGAAATACTTCCTTGATGCTCAGGTAGCTCGCTTAGTATTCGATTGACGTAGTTTTTGACAAGTGTCGGTAAGTAGAGTCTCACCCCTACTAAGAGTATCACAATTACAAGTAAGGTGTAGAATGCCTTTCTCCTTTTATGCATGATTTTCATAAGTTTTTAGTGTTGGACTGTTATCAGACTTATCGCTTTTACTTTATATTTTTTGACTATTCGCGTGGAAGAATTTTTTTCGAGAAATCAGACTTCACATGGCTTTACTTTTGGGGCTTTATATTGTTTGTCTATCAAAATATTTTATAAAACATGATACTAAATGATTTCCATGTAAGCTGTAGATCTTCTTCTTTCTTAGATTACTTATGACAGTTTATTGTTGTTCGATATTATATAGAATATTTATGATTTGGTATATTGGTTATCAATTTCGATCAGACTTATAATATCCAATCATTCACTTTTTTATGTGCTTAGATTGATATAGTATTACGATTCTAAAACAAATAGTTTCTTGAAAGCATTAAAACACAAAACAATCCATTTATGTCAAATACTGTAATCGTAGGAGGAGGAATTGCTGGATTAACAGCTGCATATTATCTCCATAAAGCTGGACGAAACTATCAAATAATCGAGGCATCTGATAGGGTAGGTGGCAGGATCAAGACCGATGTCGAAGGCGGATACAGATACGATAGAGGTTTTCAAGTATTCCTCACCGCATATCCCGAAGCAAAGAAAGTACTAGACTATGATAGACTAGATTTAAAGTCATTTTCTCCAGGTGCTGTGCTCCTCAGATCGGGAGGTAGGTTAGGGTATATTGGAGATCCACTCCGAGAGATATCATCGTTGATACCGACATTGACTACTAGTGCGGCAAGTATAAGCGATAAGTTTAAAATACTAGCTACGAAATCTAGTGTAACTGGGCAGTCTATAGACGATATTTTTGACAATAAAGAAGTATCTACTCTCCAGACCCTCCAGCAAGAATATGGGTTTAGTGATAGGATTATCGGTGAATTTCTAAAGCCATTCTATGCAGGGATATTTCTAGAGAGTGAATTGAGTACGAGCCGTAGGATGTTTGACTTCGTCTTTAAGATGTTTTCTGAAGGGGAGGCAAGTATACCCGCACTAGGTATGGAAGAGATTCCTAAACAAATAGCCGCCCAGCTAGACCCCACTAAGATATTGTGTAATACTAGAGTCGTAGATATTAAAAATGGTAATGCTATCACAAGCACCGGTCAACTTATAGAAGCCGATCACATCATCATCGCGACGGAAGCTACAAGCTTATGTCGTGAATATGCAGATGTCAATACTGATTATAGATCTACGACCAATCTGTACTTCAGCGCCGCTGATATGCCTTATCATCAGAATGCAATAGCGCTAAATGGTGATCCAAATAAGCTGGTCAATAATATGGTCTGCCTCTCTAAGAATGCTAAAGAATATGCGCTACTTGGGCACTTAATATCCGTATCGCTAAGAGATGATGTCGACCATAAAATGCCAGCACTTGCCGAAAAAGTCAAAATGGAACTGACTGCTTGGATACCATCCGCTAAGTCGTGGGAGCATCTCAAGACATACAAGATCAAGTATGCTCTACCCAATCAGACTCAGATCAATAACGATAATATAATCTCAGTAAATGACCACATCACGATCATCGGAGATCACACGATGAATGGATCCATCAATGCCGCCATGAAAAGTGGGAGATTGGGAGCTGAAAAGTTGATAAGTATGTAGCGCAGTAGCTCTAGAACTGGGGGTGAGTGTTGGTCATATATTATGTTTTACTTCTTTTAATACAACTTGACCGAGTAGAGTCTTCGCTTTCATGATCGCTTCGTGTTTGCTACATTGCTCCATTTTCATAATGAGGTCGATTTGATCACCACTACCTGCATTGCAGTTGCTAGAGAAGCATGTCCAAGTGTTGGTTTTTGGGTAGATCTGTAGACTCGGTGTTTTGTCATTGTGCCAGGGGCAACACAAGCGGCTGTTTCGGTCTGGTGTGAGATGGTAGTGACTGAGGACGGTTTCTAGGGATAGCTGATTC
Source organism: uncultured Saprospiraceae bacterium (assembly GCA_938007965.1). Classification (GTDB taxonomy): domain Bacteria; phylum Bacteroidota; class Bacteroidia; order Chitinophagales; family Saprospiraceae; genus CAJXUU01. The sequence continues at coordinate 4,642 of CALLMH010000008.1, read as the reverse complement.
TTGATGTCTTGGATCTCTACAAAAAACGTTTGATAAAACAAGTACGTTCCAAAGTAACGGATGCTTCCATTTATCAAACATTTTACTATTTGTTTTGAACTTTTACGTTCCCTATCTTTGTCTTTTATGTGTTTAACAGTTCAATTTAGATCATATGAGTTTCGGAAGTAGGTTACAACAGGCTAGAAAAAATAAGGGTTTATCGCAAGAAGAGCTTGCCAAGTCACTAGGTACTAAAGGACCTGCTATCGGTAGATATGAAAGGGATGCCATGAAGCCATCTATTGAAGCTGCTGCAAAAATGGCCGAGGTACTGGAAGTTTCTCTCGATTGGCTTGTAGGTCACACAGATCTAGAACTCGACAAAAAAATGATCCAACGCATTTAAGAAGTAACCAAAATGGATTCTAAATCTCGTGAACATGTATTCGCTATGCTTGATGCTTTTATCAAGCAAACTAAACTCCAAAGTGTGTTGAAGTAAAAAGCCCCACAAAAGTGAGGCTCTTTAATTTCTATTCTATAAACGTATTTGTACTATCGGGCTTGGGTGTTAAAGCTTTGAACTGGTATAACTCATCTCTCACCTCGGCACCACTGCCGTCAGGTTTTGAGAAGGTTGTAATCCTGAAGGTCGTATCGTTAATAATTTCTCCCCGCTCTAAAAAAGTCTTATAAGGTCGATCACTAGGATACCACCTCTCAATCTTAATCTCATCTCCAATTATTTGGTAAACACCCCATTTAAATTTTCTATCTTCTATAGTTGCATAATAATCTCCACTTCTCATTCTTTCCTCTTCTTCTTCTATTTCAGATACATATGGATTATCACCAAATAGAGCTATTCCATTTTCATAAAAGAAATAAATGCTAAACCTCGGCTGATCACTTTCAAATTCTGAAAAATAATATCCATCTAACCTTAGTGAATTACTGTTATTTGGTATTCTCTCTAGTGTCAACATATCGTCTTCTAATAATTTACTACATGAGCATGCGGAAATAATACAAAGCGTCACGACTATTATTGAATATCTTACCATGTTGTATATGGATTTGATGTGTAATATCCAAAGTAGAGCTTCCACTTGTTATCTAATACTCTAAAATGTGGCGAGTTGGTAACGCCATCATGGATCAATCTATTTTGAAAGAAATTTCTTACACCTTCTGAGTTAACTCCCACTCGATAGCCTTTATAACCAAAGTATAAACCACCAAAACGGTATTTATCTGGATCGTTTCCATTACTAGCAATATATGTACCATTGGGATCTTCTCCCAAACTAGCTGTCCTTCTATTCTCAAGTCCTGGATCGCCAGTAAACATATTTAATCCAAGACTAAAGTCTTTATATCCTATGCTAACTCCAGAAGTTCTAAATCTATCACCTCCATCGCCCAATAAATCATTATCAAAGTTCAATTTCCCTCCACGATATCCTAAACTAAACATTCCTGTTTGCTGCGAAGTTTCGCCACTATAAAAGTTCATTTTAGACAATCCCACAGATGTGCCATTTAGCCAACTCGTCCATTTTGAATTTAGTCCACCAACTTCATAACTTAATCCACCACCAAATCTACCTTCAAATCCTACTGCACCCCCATGAGCTGATGTACCGTAAACAGTTCCACCTGCAGAAAGCCCTGCTTTTATACCCCACTTACTCCAACCTGCTGTCGCATTAAATCCTACACCTGCTCCATTTGTTCCTACAGCTATTTGAGGATTTAAACTTAGTCCAAACCCTGTACCGAAATCTAATTTTAAAGGATTGATTGTCGATAATGCACCGTTAACTGCTCCGACTCCTGCATGGGTCAAGAAGTCTCCCACACTATTTACATTCCCTTGAAAGGCATTAATACCAACATTTACCGCCGCATAAATTCCCATCGTTGCTAGAATACCTATATCACCATTGGGATCTGCATAACTTATAGGATTCTGATTCATGGCTCCGTAAGGAGTAAGACCCATTGTGGACTCCGCTTTCGGATCTACCTGCCACCATGCACCAATCGCTGCATCATGCACTCTATACATTGTCAAACCTACAGAAGACTTAAGAACAGAAGAATGCTCAATACCGTTGTATTGTTAATTAATTACAACTCCTTGTTGCTCATGAAAGTTCCCCTCCATTACCATTCCAAATGGATAATAGTGATAGGTACCAGAAACTTCATTCTCGTTTTCATCAAATCGATTGATGGATATTCCTGTATCATCGTTTTTATCTATGTACCTTATTCTTACATTTCCAAGATGATCTGATATATTCCATTCTTCATAATCTTTTGCGCCTTCATTCGCTTCGTCAGGAAGGTCTATATCGTACATAATACGACCTCCTTCATGGTATAGTGATGATCTATCATTATCTACGTATTCCATCTGACCCATATATACGGTCTTTTTTGATGTTCCGTCAGTTGTAGAAGTTTCTATTTGTTTTAATTTATTACCATCAGCATCATTTCACTTTTTTGAAGTAATCCTCGTAGGTCATATTTGTATTTATTTATGTGTAATCCATCGTTTACCTTGACCTCAATCAGCCAATCTCAGCTGCTATATTGATTTTCATGAATAAGTATTTCTTTATTAGATCCGTTGATTGGTAAACTCGCTCTTGATTTATCGATTCTTAAGCCTTTATCGTAGTTATAATAATATGTTATATTAGTGGTGTTATTTCATCCTTTTGCAGAGTATTGACCCTTCATCTGTCAAATCATTCTTATTTTTTAATATGTCATAGGTTATACGCACTTTAATGAATAGTCTCCTGCTAACTCATGATAATTACCCTGACAAATTTCTCTACGATAAAAACAAAACCCCTGCAAATCAATGACATGCAAGGGTTTCTTGTGAACAGACTGGGGGTTTGAATCCCATCAATAAATCTTTGGTTAGCAATGTTTTGAGGAGCTGTGATTTCTGGAACGTTGTGAATAACGTCCGTATTTGTTGAGCTACTATGTAGTCAAATGATAGGGTAACGATAATCAAAATAGCGTATTTATCCCGATACAAACTTAATTAATAAGGCCAAGATGATGCCTTTTTTGTTTTTGGTACATAGGTTTTATTGCCCTTACTGTTATAATAATATTGACCGCCTCTAGAACCTGTATGTATCGTTTTTCCTGAACCATAATTGTTTGCTCTAGTGGAATAGTCTTTTGCTCTTGTTCCTCTTTTGTTAGTATATAGATTAGAATTTCCAGTTGTACTATAGTTATCATGGTTAGTATTATTCGACTTAGTTCTTGTGTATGGTGCGACATAAGTTCCATTAGCCTTGTAATAACCTTTTACTTGTGTTGTAGTGGTATTAGTTGTACCATATGATGGTGCGGTGTAAGTTGGTGCAGTATAAGTTGGTGCAGTATAGACAGGGGTATTATAGGTGATCTGTCCATAAGATGCAATTGCAAGAATAACGAAGATAAATGTTGGAACTAAATTTTTCATTTTGGTAAATTTTTGTTTGATTATGAATTAATTACACCACAAATCTATGATTGAAATATCCAATGAAGATCAAAAATGTATGAACCATAGAGAAAACTGTACAAAGGCAAAAGAAATGTCTATTTAAGCTTACTTGTAGATATATCCCTTGCACTAGTTTTAATATATATGGTCTAACTGCTGAAAAGCTAAAAAGCGATAGTATTGTAAGAACTACTTAATTAGAAAATATTCTACTTATGTGATTCAAACCAAAAACGGAGTGGTTCATACAATTTCTCCTAATGATATAGTTAAAGCACGCTAGGTTTGCAATTGCTAATTTAATAATTTATTACTTTGTGCCTCAACTAATTCAACCAGTATAAATCAATGTCCCAAAAGGAGTTTTTTGATCAATATGAAATAGACATAACCAATGGTCGTCTAGGTGGCGGTGCATTCGGTACAGTCTATAAAGCGTACGATCATGTAAATAGCCTTTGGAAAGCAGTAAAGATCGCTGAGGTGAAGATTATTGGAGGTAAAGAGTTTTCACTCATTTCTGAGTTTAATGCAACTAAAGACCTTAAAGCGCATAAGAATATAGCCAATTATGAAGCTGTATTTCAATTTACAATGCCCAATGGTAAATTTGACTACGCACTCATGCAGTACTATCCGTTTGGAAATCTCAAAGAATTACTGAGTAGTCAATCACTAAGTCAGGCGCAGAAAAAGAAGATTTGTATTGGAATTATTAATGGGATTGGATATCTGCATAAACATAAAGTTATACATAGAGATATCAAACCAAGTAATATATTGATATCAGAATTCAATGGAGAATATACTCCTAAGATTGCTGATTTTGGATTGAGTAAACTTACAGACACTGGTGAGATGTCTGAGATAACTAATAGCTTCGGTGGTGGGACTTTGGAATATTCATCACCAGAACAATTACTTGGACAAACCATACGGTATAATGCTGATTTATGGGCTGTTGGAGTTATTTTATATGAAGTGTTTGTTGGCAGTATACCTTTTGATTCAGATAGTTTTGTAGGCAGTGATGCAGCTCGAAGAGCGATGATCTATCAGAATATTAATACTGCGACAACACCAAAGAATCTAGATCTTTGCCCAGCTCCTTTTGACCAAATCATAGAA
>CALLMH010000007.1 GCA_938007965.1 uncultured Saprospiraceae bacterium | reverse complement strand
TGATAGTGATTCGAATTCTTCTACGATTACATCGAATACACATTCTGTTGTATTACCATTTATATCCGTTGCAATGAATGTCTGTGTTGTTGTTCCTATTGGGAAAAAACTTCCTGATGGCAATCCTGTTGTTTGCTCGATGGTTGGATTTTCTTCATCATTTGATCCACAGTTATCTGTAAATGGAACTGTGAAATTCAAAATCTCTTCACACTCACCTGTTTCTAAGAAAACAGTTATATCAGCTGGACATTCAATTACAGGTCCTTCATTATCTCCAATCGTAACTGTAAATGTAGAAACACTATTAGGACATATACCACTTTGAGTAGTTGTGAATGTACCTATTGGAAATGGAGTAGTCGCAGCATCGTTTGTAGATTCGTTGTCAAGTGCATTTGGTCCACTATATGTAAAGCCAGCTGCATCAAATGATCCGCCATTTGGTGCAGAATCACTTACTCTGTATGCCCATCCATCAAGGTATTCCCACGCTTCACCTGAACCATCAGTATCTACATCGCCGAACACATCTACTAATGTGCCATTACAGTACAATTCTAATGCATCGTCACCATTAACATTTGCTGATCCATCAACGTAGTCTGGAGCAAATCCAAAGAAAGAATTGAACTCAGTTGCGTTTGCCGCTAAATAAAAGAAAGTACCTGCATCGATAGCGTCAGCTGGGAATGTATATTCAATAGTTCCTCCACCATTTCCATTATTAGCACTTCCAAATCCATAAACGCTCAAATCTGGAATATCATCCAAAGCGTAAAATTCTACTGCTTTTGGTTGACCTCCAGTTAAAGGACCATCTATAGCTCCAGTAATTAGGATATTACCGCATCCGATAATTGTATTCGTAATTTCATAAGTTCCATCATTAGTATTCGCTAAGTCGATATCGCCCGTTGCAGGGTCTAGATCGATCATCGTAGGATCACCCATAGATACTGTATAAGTTCCATCTTCTCCTGTCATGTGCATAACTGGCAGTACTTCATCAGATGGACATACTTCCGTAGCCTCATAGAAAAATTCAGAATCTCCTGGCTCTGCGAAGAAAGTTAAATTAACTTCATCGCTGAATCCAGTACAAGATGCTAAATCGAGTGTGTATGTGAGTGTCACCGTAGTACCTTCCTCACTGGCTGCTGGAGTATAAACAGCAGTCGGCGAAGTGGCGTCATCAAATGATCCAGCACCTCCTGTCCACATACCATCTTCTGTACCAGAGCCATCTAGTGTGATATCTTCTATACCACATACCACTGCATCCGCTCCTGCACTCACTTCTGGTTGCACTGCAACACCCAAAGGAGGGCATACATCAGCACCTAAAACAAAATTATCAAGTGTCCAAGCGCTATATCCATCAGCGCCATCATCATTATATTCTATTCCTATATATACTTCAGTAGCCGTAGCTGCACCAAAATCAAATGCAAAATCTCCACTTTCGGTGATCATACCAACTGAAGTCCAAGCCGCTTCATCTGGGCAAGCATTTGCTCCAGCATCAGCTGAAAACTTCACATCTAAATCTGTAATACCAAAACCTTCAGAGGCATTTAAACTCAATTCTAAAAATGAAGTTCCTGACATATCTAGTGGTCCATAAATCAACCAAGTCTGTACATCTTGTGTACATCCGCCACCACAAAATCCATTTGCTTCGAATCCCGTTCCATCCGCTGACCATTCCTCAGCTGCCTCAGGACTAACAACAGTCCAAACAGGAGCATCACACTCTGCTACGTCATTATCAATTATTGAAATTGTTGTTTCTGTTACTGCACCAAGCGCAGCAGTATTACCTCCGGATACATTTTCAAGAGTAAAGATTAATGTCTCATCATCTTCTATATCAGTATCATCGGTAATTGTAATTGTAACACATTGTTCCCCTGTCGTCCCCGCTGGGAATGTCAAAGTCGTAGTTGCGTATGTAGTAATATCCGCACCGTCTGTAGCTGTTCCACCTGTCAAAGCCACGTCGACAGTTGTAGGATTTACTGCGTCTTCATTGACTATATTAACACATATATCAAATGTTCCTGCATCTTCCGCCGCATCCGCAGCTGCACTGACGAAAGAAACACCCGTAGCACCTCCGTCCATTACTCCAGTGACCACGATATTATCCACACCGAATGCTTCATAGTTAGAACCAGAGTTACAAACGATTTTCAAATCTAAAGTCGATCCAGTTGCTATTTCAGAAGTTATCGTTTGTAGATCATAAGTCAATACAGCACCGTTTGGTGTATTCGGTCCGCCCGCAGCATTTCCTTGTAGCACAAGAGGATCGTTGGTGACTGGACTTACAAAAGAATAAAGATCTGCAAACGCTCCCCCATCAATACTAAATTGAACAGATAGGAAATCGGATGCATCCCAATCATTATCTACAGCACCAAAGTCCGCAGAAAATTGGATATTGGTAAATCCTGCTATACTTATCTGATCAAAAATAATCTCACCAAAATCTCCACCTGTAATCGTTACAGGATTAGACCCTACGAATAAGAAGTCTCCAGTTACATTCGTATATGGTCCAACATTACCCTCATAGATTGCTGCATCAGAAGGCATAGCTCTACTAAAGTATTGATCACCTGGATCAGCTGAAGGCATCTGATTAGGAACACTACTGTATCCCGTCAAATCAGCTTCGAAACTCTGATTGTAGAGTACCGTTTGACCAAATGAGAAAATTGAAATGCAAGAGAATAGTGCAACTAAAAATAACTGACTTAATTGCTTGTAGTAAAATAAGGGTATTGTAATTTTTCTACTGTTCATGGTAGGAATGGTTGATTTACAAATTAATTTATGGTTTATTAACCGACTACAAAGGTAACTATAAGGTTGCCAAATCATAGATTTTATCCAATAAATATTTATTTGTAGAATATTAAAAAAATAAATATGTAAAATTATCATCATATGTATTTCGAATACAGACTAATAGCACAAATGTTAAATTCTATGCAACCTGCCTGAAAAGACATTAAAAACAGTGAAAAAGAGATGAGTTATTTAACTCCAAATCTGTACTCGGTAGTACTCTCATAAGTAGCACCAGCGGATAGAAGAGTAGAAGGAAACTGCGGTTGATTAGGGCTATCTGGAAAATGCTGCGTCTCAAGACAAAAAGCACTTCTTTTGGCGTATTTAACACCCCGCTTACCCATATCAGTACCATCTAAATGATTGGCAGTATACAGCTGGACACCTGGCTCAGTAGACCAAACTTCAAGGATGATATTTGAAACATCTCCAACTATCCTACCTACAAAACCTAGTGTATCTTTTTCATAGTTATTGACTATAAAATTATGATCATATCCATACCCAAACTCTAGTTGTTGATCTTGCTGATCGATGTCCAATCCAAGTCTTTTTGGAGTCGTAAAATCAAATGGAGTACCACTGACTAAATCCAACTTACCCGTTGGAATGGTGTCTTTATTTATGGGCGTATAATATTCTGAATTCAATAACAAGTCATGATTCATAGCGGTACCACTCCCCTCGCCGTTCAAATTAAAATAAGAGTGGTGGGTAAGATTGATTATTGTATCATCTGTGGAAACTGCTTGATAACTTATTACTAGATCAGATCCTTTTAGTTCGTATTTCACTTTGGTGACCAATTCTCCAGGAAAACCCTCTGCCATATGAGGAGATAAATGCTGTAATGTTATACTATCTGATTCGTGATTTATTACCGACCATACTTGATTATGCATAGCTGAGACACCTCCATGTAATGAATTTGGTGGATTATTTAATTGTAGGTTATACTCCGTGCCGCTGATCGAGAAACGTCCATTGGCTATTCTATTCGCATATCTACCGACTGTAGCTCCATGGTATTTTTCACTTGCTTCGAGATAGCCTTCGATAGAGTCAAATCCTAAGACTACATCGACAGGTGCCGATAAGTTATCATGGACTACGAGATTTACAACTCTAGCTCCGTAATTAGTGATATAGCAAGAAATGTGATTATTGAAAATATTGAAAAGGGAAACTTCCTTTTCATCAATAACAGTATCAAATCGGTCTGCATTCATTTTCAAGTGTTTAGAATGCAAATGTAAAAAATGATTTTAGTTAAGATGAGACTTATTGAAAATCACTCCTTTTTTGGCATCGTAGCCGGGTTTTATGCCCTTGTGTATCAGATACTGTTTGTATGAGAACTCACGTGCATCGATAATATATGCTTTGCATGCAATGGCATTGGACAATTCGGGATGAGTATTACGCCAACAGTGTGCTAATTCGGCAGCGGTGGCATTATAGTTTTTCTTCCACTTTTTACTTATTGTAATTTCGACATTGATCGTTCCATTCTCAAAGCTTAAAAGCTTAGAAGATAATCCTAGACCTACGCGATAGTACATATCAGTCTCAACGAAGTGTTTGCGATTTATTTTTTCGATATCCATAACGGGTATCGAAAATGCAAAATATGTGCCAAACGAAATTTGGTTGTAAAAAATAGATACGAATAGCGCTAAATCATAAAGAATATAAAACGGTCTACAAATCTGATTGTCAATGATAATGAAGATACATGGTAAACCACTAATCAACTATCTGAATAAGAGTAATCACATCTATGCATATCTAATTTACGAAGTCTTTAGACTCCTGAAGAAATCAATGAGTTCGGCTCGTTCTTCATCAGAAAGTTTCGAATCAGGATGTACTATCTTGTAAGTGAGTAGTGGCATCCAATTCTTATCTACGAAATCTATACACTCATCTAACTTGTGATTTTTTTTCTCCTGCGAGTAATCTCCCCACGTGCTAAAATTCACGTGCTTCTTACCATTATTGATGTGTCCTTTTATCCACCATGATACAGGCGCTATATCTGTATACCATGGATATTTAGAATGGTGAGAATGGCAGTCATAACATGCAATTTTAAGATGCTGCGCGATTTGCATATTGGGTTGTGTAATTTCAATAAAATCTAACGACATATCTGCTGGCGGATTCGTCTTGTCAATTGGAAAAAACTGAGCAATTAATAGAAATAATACGAGTGTTACGCCTATATATTTAATATATTTCTTCATCAATTAGATTTTTACTTTTTACATAAAGTAGTGTAAATCTAAGATTTAGGTTATATGAAATCACTAAAAATCTAAAGAAATAATATATCTAAATAAATTAAGATATAATTACTTGCAAATAATTATAATAGTATTACTTTTGCAACGCTTTAAAAAATAAAGCAGAGGGGCCTATAGCTCAGCTGGTTAGAGCACCTGACTCATAATCAGGTGGTCCGGGGTTCGAGTCCCTGTGGGCCCACATAACAAAACCCTCCGCGTCAATATACACGGAGGGTTTGTTTTTTAGGATGACTTATGTATCTTTTATTGCTCATCCTTCGCCCTTTTAGTGCGAAGAAATTAAGAATCATTTCTCTTTTTGAAAGTGGTACACTTTT
>CALLMH010000006.1 GCA_938007965.1 uncultured Saprospiraceae bacterium | reverse complement strand
CGTTTGTATTCCATATCGAATTTCCAAACGGATCCCCGTTCAGTCCTTCCCAAGTTGTGAGACCATCGAGGGTATGGGTAAGTGGCTTGCGAAGCAAACACAAACCCAGTGTAGAGAATTATTAATTCTCGGGCTGGGCTTAACAATGATGTGCTTGCTCACCCAACTCTAATGGCCTCTGTATCAAGTTCCTGTTCGTTAGAACCGACTTTTGTAGTCCTGCTTCCTTCAGACTATGAGTCACCTCAAACGCCCTTGCAGCTTACTAGCACTTCGAGTCGCCAAACTCGCGTGCAAGGGACTTGCACCCTCTAGAATATTTAGCTATCTTGCGGATAGCTGCCCATGCTGGGCACACACATGTGGTCATGATGTCAGCGTTCGTTCCTCACGCCGCCACATACCACTGAGACGTTATGGTGCATTAAAATAAATATGATATCAGTTAAAGAATCTTACGAACTTTTCAAAGCAACTTTATCGCATCTTGATAAAAGTAAATTAGAGCAAAGTGATGAGGATTTGGAATACTACATTTTTGCAGAATTATCTGGAGATGCAGTAAGTTTCTTACATGAGTGGACAGTCGATAGATTGATTGTGGCTAAAATAATACCAGATGAATTACGAGCAAACATTTTAGAATTACGAAATCAAATTTTAAAACAACTTGAGAAAACTAACTTTATAGAGCAATATCGAACAGATTCAAACTGGAAGATAATTAGAAATCAAGCGGACTATATAAAACAGAAAATTATGTTTGAAACTTTGGGAAACAAAGTTCGGGTTGTAAGGACAACAGAAACAGAAGAAAAAGGACTTGCCGATAAGGAAGGCGAAATTTATGGCAAAACAAGTCCCTCAATGATGGATTTTGAAGTTGTCGGCGAGTTAAAAGAAGATATTGCATTTAATGTGTTCTTTGAAGAAACAAATGAATCAATTTGGTTTGCTGAACAATTGATTGAAGAAATTGATAATGGTGTAGGGGCAACAATCACACTTGATGGAATAGATAAAAGGTGAACTAAAAATCCAAGTGGTGAATGGGATGAGGAAAAATTAGGGAAGAAGAAATGGTGGCAAATATGGAAATGAGTAACGACACCATAATCGAGTAGACGGCCCGACTAGAGTTACTAGCCGAGGTGCGCCTCTCACACCACCGTACGTACGGGACTCGTATACGGCGGTTCATCAAATCGAAGTTTTGAATCTTGAGTAATAATCGATCATAGAAATATACCCTTTACGCTTCAATAGCGATACCTTGATAGTAGTCTTTTCTCTACTCCTCCTTAGTCGGTTCTACGCATGTACATAATCCGTTTTTCAAAGGCTCCTGCCGCATCTTATTATGACCATCTTGTTTTCTCATTCAAAATTCCCATAATCCCTTATTGTTAAACCTAGACTTGATAATCGTATAATCATCGACATTCGGAAATGTCTACGGACAATGGTTGAATATAGAAACAGGGATTGTCTATTTGGAAGAAGCAATTACCAATTCGACTATGACTTCATCGATATGAGACAAGAAATATGATTTCCTATCTTTGTACAATGGATAATCTATTATCAGAAATCAGAAAGTGTACAGAATGTGCAAGCTCTCTCTCTCATGGTGCCAATCCAGTATTATCAGCATCTGCAAAAAGCAAGTACATCATCATCGGTCAAGCGCCCAGCAGAGTTGTCCATTCCACTGGAAAACCATGGGATGACAAAAGTGGCGATCGATTGCGGGAGTGGTTGGGCGTAGATGATGAGGCATTCTACAATTCTGACAACTTTGCTATTCTTCCGATGGGTTTTTGCTATCCTGGAACTGGTAAGTCTGGCGATCTTCCCCCAAGAAAAGAATGTGCTCCTCTGTGGCATAATCGAGTCATGAAAAAAATAGTCGATCCACAAATGATATTGTTAATCGGATCATATGCCCAAAAATACTACTTAGGAAAATCGGCAAAATCGACACTTACCGAAACTGTTCATCACTACAACTCTTATCTACCGAGGTACTTTCCCCTACCCCATCCTTCACCGAGAAATAATATCTGGCTAAAGAAGAATAAGTGGTTCGAGGAAGATGTATTGCCAGTGCTCAAAGAACTGATCGAATTCTAATACGAGGTTATTTTCTACCTAACGCCATCTTCGCCTGAAATTCATAAAAAGGAGGAAGACGATTTCATCTTTTTTATGAAAAATAATGTATACCAGAAAGTAAATATAAACGATATAATCTATGTGAAGTCAGAGGATAATTATTGTCGATTTACCTTTAAAGATGATACTTCATTTTTACTGAGAATCAAGATTAGTTATGTAGAGAATTTGTTAAAAGATAGAATATTTATAAGGTGCCACAGACAATATGTTGTCAATCAAAGTAAGATAAAGTCGATTGATTTACATATGAAAACCTTGGAGGTGGGAAAAAACAAAATACCTTTCAGCCAATCTAAAAAGCAACGATTAATGACCATTGGTTTATTTTTTAAGTAGTAGCCCCCTATAATCATCCTAATTCTATAGTCCAATCTTAATCAAAACATCAGCCGATTAGCTACTTTTCTTTTTGATATTTCATCACATCCTGATGAGCTCAAGCTACAGGATAATCAAAAACTAGAAAATCAATGTTTTTAAATATCTTGTGTGCAGTATAAATCTATTACAGCTTAACGAATAAGTTGCGACATGACATTTCTATCCTAATCCTTAATTTTGAAAAATGAGAATTGTTTTTCTATTTGTTTTTTTGGCTTTAGCTATTGTGAGCTGTGATACAAATACTACTGAGGGCCCTCGTATATTAGAATTATTGGCTTTGAACTATGATCAGCTTCCCGAACAGGCAATAGCGAAGAGTGTAGATGGAAGATTCTATGCACAATATGCAATGCCGACTTCAAAATATTCTCATGGTGTACTAGGAGATCAAATCGAAGCGGAAAAACTAGTAGTCGTTAGAGACAGTACGTTCTATGAATTGGTACTTGCTGAAAATTTTGTTTTCGAAGATATTCGACCGAGATTATACGATGTGGATGGCGATGGCGATATGGAAATAATCACAATACGAACCGACCTAACCAATGGAGCAGGTATAGCGATATATAAGATTCAAGATGGGGAAATAAGAGAATACTCAAGCATACGTGAGATTGGTAAGTCTAATCGGTGGTTGAATATTGTTGCAATAGATGACCTCGACAATGATGGAATCGTAGAAATTGTATGGATAGAAACGCCGCATATTGGAGGCGTTCTCAAAATAGCAAGAATAAGCAATGGAGTGTTAGACGTTATATCAGAGGAGGCAGGATATAGTAATCATGGGCTTGGTGATAGAAACTTATGTTTGTCGGTATTGACCGACCAGATGACGTCAAAAGTATTTTATGTTCCCATTCAGAATCGATTAAAAATTGTAGGATTTGAATTCAAAGATGATGAATTGATGAAAGTCGAAGAAATCAATCTAGAAGTAGATTTCTCGGAATCATTATTGTCCCAACACGACTTCAACAATATTGTGGCGGATCCAGTCAACTGTATAAACCTAAATTAATCGCACCTCGATATCATAAGAAATAGGTCTATAACTTCATCACGAATTGATTTACGATGATAATAGGGCGATTGTGTCTCCAAGAAAAATTATCACTAATATCAAAATACTGAAACGACAATAAACTTATTTAAAGAAAAGATTGTAGTACTTTTACACATCGAATATTAAATAAAAGGTAAGCACTATGTTATTTGTTTCTGATTCTGCAAAAGATAAAATTCAAGAATTAAAATCTTCTGGTGAGATAGGTGATGAGCACTTCATTCGTGTAGCGGTCACTAGTGGTGGGTGCAGTGGTCTGACTTACGATATGGACTTTGATACCACCGACAAGGAAGGCGATCAAGTATTCGAAGACAATGGAGTCAAGATCGTAACGGACCTTAGATCTTTTTTATACGTGTGTAATACTACCTTAGAGTTTTCTGGCGGGCTAGATGGTAAGGGTTTTTATTTCAACAATCCCAATGCTTCAAGAACATGCGGATGCGGAGAAAGCTTCTCTTTGTAATATTCTCCAAAAAATCTATCACTTATTGTTCTTTAATACCTTTCTGCCCTTTTTTATTGAAGTGTCTTAGCCCGATTATTTCTTGTTTGCTTAGAAATCTTGAAAATCCTCTAGGAAGATCTTTTTTAGTCAGTCCCGCATAATAAGTTCTATCTAGTCTATTCACATGATAGCCAAGATGCTCGAATATTCTCCTGACGATCCGGTTTTTGCCCATATGCAGTTGCAATCCCACCTCATTGGCCTCACCGCCTTTTATCCTATCTATCTTATCTACTATGGCGAGACCATCTTCTAGTTCGAGACCGTCTCTTACTTTCTGGATATCTTCATCAGTGATATCATTATTGAGCGTGACATGATAGATTTTGATGATTTCTTGACTAGGATGTGACAGCTTGTGCGCGAGATCCCCATCATTGGTGAGGAGGAGGAGACCGCTCGTGTTCATATCTAATCGACCAATGGGATATACCCGTTCAGACACTTTTTTCTTTACGAGATCCATGACTGTTTTTCGCCCTTGTTCATCATCTAGTGTAGTCACGAATCCTGCGGGTTTATTGAGCAATAGGTAGACTTTATTTTTTTCTTGTTCCAGTTTCCGGCCTTTATATTCTACGAGATCAGATTCTTCGACCATATACGATGGATTCAGTTCGATAGCTCCATTTACGGATATCTCCCCATTCTTCACTAATTCAGCGGCCGCTCTTCGACTGCATACTCCACTATGTGCTATATATTTATTGAGTCTCACGTATTCGGATTTTTAGAATGCAAAATTAACAATATTACCGTAATCAAGTGATAATACCGATTATAGCTGCATTTCTTAATGAACCAAAAATTATCCTTGATTATTTTTTGCAATAAGGTCTTGGACTATAGCTAATTCTTCTTTTGCTTGGGTAAATAGCGGTTGTAGATTTACTGCATTCTGAAGGTCTATCTCAGCGGATTCATAATTTCCATATGCCTTATGAATGACTCCTCTATAATAATAGGCAAATGGATTTTCGGGCTGTACGCCCGCTAAGATATTCATCTGCTCAAATGCTTGCTCCAGGCTGTCTTGTTCTATATATAATATTCCTGCATTGATATACGCATCGGTATATTGTCTATTTTTTACTGAGATTTCCTTGTATAGTTTGATTGCGCCTGGAATATCCCCATTGTTTTGAAGGTGGAAGGCCATCGAATGCAGCACTTGCGGATTATCTGGAGACACCATAAGAGCATTTCTATAGTATTTCATCGGATCTCCAGAACCATTCTTTTCGTGCAGTTCGCCTAAGATGAGCCAAGCATCCACCATCTCAGGATCATTTTCTACCGCAGTCTGGAAGCTGTTTATTGCTTTATTGGTCTGGCCCATCGCTCGGAAGTTCATCCCCAACATGAAGTAGGCCTCATTGTTCTGAGGATCCAATCGGAGGATTTCATTTACAGTGAATACGCTGTTTTCATATTGACTGAGCAGCATCTGCGTTTCTGATAGTTTGAGCAGAGTAGGAATCCGTTCATTGAATAATCGCCCAGCCTCTTCCATCACATCTAATGCCTTTCTAGATTTGAAATAGTCCATATAGCTATCAGAAAGCAGATGATAGTATTTTGGCTGTAGCGAATCTAGAGACATCGCTTTGGTTAAGTCTCTAATAGACGCTTCATATTCTTCTTTTTCGTGAAGTGTATTTGCTCGCTGGTATAGTAACTCTGGATTATTCGGATCTGCGTTTATTTGTTCTGTCAATTGATCTACAAGATTATCCCCTGTACTTACGGGACTTTTTGCTTTCTTCTTTTCGCCACCACATGCTATGATCACCATCGAAAGCAAAACCATAATCGAAACTTTATATATCTTTTTCATTCTATTCATTTGTTCTTATTAAAGCGTTTTTCAATAGCTCGACTGCAAAAATACTATTCTTATAGAATTGGCTTCTATCTGACACAGTAATTAAAAACGGATAGTAACATACCCAAGGTATTTGTCGTAGATAATAATTGTGGGTCAATCTAAAAACACACATGAAATATCATACAAGACTCGAGGATAATTCGAAGAGTCGGATGATATTATGGAAGGAGTGAAGGAAGTAATATATAAATTAGAACACTTTATAGCATGAATTGAACCCAAAAATGGACTTGTCAAATCAATCTCTTCTATTACATCTTACCAGCTAAAAATGCATCCAACTCACTGAAGCTAGGATTCACCAGCAATACCGAACCGTCCGTGTCTAACAGGTACTTTGTAGGTATCTCCTTGACTCCATATTGCTTGGCGATGCGACCATCGAACCGGTCTAGCTGAACTATATGGTACGGCCAATTAAGTTGGTCTCTTTGGATGGCTTTTTTCCATCGTGATTCATTGGTTTCTATTGCCACAGATACAATATCAAACCCACTAGCCTCTTTAAATTTTTTACCATAGAATTTTTGATGTAGATTCACCAGTTTGGGACTTTCTTGGCGACATGGCCCACACCAAGACCCCCAAAAATCCAGCAATACATACTGACCATTCAAATCTTCTAGAGAAAAAGTGGCACCATTGATCAGTGTAGTCGTGAAACTTGGGACTTTCTCACCATCGCCAAACTTAGGCATGATATAGACTTTATACCCTATGAAACCAAGAATAAGCAGACCGAGGACAACGTTTGTAATGATAGAAAAAGTCTTTTTCATATTTGTAGCATTAGCAATAAGCAGCACCAAAATTATTAAAAAATTCAAGCGCCCATTCATTGAATATTTTGGCTAAAATAAGATTAAAAAGGCTTCGATTGTCGAGAATTAGATTTTTAGATCTTAAAAATAGATCAATCCGTCATTGTGGATACACATTTAAGATCTGGTCTTCTTTTTGAAATGCTTCTGATTAGCATCATAGGACAATTTTTTTCTCGTACTTTAGCCATTCGAAAAATGATATAATAAAGTGTATTCGCAATATCCAATTGCATGACACTTTCCAACTGAAAACAACCTAGATATGGCGGACAATAGCGAAAAAAAACTCTTTCTACTTGATGGTAATGCATTAGTATATCGTGCACATTTTGCATTTATCACTAGGCCTCTCATCAACTCAAAAGGGCTTAATACCTCGGCGATTACAGGATTTGTAAGGACACTTTGGGACCTATTGGTCAATCAGAAGCCGACGCACATCGCAGTAGCTTTCGATCCTCCTGGCGGAACATTTCGCCATGATTTCTTTCCAGAATATAAGGCCGGAAGAGAAGAAACTCCAGAAGATATCAGGGCAGCATTCCCATATATACGGCAGATCGTAGAAGCATTTAATATTCCGATAGTAGAAGTACCCAATTACGAAGCCGATGACACTATAGGCACACTATCCAAACAAGCGGAAAAAGAAGGATTCAAAGTGTATATGGTGACTCCAGATAAAGATTATGCGCAGTTGGTATCTGAGAATATATTCATGTATAAGCCATCAAGACAAGGCAATGGCGTAGATATCCTCGGCGAAAAAGAAATAAAAGAAAAGTGGGATATTGATGACGTACTCAAGGTGATAGATGTGCTAGGACTGCAAGGTGATAGTGTGGATAATATTCCAGGAGTACCTGGGGTAGGACCTAAGACAGCGGTCAAACTATTGAAGCAATTCGGTACGATGGAGGGAATCCTGGCAGGTACGGACCAATTAAAAGGAAAGCAAAAAGAGAACTTAGAAAAATTCTCAGATCAAGCTAGGTTGTCATACAGATTGGCGACCATCGACTTGAATGTTCCGATACAGTTTGACGCCCAGAAATATATTCTCGAACCGTTCGATAAGCCGAAATTAGAAGAACTATTCAAAGAGCTAGAGTTCCGATCACTGGCTACTCAGATACTAGGACAAGGAGAAAACGCTGGACCAACGGCAAAGCAGGGAGATCTATTTGCCACTTACGAGCGAGCGTCTACAGCCGATATCAAAAAAGTAAAAAAGACCTATTCAGTAGCGAAACAAGATATCACGACCTTGAAGCACGATTATCAATTGATCGACACACCAGAATTGAGAAAAGATCTTGTCGGTAAGCTCGAAAAGTTGAAATCATTTTCTTTTGATACGGAGACCACTAACATAGATGCGAATATTGCGGAGTTGGTCGGTCTTGTATTCTCTTACGAAGAGGGAGTAGCCTATTATGTGCCGATCCCCGAAGATCAGGCAGAGGCCAAATCTATCTGTGCAGAATTCAAGAGTGTACTAGAAGACAAAGAAATCGAACTAGTAGGACAGAATATCAAGTATGATGCATTGATCATGAAGTGGTATGATGTAGAATTGGATGGCAAGTTTTTTGATACGATGATCGCGCATTATCTCTGTGAACCAGACTTAAGACACAAGCTCGATTATCTCGCAGAAGCATATCTCGACTACAAGATGGTTCCGATTACAGATATAATCGGTAAGGCAGGTAAGAATCAGCTCACGATGCGTGATGTAGACATCGAAAAAGTAAAAGAATATGCTGGTGAAGATGCAGATATGACACTAAGACTCAAGGCTCCATTCACAGAGATGATGAAGGAAAATGAAATCCTAAATCTATACCATACGATGGAGGCTCCACTGATCAAGGTATTGACAGATATAGAATTCGAAGGAGTAAGAATCAATAAAGAATTTCTCAATGAATACTCTGTGAAATTGGGCGATATGATCGATGGCATCAAAAAAGAAATCTATACAGACGCTGGTGTGGACTTCAACATTGGCTCTCCGAAGCAGGTAGGGCAGGTACTATTCGACCGGATGGAAATCCCTTATAGATGGAAAAAAACAAGTAGCGGACAGTATTCTACCGATGTGGAAAAACTGACTGAACTAGCACCACAACACGAGATCGTAAATAAAATATTGACATATAGAAAATACAGCAAACTAAAATCAACTTACGTAGATGCACTGCCATTGATGATCAACCCTAAGACAGGTCGCATACACAGTAACTTCAATCAGGCACGTGCCGCGACTGGGCGATTGAGCTCCGACAAACCCAACTTGCAGAATATCCCGATCAGAGATGAAGCGGGCAGAGAGATAAGAAAGGCATTCGAGCCGAGAGACGAAGATCATATACTACTGGCTGCCGACTATTCTCAGATAGAGTTGAGATTGATCGCAGAGATCAGCGGAGATGAAGCGATGATGGATGCATTTATCCAAGGAAATGACTTCCACCGAGCTACAGCGGCCAAAGTCTACGAAACACCATATGATGAAGTTACGGCTAACCAAAGAAGAAACGCCAAAACAGTAAACTTCTCTATCACCTACGGAGCCGGGGCAACTAATCTCAGCAAACAACTGGGCATCAAGAGAAAGGAAGCAACCGAACTAATTGAAAATTATTTTAATCAGTTCAAAGGTCTCAAGCGATATATGGACGAAACCAAAGAGTTCGCTAGAGAAAATGGATACGTAAAGACCATGCTCGGTAGAAGAAGAAACCTACGTGATATCAATAGTAAAAATGGCCTTACTAGAAGTAATGCAGAGCGTATGGCGATCAATACACCCATACAAGGAACCGCAGCTGATATGATCAAAATAGCGATGATCAACATCCACAAAGAAATGAAAAATCAAAACCTAAAATCAAAGATGATCCTTCAGGTACATGATGAACTCGTATTTGACGTATATAAACCGGAACTAGAAAAACTAAAGACTCTCGTAGACAATTTGATGAAAAACGCCTTGCCCAATCTTAAAGTCCCCATCCTAGTAGGAATGGACACCGGCAACAACTGGCTAGAGGCTCATTAAGTGACCGGCTTTTGTAGCAATTCGTCAGAATTGAGGGAAAACGGTCACATTCCGGCTTTTGTAGCAAAAAATAAGTACTCTAAACACCATAAAAACTCGAAACAAAAAGACACAGTATAAAAAATGACATTCAAAAATAAAATCCTCGAACTATCCTCCTATCGAATTCTTCTCAAAGACTTGAAGAAGCTAGGTCATAAGATTGTATTTACCAATGGTTGTTTTGATATACTTCACCTGGGGCATATTACTTATCTAGAAGAAGCAAAGGCGAAAGGTGATATCCTCGTGGTAGGTCTCAACTCAGACGACTCAGTAAAAAGACTCAAAGGTCCAGAAAGACCAATAAAAGATGAAAAAAGTAGAGCTTCGATATTGGCAGCGCTATCTTCTGTGGATGTTGTAATAATATTCGAAGACGATACTCCGATCAGCCTGATCAAAGCCGTGCAGCCCGATATATTAGTCAAAGGCGGAGACTATAAAAAAGAACAAATTGTAGGTGCTGATTTTGTAGAGCGTACAGGCGGACAAGTTGTTATTATTCCCTTCTTGGAAGGACACTCTAGTACAGATTTGATCAATAAGCTCAACGGATAGATGAAACTCAAGCTACTATTTGTGGGTAAGACAGACTTCCGATACAATCGAGTACTAGTCCTCCTCAATGGATTGAAAAAGCGTCAAGATGTATCAGTAGAGGTATATAGAATAGAAAAAAGAAACTGGTCTACATACAGAGAGATAAAGAAAAAGTCGGCCACGGTAGAATTCGTAATTATCCCTCCATTTAGACACAGAGATGTTGCTTTTGTGAAGATGTCAAGTAATGCCCCTGTGGTATTCGATCCACTGATCTCGGTATATATGACACGAGTGATAGACTATGGTATGAGATGGAAAGCGCCTCAGAAGTACCTTGTCGATTTATTATCATTTTATTGGCCTGATATCCTTATTTGGGATACGAAATCGCACCAAAAATTCCTAACCGATAAATATCGACTGACGAAGCGGATGAATACGATCTATATTGGTGCAGAAACATCAATTTTTTATCCAATACCAAAACCTACGTCCAATAAGATAATCGTTGGTTTTTATGGAAGCTTCAACCCTTTGCAGGGAATTGATAAAATCGTAAAAGCTGCACATCTCCTCAAGGACCAACCATCGATACAGTTTCGAATTATAGGCTCGGGAGCTACGTATAAAAAAGTAATGAAACTGGCTAAATCGCTGGATATAGACAATATTGAGTTTATCGATAAAGTACCATATGAGAAACTCAATGCGGCCATCAACGAATTCGATATTTGTCTCGGAGTATTCGGAGAGTCCGCCAAGACGGATGTCGTCATCCCAAATAAAATCTATCACTATGCCGCAGCCAAGAAGTGCATCATAACTAAAGATACAGAAGGAGTCAAAGAATTATTCGAAAATGGGAAAAATATAATGTTGGTAAAAAATGATCCTCACAAAATCAGCAAGGCTATATTGGCACTTTCTAGATACAGATCAAAGAGAGACAAATTAGCCGAGGGAGCATATGATCTTATTTCAAAAAATTATAATGAAGATAAAATCGCTGCAGAGTTTGTTTCTTACTTAAAACAGGTCCAATGAATAAAACTGCCGTAACATTCCAAATCAAGCAAAAAGCTACCGAATTAGGCTTTATGGGTATTGCTATAGCCAAAGCTGAACACATGGACCCTGAAGCACGCCGACTAGAATCCTGGCTAAATCAAGGGAATCACGGAGAGATGTCCTATATGGAAAACCACTTTGATAAACGGGTCGATCCCACAGAACTGGTCCCAGGATCTAAGTCTGTGATTAGTTTGATGTACAATTACTACACAGAAGCCGTCCAAGAAGAATCAGCACCAAAACTAGCCATGTATGCATATGGCAAAGACTATCACAAAGTAGTAAAGAAGAAACTAATTATGCTCTTCAAGTGGATTCAAGAAACTTATGGCGAAGTAGATGGACGTTGCTTTGTAGATAGCGCTCCCGTACTAGAGCGCGACTGGGCACGTCGATCAGGATTGGGATGGGTCGGTAAGCACACATTATTGGTCAATCCTAAAAATGGGTCATATTTCTTTCTTTGTGAGATCATCTGCGATCTAGAATTGGACTACGATCATCCGATAAAGGACCACTGTGGCACATGCACTCGATGTATAGAAGCATGTCCGACTGACGCCATAAGTGAGGAAGGATATATCATGGATGGTAGTAAATGCATCTCTTATCTGACCATCGAAAAGAAAGGAGAGCTCCCAAAAGAGTTTTCTCCACAGATGCAGGATTGGATGTTTGGCTGTGATATCTGTCAGCAAGTGTGTCCTTGGAATCGATTCTCAAAACCACACGAAGAACCAGAATTTCTACCCCAAGAAGACTTATTGGGAATGACGAAGAGTGACTGGCAAGAGATAACGGAAGACACATTTGATAAAATATTCGCAGGATCTCCTGTAAAACGTACGAAGTTTCAAGGATTGAAGCGAAATATTGATTTTTTAAAGTGATCTTGAAATCCTGTCAAATAATCTTCCCGCTCAATCAAATCCATATTTTTCCCAGTCAACTATGTAATCTATATCAGATAACTTCTCTATTTCTGTTACGGTAAGTTTTTGGTCGAGTGCTTTAGACTTAGTTTCTTCGAATACAGAATCAGTACTCCATTTGATGTCCTCGAATAGAAAATCATAATTAGCATCCATTCCTATCAGATAGTAACCACCATCAAGACTTGGACCGATGACGACGTTATGGTTGTCGAGAGCATCTATTGCTTGTTGGATGTGATCGGCTGATAATTGCGCACAATCGCTGCCGATGATGATTACTTTTTCGTTCTTCTCGAACACCTCTGCAAATGCATGTTTTATCCTGTCTCCTAAGTTCCCATTAGGTTGCAGACCTTTGATAAATAGATCGGAAGACCAAGCATCTGTATCGTCTACAAACTCAGAGTAGTAGACATTCCTATTAATATATGAAACCGACTCCAACACCGCCCTAGTATGATCTGTTAATTTCAGATAGATCTCAAGTGCTTTTTGGTCACCCACATCCTTAGCAAGTCTGGTTTTTACATGACCTAAGCGGGGATTCTTGATCATAGTAATGATGCTCGTTGTATAAGCTATATTTGTTTTTCTACTCAATTATTTATTTTATTTTCAGATTACTGATTGATTATCGGTCACTTAGACGATGGGTATTGTGATTTCTACTTCTGTTCCTATAGGGGAGCCTTGTTGACTATGTTTATCAGTGTATTCTATTGGATTTGTCTTTATCCCTTTTCCAGTGAGTCTTTCTCTTACTACATCTAGGGCTACAGATTTGTGTGAGGATACTTTATTTTGAGCTGCAGCTTTTCTTCCTTGTCCATTGTCAGAGATGGTGCATTTTATTTTTTCACCATCTTGATCGAAATGTACTGTGATCACACCTCGCCTTTCTTTGAGTCCCTTTACACCATGTATGATTGCATTCTCTATGAATGGTTGTATAATCATAGTCGGTATATCTATGCCGTGTTCCACATTAGGATCTATGATTATATCGAAATCGAAACTGTCATTATTTGCCATCTGTTCGAGAGAAAGATAGCTTTTCAGATATGCTATTTCGTCCTCTATTGATATTTTTTCTTCTCTACTTTGATTTAATACGCTCCTCATCATCGACGAGAATTGCTGAAGGTATCGTCTTGCCTTCTTATTATCTTCTTTAGCGATCAATCCTTGTATGGAATTTAGTGCATTGAATACAAAATGAGGATTCATCTGCAGCTGGAGAGCAGTTTGCTGTAGGCTCAGCATCTTGTTTTCTTGCATTAGAAGCTTTCTCTCTTGGTCTGATTTTTCTTTTAGTCGATTGTATCGTGCATTGAAGAATATAGCGGTAAGAAATACACCCAGCGCCCCTAGTAATCCAGCTAGCCAATAGTACTGTACAGAATCATCATTCACCCGGATTTCGATGGTTCTAGAATAAGTATGATATACGTCATCTACCGTTGCACGTACTTGAAATCGAAATTTCCCAGGATCTAAATTTCTGAATTCAGCTTCTCTCTTTTTACTTGGTTTGCTCCATTTATTTTGATTTTCATTTCCCGCGGAAGTATTCGATTTTGATAATTTGTACTGATATACTAGATCTTGCGGCCTCGTGAGGTGGACGCCTCTATATGATATCTCTAGATCGTTATTTTCATTTTCTAAAACGATCGGCTTCTCTTTTGCTTGGCTTCTTCCATTTACCTGGATATGAGATATCATGATTTTTGGAGGCTCTTGATTTTTGGTGTTTTGTGCATCTATTACTTGGTATAGATATGAGCCTGCCGCGATCCATACGTTTTCCCACCTATCTACAGCGACCGCGTTTATCAAGGCTGTATTGAGCTCTCGGATATTAGTAAGTTCTTTATCCTGACTATTGAATATGCCCACTTGATTATCCGCACAGTATAGAAGATCGGATCTGTTGAGCGCATATATTTTGGTCAGACCGATAGTGTCAGATCTATACAGTGTATCGATAGATCCACCATCTGCGACTGAGACTATGCTCGTATGATCAGATATTATGAGTTTGTCCTTCTGAGAAGTGACACTTATTTCAGATCTCGGGTGTAATATGAATTCTTTCCAGGATTTATCCTTCACATATATCGATCGGTCAATCCACAGATAATCTACTCCAGCAACCTCGAAGAACTTACCGTTCTGGACTTCATTTATATCATAGAATTCTTCTCGATTCGGTATAAAGTCGTTTCCTGATTTATTGAAAATACCCGATGTGGTTAGGAGCATTTTCAATTTTGAATTATAATCTAGTACACGGAGGTTATTTGGGCTTTGTAATATTTTTTTTTCTTTATCAAGAGTGAATAATCCACCAGAGGTCATGATATAATCATCTTGGATTCCTTGAATACTGGAATTAAAAGATGCGCTACGGTCCAGCACAATCCCATCGTATAAACCCAACTCTCCAGTAGCGGTGCCATATTGCAGATAACCTGCCTCGGTAGTCTTTAGTGCGGTAATCGTCTTGGACAAGTCTATCGTTTTTACCCTATATTGCCCATAGATTGTGGAAGAAAAAAGAAAGACTCCCAGAAAGGTAAAAAGTGATATCCAAGATCTGACCATCATAGATTAATCGACTATTTGAAGTTTTGCATATTTGAGCATGATACGTTTTTCTTTACTATCGGGCAGTCCATCGAAGAATATCGTAGCCACTAGTCGTTCGTCGATAGTCTTTACGACTCCTTGACCAAACTTTAAGTGGATGACAGTCATCCCCGCTTTGATCTGGGATGCTGGGCTGGCTTTGAAGTCATCAGGATCGATGCCTAGTGCAGGTACGTTTTGCGGTCTCAATTTCTTAAAATTACCCAATACTTTGGGTTTTCCGAAGCTAGGCTTTTCTTTTGAGATAGACATTAGCGTATCTATATTTGATTGGCCGAGTTCCTCTAAGAACCTACTAGGATCATTGTATCTTGCGCTACCGTACTGGTATCTACTCGCCGCGAAACTTAGAGTAAGATACTCCTCAGCTCGAGTGATGGCTACATAGAACAGTCTACGCTCCTCATCGATCTGATCAGGTGATGATAGTGACATAAACGATGGGAACAGATTCTCTTCGAGCCCCACCACATATACCGATCTAAACTCTAGACCTTTGGCAGCGTGCACGCTCATAAGGGCTACGACATCTGTATTTTTTTCATCCTTATCAGCATCCGTCATAAGAGATATAGACTGCAAGAATGCTGACATCGACTTATCAGTCATCTCTTCTCCGTCGACCAATTCATCGTCATCGACGAATTCTTTTACGGCATCCAATAAGGCATTTACATTTTCTACTCTTCCCTCTCCTTCGGGACTCGTATCAGATTTTAGAAGTTCGGCTATTCCTGATTTTCTAGATATGAACGTAGCCAGTTCGTAAGCATCTTGAGTTATTGCCTTTTGTTTGAATGACTTGATCAATTTAACGAATTCTCCGATTGATTTCTTTGATCTCGGACCGAAATCTATATGAGCGAGGACCTCCCACATGCTCATTTCGTTGTCATCGGCCAATTGAGATATTTTATCCACTGTCGTCTTACCTATACTTCTTCTAGGATAGTTGATAATCCTTTTTAGCGCTTCATCATCTTTATCATTTACGGCAAGTCTCATGTATGCTACTAGATCCTTGATTTCTTTTCTTTGGTAGAATGATAAGCCACCATATATACGATAGGCGATATTAGATCTTCTCAGTTGCTCCTCGAATACTCTTGATTGAGAATTGGTCCTGTATAGGATTGCAATCTCATTGTTTCTAAGATTATATCGATTTTTATTTTCTACGATGCTATCTGCGATTCGCTTTCCTTCTTCGGTTTCTGTCATCGCTTTGATGACTTTGATCCTTTCTCCTTCTCCTTTGTCTGTCCATATCTTCTTCGGGATCTGACGCCTATTATTATTGATCACTTCATTAGCAGCTCCTACGATGAATGATGTAGACCTATAGTTCTGCTCTAGTTTGAAGGTCTGTACATTAGGGTAGTCACTTTGATACATCAATATATTCTCGATCGTCGCCCCTCTAAATGAATAGATAGACTGCGCATCATCTCCTACGATACATATATTCTGAGGACTGCCAGGATATTCTACTAGAAGTTTGATGGTCGAGTACTGGAGTACGTTTGTATCCTGGAACTCATCTACCATTATATACTTGAACTGTTGTTGGTATTTTTCTCTTACGCCGTCAGGGTTTTGATAGAGCAAGCGGAACATCTGAAGAAGTAAGTCATCGAAATCCATTGCTCCTGCCCTTAGACATTTGGCAACATATTTCTCATATATCTGGTATATAAGCGGTCTACGATTTTGCCTGTCGAGCGCCATTAATTCTTCATTATTCACATATGCTTTGGGGGTGATGAGGTTACTCTTTGCTGCGGATATCCTGGCACGGACTGCACCATTATTATATACTTTCTTATCTAAGTTGAGAGATTTTATAATTCCGTTGATCACACTTTTGCTATCATCTGTATCATAGATGGTAAAGTCGTTCGGATATCCGATTCTATGTGCTTCTCTTCTTAGAATCTTTGCGAAGAGAGAGTGAAAAGTACCAGCCCATACACGCTGAGCACCCGAACCGACAACCTTTTCGATTCTTTCTTTCATCTCCTTAGCTGCCTTATTGGTAAAGGTAAGTGCCAATATCTCCCATGGAGGTACGCCTTGATTGATAATATGAGCGATTCTATAGGTGAGAACCCGTGTCTTGCCAGATCCTGGACCAGCGATTACCATTACAGGACCATCGATAGCAGTGACCGCGTTCCTCTGTATTTCGTTTAATTCTTCTAAATATGAATGTCCTACATTGTTCATCTTGCAAATTTCGCAAATTTTAGATAGTTAATATATTAGGAGATAGTTTAATTTGAAAATTCTTATCTCTCAATATCTTAATACTCTTCCATATCGGTTCTGAATGCCATGAAAAGAGAAGGCTCTTTAGGATTCTGCATTAGACGATTAAATAAATCTATCACATTATGCCTCCGACAGCAAGGTGAGAGATCCTGATTTCGAGGCAATCATTTCACGAGAAGAGGGATTATGGAGGCTAAAAAATATTAGCTTTGCTGTCATTAATATTAAAAATCGGCACTATGTCTTCTAATGAAAACGCTCAATCAAAGTATGGTAAATTATACATGATGCCGTGCCCGATCGTAGATGAGCATATAGATTCATTGTCAGTAGAAGCTATAGACAGGATTCGGCAGACGTCTCACTTTGTAGTGGAGCGAGCTAGGACTGCTAGGAGATTTATAAAAATCGCGGGTCACCCGATGGCGATTTCAAATCTTACCATATTCGAATTGGATAAGAACGATCCATCGAACGGGCTACATTCATTCTTAGAAATATTGAAAGAGGGGACAGATGTGGGAGTTTTTTCTGAGGCGGGCTGTCCTGGGATAGCCGATCCGGGTCACCTGTCTGTAACTTATTGCCATGAGAATGATATAGATGTAGTTCCATTGATCGGTCCATCCTCCATATTATTAGGTTTGATTTCTTCTGGTATGAATGGTCAAAACTTCGCATTCAATGGGTATCTACCGAATAAATCTCCTAAACTGATTCAGAAATTAAAGTCATTGGAGCAGTTGGTCATGAAAACCAATCAAACTCAGATATTCATGGAAGCTCCTTACCGCAATGAATTTATGCTGGAGCATTGTATGAAGGCATTTTCTCCCAATCTGAGATTATGCATAGCTTGCGATATCAATGGGCCAGATCAATTCATCAAGACTAAAATCATTAAAAAATGGAAAGGGACGCATTGGAAGCAATTCCACAAACGTCCCTCTATATTTTTGATTGGAAAGTAGTCTTAGATGCGTTACAATACCTAAGGCTACATACTTTTTGATCGCTACTTAGTCTAATAATAGCGAATAAGCGCCTTGAAGTATCTCTTCTGATTCTCCTTCTGTATTGGCTACGAAAGCTGCAATTTCAAGATTTTCAACATTCCATAACCCACTACCATCATCAGGTATAGTATATACGTATGTTTTGGCTACAGGCTGATTCTTCACTAGGGCATTTGCAAATGCATCTCCATCGAAATTCGTAATCACATCCATCAATACGTGATTGTGTACGTAATCTAGAATAATACTATTTTGATCATCTTGTGCATCTACAATACCACTTTCGGTAAGCATGATGGTCACTTTGAATTCACCGTTCAAATCTACCAACGGGAGTGCACCTATAGTAATCTCCAATTCTCTCGTCTCTTGGTTATATGATTTAGTCATGGAGAGATCTATCACTTGCTCTTTTTCTAATTCTCTTTCTATGTATCCTTGCCACTGACCATTAGCTGGATTTCCCCATATTTCGCCCAATTCTTCGAATCGTACCCTATTAAAGTAAGCGGATGGTTTTCCCAACCACTCTTTTAGAAAAATTTCTAAATCAGCCGCGTCGTCATTTCTAAAATCATATCTGCTTTCATCCAAGGGTTTAGCAAGATCGATTCCATGTATCGCTACTACTACTACATTGTCAGGATATAGTGTCTGTATCGACTTCAGCCTTTCCGAACCCGCTGGACAATTAGGACATCGTACTCCTGTAAGTTCTTCTACAAAAACAACTTTACCTGTTTCGATTGCTTCAAATTCTGGAATTACCACCATTTTTTCTTCGCAAGAAGACACCATGAAGATGAGTGCTAATAGATATAATAAATTTTTCATTGTATATGATTTGCTTTTTAAAAATTAGAAGACATTGAGAACTTGACACCGCTAAATGCAGGCTCTAATCTACAGATACCTCCAGAACATACGATCCCCTCTACTTGCTTAACGTATCGCAACTGATATCTATTTGCTTTATTTACGTATACAGCTCCGACTGTCGGGTAAACTATATTTAGACTTTCTCCTGTCACGGGGTCTTGTGGCGAATTCTTCGATGGAGCGCTATTGTACATTACAGACGCTTCTAGGATCCAATGAGGAGCTAGACCAACCTCAGCCAATGCAAAAATCCAACTTCCGAAGTCTTGTTCCGTATTCATATATTGAGATTCGAAGCGGATTGATTTTTTTCTTGAAAACTTATATAAGAAATCGATGTACGGGGTTACGGTACTCACCAATGGTACTTCTGGTTTCACCTCGTACACTTCTTGATTATATTTTTGATGCTGTAACCCTCCCGTGAATTGCCATTTTCTTTTATACTTATACGTGAATTCACCAAGCATCTCTCTATACAATAAGTCCCCATCTAGCGTGGTGATATTTGAGTAATTTGCTAAGGCGCTTATCTTTTTGGTAAATCTATATCTTACATCTGCTTGATAAGCTAGCTCACTTAGTACTTGTGTAGCCGGCGCATACCTCGCGGTCATTCTATAGGTATTGAATCTATTCATCGGGGGTATATAGTTGACCAAGCCGCGATTAAGACTAAGGTTAGGATCTGATCTAAAGTCGAAGTTTTCAGTTCTTTTAGCTTCCACTGTGACCCCTAATTTTCCTTTTGCGAATGATACGCTAGAGTAGATGGTCGTTCCTGGTTCATTTCTGAATTTTCCAAAAGTAACTACTCCTGATGGTTCTGTCCTCAGAGCTACAGGGTCGAAATAAGCTTCACTAGATTTATATGCTGCTTCTATATACCACGTAAAGTTTTTGTAAGAGAGTGAGTTATAAAAACTAGCCAAATATGTATTAAATACGGGTACTATCCGTTCGCTTGGGATATAGGTTTTTACATTATCTATGATTAGGTTCATAGTTTCATCATCTAGAGTCCTGTTGACGAATCCGAAGCCAGGACTTAGACTTATTGGACTATCTTCTGATCCGAGAGACAAATATCCTTCTATAGATCCACCTTTGATGATTCCAGGATTTTCTCCGAATAGAAATTTTTGTTTACCACTGAATCCTTTAATTTTCCAGTTTTCTGAGATCTCATAGGTGGCTTTTGCCCCATACAGTGCATTATCAATTAATAATGGTCGAGACTCCCACGCACGGTATATAATACCACTCCCTATCTGGTCATAGATGTATCCGACTTCGACATTAAGTTTGTTGATCTGCTTATTGATAAACCATCTCCCTATTCCCTGGTCGGTATATGATCCTGTTGGGTTCAGTAGATTAGAGTTATTAAACATATCAAACCGGACTCCCATGTTGAACCCCTTAACACTGTAATTGAGGTTAAGCCAAGCCTCTCCACCAGTGAGTTCTGTATCGTACTGTGGTGTATTGTTGGCATTGATTAGCGAATCTCTCAAGAATACATTAAAGTTGGTTTCGAAGTTGCCAGATAGGATGCCGCTTTCTTGTCCATACACAGGACTAAGATGGGCGATTAAAAGTAATACACAGACTACTTTTTGTAAAAAATTCAACATTTTAGATTATAGATTTAGTTAGTACATTAATAGCTATGAAAATCCTAATATAGATGTAATAGCTGTTAAAGAATTCAAAAATATAAAATATGTAGTAGCTTTCTAGTTACTTGGAAAGATATTGTGCGTCAATTGGCTGTATGTTGTACGCAAGACATGATAAGTTATAGATTTTCATTTTTTAAAATAAAAAGTCTATCATTGTTTTTGCTAGCTATCAAGCATATAATTATATAGAAATCTACCAACTTTTAAATAAAAATTTAAAATTATGAAACAATTTTTCGCAATTCTCGGAGTATTCGTTCTGTTATCAGCATTTACGTTTAATAATGCTCCCGCTGAGGATGGAAACACACTACCAGCTGTAAATATCAAAACACTTGACGGTAAAAAAGTAAATATCCAGGATTACGTAGGAAAGGGAAAAGTTACAGTCATTAGCTTCTGGGCTACTTGGTGTTCTCCATGTAAAAGAGAACTGGATGCAATTGCAGAAATATATCCGGATTGGCAAGAAGAATATGATGTAGAACTACTCGCAGTTACGATTGATGATTCAAGAGGAGTTGCTAAGGTGCCAGCCATGGTAGCCGCAAAAGGATGGGACTACACCGTATTATCTGACTCTAAGCAGGACTTACAGAGAGCGCTCAATTTTCAGACTGTGCCGCAAACATTTTTACTAGATGAAAAAGGAGAGATCATATATTCACACAGTGGATATAGCCCTGGAGACGAATACGAATTAGAAGAAGAAATAAAAAAAGCGGCAGGTAAATAACTTATACGCAGTATATATTAAGACCTGAATTCAAATAAACGAAAAAGGGATAGCATCAAGTTTGCTATTCCTTTTTTGTTTTTTCGGGACATTAGTTGGTCTTTATCAAAAGTCTACCTCAGCTGTACGTATGTCCATGTTTTACTAGATAGATGATATCTCCACTATTTCTTATAGTAATGTAAATAGATATTGAGGCTCGATTATTTTTAAGCGGACACAATCAGTTAAATACAGAAATCATGAACACTTTAGCCGAATCCCGAGTTTCTAAGCCAAAGTACCACACATGAAAGAAACGATTCTTCTAGCAGGAGGAACAGGCTTAGTCGGCAGTCGACTACTCGAACTGATAGATTATTCAAAATACAAAGTACATATCCTAAGTCGGAAGAAAAAACCAGACAGCGAACATATCAATTACTTCACCTGGGATTTCAAAAACATGGAAATAGAAAGCGGTGCAGTGGATGTGGACTACATAATCAACTTCACAGGTGCAGGAATAGCGGACTCAAGATGGACGGATAGTAGAAAAAAACTGCTCATAAGTAGCAGAGTAGATAGTGCCCGATTGATCAAACAAGGGCTAGAAAAATCTAAACACAGACCAAAGGCATACATATCCGCTTCTGCCGTTGGCTTCTATGGAGACCGAGGCAACGAAAAACTTACAGAACTAAGTCCCCCAGGCAGTGGCTTCATGGCAGAGTGTTGTGAGCAGTGGGAAGATTCCGCCAAAAAACTAAAAGATCTAGTAGATCGACTCGTGATCAATAGGATTGGTATCGTTTTGTCTACAAAAGGTGGTGCACTTCCTAAAATTCTCATGACAAAAGCGGTAGGAGTGTATAATTACTTCGGCAGTGGCAACCAATACTATTCATGGATACATATCGATGATCTATGTCGCGGATTTCTGAGAAATATCACCGATGATTCTATGAGTGGAATCTACAATGCTGTAGCGCCGAAACCTCTCACAAACAAGGATTTTACAATAGATATAAAAAATGCTCTCGGTGGAATAGCTGCACTACCCGCGCCAAAATTCGGCCTGAGACTATTGCTCGGTGAGATGGCCGATGTAGTGCTCAATAGTAATCGAGTATACCCAACTAAACTAGAATCAGAGAACTTCCGCTATGACTATGCCGACTTGGGGCTTGCTGTCCAAGATCTAGTAAGTAGAAATGTATAGTGATTAGAGTTTACCCACGATTAACTTTCCGTGATAATATTTCAAACCTACCTTATCATGCAATATGGGTAGATTCTCTTTCGTAATACTTCCTGCTCCTATGATCTGAATACTTGAATTATTTTCTTCTATCAAATTGGTAATAGATAATAATGATTGAGCTCCAATTAGAGCCGTGGATTTACCACCTGATGTAAGGATATATCTTATTATATTCTGATCGATCAGTGATTGGATAGCTACTAATATATTCGGCGAATCGTCTATCGACTTATGAAATGTAATTGGCAGACTAGTCTTCCCTGATATGAACGCTATCGCGTTGAGATCGGGCATCCCCTGAGCATCTACGGGACCAAATACTATGCCCGCAATGCCGAATCGCTGTATAGCTAGTATATATGATACTATTTCATCCAACTCATACTGAGAATAAAAATAATCATATGGCTTCGGGTTCACTATTACTTTTACAGGAATATCTAGAGCTGCGGTCACAGCCTTTACCATAGTGATAGACGGGCTATTACCATCGAGATCCAGCCGTGTGCATAGTTCCACTTGGTGTGCCCCGTTCGATTGGGCACTGATTGCGTCAATCAGGTTTCCTACACAAGCTTCTAGTATCATAATATTAAGTTTGATAGAACCAGATTAGAAATTGATATAAAAAGGAAAAGCCCCAACAAATTCGATATAATCGAAGCAGCTGAGGCTTTTTTGGTGGTGCCTCCCAGATTTGAACTGGGGACACATGGATTTTCAGTCCATTGCTCTACCAACTGAGCTAAGGCACCTTCCTTGCTTTTGGAAGCGAATGCAAATTTATAGCGTTTTTTTAATCTACCAAACTTTTTAGTGTCTTTTACTCTTTCAAGCTTAATTTGATTTTTTAGTCCATAACAAATCGTAAAAAAGGATTTTGTAAATCTATGTTCATCAATGAATTGACTTACTCCAATACCAAATTCTGTGAAACCTTCAAAATCAAAAAATCTAAAATATTATAAAATCTCTGCTATATCAAATACATTATCGATGGTATACCTTGGGATAATATCTGATGCATTCTCTTTTTTATGACTTATCCAGCAAGTATCCACTCCAAAATTTTGACCTCCTAGTATATCTGACATAAGATTATCACCTATTACGAGGATCTTGGATTTGTTCGGTGGATTAGGTATCGTATTATAGGTATGTTCGAAAAAACGAACATCTGGCTTCGCAATCCCGATCTCATCTGACACCACGATACTATCAAACAGATCGATCATACCCACATGTGCTAATCGAGGTCTCTGAGCCTCCTTCAAGCCATTGGTGATGATGCTGACTTTATATTCTTGAGTTAGTTTTTTGATCAATTCAACAGCGCCAGGGTATACTTCACTTACGGCTACTAGGTTGTCTACATATGCGGTATTAAACTCGAATGGATCGATCTTAATGTCCTGCAGATCAAAAAAACCCTTGAATCTTATTCTTTTCAGGGTATCCGTATCTATTTCTCTATTCTCGAATGCAACCCAGACTTTTGCGTTTTCTACCTTGTATTTTTTGTACAGTTCCTCTGAGCAGTCCATTCCATAATCCTCAAAAGATTTAAAGAATGACTGTTTACTGGCCTTAGAGAAATCCAGTAGTGTATTATCCACATCAAAAAGTAACCACTCGTATTTATTCATTAAGTATATCTTTGCAACGAAATTAATCAAAATCCAATAATATGCCCGAATACGATTTAAATGATCCTACAGACCTCGATATCATGCGTGGTCAATTCAATATGTATACCGCTGATGATTGGGAAGAATATATAGAACTCGCAGAAGAAAGAAATATCGGGTACAAGAACGTGAATATCCTGAAATCCGCTCAACGAAAAGCAGGAATCGCTAAATACCTCAGTGCAAAAGTGATCAACTGGGTCCTCAATCTCGTCGATCAACTAGATAGTTATGATGAAGACGAGGAGGAGTGATTTTTCTTAACTTAATAATGGTACTACAGATACCTATCATATAACTCATCAATCTTCTCCGCCAATTTACGATCCTTATCTGTTACTGTATTGCCCTCATCATGTGTTGTCAACTCTATCGTGACATTGTTGTACACATTTGACCAATTCGGATGATGGTTTTGCTTCTCCGCATGGATCGCGATCTCACTCATAAAAGCCCATGCCTGAGTAAAATCTTTTAGTTTGAATTCTGCAATCAGCTTATTATTTGATTCTTTAAAGTTACTCATTTTTATCATTATTTGATTGATGTATTATGTACCTAATGTTTGGCGAAATTGCTAAACCAACTCCAATACAAAACCCAGACGCTCCAAATCCTCCCAATACTTGGGATAACTCTTCGTTACTACCATATGCTCCTCTATCTCGATAGGAAACAGCTGCGCTAACGGACCAAAAGCCATAGCCATTCTATGGTCTTTATATGTTGCAAAAGTCGGTGCCATCTCATCACCATCTATATTTCCTTCTTGCATATAATATTCTACATCCGTTTTTTTGGAAAATTTGGCAGGTAGTTTTGATAACCATACGTGGACTTTGGCCAGTTCTGTTTTTAGTGCAGCTATGCGATCAGTCTCTTTTATTCTCAATGTTTGTAATCCTGTAAACAGTGCCGATACGCCAGTACCTGCGGCCATTGTACTCACACTTTGCGCTATATCAGGACAATTGATAAAGTCATATTCGAAAAACTCATCTACCGGGTTACCTGATTTAGTGATCCGTATAGAGTTGTCTGCATATGCTGTCTTAAGGCCGAAGCTATTACCAATTGTCGCTATGGCGCTATCGCCTTGAAGGCTATCCTCTTGTAAGCCTGTCAATGTAATATCTACTTCTTTGGCGAAAGCCGCAATAATATAATAATAAGAAGCTGCAGACCAATCCGCCTCTACGAAGAAGTCTTTAGCTATGTATTTTTGTGGTGCTACGGTAATCGTCTGACCTGTCCAAGTGTGAGATACTCCGAAGTGCTCCATAATCCGAAGCGTCATCTCTAAGTATGGTCGTGATACAAGATCGCCGATCAGTGTCAGTTCTAATCCATCTGGAAGAGTGGGCCCTACCAATAACAAAGAAGAAAGATACTGAGAACTGATATTTGCCGAAACAGCAATTTTTCTATCTAGTGTTCTAGTAGGAGATCCTATCTTAAGTGGTGGGTAACCATCATTACCAATGTATGAGATGTCAGCACCCATCTTAATCAATGCCTCCGAAAGTGCTTTTATAGGACGTTCCTTCATTCTTTCCGAACCTGTAAGGATGTTTTCTCCTTCTCGAGTTGCTAGAAATGAGGTTAGAAAACGGAATGTAGTACCTGCATGATGAGCATCGAGTTCATGACTATCTGAAGACAATAAAGACTGTAATGTATTCGTATCATCACTATCTGACAAATTCGAAATCTCAAACGAACCTTCGCACAATGTCTGAATGATTAGTACTCGATTCGAAATACTTTTTGAGCCCCCTAGCTTTATCTTTCCGATGGCAGTTTGATCTGCCTTACTTACTTTTACTTTTGCCATGTTTATATTGTTGAATTGCGTTTCCCCAGAATTGCTTGAATCGCAGAATCGCTTTCTTGCGTTGACCGTCTTATTCTACCCTTGCAAACCTTTTAGATCCGTGTCTATCCTTTATCATCAAGCCATACGATGGTAATATTTTCTATCCCCTCTTTGATCGTATTCCCTACCGGGCATCCATGTGCTGCAGCTTCGAGTATTTTCCTCTCCTTCTTAGAGTAGTCATTTGCAGGCATGGTCATGATGATTTCTATTTTGCCTATTCTTCTAGGATTGGACTCCATGATTTTATTTACGGATAGTTCTGTACCGTCCATGTCTATCTCATGGTTCCGCGCTGCGATACCCATGATCGTCATCATACATGATCCCAGAGCTGTAGCTACTAGGTCAGTAGGTGAGAATGCTTCTCCTTTACCATTATTATCAGTTGGAGCGTCGGTTACTATTTTGTTCCCTGATTTCAGGTGCTCGGCTTCTGTTCTTAAGTCTCCTAGGTATGTTACTTTTGACGTCATTCTTCTTCGTTTTTATGATTTGAGTTTTTGTTAGTGGGCATTTGTTTCTGTTCTATAGATTCAGATCTTCGACCATTGTTTCTTCCATCTCTTCCTCCACCCTCTTCTTGTTGCGCTCTTCTCTGTTTATCAGATTCATCATATTTGAGGATGATCTCTTTGACCAGTCGGTGTCTGACTACATCTTCAGCTGTCAGCCTTACTCGAGCGATCCCTGAGATATCCGGTAATATATCCAATGCACGAAATAGTCCAGACTTCTGATGTCCAGGAAGATCTATCTGACTGGGATCACCAGTAATGATACACTTAGCTGACGGTCCCAATCTAGTGAGAAACATCTTAATCTGCGTAGTCGTACAATTCTGCGCCTCATCCAATATGATGAATGCATTATCTAGTGTTCGACCTCTCATAAATGCAAGTGGTGCAACTTCTATCACCCTCGTCTGCATGAAAAAATC
Organism: uncultured Saprospiraceae bacterium; assembly: GCA_938007965.1. Classification (GTDB taxonomy): domain Bacteria; phylum Bacteroidota; class Bacteroidia; order Chitinophagales; family Saprospiraceae; genus CAJXUU01. Next base: position 38,089 of record CALLMH010000006.1, on the reverse strand, counting down.
TAATTTTTCTATAGGAATTAAATCATTCAAGGCATCGTACAATGGCCTGAGATACGGATCTACCTTATCTTTTAGATCTCCTGGCAAAAACCCAAGGCTTTCTCCCGCCTCTACCGCTGGTCTAGTAAGGATGATTTTCTTGACCAACTTATTTTTTAAGGCCCTTACCGCTAGTGCTACGGCTGTATACGTCTTACCTGTACCTGCAGGTCCGATTGCAAACACGACATCATTCATTTCACTTTTCTCTACGAGGACTCTTTGATTCTTAGTCTTTGCTTTTATCGGCTTACCATTATTACCGTATACGATCACCTTGCCGGCTCGCTTTAGATCTTCTTGTTGGATTTCGTATGGATTATGACCTTCTAGTAAGTCCATGACCGCTTTTTCTGTAAGGTCTATGTTCTGCCTCAGCATGTTGACCATACTTTCTATTCTAGCTTTGGCCTTCTGCGTGTCTTTTCGTTCACCAGATAGCTTGAGACTATTGCCTCTAGAGGTAATAATAAGGTCAGGAAATGCCTTCTTGAGAAGGTTAAGCTTAGAGTTATTGCGACCGTATAGCGCCAATGGATCTACACCGTCAATCGTCAATATGATTTCACTCAATATGTAATTATTTTTCTTTTAGATTATTAATTCGTTCCAAAAACCGATTCGTTATCATATTAGTTTTTTATTTAATATAAAAACATGATCTTTATGCTTTACATCATGCTAATATCCATGTTTGTATGATGACAAAAGAATATTTACAGAAATAATGTCAACTAACACAAAATATTAAAATAATATGATTAGTTAGGCAATTTAGAACAACGCTCACATGCATATAGTTTCTATAACAACTGATTTTGGCCTGCAAGACTATTATGTCGCTCAACTGAAAGCGCATATTTATCAGCGTTCGCCAGATGTGCAGATCGTAGATGTAAGTCACAGTGTTGATTCTCATGATATTGTGCAGGCTGCGCACTTCGTGGAGAATGTTTTTAGGTCATTTCCCATAGGTAGTATTCACTGTGTAGCAGTGTATAATTACTATCAGAAGCACAGCTCATTTATTACGCTTGAGCGAGAAGGACATTTCTTTATCGGACCAGATAATGGAATATTCTCGCTGATGTTTGAGGATCTAAAGCCTGAAGACGTATATGAGATTGATCACAAATTGCTTGGTCTTGACAGTATAGCCAGGATCATAGGATGGACGGCCAACTACCTCATCAAAGGAAATCCTATAAACGAAATCGGAACTCAGCGCACTGAAATAAACCAAAAGATGGGAATCAAGCCCGTAGTCGTGGGTTCTCAAATTCGTGCGACGATCATCCATATCGACCACTATGAAAACGTGGTGATAAATCTCAAAAAAACACAGTTCGATAAGATCCGTGCTGGACGTGATTTTCAAATATATTATAAACAAAAAGACCCTATTACTAAAATCTCAGAAAACTATGGCGATGTAGCGATCACAGATGTGATGTGCTCATTCAATGCTGCGGGGTATATGCAGATCGGGATTAATATGGGAAAAGCGTCATCGATGCTCAACCTCAATAAAAATGAAACCATTCAGATAAATTTCATAGACTCATGATTACACGATTTGTAAAATTGACCTTCAAAGAAGATAAAATCGAGACCTTCATCAATATATGGAATGAAAGTCGTAAAAAAATAGCGGCATTTGATGGGTGTAGTTTCGTAGAGATGCATCAGGCACGGGTACCAGATAATGTCTGCTTTACGCATAGTATATGGAAAAGTGAAGATGCACTTAACGCATATAGGCATTCAGAATTATTTCAAGAAACATGGGCTAAGACCAAAGTCCTATTCGATGATAAGCCCGAGGCATGGAGTTTGAATACGCATGGATATGAAGGATGTATTAGCAAGTAAAGTTAGATTTGTTGTTTCGTTTTAGGGTGTTGCCACTATTTTAAATTATTCCTATGAAAAAGATAAGCTGTAATACATATAATATACACATCAATAATTGGGATGCGGTCAATGAGTATATCACCAAAGGTAATTACTCGTCTATCATTGTCATAGTAGATGAGAACACTTTCGAGCATTGCTTGCCTTCTCTAGCCGGCCTATTACTCCAAAAGTTTGATATTATAGAAATAGACAGTGGTGAGATCAACAAAGACCTAGACACTTGTAAAGGTATCTGGGAGACCATGATCGACTTTGGCGCAGACCGTCATTCGTTATGTATCAATCTCGGTGGTGGTGTGATAGGTGATATGGGTGGATTTGTCGCTAGCACATTTATGAGAGGGATGGATTTTATACAGTTGCCAACTACATTATTATCACAAGTAGATGCCTCGGTAGGTGGCAAATTAGGTGTCGATTTCAATGGTTATAAGAACTTGATAGGTATCATCAAAAATCCTGGAGCTGTATTTATGTTTACCGAATTTCTAGATACACTCCCTGAAGAACAAATGAGAAGTGGTTATGCAGAGGTAATCAAACATGGTCTGATAAAAGATGAAGATGCTTATCATCGAGATACCTCCATCAATGACTTCTCTGATATGGATTGGGAGCAGCTGGTCTATGATTCTGTACTGATCAAAAAAAATATCACGGACGAAGATCCAGAAGAAAGGGGCCTAAGAAAAATACTCAACTTCGGCCATACCATAGGTCATGCGATAGAGTCTCATAACCTCGATACACCTACACACCTATTGCACGGTGAAGCGATAGCGATAGGTATGGTCATGGAGGCTCACCTCAGCTACCAACAAGGTAATATTACAGAATCAGAAGTAAATCACATAAAGGCTTCCATCATAAATATTTATGGCCATCATACAGATCGGATCCCAGATATAGATACATTGATCTCACTTATGTCAAAGGATAAAAAAAATAAAGGGGGTGTGATAATGTTTTCATTGTTGGATAAAATTGGGGTAGGTAATTATAATCAGGAAGTGAGCGAAGATGAGATTCTGCGTTCTATTGAGTTTTGGAAAAAAACAATCTGATAATAATGAAAGAGGTGCACTTTTATAATATCTAGATTTTTTCTGTATTCATATTCCGAACACCGACTCTTTTACCTTTATACTCAGATATAGTTCTGATTGTTCCTATTTATAATATATCTATTAAGTACTATGTGCAGTGTCTAATCTACCACTGTGATTTTCAACATATTCGTTCTAAATCTTTTCTTGATCGGCATACTACCAGTATTGATAATAATATCTCCAGCTACGACTTTTCCTGCGTCTTTTAGAATCTCTGCTACATCGTAGATCGTTTCGTCTGTCGTTGTAAATTTCTCATATTTATAACACTTCACTCCCCACACTAGATTAAGGGTGGATAACATATGTTCTTGATCTGAGAACATGTAGATTTTACAATTCGGTCTATAGCTCGACATTTTGAATGCTGTATATCCAGAAACTGTAAGTCCACAAATGGCTTTTGCATTTACATCATTAGCGATTTTTGGTGCTGCCAAACAGAGTGTATCAGATAAAAAAGTAGAAGAATCTGGATTCGGTTTCGGACGTTTGGTTTGCATTTCATAGTGCTTTTCCGCTTCTTCTATGATTTTATTCATAGCCTGTACCACTTTGGCAGGATGATTTCCTACGGAAGTCTCTCCACTAAGCATCACAGCATCTGCACCGTCTAGTACAGCATTGGCTACATCAGTAATCTCCGCCCTTGATGGGCTAGGATTCGTAATCATACTTTCCATCATCTGAGTCGCTACGATTACTGGTTTGGCCCGCTGTATACATCTTTTGATGATTTGCTTTTGTATCGCTGGCAGTTGTTCCATAGGTACCTCTACACCGAGATCTCCTCTAGCGATCATTACGGCATCTGTGGCTTTGATGATTTCTTTGATCCTAGCTACAGCTTCAGGTTTTTCTATTTTTGCAATGACTTTAGCCTTATGGCCTGCATCGTCTATCTTCTTTTTGAGCTCTTTGATATCTTGTGCTTTCCTCACGAAAGAAAGAGCGATCCAATTAACTGGTAGCGTAAGTATAAATTCTAGATCTTCGAGATCCTTAGTTGTCAAACTAGGGAGTGAGATTTTAGTATCAGGTAAGTTTACACCTTTATTAGATGAAAGTTTACCACCAAATAATACTTTTAATTTTACGGAGTCGGTATTATTTGTTTCTACTACTTCGAGGACTAACTTACCATCATCGATGAGTACTTGTTCGCCTACTTTTACATCTCTTGCGAATTCTGGATAGCTCATATAGATTTGCTCCATATTCCCTACACATTTTTCATTGACAAAAGTAAGAATGTCGCCCTCTTTGATTTCGAGACCATCACCTTCCATCTTGCCTACTCGCAATTTTGGTCCTTGTAGATCAGCCAATACGCCTACATTTGATCCATATTCTTTTTTGATAGCCATGATTCTATCCAAAGTTTCCTTATGCATCTCATGTGTACCGTGCGAGAAATTCAATCTAAATACGTCAACACCTGCTTCTATTAAGCTAAGGAGCCCCTCTCTGCTAGAACACGCAGGTCCTAATGTTGCTATGATCTTTGTATTTTGGTGATCTACTACGTTTAATTCAGTCAAAGTCAATGAATTTAATTAATTAAGAAAGCAAATATACTTTACTTAGTGTAATAACTACAATATTACCATTAAAAGGTGCATTTCAAGATGTTGTTTTCTATTATTCTAGAACTTATTTTATCAAATTGGATATTGCTAAATCACTTTGGTGACGTTGTCGCAGTCAATTTTTCTTGAGTTCGAAATATGAAAACCTGAAATATACCCCTACTAAATAGTATAGCACATAGTCATAGATCAAAAGTCGAGCCACTAAATATACTAATGGTTATTGATGTGTTATTTTTGATTTGCTTGATCCATTTATGGTGTTGACCAGACAAATTTTATACCTGCGAAAAAACGATAAACTGAATTTCACTCCTAATTTTCTTACTGTACCGATATTAAAAATCAACTCATAATTTAACTTTGAGTAAAGGCAAAAACTAAAATATTTAACTCATCGTTTGTTAAATAATCTTTAAAAAGCTTGGTTTTGAATCTCCTAAGAGGTTATTTTGCATTCTCAAACATGTGAACACTCAACCATTGTATTGGAAACGATATCAATGATGTCCTGTTGAATGTTCGGCAATGGTGCCAAAAAGAAGTAGGACTTAATTAAAACATACAAATACTATGTCAGAAATTTCAGAAAAGGTAAAACAAATCATCGTAGACAAATTAGGTGTCGATGATGGAGAAGTTACTAATGAAGCCAGCTTTACTAACGATCTAGGTGCAGATTCTCTAGATACGGTAGAACTTATCATGGAATTCGAAAAAGAATTTGATGTATCTATTCCAGACGAACAAGCGGAGAATATCCAAACTGTAGGTCAGGCCGTAGAATACCTCGAAGCTCAAAAGGCGTAAGTCTTACGAGAAGAGAAAAGCTAACAAATCCACAATCGACTCAGTTGGTTGTGGATTTTTTTTCTATAAAGCACTATGTTTTAATTTTTGCACAGAGCTATATCATTTATATTACTTTTACAGTAACATTATCTTTTCACTTAAACACACTAGCATGTCATATTCCTCACGACATAGATATAAAAGTCGAAGAGAAAAAAATAAAACTGTAGCAAAGAATACGAAGATGATTCTTATTGCAGCTGTATTGATCGTTTTGATACTTATTATCAAAAATCGAATATATTTATATGATTATCTTAGAACTTGGTTTTATTAATCATTACTGAAAATCCTATCCCTCATCAACCAGTACTATCACATCAAATGAACTTAAGTCAATATATAGACCACACTAATCTAAAACCCATAGCCACTAAAGAAGACATACACCTCATCTGTAAAGAGGCAATAGAGCATAACTTTAAGGCGGTGTGTATTTCTCCTTATTATCTAGATATCGCTTATAAAGAGCTCAAAGAATCAAAGGTCAAGGTATGTACAGTGGTTGGATTTCCATTCGGATATAGCCATGTAGCTACCAAAATGGAAGCCATCTCAAAAGCCATAAATGGTGGCGCTGACGAATTAGACGTCGTAGTAAATTTATCAGCAGTCAAGAATAAAGACTGGGACACTGTAGAAAGTGAAATCGATAGCATCACGACCGTCACTAAGCTAAAAGGGAACAAAGTGCTCAAGCTTATCTTAGAAACGGCATATCTTGATAGAGAAGAATTAGAGATACTTTGCAATCTTTGTATCAAAAGCAACGTTGATTTTGCAAAGACATCGACAGGCTATGCATCATCAGGTGCAAATATCGAAGATGTGATCTTCATGAAGTCGATCTTAGGTGATAAGGTGGCTATAAAGGCGAGCGGAGGAATCAAAGACGCCATATTTGCTAAAAAATTGATTGAAGCTGGTGCTTCTCGACTAGGCACCTCTTCTGGAACAAAATTAATATATAACTGAATATGAAATATATACTACTTATTATAGGAATATTGTTTTACAGCTCTATCTCTGGACAAGGGTCTGTTTCTGTAACCACAAGTCCGTCTATAGACCAGATGATGGATAAGTTCACCGCTAGTAACAGGTCAGAGACAAGTATAAAAGGATGGAGAATCCAAATCATAACGACAGATGATCGACGTAAAATGGAAGCTGCTAGGGGTAAATTTTCTGGTATGTATCCTAATGTAGATGTAAAATGGAACCACGTCGCTCCTTACTACAGAGTAAAAGTCGGTGCATATGAAAACAAGATGCAATTGATGGGTTTCCTCTTAGAGCTCAAAAAAGATTTTCCAGGAGTAATTCCTGTCATGGACGACATAAAAAAAACAGAATTAGTAGGCTACTAATCGACCCAAACTATATCCATGAGTCAAAGATCCAGAATTTCCTCCAAGTCTATTGATTGGATTTCACTGACGGTTTTCTTATCACTTCTTATTATCGGGTGGCTGATGCTATATGCATCCGTATATGATAGTAACGTATCTTATGCATACTTAGATTTTGACAGTATTATTGGCAAACAGACCATCTGGCTGGCCATTGCTTTAGTTGCATTTGTGGTCGTCTATGCTATCGATTGGCAGTTTTGGAATACCTTTGCATTGCCCATATATGGGGTCGCCATCTTCCTACTAATTATGGTTCTAATAGTAGGAACCGAGATCAAAGGTGCTACTTCATGGTTTACTTTTGGTGGTGTATCATTTCAACCTTCTGAGATAGCGAAGTTTGCCACAGCCCTAGCGGTGAGTGGATTTTTGAGTTCTTACAAATCTGACATTCGAACCAAAAATTCGATACTCATATCTTTTGGCTTGATTTTACTACCTGTTTTCTTTATCCTATTACAATCTGATGCAGGGTCTGCCATTATTTTCGTATCGTTTTTTATGCTGTTTTATAGGCGAGGGTTATCTCCTCTATTTTACATTCTAGGATTTTCTATAGCGGGGATTTTCATAGGTTCGTTGATATTTGGTCCCCGTATAATAGTGCTTGCGGCAGCCCTTTTGGGGTTAGGTATATTGATATATAATATCGGAGACTCTTGGCGATCTGCACTCATCTTCTTTTTAATCAGTTCTATATCTATATTATTGTATTTTAGAGATCTCTATTGGTATGGTATAGGTATCGTTGCCATATCCACAGCTGTATATTCATTCATGATGTTTCAGGAGCGATTATTTCGAACACTTACACTTGTTCTTCCCGCTGTTCTGATATCTACCATGCTGGCATTTGGATCTACATTTGCATTTGAAAGCTTATTAGAACCTCACCAACAAGATAGAATAGATGTATGGTTACGTCCAGAAAAAAGTGATCCTAGAGGGGCCAGGTATAACATCATTCAGTCAAAATTAGCGATCGGATCAGGCGGACTGCAAGGAAAAGGATTTCTAAAAGGAGATATGACTAACCTTAATTATGTACCAGAACAGACTACAGACTTTATATTTAGTACCGTAGGAGAAGAACAGGGTTTTATAGGATCATTTGGGGTTATATTTTTATTTACCCTTCTCATAATTCGGACTATAATTATTGCGGAGAGGGCGAAGAATGTCTTTATCCAAAATTATGCTTACTGCGTCGCTGGGATATTCTTTGTTCATTTCTTTATCAATATAGGGATGGCTCTTGGGATCATGCCTGTCATTGGGATTCCTCTGCCTTTCTTGAGCAAAGGAGGGAGTGCTCTTTTAGGATTTACTATTATGGTTGCTGTGTTATTGAGAATGGATATGGCTAGATTCAGAGCGTAGATTTTCACGATTCCCTCATATACGATTATGTAATACTTTCGTAAAAGCATGTAGCCATATCGACTTTCAAAAATATATAATAGATATTTGCATTGTGAATTAATCGCACTGTATCAAAACATCATACTATGCTTAGAAGACCGAGAAGAAATAGAAAATCAGAAGCAATAAGATCTGCAGTAAGAGAGACGTCTATATCTCCTGCAAACCTTGTATCTCCCCTATTCTTATTGCCAGGAGAAAATAAGTCTGAGGTCATAACTTCTCTCCCTGTAGCATCTAGGATGACCTTAGACTTCATGTTGAAAGAGATAGAGTTATCTTTGGAAGTAGGGATAGACAAATTTATGATCTTTCCGGCTATTCCAGAAGAACATAAAGACAAAGTAGCAACGTATAGCTATGCTGAAGACAACTTCTATCTACGTGCGGCTGAGTTAATCAAAAAAGAAATACCCGATGCCACTCTCATCAGTGATGTAGCGATGGATCCATATAGTACCGATGGTCACGACGGACTCGTGATCAACAATGAAATAGTCAATGATCAGACTCTTCCCATACTAGATCGGATGGCAGTGGCACAAGCTCAAGCAGGATTTGATATCATCGGCCCTTCCGATATGATGGATGGTAGAGTCGAATCTATCCGTAAAGCGATGGACGATGCAGGATACTATAACACTAGTATCATGTCATACTGTGCGAAATATGCGAGTGGATTCTATGGTCCATTCCGTGATGCCCTTGATTCTGCGCCAGGATTTGGAGATAAAAAAACCTACCAGATGGATCCAGCAAATAAAAAAGAAGCACTGATAGAGGCAGAACTCGATACACAAGAGGGAGCTGACTTCCTTATGGTAAAGCCCGCGCTTCACTATCTTGATGTAATTCATACGTTGAAAGAAGAATTCGAACTCCCTGTAGCTGCCTACCATGTAAGTGGAGAATGTGCGATGCTACTCGCAGCATGCGAAAAAGGGTGGCTAGATTATGACGTCGTGATGCCAGAGACACTACTCAGTATCAAAAGAGCGGGTGCCGATGTCATTATGACTTACTTAGCCAAATCTTTTGGAGAATTTTATCATCAGAAGAATCACTAATAGCATGTCCATATCTTTCCATAAAGAAGAAATAGAGTTCGAATTGCCGGCAGAAGATCACCTAGAGCAGTGGCTTACCGCTATAGCCAAAAAAGAGAAGAAAACTATAATTCAACTCTCCTATATATTTTGTAGTGACCAGTACTTGTTAGAAATCAATAAGACTTATCTAGGTCATGATTACTATACGGACATCATCACATTTCCATACAAACAAGATCGTGAAGTGGAAAGTGATATTTTCATATCCATAGATAGGATTAGAGAAAACGCTATAGAATACAAAACCACATTCCAACAGGAGCTACTTCGTGTGATAGTACATGGACTACTCCATATGTTAGGTTATGGAGATAAGACAGAAGAGGATCAGATCGAAATGACCAAAATGGAGGACCACAGTATCTCTCTATGGCATGAGCTCACTAAAGTGTGATAGATTCTACTTACTTCCCCAGCCGAATGCCGCTCTCATCTTATGGTATAATTCTGTGTTTTCATAGATCCCATTAAAATCTTCTTCCCCTGGACCAAATGCAAATACTGGAATCAAGTCCGCAGTATGATAATCGGATGTAAATTCCGTTTTCAAATCATTCAGCTTGGAGCCTTTTTGAATAGCGAATCCCCCTGTCTCATGATCTGCAGTGATGACTACTAGTGTATTTCCATCTTTCTCGGCAAAATCTAGAACTGCACCTATCGTATTGTCAAAATCAATCATTTCAGTAATGATCATATTGGCATCATTGGCGTGTCCACCCCAGTCTATCTGAGATCCTTCTATCAATAAGAAAAATCCATCTTCATTATTCTTATTAAGATGATTGATTGATAGTTCGGATGCTGGCTTGAGGTAATCCCGTCCCTGAGCTGCTGGCAGTGGCGAAGAATCCGCAGTATAATATAGTAGTTTCTCCACCGCTGTCATATCTATCTCATTGATCGTTTTGTCTACATGGCTTACTACAGTATATCCATTTTTGGTAAACTCTTTTGTAAGATTTCTGTCGTCCATCTCTCTTCTATCGAAGCTTTTTTGACCTCCTCCAATGAGTATTTCACAGCCAGAATCCAAGAAGTCGAGTACAATCTCTTCATAGTTTTTTCGGTACTTATTATGTGCGGCAAATGAAGCAGGAGTAGCATGATCGATTGTCGATGTGGCTATCATTCCCGTCTTTAGTCCTTTTAGTTCAGCCTCTTCGAGAATCGTTTGTACAGGTATAGTGTCGGGTCCCACGCCGATAGCACCATTATACGTTTTTATTCCACAAGCGAATGCTGTTGCCCCCGCTGCAGAGTCTGTGATCAAGTCATCATAAGCATAGCACTTGTGTAGCCCTATCGTATTTATCCTTTCTAGATGGAGCTGATTGTTATTGCTATACAGACCTGAGCTGATCTGAGTAATCCCCATTCCATCACCGACCATGAATATTATATTCTTAGCTTTTTTTGTGGGTTGATCTAGGTTTTTCTCCACGATCTGAGGTTGTGCCATTATGATTGCTTTCTTCTGTGTATCACAAGAAGTAATCATAGTCATCAATACCAACAATAGGTACATATACTTTTTCATCTATGTTTAAAATTAGATTTGAAGGAATTAACTCAAGATATATTTTTTACCTGGCAATGAACGTATCGCCCCTTTAAATTCTAAGGATAGTAACATACTAGCAAGTTTAGAAGGCGCTAGTTTTAATTTGTGACTTAGTTCATCTACAGTTACAGAGTCGCTCGATTTGAGGATATCTATTAGTTTTTGTTCTTCGTCATTGAAATCAATAAACAATGCTTTCTGTACTACTCTAGTCTTATCTGTCTCGTCCCATCTCATGATATAGCCTATATCTGCGGCCGATTCTAGAAGACTAGCTTTATGTTGTTTGATCAGTTTATTACATCCTTCTGAGGCATCATCTGTAGTTCTTCCTGGTATTGCAAATACATCTTTGTTATAACTATTTGCAAATTCTGCTGTGATGATTGATCCTCCTTTTCGCTTACTTTCTACTACGACCACCACATCGCTCATGCTTGCTATGATTCTATTTCTCATTGGGAAATTTTCTCGATCTGGTCGGGTGTTAATCGGAAACTCCGTCAATACTCCCCCGTTCTCGACCATCTTATTGACCAGCTTTCTGTTTTCGGCTGGATATAATATGTCTAATCCATGGCCCATCACACCTATCGTCTCTGTATTCGTCTCTACACTTTTCTTATGTGCGCAAGTATCGATTCCGAATGCTAATCCTGATATGATCTGCACATCATAATCTTGTAGTCCTTCGATCAGTTTTTCACAATTGATTTTTCCTTGTTCGGTTGGCTTACGAGTCCCTATGATGGCTACCGTACGTTTATGATTCAGGTTCATGTCCCCTTTTAGGTAGAGCACCAGCGGTGATGACTCGAAGTGTTTGAGCCGCTGTGGATATTCATCAGAGTGGAAGACTACTGCTTTTCCATCGTTATTAGATAAGTATTTCATCTGATCTTCAGCTCTATCAAAACTATCTGAAGATATTATTTTCTCCGCCGTTTTAAGACCTACTTGAGGTATCTTGAGTAATTCTTTTTTGGATGCTTTGAACACCGCTTCTGCACTTCCGCAATAACTGATTAAAACTTTGGCTATGACTGGGCCGACGTCTGGCACCATCGTAAGTGCAATGTTATTGAGAAGGTTTTGATCCATGATTTATTTTTGTAATTCGGCTTGAGACTTGAATGAATTAGATCTATTTGTGTCGCCCAATACTCCATAAACTAGTGATATCCCCTCCAATACTTTTTTATTGGTTTGGTCTATTTTATATGCTCTATTGAGGTAATGAAGTGCCCACTTAGGCTGATTTGCTTTCTTGAGTACTTCTTCAATACTGACCCTTGCATACCAATCTATCAAATAGTCCATATCACCGGTTCTATCTTCCAGATATTCTAGGTATTCATTAAGATAGGAGATGTCAGGTCTTTTTGACATCACTTCGGCGAATCGACTGAGCAGTAATTTCTCATCTCTATTCTTCTTGTACAGTTCCGCCGCTATTCCAGCTTTCATCAAGTTTCCATTCTGATAAGTAGGGTGTATTTGTACTGCTTTTTCGGCATATTTATATCCACTCTCTAGTTTCTCCCATTTATCTGCTGCAGTACTTTCTTTTCCATCGTTGTATAGAGCTGTAGCCATAAAGGAATTGGCCCTGGCACTATTGGTTCCATTGGCTACTGCAGAAGCATTAAGGCTCATCGCACTCTCCCAAGCGGGAACCCTTGATATCGTCTTTGCACAATAGCCTACTAATAATATTCCAGCTAGAGAAGAAGCTAAAATTACTCCTGTCTGTCCCTTCCATTTTCCTATTTTTTCACTTATAAAATAAGAAACCAATAATGCTAGTCCTACTGAAGCCATGTAGATGAATCGCTCATTCATAAATGTACCGAGATTGACTACGATATTCGTCACGATGGTAAGAGTCGCCAAATAAAATAGAATAGCATAACTAGATAATTTCTTATTTCGGAAGCCCATGATACTCCACACTCCTAGCCCAACGTATAGAAGTAGAGAACCTATAGCTCTAAAATCTCCCCAACCCAAAACCGGTATAGCGTATGGATAATAATCATGGCTCAATGGATGAGGAAACAGATACAACTGGATGTATTTATATAATGTAAACATGATCGTAGCCATCTTCTCTCCTCCCGTCATTCCAAGGAATGGATTGTTCATGAGGTCATTGATCTCTGCCCCGAATTCCGGAACGCCCGCTGCGCTAAATCTCAATATCAAATAGGCAATCGTAGTAATAATCAGTGCTCCTAATGCTATGAAGTTATGCTTCCATTTATACTCAGAAAAGAAATACACAGTAAGTGGAATAACAGCAAGGAACGTAATACTGTTTTCTTTAGAAAGTAAGGCTAAGAAGAAAAGAATGCACGAAGTAAGAAGCCAAATAAAAGACTTTCTATCCATATATCTAAGTACTCCGTATAATGTCGCTAGAGAAAGGAGTAAGGCCATGATCTCGTCTCTACCTTTGATATTTGCCACAGCTTCACTGTGGATAGGATGCGCGATGTATAGTAAGCTTGTAAGAAAAGGTAGCGCCAGCCACCAAGTAGTAGCTACACGTTTTCTCAGCATCATGGTCAAAACACGAAACAGTAATAGTCCCGTAAGCCCGTACAGTATAATATTAATAAAATGGCTCAATCCTGGATTCAAATCTCCCACGATACCATATTCTATAGCATAGGTAATCAGAGAGAGCGGTCTATATCTATTTCCCTCTACTAAGTCTTTCTGCTCACCGAAGTAACCCGTCATACTCTCAGTAGTCAGAAGGTCCCCTATACCCGCGAATCCTTTTTTTGTAAAATTGTTTTCCGAGAATACGATCTGATCGTCTAATACGTAACCAAAGTTAGTAGACTGATAATAAAGCACTATCGGTAAGATAAAAATGATAAGCCCTTTCCACCAATTATCCTTCCAGAATCCACTCGTATAAAAAGGAGTCACTTCTTGAATCTTCTTTTTTATAATTGGAGCAGTAGGGGTTTTTTTGATGTTCGCAGCAATCTTTTTTTTCTTACTTTTTGACATTTTAGAATTCTTGTTGGTCTTTGGGATAGACTGTTATTCGATGATTCCAAGCTTTTTGGCACGCTCTTCCCAACTCTTACGAGCCAACTGTTGAAGGTCCGCTACTTTATCAGATTCATCTACGATCTCCATCCCCAATATCGTTTCGAGCATATCTTCCATAGTGACTACACCTGTCACGCTACCGTAGCTATCATGTACTATCGCTAGGTGTGTATTCTCTTCGGTCAAGAAAGTGAAAAGTTCTTTTAGCGTTTGATCTTGATTGATCATTTTGACCTCTCTTTTGATACTTGCTAATGTATTATCCTTATTTCCTTCTAGTATGTTGGTAAGGATATCATCTTTGAGTACCATACCTGAGATAGCATCTGGCTTCTCATTGAATATCGGAATCCTAGAAAACCTCATAGGTTTGTGCATATCATAGTATTCCTGCATTGTCATCTTTTCGTTTTTCATCTGCATCACGGAACGCGGAGTCATTACGTCTTGTACTTTGAGTGTATCCATCCCCAAGAGATTAGATATGATAGATGATTCAGATTTTTCGAGGATTCCGCTGGTCATACCTACATTGGCTAGCGCTAAGAAATCTGTTCTCGTTAGTACTCCTTTACCTTTTTCTTTTTTGAAACTTTTTGTAATCAATTGAGACACCCAGATGAGAGGCGCTAATGCTTTCAACAGAAACGACAGAGATCTTACTGTAAATGGCGCTAACTTCTTCCAATTGTTTGCACCTATTGTTTTTGGTATGATTTCGGAAAGAAATAGTATCAGTAGTGTCATCACTACCGCTACGATCATATCCCATGTCAAAAACTTCGCTGGCTGTTCCCAATCTACAAATACCTTAGTAGCGGCGGCACCTACTCCGATCGCTCCGAGTGTGTGTGCTATAGTATTCAAGGTTAGAATAGCTGACAGAGGTCGATCAATATCTTGTTTGAATGCATTGAGAGATTTTCCTATAGAAGAACCTTTTTGCAACTCTGTATTGACAAATGAAGGGGTGATACTCAATAGTACAGCTTCCCATATCGAACATAGAAATGAAAAACAGATTGATATCGCGGCATATATTAATAATGTTATCATACCACAAAGAAACGAAGTATTCTTATTTCATGCATATTGCAGTGGTGTTAATATTAAAAATTAACAGATGTTTTTTATTTGGCTTCTATTTTCAAAAGAATAATTTTAGTTAAAAATGAAACCTCTCCCCTTCATTATTGATTTGGTATAGTGCATTATTTGTCTATTTTTAACCCTTATTGTAGCATAACTCTTAATCAACTTTTATGTCTAAGTATTCGATATTTGTTTTTTCTGTTTTTGTTTTTCTCTTTATTTCTTGCAAAGGCGATACCACAAAAGAAGTGCCTGATAACGTGCTAGATATAGCCATGCTCAAAAAACCAGCAGCGCTCAATCCTCTTATAAATCCAGGATCTACGGCACGTGTTGTTTTCAGAAATATATTCGCTACGATGGCTGATTATCATCCTGAAACATATGAATTAAGCCCTATCTTGATCAAATCTGTACCAGATGGAGAACCCATAAATAGCGGACCATATAAAGGTGGAATAAAATACACCATAGAAATAAGAGAGGATGCTAAATGGGACAATGGAAGCCCTATTACAGCAAAAGACGTACTCTTCACTATAAAAGCTATAAAACACCCCAGTACCAACTGTGCAGGGTACAGGTCTCTCATGAAGTGGGTAACTGATGTCGAGATCGATCCCGATAATCCGAGAAAAGCTACTTTCTTCTTCAAGGACTATTACATATTAGCAAAAGAAGTCACCGTAACGGCAGAGGTATATCCACAATATCACTATGATCCAGAGAATGTGATGGATGAAATATCGATACCAGAGTTAGATAGCGAGGACGCAAAAACGATCATTGATAAAAATCCAAAGCTGGTTTCATTTGCAAATGATTTCAACGGGGTAAAATTCGCTAGAGAAAGCGTAAGTGGTGCAGGACCATACAAACTAAAAGAATGGGCTACTGGGCAATACATCATACTAGAAAAAAAAGAAAACTACTGGGCCGCAGATACGGATGTCCCATCTCTGATGGCTAAGCCCGATGAAATAAAATATCATTTTATCGCAGATGAGACCGCAACAATAAGTCAAATGAAAGAAGGAAATATCGATGTATTCGCCAATATGAGTGGAAGTACATTCTTCGATCTCAAAAAAAACGAAACCTACAAAGACGACTTCCAATTTCTCACTCCTGAGTTGATGAAATACTACTATATAGCCATTAATAACTCCAAACCAGAACTATCTGATCCTGATGTCAGGAGAGCGCTGGCTAAATTGGTAGACATCCCAAAGTTGATAAATATCCTAGAAGGTGGGCTCGGTAGACAAACCGTAGGACCGATCAATGAGAAAAAGTCATACTACAATAAAGATCTTACCCCAATCACATTTGATGTCGATGGTGCAAAAGAAATCCTAAATAGCGAAGGTTGGGAAGATACAAATAACGATGGAATCATCGATAAAACCATAAATGGTCAAAAAATAGAAATGGATCTGGATATGTACATTACTGGGTCTGAACTCAGTAAAAATATAGGCCTTCTACTACAAGAAAATGCTAAAAAAGTCAATATCAATATCAATATAATTACCAAAGCGTATAAAGATATCGTTCGCGAAAATATAAAGAAAAGAGATTATGACCTTATCCCACTGGTACTCGGACAAGATCTAGCACTAGACGACCCATATACTAAGTGGCATAGTGATAATGATGATCCCGCCAAAAAGAATGACATCAGCTATCGATCTAAGGAAGCTGATGAATTGATAGATAATATACGCTCTACCCAAGATGATGCACAGAGATCTCAATACTACAAAGACCTGCAGAAGGTAATGTACGATGAGCAGCCTGTCATCTTCTTATACAACCCTCAAGAAAAAATAATCGTAAGTAAGGATTGGATAGCATCATCTACCATGAAGAGACCTGGATACTTTGCAGGAACATTTGAACTGGCTCAATAATGTCAGAGTATCTCTAATATGAAGATCAACTTGTTCTTAAATATCCTATTGATCTCCTTTTTTACTACTCTGATCGAAATAGTCTTATTGTCAATTATCAAAACAGGTTATATTGCACTTAAGAATCAATATTTATGACACCATATCTAGAAGAAGATGATGTACCATCACTAGGATTTTCGAATGAACAGATATTTCCAGCTGAGCTACCGCAATTGGCAATATTAGAATATAGTCCATTAGAGAAAAATCTTTTGAAAGCGGATATAATGTGGAGTGTCCTTTTTTTTGGTGTAGTGTTCGCTATTTCGTTGGTACTTCGTTTTGTTTTTGACCTAGAACTATTGGTTGAGTATGGTCTCTATATCTGGTTAGGTTTGGGTATCCTTTTCCTCTTATCGACTGCATTTGTTTATTTTGAGTTTCATAGGAAAAGCTATGCTATAAGACAAAAAGACATCGTCTATAATAGCGGTCTTTTCTGGCAATCTTCTATTGTCGTACCCTTCAATAGGGTACAGCACTGCGAAGTATCCCAAGGACCAATAGATCGATTTTATCATCTTGCAGAATTGAAAATATTTACCGCTGGTGGTGCTTCTAGTGATCTGTCCATATCGGGTCTATCTCCAGAAACCGCAGCAAGAATTAAAGACTTTATCGTGATCAAAACTGGCATCGATGAAGAAGAATGATTCGACCGCTCACTTCACTCAGCCGACGAGACAATCCTCGGTAGCCATATTATTGATCATCTTGAAGACGTACAGGATATTGGTAAGACAGGCATTTCCATTTATTTTATTGTTTTTCGTCGGTAAGGGGTTTTCTGGGGGAAAAGGGACGCATATCCTGATAAGCATTACAGTCATCGCCTTATTAGGTATGGTCTATTCAATTATCAATTATTTTAGATATTACTTCTATATCAGTGATGAGGAGCTCATCATCGAGAGTGGTGTGTTTAGAAGAAGTAAAATGAATGTACCTTTCGATAGGATTCAGACGATCAACTTCGAGCAAAATATAATCCATAGGATATTCAATGTGGTCCGTCTCAAGATAGATACGGCCGGATCCGCCAAAGCAGAATTTGAGTTCCATGCCATCGGCAGTGACAAGGCTGATAGTCTGAGAAATCTACTTCTTTCGAAGAAAAAACAAACTAAATCAAGAATCAATTCCCAAAAAATACAAGGATCTGAAGAGGTTGAATCAATTCCAGTATTTAAGACCATCATGCAGCTCGATATACTAGACCTCATCAAAGCGGGTGCAGTGGAGAATCATTTCAAATCTGGAGGCATAATCCTAGCGTTTATGTGGTGGATCTGGTCGAGCATCGATGATATGGGTATGCAGGAGGAAATCCTAAATGATCAGATAGAGGAAACCGTAATGTCACAGGTCAATAGTGGATTGATCCTGATCGGCATAGCCATAGCTGTATTCTTCGTACTATCATTCGTCGTATCTATGGTCAAGATGGTCATCACCAATTACGATCTAAAATTTATGCGATCTGAGAATGGCTTCAAGATAAACGGTGGTCTATTTACCAAAAAAGATGTGGCCGCTCTAGACCACAAAATCCAAGTCATATCATGGGGCGATAATCCGCTCAAGAAGCTGATTGGAATAAAGGATCTAAGACTAAAGCAGGCTTCTAGCATAGTGCTCAATAAGAATACATCTATAAAAATACCTAGCTGTAAAAACGAACATATCGAACTCGTAAAAGACACATTGTATGGTCATAATGCACTTGATAAGATCACTTATTCTCCCATAGATAAGAGGTACTTCTATAGAAATGGTGGGATATTATCCGCTATTATGATCGTGATAGTTTCTTTTCTTATTTACATAGGTCAATATTCGCAAGCTATATTATTGGGAGTGCTCGGCATATTTATGGTCGTGTCTTTTTATCTATCTTATCGTAAGAAAAAGTATGGATTCAACAATAATATGCTAGTCATCCGTGGCGGCACTTATGGAGATAAGACAGAATTACTTCCTATCTATAAAATCCAATCCCTCTCGAAAAAACAATCTCCTTATCAAAGAAGAAATGGCTTGGCAAACTTAGTCGTCCATACCGCTTCTGGGAAGGTGGGAATCCCATACATCAACAATGATACTGCAGCACACATCATAGATGATTTTCTCTATAAAATCGAAACGGACAAAAGAAAGTGGATGTAAAAACAGCTTACGGTATTATCTTTTTTCGTCGATTTCAAATTTTACACTCAGATTCAATAAGATAAAAAACAAGAAGAAAGCTGTAATTATCGCCCGCTGAATGGTATTCTCTACCAGAAAAGAAAATATAATCATTATGAAGGTGATGACTAAAAATATGTTTCTTTTCTCAGCAAAAAATATCGGACAAAACAAGCCAAAAAAGAAAACCAAAGCTCCTAATACTCCGACTGCAGTAAGTATATATAAATACTGATTATGGGGATAGATATACTTCTCTTTGTCCCCATATTTTTCTTTATGTTTCTGAGTAATGAGTGGTCTGAGGTCTCCAATACCGTGGCCTACTATTGGCGCTTCTTTTATCATATCGAATGCAATTTCATATGACATCAATCTTTCGGAATCTGAGTAGTTGTTTCCATTCCCTTTTTGAAACTGTTCTATGTCCCACATCATATACTGTACCTTATTGTGAAATGGCTGGACCGTATAATATGCTACAAACGGTAGCGTCATAATACCCATCGCCGTCACAAATCCGAAGAGATATTTCTTCCGAGTGATAACGTACCAAATCAAGGTAATCCCAATCCCAGCATAGCACAATGCTAAACCTGTACGGACTGAGAGAAAGTGGCAATATCCAAATAGATATACTCCAACTAAAAAAAGGATAACTTTCCATTTTTTACTATTCTCCAAGGCACTATATACGAAGCAAGATACTGTAGCATAAGCTAGAATAATACTGTAATGAATGTGATCAATCGGTGTAGGGATAGATTTCCCCTTATTGATCCCACTACTTATAGCTTCATAATCAAATATAAAATTACTGATCACCTGTATAGAACTCACCAAGATGACCCCTATAAGGGAATAGTGTATCAATCGATGTGTTTTTTGATCTACAGGCCGTAATATGTAATACGCGACTGGAAGAATAAGAAAGGGCAATTTGATTTTTACCTCCTTCATCCATGCACCGCTATCTGCACTATTGATACCAGATAGAAGAATCACTCCAAAAACCAATAATAATCCAGAATAAGGAAGATCCTTTGCAAAAGAAATAACACTAAATCGATAATCTTCTTTCGCTTTCATAATCGCTAATATGACCACCAAGATCATAGCTACAGACACCATGAAGCGAGAGTAGATTAAGGAAATCACGAAGATCATTGAGATCCAGAGAAAGTATTTTTTTATCACCAATAGAAAAGTAAGATAGTTTGGTAGTATAACTGATTAACTACCTATTTCATTTTGTTGCGATATAGAAAAGATCAAAACATCCCTCTTTTGCCTCACTAATCGAGTAATCTTCATAATGAATATCTGAGACGAGATTATTGTTCTGATTTAATAACTTCTTACGATTCATTCGATTCAGAATATCGTAGGGAATTTGTAGTATCTGCCGCGGTAATTTGTGCTGCAAATCGAAAATATCGAATTTTGTGATTTTACGTACAGAAGCTTTATTCTTATTATAGTATTCCATTATTTTTTTATTCCCGAATACTCCCTTTGCATCCACTCGAGAAAAACTGTTGCCTAGGAGCTTCACCAATTCCTCGATCGTGTACTCTCTTACATGCCATGGGTTACGTGTGATACTCATTTTCTTATTAGGAGTCGTGACTATAAATTTACCTCCTGGTCTAAGTACCCTATGGATTTCTGATACATATTTATCATCCGCTTCTATGTGCTCTATCACTTGAAAACTTACCACAAAATCAAAGCTGTTGTCCTCGATTCCCATCAGTGGTGGAATATTCATCTGCTTAAAAGATACGTTTGTATATTGAGGGTCGATATGTACAGGATGCTTGTCTAGTGTAAGGTATTTATCCGCTTTGGGGGCTATGTGTTTGATTCCATATCCTTCTCCAGCGCCTATCTCTAGGACATCACCTGACACCATTTTTGCCGCCTCTAGGTACGCTAGTAGTGACCGTTGGAACACATAATTATCTGACATATCCTCATGTGATACTCTTTCGGCTGTTTGAAGAATTTTCATATTAAGAATTTTTCATATTTGTACAAAGGTAGAGATTAATTTCGTAACCGTTTATACACAATTTATATATGTGTAGCTGACAAAATGCACTTTGCTATAATATTTTCGCTTCGGATTCATATAATACACTTTAATAGAATCGTCACATAGCTGATCGTTTTTTTAGAATTATTGGCAGCACATACATAGTGTTTATGTGCAAATGACAATTCCATGCTATATCCGCTTTCTATTTGGTCTATTTATACTCAGATAGCGATGATTCCCGTTTGCTAGTAATAGCTTTTATATTTGCAGTACAGTTATGGTCATCAAATCGACCATGCCGATATATGTTTAGAATCGTCATACCTATAATATTGATCCTTTTTACTTGTACGCCTAGTACAGTAGCACAGGATATAGTACTAAATGGTGTTCGAAATATAAATCTCGTAGTCCAAGATTGTAAAGTAAAGATAGACTCGCTCACCATAGCTCCTAAAAGTGTACAGATCAAAGATCGCAATGGAAATATGGTTTCAAAATATACGGTCGATAATAATACCATCGAATTCTCCCCAGCTGTGTGCGGCTCTATCAAGAATACTAACATAACCATTCGCTATCGTGTACTTCCCTTTGATGTAGAAAAAGAATATTTTCATCTAGACTCCACGATGATGAAAGAGGAAGACCGTGCCATATATATAGGATCTGATTACAGCTTTTCTCCAAAAGGAAAAGATATAATAGACGCAAAAGGACTCGATTATAATGGCTCTTTTTCTAGAGGATTTTCGGTGGGAAATAGTCAGAGTCTCGTGCTCAACTCTAACTTCAATCTGCAGCTAGCTGGCGATCTCGGAAACAAAATAAAAGTAGTCGCAGCGATTTCTGATGACAATATTCCTATCCAACCCGAAGGAAATACACAACTGATTCAAGATTTTGATCGAGTATTCATCAAAGTAAGTAGAGAGAAGACAAGTATCATAGCGGGAGACTATAACCTTGAAAAACCGAAAAGCTACTTTATCAATTACTTCAAAAAACTAAAAGGCCTATCTGGGTCAAATACTTATGAATTTGGTAAAAACAAGAGTCTTAATAGCAACGGCAGTTTTGCGATATCAAGGGGAAAATTTGCACGACAAATACTGGATACCAAAGAGGGCAACCAAGGACCATACAAACTCACGGGAAGCAATGGTGAGCGATTCTTGATCGTACTCTCTGGCTCTGAGAAAGTATACCTTGATGGCCAGCTCCTCGAACGGGGATTAGATTATGACTACATCATAGATTATAACCGAGCGGAAGTCTCATTTACACCAAATCGACTGATCGCTAATGAAACTAGAATAATAGTAGAATACGAATACAGAACCAACAACTATCTACGGTCTGTATATGCTACAAACCTCTACTATAACACCCCAAAATATGACCTCAATTTCAACTTCTACAATGAGCAAGACAGTAAATCAGCAACGGGTGATATAGTCCTCGATAGCGCAGATATACGTCTACTTCAGATGACTGGTGATGATATACAAGGTGCCCGTGTCTCGTCCATTAGACAATTGGCCGATACTATATTTATACCAGGGCAAGTGAGATATAGGCTTAATCCCGATGTAATAGATGGGGATTCTGATCCGTTTTTCTTAGAGTATAGTTCGGATACGAATGAGCCCCTTTATGTTGCATCTTTCTCAGAAGTACCTGAGGGAATGGGGAGATATATAATAGATGACAATAGCCTAGTCAATGGTCGTGTATATAAGTATGTCGGCCCAGGAAATGGAATCTATGAACCATTTACTTCGATCACACCTCCTGAAAAAAAGCAAATATTGAGCTTTGGTGCGAAGCTAAGACCAAGAGAAAATATAAATATAGGTACTGAAATATCACTTAGTAATACCGACATCAATCGGTTCGCCGAGATCGGAAATGACAATAACGTAGGATATGCCGCTGTCGTCTCTTACGATCATGTCGTGAGTCTAAATGAAAAGCGAAAAGTGAATCTATTCACTGATAATAAACTAGAACTGGTCAATCAGGATTATGTACCTCTGAACCCCTACAGAAGTGCTGAGTTTAATAGGGACTGGAACATACAGGGTCAAACCATCAGTGGAAATCAAAACCTCATCGAATCAGCAGTTGGTGTAGGCATTAGAGATTCAATGGAAATACAATACAAAGTAAAAATACTAGACGTAGAAGATAATACCCAACTCAATGGAATCTACCGAGGTATAAATCATAGTGCAAATCTCAACTATAGGAAATATGGATTAGAAATTATTGGCAAGATAGATTATCTATCCAGTGAAGGATTTAATGAGACGACCCTATTCCGAAGACCTAAAGTAGAAGTATCACAAGTAATTTCAAAAAAATCAAAACTAAGATTAGGAGGAATTTATGAAAATGAGACCAATAAGAGATCTGCATCAATCGGATCCATGGATTTATTAAATAGTAGTTTTTCATTTGATATCTATCGTGCATTCCTTCAAAATAATGAGGATAATAAGCTGCACTACAAGCTCCAATATATGAGTAGAAAAGATTTCTTTCCAGAAGTGGACCAACTCGTAGAAAGCATCATAACTGACGAAGTCAATACATCTGCCAAATGGACTATATCGCCAAAGCATGCTCTAAGTTTTAATTTCGGTATTAGAGATTTTGACGTAATAAGAGAAGAGCTACTCCCAAATACAAGCCAAAGTAAGCGAACGCTTATAGGAAGACTAGATCATAACCTCCAAGCCTGGGACGGACTATTTCTTACCAATACGAACTATCTCATCAACTCTGGTCAAGAACCCAAAATAGAATACTTCTATGAAAAAGTAGAAGCCGGTCAAGGCGATTATATCTACATCGGTAATGCTGACTCAGTACTCGTCAATAATAACTTCAGATATGCTCCCGATCTAGGCACAGGAGATTACATCCGACTATCATTGATCAACAATGAATTCATCACGACTAATAATCAAAGCCTGACTCAAAGCCTGAGAATAGAACCAAAAAAGTTCTTCTCGACAAGAAGAAAAAAGAAACGAAGAGCCGACAATGAGGCAAATAAAAGTACTAGAAAAAAGAAAGAAGTCGGGTTCGCAGAAAAGTTACTATCACGACTATCTACCATCAGTACCTATCGGATCGCTAAAAAAGTGGAGGACAATGGTACCAGCCAAGAGAGCACTTTTCTAAATTTTAGTGCTCAAGATAGTAACCTTGTCAGCTATAATTCTCTCATTAGTAATACATTATTTGTCAACAGAGGAAATCCGATTTTTGATTTTCAGGTGGGTAATAAGATGACAGACAATGTATTTACCCAAATCTCTGGTAGAGAGAGAAGAGGCCTCAATGAAAATTTCTTCAGATCTAGAGTGAGATTGATGAAATCCGCAGACCTTATATTAAACCTGAAAAATGGCAGCCGGAACTATGTCTCCATCATAGACCCTAGCCGAAATCTAGATATCGATTTCTATTCTATAAATCCTGAGATTAGTTATCGACCAAGTGGTGACTTTAGGATCAATCTAGAATATGCTTACGATCGTAGAAAACAGCAAATATTATCAGAGGAAGTCGCTAATAGTCAAGATATCACCATTGCTACTACTTACCGTCAAGCTTCGAATGCTAATCTCAACCTCTCCCTGAGTTATGTCAGAGTCACCACAGATGTAGCTCCCAATAGTCCTATAGAATTCGATCTTCTTGATGGATTAAAGAATGGGCAGAACTTTATATGGAACACACTATTCACCAAGCGACTTTCTAGTAATATAGATCTAAATATAAGCTACGAAGGCAGAAAAACAGGAGACGCCCCGACTGTACACATCGCTCGTGCGCAGGTCAAGGCTACTTTTTAATATGATTTTCAGATTTGGGGATATCCGAAAATAACGAATATGTTTCTAAATCTCCCGACTTGTTTTTGTTTAAATTATTGATGCTCGATTATATGTACGAGTTAGGATCGTCAGGGACATTCCGAAATAAAGAATATCCTATTATTCATTAGACTATGACAGCCTTTCTTCTGAAAAGATTACTCAATGCAAAATACTCCAAAGACTAGCAATCTACTCTCCTATCAATGCTATAAATGCATCCTCACTCATAATCTGCACGGAACCCAGAGCTTCCGCCTTTTTCAACTTTGACCCAGCTTTTTCTCCAGCGACCAAGATGTCGAGGTTTTTACTCACTGCAGATATATTCTTAGCTCCATGCTTCGCTGCGAGTTCTTGGGCTTGTTTTCTGCCCATACGCTGTAGTGAACCTGTGAACAATATCGTTTTGCCAGCCAATGGAGCATCTTCGGCAATCTGAAGTGGTTTATCTTCTTCTGTTTGGTTCAGATTTACTCCATATGATTCTAGCCTTTCTAACATTCTTATATTGACGGGATTAGAGAAATACTCGATCACATTCTTAGCTACGACAGGGCCTATATCTTTTATATTTGTGAATTTTTCTTCGTTCCATTCTCGCAGATCAAGCACATGATTTATTTCTTGGGCGATTAATTTCGATGCTTTTTTGCCCAAGTGATGTATGGAAAGCGAATGAAGTAGCTTAGAGATCGGATTCTCCTTCGCCTTGTTGATACTGGACTCCAATTTATCAGCACTTCTCCGTCCAAATCCATCCAATCTTGCAATCTGATCATAATCTAGATTATACACATCCGAAATATCTTGTAACCAACCTTCTTCATGGAATCGCTCTACATTAGACTTTCCGAAACCATCGATATCCATTGCTACCTTGGATACATGAAAGATTATTTTTTGTAATTCTTGGGCTCCGCATACGCAAGTAGGGCATCGCCAAGCCGCTTCAGTCTCTATCTTGATCAGGGGTACTGGAGTGTCCGTCATATTTATCGGACAGAACTCAGGAAACTTTGGAGGCAACTCCGAACCATCTCTTAGCTCTTCAAGGGATTTGACGATATACGGAATCACATCACCAGCTCGCTCTACCACCACGGTATCTCCTATCCTTAGGTCTTTACCGACTATGAATTCTTCATTGTGCAGAGATACTGATGAGACTGTCACACCTGCGATATGCACCGGATCTAACTTAGCCACAGGAGTAATAGACCCTACCTTACCGACTTGATATTCTATATTGATCATCTTGGTCGTCGCTTGCTTCGCTTTGAACTTGTATGCGATAGCCCATCTTGGATGATGAGAGGTATAGCCGCATCTTTCCTGCATATCTAAACTATTTACCTTCACGACCATTCCGTCAATTTCGTAATGGTAATCATCTCTCTTTTCCTCCCAATCTCTGCAAAAATCTATCGCCCCTTGGATAGAACTTACAACTTTCCGCTCTATGGTCGGTATCTTGAAGCCCAACTCGCCTAATGTCTCTATTCCTTTGTCATGAGTTCTGAGATTTGGCAACATATCGTTTCCTGCAGAATCTACAGCATAGCCTAATTGAAATATAAAAGCTTCCAATCCTCTTCTTCTGGTTTCATTCGCATCTTTGGTTCTTAGTCCTCCCGTAGCAGCGTTCCTAGGATTGGCAAAGAGTACCTTACCTTCTTTTTGTCTAGAGATATTTACCTTATCGAATATGTCTTTTCTTATCAGTGCTTCGCCTCTCAATTCTGCCTTGAAGATGCCAAGTTTAGAGAATGCTGCCTTGAGCGGTATAGAAGGCATCGCCTTGGCATTCGTCGTCATCTCCTCCCCTTTTGTACCGTTTCCTCTCGTAGCTCCACGGACTAGATAATCATTTTCGTAGACCAATGCTATACTTCCTCCATCGAACTTAGGCTCAATACAGTATTCTATATCTACATCGGCTTCTAACTCACACAGTTTTTTGATTTGTTTGTCAAAATCTTTGAGATCTTCCGCATTGTAAGAATTACCTAGTGACAGCATCGGTACCGTGTGAGCAACTGGTGGTACGTCTTCATTTAGGTCACTTGCTACTCTCTGTGTCGGCGAGTCCAGCGTTATCAGATCAGGATGTGCATACTCTATCGCTTCCAGCTTTTTATATAATTGATCATACTCATAATCCGAGACCACTGGTTGATTCTGGACATAATATTTCCATTCGTGATACTTCAGGAGTTCTCTCAGTGACCCTATATCTAAGGGAGATACTTGCTCAGAAGCCAGCATCTGTTTGGACAATTCGTAAAATCTCTTTTGTGCTTGTGGAGAATGCATTTGCTACCTATTTTGTATTAGCAAATGTAATAGAAAGAGATAGGAAAGTAGTTCTTCATCTAAATTATATTCTATAGTGAATATTGATGAGCCTCTCCACTATTTGTCAAAAACAAAAACCCAACAGAAATCAATCTGTCAGGTTTCTAATAATTCTATATGTGTGCTAATATCTTAATTATTAAGTATCAATGGTAAGCCATCTCCTCCTCCGCCGACGACTACGACCTTAGCATTAGGTGATCCGGCAAGCTCAAGTGTAGCTTCGATTCCTTTATCCCTTAGAATCTTATCTGTAAGTGAAGCATTTAGGATTTTATTGGCATCTGCTTTTGCTTGTGCCTCGATGATTCTTCTCTCCGCCTCTTGTCTCTCTCTATCAATTTTATACTGATACTGAAGAGATAGTTGTTCTTCTTCAAGCTTCTGCTCGATCGCCTCTCTAAGTTTTATAGGAAGAGCTACCGATCGTATAAGGATGGCATCCAACTCGATGTATTTCTCAGCGATAGACTTTTTTGTCTTATCAAAGATCTCCTGTTGGATTGCTTCTCTCTTTGTAGAGTATAGTTCTTCAGG
Organism: uncultured Saprospiraceae bacterium; assembly: GCA_938007965.1. Taxonomy (GTDB): domain Bacteria; phylum Bacteroidota; class Bacteroidia; order Chitinophagales; family Saprospiraceae; genus CAJXUU01. The sequence goes on along the minus strand of CALLMH010000006.1, from coordinate 9,944 downwards.
ATTATACTGTCCGATAACCTCCCTCGTGGCTGATCGAATTTCTGGTTGTATGATACGTCCATTGTAATCCGTACCGATCTCATCGTGTAGGTATCCTATCTTATCAGCTACTGGCGAATATCGGTAGGATAGATCTATATTTATACTCAGACCATTCTTAGATAGAACTTCCATCTCTTCGAAGTCTTCATTGGTTTTTACATCGTAGATAAACATGGTGTTCCATGGCGCTATGACATGAAATCCTTGACCGTATACTTTATCTTTTTCGAGTCCTCCTGAAAACTTCTTAAACAATACGCCTTTCTGTCCTGATTTGATGGTCAAAAATGTAGTGTTCGAAAGCGCGAGAAATACAAACAAAATGATTCCTCCAATCACAAGGTACTTACTCATATTGGGCGGAGTATTGATTTTCTGATTTTTATTAAATGACATATTTAGTTATTTAGTTGGATAATTTTAGCATTAATATCTACAATTCTAACATTACTAACCCTAATAATGATTCACCAAATGATAAATTAATTTTACTAGACGGGCATCAGTATTGATAGGTGTATCTCTTGATAGATTTCGATGTCTGTAAAAAATTTTGTTACCATTCGAGACATTTGCAAAGTCGCTTGGAATCCTCATTTTGCTATATCGATTTATCCCTTTGATCAACCAATTTTTTATAATCGAATAAAACAAAAAGACCCATTTCAAATCAATGAAACAGGTCTTAAATTATCTAATACTTGAGTACTACGACACAGTTACAATTATTTTGTAAACAATAGTTCTCTGTACTTTGTCAATGGCCACAATTCATCATCGACAGTCATTTCTAACTTATCACAATGTAATCTGATTTCGTCAAAGTAAGGCTTTACTTTTTCACAGTACGCTTTGGCCTTCTTCTCTTCGCTCGTCATTTTATTAGCTTTTTTACGCTCATTGATCATTGCATCTACATTCGTTTTGATAGCATTGATTCTTTCAGAGATATCGGTGATGATATCCATCTGCTCCTTCGCTAATTTTTTGAATCCTGTACCAAATACGTCCTTTAGTCCACTTACATTTTCTATCAATGTATTTTGATATCTGATCGCTGTAGGAATTACGTGATTCGTAGCGATATCACCTAGTACCCTTCCTTCGATTTGGATTTTCATCATGTACTCTTCTAGTTCGATCTCGTATCTAGCGTGCACTTCTGGTGCGGTCAATACTCCGTGATCTTCCAATAGTTTGATGTTCTCTTTAGATACTTTTGCTTTTAGTGCTTCAGGAGTGGTCTTAAGGTTACTTAGGCCTCTTTTTTTAGCTTCTTTTACCCATTCATCAGAATATCCATCTCCTTCGAATCTTATGCTCTTAGATTTCTTGATATACTCTCTCAATACATTGAAAATAGCATCATCTTTCTTCATTTTCTTATCAGCGATAAGTTCATCCACCTCGATTTTAAACTTTCTCAACTGCTCAGATACCATCGTGTTTAGCACTGTCATTGGCACTGCACAGTTGGCAATAGATCCTACCGCTCTAAATTCAAATTTATTTCCTGTGAATGCAAACGGAGATGTTCGGTTTCTATCAGTATTATCTAATAATACATCAGGAATTTTACCTACTACATTGAGTTTGAGGTCGGTTTTTTCTTCAGGTGTTAATTTACCCTTTGATACCTTCTCTAGATTATCCAATACTTTAGTGAGTTGGTCACCTATAAATACAGATATAATCGCAGGAGGTGCTTCATTAGCTCCTAGTCTGTGATCATTACTTGCACTAGCGATAGATGCTCTCAATAGATCAGCATGTGTATCTACTGCCATGATCGTATTGATGAAGAATGTCAAAAACTGTAGATTACTCATCGGTGTTTTACCTGGAGCCAATAAGTTTACACCAGTATCAGTAGCAAGTGACCAGTTGTTGTGTTTTCCTGATCCATTGATTCCTGCGAATGGCTTCTCGTGGAACAGCACTCTGAAATTATGGTTCTGAGCTACTTTCTCCATAACATCCATCAACAATGAGTTATGATCGACTGCAAGATTCGCCTCTTCGAATAATGGTGCGATCTCAAACTGATTAGGCGCTACCTCATTGTGTCTTGTTTTTACTGGTATCCCCAACTGGATACATTCTAGTTCTAACTCTCTCAAGAAACCCATAGCCCTTCTTGGTATAGATCCAAAATAGTGGTCGTCTAATTGCTGTCCTTTTGCTGGAGAATGACCTAATAAAGTACGTCCCGTCATCATAAGATCTGGTCTAGAATCTGCCAATGCACTGTCTATCAAAAAGAATTCTTGCTCCCAACCTAAGGTAGTAATTACCTTCTTTACGTTTTTATCGAAGTATTTTGCTACTGCTGTAGCTGATGCATCGATTGATTGCAAGGCTCTCAGTAATGGAGTCTTATTGTCTAGCGCCTCTCCTGTATACGATACGAAGATCGTAGGTATACATAATGTAGTACCCATCACAAATGCTGGAGATGTAGGATCCCATGCTGTATATCCTCTAGCCTCAAAAGTATTTCTTAATCCTCCATTGGGGAATGAAGATGCATCTGGCTCTTGTTGAACTAATTGTGTTCCATCAAATTTTTCCATGGCTTGTCCGTCACCGATAGGTTCGAAGAAAGCATCGTGCTTTTCTGCCGTCACACCTGTCAATGGTTGAAACCAGTGTGTATAGTGTGTAGCTCCTTGTTCGTGAGCCCATGATTTCATACCAGAGGCAATCTGATCAGCTACTTTACGATCTATTTTTTCTCCGTGCTGTGTTGCATTCTTGATCGCCTTGTATGCTTCCTTCGGCATGTATTGTCTGCAGGTGTCAAGGGAGAAAACTTTCTTGCCAAACAGATCACTTCTTTTAGCAGAAATCTCTTCAACTTGTACAGGTTTACGCTTTAATGTTTCATTTAAGGCGTTGAATCTTATAGTAGCCATTTTACTCATTTTATATTAAACATGAAAATTATGGGGGTAAAGATACATATTTTGTTCAATTTTAGAAAAATACCCCCAAAATTATAGGGCTGTATTGTATAAAATATGATTTTAATTATAAAATGTTACTAAAACTAAACATTGGCCATCTAATACATATATAGTAAATAAGAGTTCTCTGAGAGTTTTCAAAATAAATATCCATGACTATTCTTTAAATCCGTATGTTTGACTTCTTAAAATAATTGGACAGTCCATAAATGAGTAGATTTAAATTTTTAATTGAAGCTATAAAGAACTTTAGAGAGGTAGGAACAATAACTAGAAGTGGAAAAGCTTTAAGTGAAAAGATAACCAGCTTTATAACTAAAGAAGATAAATATGTCTTAGAACTCGGGGCGGGTGATGGAGTTATTACAAGAAGTATACTCGAAAAAATGCATCCTGATGGTAAGTTATTGGCCTTCGAGATTAATCCAAATATGTTTGCCATTCTATCAAAAATTGAGGATCCGAGATTTTTTCCTATCAACGACAGTGCAGAAAATATGGAAAAATATATGAAGGAGTATAAGATAGACATATTTGATAGTGTCGTATCAGCTATCCCTTATATAGTACTTCCCGAAGAACTAGCAATGAAGATATTAGGACTATGTAAGAAAAACCTCAAAAAAGGAAATAACTACATGCAAGTACATTACGCAAAAACTCTTGCATCGCTGTACAAAAGTGTATTTGGTAATCTAGAGACCCACTTTGTATTATTTAATGTGCCTCCCGCTTATGCTTTCAGGTGTATTAATTCCTGAGCTATACTCTATGCGAACGACTACTACAAAAAGAAAGTAAACTTTAATTAACGCTAAGATGTGAGTTGAGCGTAGGATAGTATTTCTCGTCTCTTATCTGATATGTACCCATTATCCCTACGTAGTTTTGAGCCTCATCAAATACTTCTTTGAACTCCGTGCACTCTAGTTTTTCAGAAAAAAAGATATGGTCATATGGTACCCGTAGATTTCCGTCTGCAAGCCCTCGACGCGAATTGGTTAATTTTGTATCTCTTCGAAACTCTCTGATCTCATTTGTCCAATATACCATATTATACTCTCCCAATGCTATAAGTGGATGTTGAGAACTTTTGATCTCCTTTGCGATAGAGTTTAGTTGGACCGAAGCGACTTCAATACTTTTTTGGTCCAGTGCTGGAGTCAAATACGAGCTTATAATTTCGAATTCTTTACCGTCCTTTTCTATTGTTGATTTCAGGCTCGGTTTGCCACCGCACTTAAATGAACTAAAACGCTCAAAGGGTAACCTACTATATAGTGCCATACCATACGGGTCGATTCTCACTTCTGATTTCGAATAAGGAAACTCGCTGGACAACTTGTTTTTGAGGACACTATCCCAATCAGGAGTAAGCTCTTGAAATGATACAAGATCTATATCCTCAGTATCAAGCAGCGTCGCTAATCCTTGATAATCTAATGTGACGTTACTCAAATTTATATGGGCAACATTTAATCTAGCCTTGGTATTCGCTTCGGGAAGTTTGAGCGTCGTATTAGAAGCATCTTTGAGAAAAACACATAACGCAGCAGTACAAGCCAGTCCCGCAAACATGATTTTGGTTCGCTTAGCCCACAGTGCCAAAATACTAAAAGTCAACAGCCCAAGCATAATATGTACTGAGTACTCAGATACTTTTCTAATAAATGGAACTTGAGATGAAAGCATCACAATACCTGTTCCGACTATGAGAATCATAGCCACAGAAGATTGAAATATTGTATTTTTCTGTTGTTTTGTCATTATTATTTTAGCAAATTAACTAGTGTCCCAATTATTTATACGTTAATTCAACAAAAAGTAACATTTTTATCAAAAGATGATCAGTTATGGTTTCTCTTTTACATGATCTAATCAATAAATCCTGCCAAAACCGTTGTTTTTTTAAATTCGAATACTTCTCCGTCTGGATGAAAAATACTGCCCACTAATACATAGATACCTAAATCAGAAATATTGCCGTCTGCATCCGTTCCGTCCCATGTTATTATTCCCTGAGTAGACAAAAATTCGTTCCGAGATAAATCTTGAATCTTAAATCCCGCAGCATCATACACGGAAATATTAGCCACAAAACCCGACTTATCAAGATTATAATTAAGAATCATCACATCCTGATCTCCGTCCTGATTCGGAGAAAAAGTCTCCGTAGCAATGGTGAACATATCATCAGTAGGGTTAATAACCAATGCTCCCGAATTTTCGTATCCAGGTGTTGCAAATCTTGAATTTTGAGAAGCAGACTGCCAGTTTCTGCCGTCATTTGTGGCTACTTCGAAACTGATCCTCTCTAGGCTAACTCCTTCTGTATCGTCAATCAATGCAAAATGAATATCTTCTGTATAATCAAATGAATCCAATCTAATACCATCTGAAGTAGAGATGGATACGTTGCCTTCATCATTATTGAATGCTGGCAAGTCACTAGTGGTCAGGTTAGCATCATTATCTGGTTTGTATTCTTGAATCAGAAAGTCTACATCTTCACTTATAGCGAGATAACTGAAAGGCGCCATAGAGATATCAGAAGATATGACCTTCATCATCTCATTTTGAAGATTTGAAATGATCAGCCCATTGAGATCTATAAACTTATCGGATGCATTATACAGTTCTATAAAATCCTCTCCTCCCGTATATGGATCAAATAATATCTCGCTTAATAATAATTCTCCGACCAACGGTTTACTCGACACATTGAATACAAAAGAGAAATTTTCCATCAGATTATCGTTTGTATCTTTGATTCCTGAGACTGTGAGCGTGTACTCTATATTTGAAAGAAAATCGTTTTCGAATTGAAGAATATATTCGATGCCTAGACTTCCCGATACAGTTACCGATTCAGGGTTACCTACTTCATTATCTACGGAATAGTTCGCTACTTGCTGAGCATCCGATATTACTACTGGTTCAGTAAATTTTATAGAGATTTGATTTGGGCTTACTGCTGAAGCAGCTATAACCTCGGGAGGCGTTTTGTCTACTTCGAATGCTTTCAGGTACATATCATCATAAAAGAATTTATCTGCTCGAGAAGCACTAAATTTACACTGTATGCCAAAAAATTGACTTTCTGAAAACGAGAATCTATCATCGACAAACTCTACATCCAATACCCTAGATTCTTCGCCATCATAGTTCGTCGCTACAGACCATAATCCATTGGGATATACATCTATCTGTAGTCGGACCACAGCAGGTTCGCTGGCCATTGCACCCATGGATGCCGTACTTATAAGCTCTGCCGATCCGTTTTCTAAGTAGTAAAATTTTAAGGCATCGTCAGATCCATTTTCACCTATTTCTAGATAGTATCCGCTAGCTGTGGCGACTTCTTGTCCGTCCAGTGCTAGATAAATGGTAGATTTATTATTATCCGATGGACTGAAATCTAATAAATGATAGAAACCTATACTAATCGTATCACTATCGATCTGACTAGGCCTGAATATTGACGCCTCTCCTGCGTCAGGTGCATTCAATTGTAATTCTCCATTTTCATTGATAATAAAAACATCGGTATCACCTGTCCATTCTGAGAAAAATCCATCCGAAAAATCGTCAGTCCATTGTGCCTGAGTGGAGTGCACACAACAAAATATCAAACTGATATATATGGCTATATTCTTAATGATTATATTCATAAAGTGCAATATACGTATAGAATACAAAGGTTTACTCCTTATCATTGATCTTTTGAGTAGAATTGTATCTACTGTCAAGACTGAAACTTCCAAATGAAAGAAATAGGTCATATCACACAAATTATTCAACATAATTCCCATAGTAAACATTTGATTCCGTTTATTTACATCGAATTACACATTACAAGCATCATTCCATCCACAAAAGGAATTTTGCAAACAAAAAATAAGATATTATGAAATTAGCAGTTGTAGGCGTTACTGGCCTAGTCGGCGGCGTAATGATGGAAGTCCTTACAGAAAGAGGATTTCATATCGACGAATTTATTCCTGTAGCCTCGGCTAGATCGGTAGGGAAAAAAATAACCTTTCAAGAAAAAGAGTATTCTGTAGTTTCTATGGAATCAGCCATTGAAATGGCTCCTGATATTGCAATCTTCTCTGCGGGAGGAAACACATCACTAGAGTGGGCGCCAAAGTTTGCAGAGGTAGGGACAGTCGTGATAGACAATTCTTCAGCATGGAGAATGGACCCAGATAAATCTCTTTGCGTACCCGAAATAAATGCCAAAGACTTATCGAGTGAAGATAAAATAATAGCAAACCCAAATTGCTCAACAATACAAATGGTGGCTACACTCGCGCCCTTACACAAGGCTTTTGGTATAGAGAGACTCGTAATCTCTACATATCAGTCCTTTACTGGTACTGGTGTGAATGCGGTAAATCAATACAAAAGCGAAAAAGAAGGAAATGCGTATAATCCTGAAACCGCTGCATATCATCATCCAATATTCGAAAACTGCATCCCGCACTGTGACATATTTCTTGACAATGGCTATACCAAGGAAGAAATGAAATTAGTCCATGAAACAAGAAAAATATTAGGAGATCAAAGTATAAAGATCACTGCTACAGCCGTAAGAGTTCCTGTCGATGGAGGTCATTCAGAATCTGTAAATGTACAATTCAAAAACAATTTTAGTATAGATGAGGTTATTACTTTGTTGAATGATACTTCGGGTATCGTTGTACAAAATGATATCAATAACAATGAGTACCCCATGCCGATATATGCCAAGCACAAAAACGAAGTGTTCGTAGGTAGGATAAGACGAGATGAGAGTGTGGAGAATGGGCTGAATCTATGGATTGTATCTGACAATCTAAGAAAAGGTGCGGCTACAAATGCTGTTCAAATTGCTGAGTACCTAGTAAATAAATAAATGTACTAGAACTAATTAATATAATATCTGATACTAATCGGAGATAACTGAAATAGCTTAACTACTAGAAGTGAGCCGAAAAACAAAACTACTGTAATGAAACGAAAAATCGTACTTTGGGGAACAAATGAAAAAGATGAAAAAATCTTAGTGGCACTGCACCTACAGGATAAAGAAGGAATCGTGAAGTTGTACACATTCAATGAACAACTAGCGACCGAAGAATTCTATAATAAAATGCTCAATCAATGGAGAGAGAATAAAGAAGTAGAATTTCCAGATGGTCATACTACACAAGATCGACCACTCAATATTTCTGACAGTATCCTTCCTGAAGAAGTAAAAGTAGAAAGAACTGATATTATATCTAGAGCACAGACCGAATGGCATTTTGTAGTGTTGTCTGCGAAATTATACGAGATGTATCGCTCAGAGTTAGAAGATCTGACCGAGACAGTAGAAAATCTAAAAGAATACGATAACAAAGTATGGAACGAGATGAGAAACTTTTGGTCGAAAGTCCAAGAACAGGTCATTGAGAAAAATCTATTTAGGGATCATGCATCTACTCTGAAATCAAATACAAATAGACTATTCGATAGGCTCAAAGACCTAAAGAAAGAAGTAGAAGCAAAATATGAAAGTAACTCTGCAAAATATAAAGAAACTGTAATGACTGAGCTTGCTGATATTGAAGCAAGAGTAGAAAAAGGTCTAGGTCTAAAACCAATTTTCGAAGAATTAAAGACGCTACAGTCGAAACTTCGTGGCATGAAATTCACGAAGAAAGATAGAGATCTAATCTGGAACAAAATCGACGCTGCTTTCAAGGTCGTAAAGGAAAAAAGATTCGGAGACAAAGGAAAAGACAACAATGGAAATACCGCAATAGGAAGACACCAAAGGAGATATGATGGTCTGATCAATGCGATCCAAAAAATGGAAAAATCTATTGCCAGAGATAAAGATGATCAGAAATTCCAAAATAGAAAAATAGAAACTACGGACGGTCAGCTAGAAATGCAAATCCGACAAGCTAAAATCAAAATGATCGACGAACGAGTAAAATCCAAAGAGGTCAAGCTTGCAGATATGTACAAAACTCGGAAAGAGTTAGAAGAAAAAATTGCTAAAGAAAAAGCTAAAGCCGAAAAACAAGCAAAAATGAATGCTGCCAAAGCAGAGGCAGAAGCTAAAATAGCAGCAGAAGTAAAAAAATCAGCGGAAAACGTAGAAGCGTCTGCAAACAAACTTACTGAGGCTGCAGCAAAAATTGCTGACGGTAAGAAAAGTATTCCTGTAATTCCTGCAGTAGAATTACCAAGCGAAGAACCTACAATCGCTGAAGTCAAAGAGGAGAAAAAAGAAGAACCCATAGCATCTACAAAAGAAGGTAAGACTCAAGAAAAAGAGGATCAATCGAACGATGATGCATCTGATGACAATATCCTAGGTGCAATAGCTGCAACTATGGGCGAAGCATTAACGGGCGTCAGCGAAGCATTGGAAGATGTAGTAGATACTGTCAAGGCTGTGGCCGATGTGGTAGAAGACAAAATAGAAGATGCTGTAGAAGACTTCAAAGAAAAAGTAAATGACGAAGAAGAATAATTGATTCTTCTAAATGAAATGATATAGGGATATTCGTTATTTGCGAATATCCCTATTTTTATAACAGCTATTTCTTACTACTTCCCTGTTTATTGAAATTTAAGCTTAGAACGGTTGCCGTTGATTAGCTAGGGTTATTCAGAATTAAGGACAATATTAAAATTATATCACATACAAGGAGCATTAGTTTGTGGCAGAAATTAAATCGACCTTAGCTGGCTTAGGTATTTGGATTTCATTTTGACGTTAAGAACTTGCAACTGTCTGAGCGTAAGCGAGTTTTGCAGGTTTAGTCAAAATGTGATCCCAATAGCGTTAAAAGTCAGGTAAAGTCTTGAGATAAGAGATGGCTTGTTTAGCAAACACTCGTTTTTTGTTTCGTTTTTGGGTCAAGCCAAAAATGAAAGCCCGAACGGCGAGTGGAAGTT
>CALLMH010000005.1 GCA_938007965.1 uncultured Saprospiraceae bacterium | reverse complement strand
CTATTAATTTAACTCTTATACTGAGTGTAAATAGTTGTCTTTCCACCTTACTATTTTTGAATACAGATTTGATAATATTCATAACCTTTTCGTCTTAAAAATTTATAATTGAGTGTTATAGCTTTGGGTGTATTCTATTTTTATATGCTCCATCCTACCCAAAATAAGAAAGCATAAATCTATCAGTGCAGTATCATTAGTTACAAATGATTCCACACTGCTCACCGATATTGATGTCTACGCTGACTCTCTCTCCGAATGCTTTTGCCACAACACCCACACCTAGATAAGAAGGCTTAAACAAGTCAAACTCTACTTTTACTCCTATCCCTATATCTGGAAGAGGAAAACATGAAACATGACCTCCTTCCAAAGATATTAGAGCATAAGCTCTTCCTGTAGCCCTGAATCCATTTAACCCCTGAGGGCCTGATTCACTGGATTGATTGCAAGTCGTATTCGCATCATACTTCAATAGTGAAAGATCAAAGCCTACTATCGCTGTTGCCTCTGCTTTGAAACCCAAAGCACAAGAACCAAACACACCTCCTATCTTTTCATTTATACTAAATCTGGCACTGGCTCCAAATGCTATCCCTGTACCAGCTGCAGGACTTTTACCTCCACATGTCAGTCCATCTCTATTGTTTTCTAATACCGCAGGATCTTCATCTTTGAAGAAAGCGATGACCTCATTAGGAGCAGGTGGTGGGCCAGGTATCTTATTTCCAGTCAAGAAATAGCACTGTGCTGTAAGAGCGTTCTCACCATAATTAACCTGTACCGAAGCTGGCTCTAGTACGACCAACTCATCTTCATTGAAAAATCCTGGGACTACAACTTGTACAGCATCGTTCTGATAGTAGCCTCCCATATAGAAATGCCAATCTCCATCTTGAGAAGCAGCTGTTCCCCCTTCACTTTGGTCTATCAAAACATCAAGCGTCGCTACACCCTTAAGTAAGTCTCCTGCTTTCATTGTTACCTTTGCATAACCATGAAGAGTAAATCCATCTTCGAAATCCAGTGAAATCCCTATCTGGCCTTTGATATGCTTATCCTTTCCAGCAATACCATCAGCTGAAGTCGTGGTCGTAACTACTGTCGCAGAATGCGTATCATCTAGTATCATTTCATCTTGAGATTTCAGTAGGGAAGGTTTACGTTCTGTAATATCAAGCGATAAGGTCGTATTCGTCTTACCTGGCTTCATAATATCAACAGTACCCCAGAATGTTATATTTTGTAGTGTTCCAGATGGGCTAAACCGTATGATAGCCGTCAATAATCCATCCATGAGACCACCTGTGGTAACTATAGATGTCGTAAACTTAAGACCTAATCCAGTATCCGCATTCGGTCTGTATATCAGTCCGGTCGTAGACTCACCTATCTCGGTTATAGCACCCGATTCTTCGCCTGCTGCATTAAAAGAATGAGGCCTCATATGATAGAAAGCTCCTCCTCCGAATCCATTGATCTCAAATGGAGGGAAGATAGGAATGCCTTGATCACTTTGCACCAATCCATCCACCATCCAGTATCTATAATTATCTGGATCTGTAAGCTCTGGAGTATTGCCATTTTCATCTGGTACGCCTCCACCTGTCTCACCAGAAGATGAAGAAGAACTGCCAAATATAGCAGCCATGTTCAATGAAAACTGACCTAGATTTTGTGGCATATCTAGATCAGAACCTAGTATCTTAGCTGTTATATTAGCGCTAAATCCTTTTCCATACACTTCGTCGTTTTTGAACAAATTCAAATTACCCGTCCCATAGAATTGTGGCACATTGACTGTGACATTGGCTCCCGTAAAATCAAGACTTTCGTTTTCCCAGTGTTGTGCTCCATTACGATCTCGCAGAAGACTTCCGAGTATCTCGAAACCTCCAGTTGCACTGATCGTACTCGTACTGGTTTTCATTAAGTTCAGGATTATGCCAAATGATAACTTCAATTTGTCGTTTGGTGCTGTCACAACATTCAACCCAGTCGGCACTATTGGGAAATTAACGGCTGAGGCACTTGCTGTACCATTCAACCCAAAACCTCCGATTTTTACTTTTGGGCTCTTCGTAGAAAACTCTAAATTCGTAAACTCGATAGATGGCATCTTAATGAGACTTCCTCCTGCCCCCTCCTTTTTGTCTTTCGGATCACCTATTGTAAGTGACCCCGATAATGATATTGAAGCGTCAAATTCTCCATTCAAAACCTCTACTGTAAGTGCTTTATTCGTCAAGTTTACAGATGCAGCATTCCATATAGGAAACGACTTCTCGTTGTCCTCTATCTGACTGATCGTAAATATGTATTGTTCTTTGTTATCAAAATTGATGCCCGCTGTATAAGCTATAGGGTCATCTTTATCTAATATTGGCACTCCGATACCTCCGCCAAAACCAAATCCTACCACATCACTGTTTTGAAGATCGATATTTATATAATTCATATTCCAGCCCCACTCACCATCCATGATCGGACCTCCTACAAACGGAGCCTGGCCTTCCACTGCAAAAGAACCATCGACTCCAAATTCATCAATCAATAAATGAGTCACATCTAACCTGATTCTACAGGTCTTAGGTTTGCCTGTCGGATTAGTAGCAGGATCAGTAGTATCTTCAGTGAATGATCCACATGTACGCCTGAATGGCTCTGGTAATGTGATGCCTATATTCTTAATATACACCCCTTCCCAGAAATTGGGCTGTATACCATATTCTTCTGGTACGCCTTCTGGGTTTCTATATTCACTCATATCCAAAAATGCACCATCGATATCAAGGCTGATATTTGGGAACTTCGTAAGTGTGAAATTTGGCATTGTAACCCCAATAAAAATATCACTGGTAGATTGCATCGTCGTAGAAAACTCTGCTCTCACTCTTGGTGCAGGAGCAGACTGAGTACCCACAATCGGAATACCTAGATCATCCGTAGGCAGTACCCAACTTCTACTGAATACAACTTCGCCCGCAATACCCATCTCCTTGAACCCATCACAGTCAAATGAAACAAATGTGCCTCCTTTATTATAATATTTATCGTGAAACGGATCTTCTGGATCAAGCGTAGTAGGTGGCGTTCCTCCATTCGGCAATGTACCATCTGTTGATGTAGGTATAGGCGTCTTGGTCATTCCCTTTAGCCACACTGCGGCATTTTCGCTGTCTCCTACTCGGAGAGCGTAGTCATTGACCAGGCCTATAGTACCTCCTATCAATCCATCTTCCTGAGAAAACAGAATATCATCCGCTGCAAAATATAAAAACACAGGATTACCGTCGATATCCAACTGGCCCATATCTACTTTTACGAATACCTCTAACAAAGTAAACTGAGGATAGATCCGCGCCTTATTAAATACAAAACTGACTTCCTTCTCTCCTATCGTCTTTTGCATGACCAATGGCATAGTTACCAAATCACCACCAGTCAACTGATCAATAAATTTGGCAGCATCGATGGCACCGTCCACTATCTCTTTTACCTTTTTTGCTTTTGCAGATAAGTTGCCTTGACCCAACTTCCTCATATAGGGAATAAAAGCTTCATCTATCTCCGGAGGGGCAGCAGCAACCGCCAGATAACTATCCTCTATCTCCATAATCTTATCATCTAACTCTGATAATGAAAACTGCATCCCTACTGCAGGTGCCGCTGGCATCACACTATATACTATCGCAGGCGCCTCAGGCTCTGCATAAGTCGCACTAAAGTCAGATCCAATCGACAGTACCTTCAACGTAGGAATAGGTAGAATCTCCTCCGACTTCCGAATAAATCCATCATATGACTCTGAATTATATGCATAAGTCATTGATAATGGTAAAACTAGGCAAGGGAGGACTAGGAGTAGATATCGTGTTAGTTGTCTCATAATTAATTATTGTAATGTATATTTTTACTTTGTAACTTGTTTATCGTGATAGCTTATAATTATAGCGCAAACCCGGGATCATCCTATACTATTCGACAAACCGACCATAAGTCAATTGTCGAATAGTCGAACGTCTAAAAGTCAATCGTCAACGTCCCAGCATGCTAGAACTTCACAAACTTGATCGTCTCTATCCGTTCCGCTCTCTGTATTCTTACAAAGTAGATACCGGCACTTAAGTTTTCGATATTCACTCTGGTTGTATTTGTATCTATGGTATTATAAGATACATTCATTCTTTCGTTACTTACGCTGTATACATCCATTTTAGCCGATGCTAGTGCGTTACTTGTAATCGTGAAGTAGTCTTGTGCTGGATTTGGATAGATCGATATATTATCTGATTGATTCTCAGATAATGATGATCTAGATGAACTACGCCCTTCGTCAGCTGATCTTACCTCTACATGTACTGCATCTAGTTGCTTACCTGACGCAACACTCCACTGTACTAGATCGAATGCTGTACGCGTAGGCAATGTCGATCCATGAGGTACAAACTTTACTCTAATTGCGCTATATACGTTAATACCTGGTAGTGATATACCTTCTATAAAGAAGTCTCTGTGATTCACTACGATTTCATTGTCGGCATTCAGTGTGAAGCCAGTACCTCTCTGTCCTCCTGTCGTCCATGATTGGTATAATTCTGGATCCAATATTATGACAATGTCGCCAAAGTCATTGTAATCGTTGAATACTTGTCTGATTGGAAATTCTGGTTCTTCTGTATCGTTAGGGTCTGGATCTACTGGTACTGGATCATGGCTAGAAGGACGAACAGTGAACCGGACTGTAGGATCATTAGGATCGGGATCACCTGTGAGAATGATACCTGGACCAGCTCCCTGAGGAATAATACCACCGGGAGTAGCACCTCCAGCTGAATTTGGACCTGGAGCCGGTTGCCATACATAATATCCATTTTTCTTAAGTGCTATGTTATTATTCTTTTGTGCATTGTTTATTACATTTTGATTTTCTACTACTGATATAGGATCGAAACTGTCAGAAGTAAGTCGTGCTAGATAATTAAAGTCGTGATGTAATTTCTTCACATAAGCACTATTCGGATTTAAGTAGTTTCGCCATGGAATCTGAATGATTGTATGATTTCCTCTTTTTATTACATCTAAAGGCGCATCATCCATAGATTCATCATCATAGACACAATTACGTGTATTAAGATCAATAGTTCCTATAAGATCTCCTGAAACATGATCATCAGTACCATCATTATCATCATGCTCCCAATCAGCGGGCCACTTAATTCCATTGGCAGTATTATAATATACTTTCAATTGCATATTATCAGGAGAATGAGCTGATGTCAAATCACAAAGGTCTCCATTGAGTTTAATATATAAATAGTTTAGATGAAAATCTTCCAAATCTCCAGATTCATTAATTTGTCGTAGATCAGCTTTTTGACTAGTACTATTTGCAAATCCATCGGCTATATTTCTATTCCATATATCTGGGCTATTGCATACATAGTATGAAGGTGGAGTTTCTATGCCTATGTCGGTGGGGTTGTCGGCTATGTAGATATCACCTGCTGCTGATGGGAGTGTTAGATTGCTTTCAGTTGTGATAAATTTATCGCCATACACAGAATAAAAAAGCTCAAGCATATAGCATAAATCAGTTTCACTATAGTTTTGCGCAAGTGCTTCTTGGTATAAAGAATATGCAGCATCAGTTTGTGTAGAAACGTTATCACTAGTCATACTAGGCAAAGTACTAATTATCAGATTATCAACTTGTGCATTACCTATCTTCAATGCTAAATCCCATAAGCAGGCAGTTAAAAGTTCGGATTGCACTTGTGGAAAAAGACTAGTTGCAAATTTGTTATCAAAATAATACATAGGCAAATCGGCTGCGGGAAAAGCCATCTCTATCTCACTTAAGATTAAATCAATACTCTTCCACTTAAATATTTCGGCGTCCTTACCTCCATGTTGAAATATTTTAGTGCTGGTAGTATTATTTCCTTTAGCTACCATATATCGATGTGCAAAATAATTTCCAAATGCGAATGAAACTCCTTCATTCTCGGCTCTACTTATACCCGGCATCCCATTATCGGTAACTTTTTCATGAACATATTGAAACAAACCCGTAAGTATAGGATATGCATCTTCGGCTAATGGTTTGTAATTTGGTGAAGTAGAATATTCTATCATCCCAATATTTGCTTCAATGACTGGAGTATTAATTTGATCCGCATATGGATTGAATTCAATTATTGTCATAGAGTTATTGATAGGATTCGAAGGCCAGAAAGTAGTATTCAGGTAATCCCACCCTTGATCCAAATGGTAGTAACACATAGCCTCTCGAAGAAATGCTGAATTAGCAGTCACTGATATTTCAAGGTCATTGTAATCAGCAGCTTCGCTAGGGTTTGTCAACTGCAATCGATTACTACAAATATTCTTCACCATCATATTGTACTCATCAATATTGTCGACTAATCTCAGGTCATCAAAATCATCATCTGTATTACTGTCTAACTCGTCAAATAACAATGGAAAAGTTAGATCACCATCGCTCGGAGATTCAGCGTATACTTTTAGACTCACGCCTATATTTTCTCCGCACTGAGACTGGGCTATCAACATATCACACTGAATAATACAGCAAACAAAGAATGTAATTTTTAATATCTTGTTCATCTTACTAATTTATAATTGTTAAAATTGATTTATATACTTGACCTTCACTTTCTATCAACACTATTTTAGTTCCTGATTTCATATCAGGCAAAGAGAGATGGTGTAAATTATTTGTTGCAGTTATTCTTTCTGAATATAATTGAGAACCCGTTAAATCTAATATTTTAATCATTGAGTTACCTTGCAAATCACTTGGCAATTCAATATTGACTCCTGTATTAGAGGAACATATATTAGGGTATATTTCGAATTCATGATTACTTAATGTCTCGTTAATACTTGACACAATATCAAACAAGGGCCCTTTTACTTCTATTATCTGGGCATAGTCTTCATAGAAGATAGTTTCATTTGTGGTATATGTAATATCTTCCCCTAAAAACAAAGGGCCTTCTATATTTGTCCTAGATCTTCCTATTAAGGCTAGCAGGTAGTGTTCTTCATCCAATTCTATGATATCTTGTATTCTTTGCCAATTCGGATTGGATCTCTTACAATATTACCTTCCTTGTCAAATACAACTAGAAAACTCTCAGGGACAGTGAAATTAGCATCTGGATCTTGATACATCGTGTAATACACTTGATCTTCTATAGTTATAGAATCTCCCATAAATATATTTATACCAATATTTTCATTTGAAATATATCCTGCACCTGTCACCCATGCTATATCAGGACTTATATACTTCTTATAATATTGTAAATCAAGATTTTTGTCAAAAGCGAAAAATATACCATGAACACCATAATTAGTAATTCTGTCAAATGTAATCGTATCATTTTCGAACTCTACATATGTACTAGGGCGCAGAGATCCATAAGCATATACTTCGCCTGTATCTTCTAATTTTACATCTTTTATAGCTTGATCACCTTCCGCTTTTATATGTATGTGGTTGATGTATTCACCATCTTGGCTGATTTTGGCAACAACCATATTATAATTAGACACTGGACTTGTGCCTCCTCCATTGATGAAATGTGGTGGATCATATACTTCTCCATCAAATGTAAAAGGTCTACTGATCTCTATGGCTATCATGAGTGTCCCATCATCTATTACTTCAATCTCTCGTACTCTCTCTGGCTTTTCTTCTCCCTCCATATGTTTTGACCATAGTTTTTCATTTGTTCGCCAATTGATCTTATGTAGCATTGTGGAATATTGGTGTTGTCCATATTCTGGATATAAATTACCTAGCGTATCCCCCATAAAAACGTGAGTATCCCAATAAGTGCTAGCATAATACAAGAAGTCACCTTCGATACATATTTCGTCCCACACATAAAAATGTTGCTCTTCCCATAGAGTGTCTTCATAATACCAAAGTATGGAATCATTTACCATATCGTATACAACAAGGTTGTCACCTGCATTAGGCAGATCATCATCCAACGGAATGGCATGTCCATTTATAGCATTATCATATGAGCTAGAAGTTACTGCCATATAATCTCCATCTATGGAATAGCTATCCCTAAAATATTTATTCTTTAATAATGTATAATCTACAACACCTACTCCTGGCTCGTACTCAAAAATATAGTCTCTGCCCCCTGGATCCAAATCAAAATCTAAGTCCATGAAATCATCAGATTCAAGCGCATCATTGAACGTGGAGTCTATTCTGATTTCAAAAAATATCCTTCCTTTGTCATTATATACTCTATCAAAGAGTTTAAATTTTGT
The DNA here is from genome assembly GCA_938007965.1 of uncultured Saprospiraceae bacterium. Taxonomy (GTDB): domain Bacteria; phylum Bacteroidota; class Bacteroidia; order Chitinophagales; family Saprospiraceae; genus CAJXUU01. The sequence continues at coordinate 7,491 of CALLMH010000005.1, read as the reverse complement.
GGCTGACCCATTTATTCCTCTGATAAAGAGTTCATTTACTATTTCTTGGGCAGAGATAGTGGTATTAAGGCATAGTAGGAATGCTGTCAGGAATGGTATATAATATTTCATAATTTTATATTTAATGTTAGTTGTACAAACCTATGTTTGTTCTACAAAACTTTCGTTATTTATTAGATGTACAATACATTCTTTCATGGATAAACTACATTACCTCACATCAAAATTTTTACTCACAATTTCATAGTTTTTAGCCCTAATTTGAAAGAAATCATTCTCAAGATATCCCAAAGCAAACAGTTTAAAATCATCAACTCCATCTTTATCTTGATCAATCTTTTCAAATAGTAACCCTTTTTGTAAAGTATAAGAGTCATAGATTGATCCTCGAGATATTCTTTCGAATTCGATAACCTCATGAAAAACTAAAATCGCTCCTCGATTAATATTGAGTTCTTTAAAAGTTGCAGAGACGACTACAATAACACTTTCATTAGAAGGATCATAGATCACCCTAGATGACATAGCGCCTCTCATAGAATTATACGGTAATAAATTATTCCACATTTAAGTCGTTTTTAATAGGTCAAAATACCAGTCACTCATATCTCTCAAGGGAAACTTATCTTTGATTTCTATATCCTTACAAAGAGCTTCAATACTCCTACCTGAGTCATCCACAATCACGAAGTGTCTTATCACATCCAATTTTTCAACTACAGGTATTACTCTTTCTATATCTTCATCACTTAGCTCCTCGAAGTCCTTTTTATTAATCAACCCTTTTTCAAATCGAAGTTTTTTTCGATGTTCATTTATTGTAGGCAAAGCCGTAGAATCCAATATTTCAAAAACCCCACTTTTCAACGACGGATAAGCAGACTTTTTCAAAAATCTATACTCATATATAGTTTTAAAATCGACTCTTAAATTGTTTAGGCTTGAAACTTTGACTGAACATGTACCGTAAGGATAGTCTATATCGAAACCGGTATGGATTACATCAATAGAAAATATTTTTTCTTTTAGTATCTTATAGTTATTCATTCTAATCTATAAAGTTTGGTATGTCATTTATTATGTCAATTTCATTCATATTCTCATCCAGAACTTTTAAAACTCCATCTTGATTTTGATGAAACGTCCATGTAGTTTTATATCTTTCATTTTCAGGTATGTCAGGGAAGCAAAACTTATCGTTATCAATCCTTCTATGTACAATTATCTCACTCCCAACACCAAAGGTATTAGTTGACATTTTTCTCCAATCACCTTTATCAGGGTCATCTAATTTAATCAAAACACTTTGATCTACCCAAGTTATAGGAATTGGATCTATACCCGATAATTTATACGCAATTAATCTTCTATGGTCCAATGTCAATATACCTGGTATATCGGGATTTAAACTTTTAAAAACTCTTATCGGTCCTAAAGTTGCAACATCAAGATAACTATCGTGATTTGAAGGTAATTGCATCGCCCAAGCATTTTTTAAGGCATAAAAATTATCAGATGAGTTACCTGTATGATTTTTTATTGAAGATTGCATTAATTTGATAGTTAATGGGTCTAATTCATTTGGTTCAGAACCTAAGGGCTTCGCTGGTATAACAGTATGTGTTGTTTCGCCCCCATATCCCGGAGATCCTTCATTCTTGGTATATTTAAATCTAAATCGTAATTCTCCAGTTTCTGCATCTTGGATCACCCTGAACGATTCAGTAATCTGCTCACCTTCCCAACTAACAGTTAATTCTGATTCACCATCATAAGGGGTACCTTCTTTTAACTTAATCTTGGGATTATCTGCAGCATCAAATAACTCATGCATTCTAGTCCTGACCTCTACAGGAAACCCTCCATCGACTAATTTAGCATAATTTTTAAGCCTTGTTGTTCTTATCGCTGAACTTGGCGCATTAGCAATATAATTTTCTAATGGTGTAGGAGTACCCGGCGTAGCATTATGATTATAATCTTGAAATAATGTAGAAGCATAACACTTATTGGCCGCTATTGTAGTCTCTAATTTTGAAGTTTCACTATCAATAGATGATCTATCCAAACTAGTAGAAAAAGAAGATGATTCTGCTTCATTCTTTAGTATATCAATATTGTCTACAAAAGAGAAATATGAATTATCTTCTTGTGCATATAATGAAACACTTGCAATTAAAAATAATAATCTTAAAATATAATTTTTCATCATTGGTTTTTTATTAATCTACACATTGAATTGCATTAGGAAAGGCATCATCTATATGTTCCCATATTTTCACTTTCTTTTCCATATCATCCACATTATCAGTATTTTTGAAGAATAAAAGCAAGTCATCACTTGCTCCATGAAGACCATCTACGAATTTATCAACTTTGCCCTCACTTTCTAGGAAATTCATGATCCCCGTTATTTTTTGTTCTAGTAACGGATCAACATTTCCTAAGTCATACACTTTTTTATATAATGTATGAACTATTGCTTTATAATTATCAGATTTATCCAAATTACTTAGCCCAACTGGTAAACGATAGAAATCTGCAACTTTTTGATTAATTACTGCAGGCGCACTAGTGCTTCCTGTTTTAGCATCTTCAGCCAATTTTGAAAATATTGAAATATGTACGTCCGCATCAGAAAGGTTAGCCTCATCAGGTATGCCATATTTCTTCACATTACTCATAAGTTTTGCTCCAACTCCTAATTCAATAATATCTTCACTAGCCAATAATGTACTAGACAAAGATCCTATCACATCTTCAACTTTTTCAATAGATGTAAACCCATCCAATAGATCAATTACAACAGCTAGCTTTACCATTGCATTAAAAACTTTATTTGTTTGTAAATTGGAAGGTCCAGCAAGAGGGTGTGAGTAGGAGTTATTAAGTTGATCAATATCACTTATAGCAGATATAGTAGAACTACTAATATAAACTGCGGCTAGTGACCTTGCAAAAGTGGAAGATACTGCGATAAATCCTTTCACGGCACCATAAACACCTAAAAATGAAAGTCCTACATTAATTCCATTTTCAATTTGGTCTTGCTTCTTGGTTTTAATTTTAGCGGCTAAGTCAAATGCCGGCATAGGTGTAGCATAGAATTGGCAAGGATTTGTAGCATCTTCAAAACAACAATCACTTGAATGCATTGGATATGGAACCCTGACAGGACAAACAATATCAAAAAAACCAATTGCATCAACGTCCGAATTGTTAATTGGCAAATAAAATTTCAGCTCATCTTCAACACAAAGATCTACTCCATTAATCTTTGTTGAGATTGGGCAAAAAGAAGACTCAAATTTAAATAAAATGTCGTTACCCGATTCTACAACAGCATGACCAACATGGCCTACACCTTCAGATACGGAACTACCATTGGTATTGGTACTGTATGTGTCCCCTTCAACGACAAACTTTGTTGAGGGGATCTCATAAATCATAATATTTTCATCACCTGTTAACTCAGTAAGGTCTGGGATAAGACTCAAAACCAAATCAGATATATTATCTGGAATCTCTCCATCCGAAACGCCTATCCATGGTAGTCCACTATAATTTTTTGTTATTATCCAATCCCAAAGTACTTTTTGATTTGAGTTGAATACATCGATTAATTGTTGTCGTTCTTCAGGTGTATAGATATTTATAGTTTTTACTTTAACTACAATCTCGTTGAATCTCCTCCAGCGTTTTTCCCTTGTCCATCTTTTATCAAATTCATCTGCACTTGAATTACCTACAGGAGTGGGCTTAGCCAGATTTCCTTCACTAAAATCTTGAATTATACTCTCGATATTATCTAATAAATCTGAGAAGCCAGATACATTTAAATCAAAAAAGCATGAATAATAAGTCTTGATTACAAAATCGCTTTTTTCATTTTGATCAAAACTATCATCATTATAAATATCAAAAAGATGTGTATTGAATGCAAAAGGTAGACCTGCTGCAATATAATTAGTTAATTTATTATGAATATAAGTTTCTAGGGATACGACATCTGGAAAAAAGGAAGAAATAACTCCAGTTCCGCCATTTGCATTGTAATCATACATTATATAATCATATGCCCTCGCAGAATTCCTAAGGTCCTCGATATAGTCTTGATTAAATGCTGGGTCTTCACAATGTTGTATATAATAATCCCTAGCCTCCGCTGTAACTAACATAAAAAGAAACGCTTCACATGTAGTCAAATCAGCGGGTGAATAAGTAAACATTAAACTGATGTTTTTTTGAACAATTGATGCTAAAATAGCTAGTGGATTTCCTGGATAAATATTATTAGGGTTGTTTCCATTTATATTTTTATAATCTTTGAAAGTGGGATTATTTTGTGCAAGCTCTAATGGATTTTTTAAATCAGCTCCAGCAATGGTATTCCACATTTGAGTAAATTTCAAATTAATATCCAAATGAGTAGTAGCATTAGGTTCTACGGTTTTATTGACAATGTTTGTTTTCTCAATTGTCGCAAATGCTATTATTAAGACGGTCATAGTACTTTCGCCCCATCCATCTTCTTCGGATTCAGGATATTCAATCATGAATGTGTTATTCATTTCACTTATAAAGTAATCATAAAATTGATTAATCTTTAGATTGTATTTTTCAGATTCTGTCGATACTGTTGAGGTGGATACCCCAACATATCCAGGAGCAGCTATTACCGTTTCCTCTACTAGACTTTTTGAGAACCAAGGATTTTGTAAGACGTCCAATACTATTATGAATTGTTGCCTATATTCGCCATTGTACTCAGTAGTGTTATAATGGACTAGTGTTTCATTGAACAAATCAATGCTAGGAACTAGATCACTTGGGTCATAAAACCATTCGTTATCTATTATCTTTACGGAAGAAGACACATAGGATTTAGGCAACGGACGTCTAAATTCGAAATTTTCACCAGGTCGATATACATAGGTATAATTCAACTCATCTTTTTTACCAGCCTTGAGCAAATCATTATTCTTTTTCATGAATGATTTGACTTGTTCTCTGGCTTCTTGGACATACCCATCCCATACCGCAGTGCTGCCAAAACTATCACCAGAAAGTACACAGAGAATAAGTAAAAATAAAATTAATCTTTTCATTGCAATTTTAGTTTATCAATTAATTCTTATATAAATATTGGACAATAGCTTTTTTGAAAGCCATTCTAACAGGTTCTTCTAAGTCAGGATAAATTTGTAGCCAATCATTAAAGTTGGGATCTATATCCGTTTTCTCCTTTACCTTCATAGAAATCTTATCTATTGTTTCCTCACTCATATTGCTTAATACTTTGAGCATAATCTTAATTTCTTCTAAAGAAAGAGGGCTATTGGAATCATTTATTTTAATTGTTAACTGATCCATGAGAATACAAAAATCTCGATTCATCTCTTTTTGATAATATTCTAAAATCGCGCTATTCTCTTCGGATGATTCATCATGCGACTCAGTTAATTTGTAATCAAATGAATAGACATTTTCGAATGCGGGCATGTTTAAATCTCCATCTAGATTTCCAGATTTTAATTCTTCTAACAAAGATCCAAATTCATCAGGAGTTATTATTACATCAGCATTAGATTGAACAAAATCATCCAAATCCCCCATTTCAGTCGTAGGGTTACAAGATAGTCTCATTTCTTGTATAGCCCAAGGGACAAACTGAGTGATCGTTGTCAAAATTGCTGCTAATGCAGTATTGTATTGATCTACACAAACTTGAAGTAATTCAGAAACAGTTTTAATATTTTGTTTTATTTCATCTTTTTCAACATCTGTGAGATTACCATTAGTTTTTAAAGTATTTTCATATTCGAGAAGAGTCGCCTCATGCATTTTTATACAATCAACAATTGCTGGATCTACCAAATGACTTGTAGTCTCTAATAAAGCCTCTAAATTTTCTAACATTGGAATCAACTCTTCTAGGATCTCATTAATATCTTCTAAAACAGTTATGATACTATCCAATGATCCATTTATAGCATCACTAAGATCATCGCCTAATAATGCCAATCCGAAACCATCAATTTCTAAATACCCATCAATAAGCTGTCTATTATTACTTATCGTAATATCCTTGAATTTAAGATTCAATCTAGCAGCATTGAAAAATGGGATGCTTATATATCCATTACCAGAAAACTTACCATATCCACCAGTTGCTTCCTTTACACTCACAACAAAATCAGATGCTGTAAAATCCTCACCTCCACTTAATGAAGGCAACAATGTATAAGTCGAAAGGTCAACCGGATCTAAAGAAACACCACAAAGTATTGGTGAATCGCCAAACGGAACATCAACAGTATAAGTAAGTGTTTTTGGATTACTGTTTTCACAATTTGCCGTTATCATTATGGTGTAAACATACCCTCCAGTAAGGTTTGAAATTACTATCGGTGAAGTAGCCCCTAATGATAATTCAATTGGATTGTTTTGCCCGTCACTAATTACAACTGAAATATTTGTAAACTCAGTCATATCATTCGTAACATGGAGATAGAAGTCACTTCCATTTTCCATAAGCGGATTTAGATCCATATTCGCATCCAATTCTAAATCAGAACATGGACATGTATCGATTATAGGATCACCATTTGCATCTAGATCATTGGCATCATCAGGACACGGATCTATTTCGTCACACAATCCATCATTATCAGTGTCAGGTTTTAATTCACCCTGACAAAAACACGATCCAGCTCCGTTATCTATATATTGGTCATGATGGGTACATATATCTCCATCGTTACAAGGATCACCTATAGCATGTCCATCATCATCACAATACTCTATAACTCCGTCATTATATTCACATTCTAATCCACTAGGTAGTGTTATCGTTCCATTAAATGGATCTTCAATATTAAATGGAACTTCAATTTTTAAAATATCATTCGATCCAGATACTTCATTTGCTTCAATTATGAAAGATTCTCCATTTATGGAATATTCTCCTATAATATCCTGAGTGTCGAAATCACCAAAATCACTAAAAGTAAATTTCAATAAATTAAAATAAGTATCTATCCCATCTGGACATGGCAATGGCACAACTGAAGATGGATTAAGATTACAAGATTGATGATCAGAATATATAATATTTGCCTGTCCAAAATCAACAAAATTATAATCTTGCGCGTCAAATTCATAAATTACTTCTGTTCCTCCATCTTCTAGTTCTCTAGAAAATGAAATGATGAGATATTCCCAACTTACTAAAACGCCTTCATTTGTAAAACCTTGGAAAGTAATCGGCTCTGGGTAGTCTTCTTCTTCTAACTCCTCAGAATCAAAAAACAAAACTAATCCTACACCTTCAATAATCTCAAATGAACTTGGACAAATCGGCTTAAACGGCGGATCAATACAATCCGGCAACCCATTATCATTATAATCCATCGGCAGATCTCCTTCGTATTGTCCTCCAATATCCAGCGGATCACCATCTGGGATCCCTGGACATACATCACAACCAAC
>CALLMH010000004.1 GCA_938007965.1 uncultured Saprospiraceae bacterium | reverse complement strand
CCCAATTTCCAGAGCAATGACTCCATGATGGAGGTAATTCACTATCAAACGATTCATCTATTAGGATAACCTGTGAATACAACATCGAACTTATCGTGAGAACAAAAATTGTAATTAAGTATTTCATTTTTTGTTTTTATACCATGGAAGGTCTATTTTATATTTCTTGTAATATAAATTATTTTTCGATTCCATTTAGAGTCAAAATTAATTTTCTCAGCAATGATAAAAATTGATCTTATTAAATATCCTGAGATATTACTCAATAAATAGCATAATGAGCTTATCCAATCGCCTCGTTAATGTTTTACTTGATCTGCTCTTCGATCAAATACGCCAACTCCAGTGCCTTTAGTCCCGCTTCCACAGGTACAGCGACGGAAGTATTATCTTGAATAGAATTATGGAAGTCTGTCAGCTCATCAACTATTGCATTGTTCTCAATAATTTCTGGTGTTTCGATGCTGATGATCTTCTTTCCTGTCGATGTATCGATGATCATGTGATCTAGAGGTTCTTGATCAGTCACAGGATCGAGTTTGACGATCTGAGTTTCTTTTTTGAGAAAATCTAAACTGATATACTCATTCCCTTGAAACATTCGGAGTTTTCTCATCTGCTTCATACTGATCCTACTGGCGGTAAGATTGGCTACGCATCCATTCTCGAATGTGATGCGGGCATTGCATATATCGGGAGTATCATTGACTACGCACACACCATTGGCCTGTACATTTGCTACTTCACTATCTACTAATTGGAGCACCAAGTCTAGATCGTGTATCATCAGATCGAGCATCACCGAGACATCATTTCCTCTAGTATTGAATGTACTCAATCTATGTCCTTCTATAAATTTTGGTTGTACTTCCCTATTTTTCAGGGAAACGATTGCTGGATTATATCTTTCGACATGACCTACTTGCACTTTCACATTCTGATCTCTTGTCAATTTGACCAGTGTCAGTGCTTCTTGTTTTGTCGTACATATCGGTTTTTCTATAAATGCGTGCTTGCCCTTATTGATCGCCTTGATTGCCAATTCGTAATGCGTTACTGTGGTGCTTACTATATCGACAGCATCGACAGCATCCATTAAGTCTTCCGCAGAATTAAAAACTGGGATACCATAATTATCGGCAACAAATTTCTGAGCTTCGAGATTAGGATCATATACACCTACTATCTCGAAGTCAGTGTCACGCAAACACTTCAAATGAATTTTTCCCAGATGGCCCGCGCCAAAAAGACCTATCTTGATTTTTCTATCCAAAGTTACCAGTTCTAAGTATGACCGCCGCAGCAAAAATAAGTAATATAAAAATAGTAGCGATAGTCAACGACAGGCGCATCTCCTTGACGAATTTCAGGATATCATCTTTGTGTTCTGGATACTTTGATAGCACCTCAGACTCCATCTTCTTACTATTGAATATGTGACTAGAATCAAACTGCACCTTGTTCCTAACAAGCTTCTGATATACTTTGACCACTCGAATCCTGAAGTAGAATTGCATACAAAACAATCCTATAAAAAGGACAATAACCAAGTACATCATAGATTTTCCCAATATCATATTTCTACTTTCCTATTGAGATTATATCAGAGAATACGCCTCCCGCTGTCACCTCGGCACCTGCCCCAGGTCCACGCACTATGAGCGGTCTATCATTGTATCTCTTAGTGGTGAATACGATCATGTTATCACTCATCTGTAGACTGTAAAATGGACTCTCTTTCCCGACGGCTTGCAATCCTATTTTGGCCTTTCCATTCTCCATACTCGCTATGAATCTCAGTACCTTTTCTTTTGATTTAGCATCTTCAATCAAACCATTGAAATAGTCATCTTCTGATTTTAAAGTATCAAAAAAATGCGGCACTCCAGCTGCCTCCATACATACCGATGGCAATATCGGATCTAGCGCTACATCATCAGGTTCGATAGCTATCCCCGCTTCCCGAGTAAGAATTATGATTTTTCTCCTGACATCAGATCCGCTCAGGTCATCTCTAGGATCAGGCTCAGTATATCCTAGTTCTTTAGCCTTCATTACCAAATCATGAAATGGCTCAGAACCATCAAAATTATTGAAAATGTAAGAAAGAGAACCAGAAACAACCGCTTCTATCTTTTCTATCTTATCGCCACTGTTGATCAATCCTTGCAACGTAGATATGACGGGCAATCCGGCTCCTACATTGGTTTCGTATAGAAACTGCACGTTCCTTGATTTTGCTGTGTCTTTCAAATCCAGATAATGCTGATAAGATGACGAAGTAGCTATCTTATTAGGAGTAACTATAGATATACTTGCGCTCAAAATCTCCTTGTATAGTTCTGGTACAGATTTACTTGCTGTATTATCCACAAATATTGTATTCGGAAGATTCATCTCTTTCATCTTCGCTACGAATTCACTGGCATCAGCTTTAATATTAGAATTTTCAATCTTTGATTTCCATTCTGCGGCATCTAGTCCATCTTCATCAAAAATCATCTTTTGACTATTACTCAAACCTACTATTTTCAGTTCTAACGCAAGATCGTTTTTAAGCTCTTCTTTTTGATCTTCAATCTGCTGCAATAATGTACCTCCTATCAATCCTACACCGATGGCGAATATATTTATTCTCTTTTCTGAGGACAAGAAAAAAGAATCATGGATCATATTGAGCGCTTTACTCTGATCACTTTTTTTGATTACGAAGGAAATGTTCAACTCTGACGATCCTTGGGCTATAGCTGATACATTGATACCATTCTTACCTAGACTTTGGAACAAATTACCCGCTACTCCAGGTACGGATTTCATTTTCTCTCCTATTACTGCAATGATTACTTGATCATCCTCAATTTTAATCTCCTTTATATTTTGATTTGATATTTCTTTGTCGAACTCTTCTTCGATAAGCATCTTTGCTTTCTTAGCATCTTTATCTGCGATTGCAAAACTGATAGAGTGCTCAGAAGATGCTTGTGTGATCAATATTACATTAATCTTATCTTTTGCCAAGGTAGAGAATAATCTACCTGAAATTCCAGGAGTCCCCATCATCCCACAGCCCTCAAGGCTGAGTAGCACGATATCAGACAGTGCACTTATTCCCTTTATCGGAGATCTGAAGTTCTCGTCCCCTTTATCATGGATTTTAGTTCCTGGGTGATTCGGATTGAATGTGTTTTTAATAAAGATCGGTATCAACTTATCCATAGCGGGCTGGATCGTCGGAGGATATATTACCTTTGCCCCGAAGTGAGACATCTCCATAGCCTCTGCATAACTGAGTCTGTCAACGGTAAATGCCTTTTTTACTTTTCTCGGATCACTTGTCATTACTCCATCTACATCTGTCCATATCTCGAGGTCAGTAGCCTCTAGTGCCCCAGCTAGAATCGCTGCAGTATAATCGGAACCCCCACGACCAAGTGTAGTCGTAAGACCTCCTCTATCAGATGCAATAAACCCTGTGGTAACTTGTATTCTATATTTCGATTTAGCGAAGTGCTCTTTTACTTTTCGAGTTGTTAATCCATAGTCTACTTTCGCAGAACCAAACTCTTTATTTGTGTATATCACCTTTCGAGCATCTAGATATTCTGCATCGACTCCTTTCTTTCTGAGTGCTGCGGCAATCAGGAAATTGCTACTACGCTCTCCAAAGCTTAGCACATAATCCATAGTCCTTGGCGACACCTCTCTGACTAAGAATATGCCCTTGAGTAGATCTTTGAGTGTGTCATAGTTATCGTCCAATTTGGAGACTACTTCGATATACCCCTCTTCTCCTAAGAGTTTCTTCGCAGCTGACTCGTGTCTATCCCGAAATTGGTGATAGTAAGCTATATACTCGTCTTTTCCCGCCGCTGACAGTTCGCTCATCTTTATTAGTAGATCGGTGATACCTCCCATCGCTGAACACACCATTGCTACTTTCTCCCCTTGTTCAATTTTGGACTGGACTATATTGATAACCTTAGTGATATTCTCAGCATTTTTGACGGATGTCCCTCCGAATTTTAAGACTTTCATACTTGTGTAATATTCGTTGTAAATTCTCTATAATGCAATGATCTCTAACTTGTAATTAGGCTCTAATCATCACACTCCGCAAATATGGCTAAAAAGAAAACAAAAAACCCTACCTCCTTACGAAAATAGGGTTTTGACTTATTTATTTTCTTACCTTAATAAGTTCAGTATATTACTTTTCTATTTGAAAGGATCTGACCATTTTTCAGCTTGTACCAATTCATAGTCCGTTAGCGTTAGTAAATAATTGACTAGATCTTGTTTTTCCGAATTGGAAAAGTTCATTTTCAATGCAGTTTGAGTCGAAGGATTTTTCAACGCATCAGACAGGTTGTCATGATTTTGCACACCCTCACTGTAGTGATCAATTACCTCTTCTAGAGTTTCGAATCTTCCATCGTGCATATACGGTCCACTTAATTCAATATTTCTCAGTGATGGCACTTTGAATACTCCATTCAAATAAGCTAGACCTTCTTTAGCTCCTAATCCTTTATCAGCATAGACCATGTCTAACCCGTTATTGGCACTTGATTGCACGATTGCGTTGTGGCTAGAACCATGACAGCTACTACAATTGGCATTGAATAGTCTCTTACCATTATTCTCCGATGGTGAGAAACCCTCGAAATCTGCAAACACATCAGGAGTTCCAAAGTTAGGCGCAGTTGGCAGCGAGTTATCAAATTTTGATGCTCTACTTGATAGACTGTTGACAAATTCAGTAACAGCGTCCAAGATATTTTCCTCTGTTATAGGATTATTCCCTCCATATGCTTTGTCAAATAATATTTTATATTTTTCATCCGCTTTAATTTTAGTAGCCAATTCCCACATAGAGTGTCCCATCTCTATTGGACTCGTTATAGCCGCTTCTGATTGATCATTGATAGAGACAAATTTTTCATCCCATGAGAAAAAACCTGATTGAAATGTAAGGTCTGTCCCGTAGTACTTTACGAATCCAATAGTATTTCCTAATGGCAACGAATTTCTTGTTCCTACTTGTCCATTTAAACCTTCACTGAACTTTTCCGTATCAGCGAATGCGGCTTCTTGCTTGTGACATGATGCACATGACGTACTTCCATCTACTGATAATGTATTATCGTAAAAGAGTACTCTACCTAGTGTAGCTTTATGAAATGGATCATCTGGATTGAAACCTGGAATAGGTCTATTAGCGACTACTGTGTAATCAAAAGTCTCGTCCGGCAAGTTTAGTGTCTGTCTAAGCGTGGTAATTTCGGATTCCGTATAATGGTACACCTCAGAATTGACCTCATCAGTACAAGATTGAAATGAAACACCTACTCCTATGAACACTAAAAACAATAGAAATTTTTTCATAATTGATTTTTTAAATTATTAGCTACTTTCTTATTATAACGCAAAATAAGACTTTTGTTGCCAAATTGCCATAAAAATGTCATTTTATGTGAAAATTAACGTAGAACTAGATCTATTGTAGAACTATATAGAAATTACTGTCTCAGCATCATATACACATACAAAGTGTTGCATAGACTATCTAATGACATACCAGCCGTCAGAATTTGAAAAAATATCGCCTATCTGAATTTTACATTTGCGACAACATAGTCACCGAGCTTTTGCCCTTGTATGACACCGTTATCTATAGCCGGTCTATAATGAATCCCTCCATAGAGTCTTGAAACCGCTGCCTCTTGAGATGCGGCTAAGAATGATGGAAAAGACCTCATCGGCAATCCATATTCTAATTCGGTATCATCATCAAAAGCAAAATCGGCCCCGTATATAGAAGTAAGTGCCGCCGCCGCCGCTGTAGATATCACGCTATGCCCACTCGTATATTCTGGAAACGGAGGTGTCTGCAATGTTGGCAACCAATCTTTATCGATGTGTTCATTGATCACTGTTTCTGGTCTGATCAAATTAGACCGATACTTCTCATCCCAGCAAGCTATAAATCCATCAGCCAGTGCGATCGAGGTCAATGCATAGGATTCTAAAGTTTTCATAAATGATGCACCTCCCTCTTCACATGCTATCTTGGTAATGCCTATCCAGTGACCTCCAGGAGTGATTTTTTTACTTGCGTGCATGACGTGCCCGGTCACATTCATTACATATGGATTACAGTCCCAGAAGCTGGCTATTTCTCTTTGTTCTTCATTAAGATTATTGACTACGTCGTAGACTTCCATCAATTCTTTATAAAACAAACTGTTTTCATCCAAAGAGAATTCTGTAGGCAGCTCTGGTGTGAATTGATCCGCAGATTCTATGACAAATGGCCGTATATCCCGCCAATGTGGCTCTATCCCTTCGTGGTACATAGGAGGCGTAGGTTTCCACCTTTGATCTTCGTCTGTCACAGAGAACTTAGGATATGATCTTGATTGCTTATAGTTATCCCCATCGGACCATGCTATAATCTCGTCTGACACCTTCTCTCCGTATGCTATAGATCTTTTGATTATGGCAGGATCAATATTTATAGTATCTAGATATTGAAGATACGCTTTGGTATGCTCTACCATTTTATCTTCAGAAAAAATAAAGTGCTTCGCTGTATTGATCATTGCAGTCGTAGCCGATATTCCATATGCATATTCTTCTCCCTGCTGCGGTGGAGTGATCTCCGGCATATCTGTAAGTTGCCCAGCCAGAGATATATATGTAGAGTCCATCCATCTCCCGGCTTCATATGCTGCGATACTAGGGTAGACATAGTTTCTACTAGCAACCGGGGGAGAAAAAATATCATGGATAATAATATCAGTTAATTTCTTCATCGTCGAATGAATATAATCAGTATTAGCTGTAGCGCTTTTGTAATCATCATTATATGACTTACAACCCGCCACCAACAGAGTGACCGAAAATAAAAACGATAGTCTTAACAGTGCTTTCATATTTCTTTTATTACAATTTGACAATTGAAGTATAAAACGTATTTTCATTCCAATTTATCGTTATATATTCAACTGAATTATATCTTTTGCAAAATTAGCTTTAAAGCAATGATTTAATAGTAATTGATCCAATAAATATGAATGAAATTATAGGTAAATTCCTAAATTTTGATTTTGATGATTTTACAGAAGGTATGCTACAATCTAAAATTCGCTAAATTATCTGAACTGTTTGATTGGCTAAATAGCTTTATTAGGTTGGCAGAACGTTTTTACAGATGCGAAAACAACAAACTGAAATGACCCAAAATCGAAAAGATACTAGTATTGAAAATTGAATATAGCTGTCATTCTTACTATAATGGACTACAAATTACTGGCGAAATAGGAACCATATTTTAAAAAATCATACATTTACATTATGTTATTATATATACACAAAGGAAAAATTCATAGAGCGACGATTACAGAAGCTAATCTGAATTATGTAGGCTCGATTACGATAGATGAAGATCTCATGGATGCTGCAAACTTCATAGAAGGTGAAAAAGTTCAGATCGTAAATAACAACAACGGAGAGCGAATAGAAACTTACGTAATCAAAGGTGAGCGAGGATCAGGTGTAGTCTGTCTAAATGGTGCTGCCGCAAGACGTGCAGAAGTGGGAGACGTAGTGATCATCATCTGTTATGCATTGATGACTCCAGAAGAAGCAAAAGACTTCAAACCTACCGTTGTATTCCCAAATGAACACAACAAACTAGACTAGTAGATATCAATTTCGTACTCCACTAATCAATGAATAAAACCCTCAAAAGCATACTGAAGATCTTGATGTTTTTATCCATTGGGATATCGATACTTTATATCGTGTATCGTAAGTACAATGCTAAGTTTCTCTACGAATGTGCCGCCGATGGCACGCCACTTTCTGATTGCAATTTTATTGACAAGATTGTATCAGATGTTAGCTCTGCGGACTTCACTTGGGTGATTATAGGGTTACTCTTCTATTTCTGGAGCAATGTCGCTCGGGCTATCCGATGGCAAATGCTGATAGAGCCTCTCGGCAAGACTCCTAGGCTAGCCAACACTCTAAGTACAGTGCTAATTACACATCTTGTCAACCTTGGAATCCCAAGATCTGGAGAATTTGTGAGGGCAGGATTGCTCGCCAAGTATGAAGATCTTGAGGCGGAAAAAGTCATGGGTACCATCGTCACATCTAGAGTTATAGATGTACTATGTTTATTGATTATGATCGGACTGACTTTAGTGCTTTCCTTTGACAATTTCGTCGGCTACTTCCGACAGAATGAAGTCATGGGTGATCAGGTTTCTACTTTAATATCCCCACAAAATACCGGAATCCTAGGTGTACTGGCAGTGGCTCTCTTATTTCTATTGTGGAAATTTAGAGAAAAAATACGCTCTACCAGACTCGGAAATAAACTCTGGAATATACTTCTTGGATTCTGGGAAGGCATATTGACGATAAAAGAATTAAAAACTCCAGGCAAATTTATCTTTCACACTGTGATGATATGGATTTGTTATTATCTGATGACTTATTTGATGTTTTTCTCATTTGTGCCTACAGCGAATCTAGCCCCTGTGTCTGGTTTGGTTGTATTTATATTCGGGACATTGGGCATAGTAATTCCAAGTCCCGGAGGAATGGGAACCTACCAATTTCTAATCGTAGAAGGATTGATGCTGTACAGTGTTCCAGAGACAGAAGCATTTTCATTTGCTAATATCATGTTTTTCTCTGTGCAGCTATTCAATATTGCATTGGGTCTTATAGCATTTTTATTCCTCCCAATCATCAATAAGAATGACTAATCAATACCATATAATAACAGTCGTCGGAGCACGACCTCAATTCGTAAAAGCGGCTGCACTAAGCAGAGCATTTGCTAGAAACGAAAGAATAAAAGAGACAATAGTGCATAGTGGTCAGCACTATGATCACAATCTATCTGGTGGATTCTTCGCCGAACTAGAGATTCCCTCGCCGAAGTACAATCTTGATATCGGATCTATGTCACATAATAAGATGATCGGTCACTTCCTCATCGCATTTGATGATATCATAGATGATGAGCACCCAGACATGATACTCGTATATGGCGACACCAATACCACATCCGCTGCGGCAATAGCAGCCGCCAAAAGAAATATCCCACTCGTACACGTAGAAGCAGGACTAAGAGAATGGGACAAAACGATACCCGAAGAAGTAAATAAGCTACTTACAGATAGTGTCACTGACCTTTACTTCTCCCCTACTCAGACTGGAGTGGACAATCTGATAAAAGTAGGTATATCCAAAAATGTATACTGTACTGGAGACATCAGTCTCGACTTACTATTCTCCAATACTCAATATATAGTCGAGTCAGATATTAGATCTAAATACAAACTTGTAGATAAGTACGCATTCATGACATGCCATAGAGATGCGAACACCTCTGAGAAATCCAAATTAGCGGCTATCCTATCCGCAGCAAGCCAATATGATGGTCAAGTAGTATTCCCGATGCATCCAAGAACAAAGGCAGCAATAACCAAGTATGGATTATCAGACTTGATAGGAGAAAACATGATTATCTTAGAGCCTCTAGGGTTCTGGGAGACTCAGAGCCTGCTGCGATATGCTAGCATTGCAATTACTGATTCAGGTGGCATTATAAAAGAAGCATATTTCCATAAAGTCCCAGCCATAATCATAGATAAACAAACCGAATGGATAGAAACGATCGATGAAGGATGGAATGTGGTGGCAGGACCTGATGAAGATAAGATAGTAGCACTGCTACATACTCATATGCCAGCAAAAATCCATACGAATGCATTGGGAGATGGTAATTGTGGAGATCGGATAACTAGTATCATATTGAGATATTTAGATAAAAGGCAGGCGTAAATAATTCTATATGCAATCAATATTTAGGAATCAGTCTAAAACTTCACATTCATACCGAAAGTCAAATTGACCCCTAACTCATCAGCAAAGTATCTCTGCCTATTCAGATAGTCTCTGTACCTGACATTTAATAAATTGTCGACTTTAGCAAAACATCGAAACTTATAATTGGACAAGATAATATTACTGGATAATTTCATACCGATAAGATTATATGCTGGTGGTGGTGCTACAAAATCTTGTCCCAGCAATAAATTATTTTGAGCGAAAACGTATCTGTTATTTATCTCAAACTCAAACTCATCTAGGTTGATTTCCGAAGATACCTTGATAGATCTATTTGCCCTAAATACGAGACTACCAGACAAACTGTTGGGTGGCATAAATACCAGTGGAAGGTCATTTCCAAGATCATCACCTCTGAGATAGCTGTACTTCAAGGTACTGAAAATAGAGTTCGTCAGCATGAATTGGGTAGACAAATCTAAGCCGTAGATATTAGCATTGGTCTGCTCATACTTGAATACAGGAAATGCACCTCGTATCGTAGTCCTTATCTCGTTTTGAGGTTTCAAATAAATATAATTTTGAAAGTACTGGTGGTAGATCAAACTATTCACCGAGAATCTCGAACTTGGAATCCATGTGTATTCTAATGTGTTCTTAATCGCTTTTTCCGTTTGGAGGTCAGGATCTCCCTCTTCTATGCCACTTACACCCTGATGGAGGCCGTTGCTGTAGAGTTCATTGATACCAGGATTACGCATCGCATAACCAGAATTGAATGCCAGAGTCTGAGTATTGGTCATGCTGTATTTCAAACCAAATACACTTCCGAAATTATGAAATCTATTGTCATATCTGATGATCTCCTTGACGACACCTCTAGAAATAGTAGCTACGTCTTGACCTTCAAAGTCATAACGCAGTCCTCCAGAAATACTGAAGCTAGACCACTGCTTAGACAGCGTTGTGTACAAGCCACTCTTGTAAGAAATGTAATCCGGAATCAGAGGTAAGATATTTGTTTCTGGAACATTGGTATTATCTGTAAGGATATTCTGAGAACCTACGGTAAATCTCCATTGATCACCAAACTCTTTTGCGTATTTCAACTCGATATTGGTCGTATATTGTTTCAGACTGAGGCTAGGAATCACAGATCTTCCAAGCTTTCTCACATCGAATTCTTTTCGATCATTAATCTGAGAAGCGACTACAAAATCCAAATATTGATTGTCATCGAAAAAATATTTAGTCTTCAACTTTATCAAGTTATGGGATACTTCTTGCCTTGGCTCATCAATACTATAGCTAAAATCAGGCTCTGTAAATAATGGTTCATCATTGACCAGTGCTTGTTCCAGATCATTGACATTTCCTATATGAGAACCTCTCAAAACTCCTAGTGTCGTATTAAATGTACTCGCGTAGAAGTCAACAAATATCTTATCGTTCCAAGATTTCTCCAGTTGAAGTGAAAGATTAGCCTCTTCAATGCCCGTATTATTCAAGTAATAATCAGGACTTCTTTTGTCACCTGATTTTTTAAGTGTTCCGCTAAGTTTCCATGCTAGGATGGGAGAATATTTCCCAATTCGAGCGTTTAGACTATTCCCTCGGCCATTCGTTTCGTAACTATATCCTACCTGTCCATGCAGGTGCGGTTCTCTTTCTATCTTCTTGGGTTCGACTAAGATTAAGCTTCCGAGATTACCACCACTATATGCTAGAGCATTTGCTCCTTTGAGCACAGTGATTTTATCCGCAGCAAACGGATCTATCTCAGGACTGTGATCGTTTCCCCATTGCTGACCACTTTGTGCGATTCCGTTATTGAGTATAATCAATCTGTTGCCATACATACCGTGGACTACTGGTTTTGCAATTCCACTTCCGTTTTTGATGAGATGGACACCCGTTTCGTTTTCTAATAACTTGGAAATATTCTGATTGGCATTATCTTCAATGACTTGTCTATTTACAGATAGATTGGATTGGGTGCTTAAGTTATTTTTCTTACCCATCACTACTACATCGTCTAATGAGACTGGAGTATGTCTAAATACAGCATACAATACAGTATCCTGAATAAGATCTAGGTGCATTTTTTGGGGTGCACATCCTATATGTGATAATATGAGGTGATATTCTCCTTCGCATAATTTCTCGAATAAGAAAACTCCTCTATCATCAGTGCTGGCACCAAAAGATAATTCTTGTATGACTACATTCGCATGTGATAAGGGCAAACCAGTTCCCTCATCGATCACATATCCCTCGATAGAAATATTACAATCCTGAGCTGGTACGCGATTACTGCATACAACTATTACAAAAAATGCACCTAATAATCTTAATATCATTTATTTCACTTCTACGGCAAAGGTAACTTCTATATCCGTTTCGCCATCAGCATTCGTAATGTCACCATCAGATACATTAGCCGCTGATTTCAAAGGCTCATGACGTAATATGATAGTCAAACTACCGCTACCGGCATCTGCTGTAGTGAGTGTAGTGGATAATCCCACAGGATTACCATCTTCATCTTCATCATTGTATGCTACAGAAAGACCGTCGATGTCAGATTGAAAGAAGAACTGATGCTCATCATCTTCTTCTTCTATTTCTTCAGTAATATCCTCGGCTGGAGATTCGGTTTCATTCAATAATTCCAGCACTCCAGTATATGTAGTGTTGGCTACTAAGTCTCCACCTGTTATTGTAGGTGCGCCAGCTCCATCACCATCAAGATCTTGAAAGGAGAAAGTAACTATACCCGCATCTCCAACTGCGGTCAACGTATAGTTGAGCGTCGTGATTACCTCTTCTTCATTTGGAATTACTGGATCTTCTTTTTCGCAAGAAGTCATAACTAACGAGGCAGCTACAAATAATAATAAAAGTGCATTCTTAAACATAAAACTTAGATTTGGATTTAAATTAAATTAATTCTGTTCGTAATTAAAAAACCCAAAAATAAACATTTTGACAAACAAATGCAACATTGTTGCATTTGTTTGTCAAAATGTGACTTGCAAGTGACAACAGACTAATCTCAATTTATTTTCGTCAATTCATTATTACTCCGCATTAAAATCAACTTTAGTCAAACTATACACAGATATTCAACTGATATGGCAAATCAAAGAAAGAGTATCAAGAAACCTAAAGCCCTCATCCACCAGAAAAGTAGATCTTGCTAATTACAGCCAAGTTACATAAGTCTTCCTTTTCTCCTATTTCTTTTTAAATTTGTGAATAAGTGTACTTTATACATTATAAATATACCTAAAGTCAGTATACCATCAGAGAATCAAAATATAAGATAGCCATCATCGGCACCGCTTATCCATATAGGGGCGGCCTAGCTGCATACAATGAACGCATGGCCAGAGAATTCCAAGATCAAGGGCATGAAGTAATCGTGTATACTTTCAGTCTGCAATACCCCAATTTCCTCTTCCCCGGAAAAACTCAATACTCTGAAGATTCGGCACCACAGAATATCAAGATACAAAGAACCATCAATTCGGTAAATCCTATTAATTGGATATCTCAAGGAAATAAAATCAAAAATGAAAATTTCGACTTGATTATTGTTAAATTTTGGTTGCCATTTATGGGACCGGCATTTGGCACAATGCTCAGGAGAATCAAGTCCAACAAAAGGACGAAAGTCATCACTATCATTGATAACATCATCCCTCATGAATCTAGAATTGGTGATAGAGCATTCACAAAGTATTTCGTAAGCGCTGTAGACGGATTCGTAGCTATGACACAATCTGTCTTAGAGGAAGTTTCGATTTTTGACACCAAAAAACCTAGACTCCTCAGTCCTCATCCTATATTTGATAATTTTGGCGAGGTAGAACCAAAGCAAATAGCTCTTGACAGAATAGGATTGCCCAAGGATTATAAGTATATCATGTTTTTTGGTTTTGTACGTGATTACAAGGGGTTGGATATATTGCTAGAGGCATTCGCTGACGATAGATTCCGTAACAGTGGTTATAAACTCATCATAGCAGGTGAATACTATTCAAATAAAGAAAAGTACCAAAGTCTGATTAAAAAACTGGATCTCGCAAAAGATATATATCAGTTTGATAAGTTTATCGCTGATAGTGAGGTAGCACATTACTTCAACGCTTGTGACCTACTGGTGCAGCCCTACAAAACAGCTACTCAGAGCGGTGTCACTCAGATAGCATACCACTTCAATAAGCCGATGATAGTTACCAATGTAGGCGGGCTATCGGAAATGTGCCCTGACGGAAAAGTGGGATACGTCGTAGACCCGACTCCAAAAGCGATAGCGGATTCTATAATAAGATTCTACAATAATACTGATCGAGAGGCCTTGCAAAAGTCAATGCTGGAAGAAAAAAAGAAATACAGTTGGAAGATATTGATTGACAATATACTAAAACTAAAGTCCACAATAAACTCCTAGATACAAATGATAGAATACGATAAGATATATAGAAGTAGAGCACCACTGAGGATCGGTCTCGCAGGAGGTGGTACTGATGTGAGTCCATTTCCAGATATCTATGGAGGTGCAATATTAAATGCTACGATAAGTGCATTCGCCAATGCATCGATCATACCTCGCACAGATGGCAAAATCATACTCAATGCCGTAGATCGAGACGAACGACTAGAATTTGACCCGACTGACCATATAGATATTACCGATCCTATGCTCATCTTACAGAAAGGTGTATATAATAGAATCGTCAAAGATTATCTCAAAGACGGTATGGGGCTGGAACTGACAACCTCCATAGATGTAAGTGCTGGCTCCGGGCTTGGAACTTCTTCTACTCTGGTGGTCGCTATCATCGGAGCATTCGTAGAGATGTTAAACCTACCGCTAGGAGAATATGATATCGCACGACTAGCATATGACATAGAAAGGGTAGATCTCAATATGGCAGGTGGAAAACAAGATCAATATGCCGCTACATTTGGCGGGGTCAATTTTATGGAATTTCTCAAAGATGATAATGTAATTGTAAATCCACTCCGTATCAAAGATGAGATACTACAGGAACTAGAATACCACCTCGTACTATTATATACAAAGACGACTAGAGAATCCGCTAAAATCATAGAACAACAAAAAGAAAATATCAAGAATAAAGATCAAGATGCATTAGACGCTACGTTATCTCTAAAAGAACAAGCATTTATGATGAAAGAAGCTCTACTCAAAGGTGAACTGCCCAAAATCGGCAAAATTCTAGATAATGGCTGGCAATTTAAAAAGAAAATGGCCAAAGGAATAACCAATGAGTTGATCGATAAAATATACCAAACAGCAATAATTGCTGGAGCCTCTGGAGGAAAAATATCTGGAGCAGGTGGTGGTGGATTCATGCTATTCTACTGCCCTGGAAATACTCGATATGATCTCGAAAAATCACTAAAACCACTAGGAGCTGAAATCGTACGCTATAATTTTCTACAAAAAGGACTTACTACATGGACAAGCGATCAATAATAAAGCAGAATATAGAAGATTCGATTGCACTAAAAACACAAGTGTTGGCAGATGAAGTTATCCAGGCCAAAATCAGTGATGTGACGGATGCTATCGTGAAATGTTATAGTCAGAAAGGGAAGGTCCTCTTCTGTGGAAACGGAGGAAGCGCAGCGGACTCTCAACATCTCGCTGCTGAATTATCTGGAAGGTACTACTATGATAGACCGCCACTGCCCTCAGAAGCACTGCATGTCAACACTTCGTACATCACGGCCGTAGCGAATGATTATTCCTACAATCAAGTGTATGCCAGACTCCTACAGGCAATAGGTAATGACGGAGATATCATTATAGGATTATCCACCTCTGGAAACTCAGCCAATGTGGTAGAAGCACTCAAAGTAGCTAAAAAGAAAAATATGGTCACCATTGGATTCACTGGTGAAGGCGGTGGAGAAATGGCAGATCACTGTGATATCCTCATCCCTATACCATCAAGAGATACACCGAGAATCCAAGAATGTCATATGATGATCGGCCACGCCGTTTGCCAGATTGTAGAACTAACCTTATTCCCACAATGAATCTAACTGAAGCCATCATACTTGCTGGAGGTATGGGCACAAGACTCAAATCCGTAGTCAAAGAAGTCCCTAAACCAATGGCCCCTATAAACGGAAGACCATTTCTAGAGTATCTCTTAGATCACCTCATCAAGCAAGGGATACAGAGCGTCATATTTTCTGTGGGATTCAAATCTGATATCATTGCAAATCATTTCGGCGATACATATAAAGGCTGCGACCTTCTATACGTCTACGAAGAAATGCCTCTGGGTACGGGAGGAGCCATCAAGGAAGCAATGAAGGCAGTAAATGGAGATCATGTATTGGTCACGAATGGTGACTCACTATTCATTACAGACATCCAAGGTCAGTTCGTCTTCCATCAGAATAGAGAGGCAGATGTCACAATAGGTCTCAAGACTATGATCGACTTCGATAGGTACGGAACTGTAATCGCCGACAATGATTCTAGAATTCATACCTTCAAAGAGAAAGAAGCTGTATCAAGGGGTCTAATCAACGGTGGCGTATATATATTTAATGTTCAGGCATTTTTATCTATTGACTTTCCTCAGAAGTTTTCATTGGAGAATAACTACTTCCAGACCCATACCAAAGAATCAAAATTTTATGGATACCAAAGTGATGGGTATTTTTTAGATATCGGAAT
Organism: uncultured Saprospiraceae bacterium; assembly: GCA_938007965.1. Taxonomy (GTDB): domain Bacteria; phylum Bacteroidota; class Bacteroidia; order Chitinophagales; family Saprospiraceae; genus CAJXUU01. The sequence goes on along the minus strand of CALLMH010000004.1, from coordinate 154,980 downwards.
ACCTGAAGACTTCGCTCGAGCGCAAGATGAGTTTTTACGGTTCGAATAAGGAAATTCGTATATGATGAATTGCCTTATTCCTTGACAGTTTTTTATAACTACTTCTGAAAAGATTACCCGGCTTATTGATCTTTTAGCCTGATAACGGTGCTATTGGTTATCTATCTTAGCAGCCGCACGCCCAAGGGTGGCTTGCCACTAAGAAGCAAACGCGCACAGGCATTTTTAGCGCTGCCAGCTTTCAATTTTTTCTTTATAAAAAACTGAAATAAAAAAACAATACCAGAATTCAGAAAGTGTCCTTAATGCTGAATATCTCTTGACAGATTTTTTTGAATTTACTCTAAAATGAGTGCCCCATTTATAGGTATAAAATATTAAATGGACTTTTGCGCTTTGGTAGAATTGATAAAATAAACTCCAGTAAGTAGAATCAATGCCGCCAATATCGCTTGATTAGTGATGATCTCGCCTAGCACCCACCATCCCAATATCATAGCTACGATAGGATTGATATAGGTACTTGTAGCCACCTTCTCTGGCGACACTGTGAGCAATAGAAAATTGAAGGCAGTAAATGCTACGATACTCCCAAATATAATAAGATAGATCATCGCATATATGGCGCGATCACTCATTGTGAATAATCCGGCCGTAGATTCGCCGATCAATATACTGATGATCAGCATCATACCTCCACCGAATAGCATCTGGTACCCCGACTTGATAAATGAATTCTTAGGAAGATCTGCCTTGGACACAAATATGCTTCCATATCCCCAGCAGATCAATGCAATGAATACGGCACCAATTCCCCACCACTTATGTGGACCAGCATTGACTTCGCCTTGACTCACCAACAAATATATCCCCAAAATGCCTAGAGTCACTCCGATCATGGATTTAGCTTGTATAGGTTTTCCTTCTAAGAAATACAGCATGATGAGCAATATGAGTGGCTGTGCAGATATCAATAATGCTTCAAGGCTACTATCTATGTATTGAAGCGCCCATACCGCGCATCCATTGCCCACCGTAAGGAATAGAAAGCCTGCCAAAGCACTGTTCAACAATTGTGTTTTTGGAATCGCTCTTAATTTACCTCTGACAAATGCAATGGCGAATATAATAAGTGCCGCTACAACAAACCGTATGCCTGCAAGTAAAAATGGAGGGATTTCAGCAACCAATATTTTATTGAATAAGTAGGTCGAACCCCATATAATATAGATAGAAACAAACGCTGCAATAACGAGTGGCAAATTGGATATGGATGATATTTCGGAATTCTTTTTCACAAGGCAAATATTGATAAAAGAATCATCAATCGATCTTATTTGAGTGACTAATTTAAGGCGCCTTTACGAAACAACTAGATAATCCTAAAATACTACCTCAGTAAGCAATATATTAGAATGCCTTGATCGCACAATAGCGATCGGATGAGATATTGATTACTTAAAGACGAAGGCATTGACCTTGTCAGTCTAGGGATGCTTATCATTTATAAATAAATAGATCGATTTTATTGTTGATTTGCAATCCGCTATGATAGAAGTTGGCAATTATATCTATTATTTATTTCAAATCGTGGTTTTACTTGGATATGCGGTCAAATGATACTATTTTTGAGGTCGGCTCAAATGCTCGACATTTCGTGAAAAAACTGATTTACATAATACTCCTTATTCTATCTTATTCAGTGAGCTATGCTCAGAGTTGTGAAGTAGAAGGCACATATTTTTCGACTTTCGAAGATATCAAGACGATCCTAGATGCCAGTGACTGCGCTAGCTGCCATGCCAATGGAAATACAGAGGCTGACTGGAGTTATGATGATTATACCTCGTTTATCAAAAGTGGAAGCTGCGGACAACCTATGATCATACATGGAAATGCAGCACAAAGCTATGTCTATGAAGTACTTAGTGCTAAAGATGATCTATGCCTCGAATCTTCGTCAGTACATAAGCTATCCGCTGAAAAATTAGACCAGATAGAATCTTGGATCAACCATGGAGCCCCAGAATATTGCTTACCGCTCTACCCTGAGATCAAAAGTATTTTTGATGCTAATAATTGTCAATCGTGCCACAATCAAAGCAGCGATATGTGGGGATACGATACATACGCAGATATTCTGGGATTAGATCTTTCTAATAGCTGCTCAGATGGCGCCATAATAAAAATAGGAGACGCATTTTTAAGTTTATTATATGACAAAATCAACAATGATAATCAAGTCTTATGTGGCGCACCGATGAATGGGGTATCTGCACCCTTGACACAAGAGGAAATATCGAAAGTCAGAGATTGGATTAATGGAGGCGCGCTAGAATCCAAATCTACGCTCCCTGTAGTTCTGTCAAAATTTAACACGCAAGATATCGGTGAATCAATACTACTCGAATGGACCACTGAAATAGAAATTGCAACAGATAGATTCGTAATAGAACATAGTGAGACAGGTAGAGATTTCGAGCCGCTAGCGGAGGTGTCTTCTATCGGGAGCAGTGATTTCATCACAAATTACAATTACACCGACGACGATCCATCCTATGGAGAAAACTACTACAGATTAAAAATGGTAGATCTTGATGGATCATTTACTTACTCCAATATACGATTGACAAGATTGCAGAAAGATGCTGCAGAGATGATCATATCTCCTAATCCTGCAGTAAGTTCAGATAGACTCAAAGTAACTTGGTACCCTAAGCGAGGGCAAGATCAAGCGTATCTCAATATAGTAGATCCCAACGGCAGAAGTCTTCACAGGAAAATAATATTCGAAGGGACCAACTACGTAAGATTACCAGCACTTATAGAAGGAATCTACTACGTGATCATAGAAGATTATTTCGGAGGCTTCTTATTAGAAAGAGTAGTGATAATTAACTAATCTTGTACTTTCTTAAAATCATCAAAGCAAAAATCTACCTACATGGATAGCACTACGATATATGGGAGGAATCCTGTCATTGAAGCAATAGAGAAAGGAAAAAAGATTGAAAAAGTATTTCTTCAAAATAACCTTACTGGAGAATTCGAAGTACAAGTACGTAATGCTTGTGAAGAAAGAAATATACCTCTGACAAAAGTGCCTCCAAGGAAACTAAATGACCTCAGTCGGAGTCATAATCACCAAGGTATCGTAGCCTATATCTCACCCGTATCCTATACTACAGTCTCAGAATTGATACCAAAGCTAAAACAGGATGGAAAGGTACCTCTGCTAGTCGTGTTAGATGGAGTGACCGATGTACGTAATATGGGTGCAATAGCCAGGTCGGCGAAGGTATTCGGCGCACATGCCATCGTAGTACCTGCAAAAGGAAGTGCTAGAGTAAGTGAAGAAATGGTAAAATCATCCGCTGGTGCGATCTTAGACATACCACTATGTAGAGAGAATAGTATCCCGGTAGCACTAGAGACAATGCAAATGATGGATGTGAAAATATATGCCTCAGATATCAATGCGACCAAGACGATAGCAGAACAAGATCTCAAAGGCCCGACTGCCATCATCATGGGATCAGAAAACAAGGGAGTAAGTAGAAAAGCTATCCAAATAGCGGATGATAGTATCAAAATCCCGCAGGTAGATAGTTTCGACTCATTGAATGTGAGCGTAGCTGCCGGTATCATCCTCTATGAAGTCTTACTCCAAAGAGTATAAATGACCGTACGGGGAATAAAGGATGAACCATGGATACCACTCAAAAAACCCAAGCACTCCTTATTAATTTAGACCGAGCGCGAGAGAAAATAAAGGAAAAGAGAGACAAATGGATGTCTGTTTATTTTATAGTTCCTATACTCATTTTTGCAGCGACGTTATCGACTTTGGTAATACCATTAATCATAATCGGCACATTTATATCCATTGCAATCTCTAGGGCTATTTATCATTCGAATTATACTGCCCCGTTTCAAGAATTATCAAATAAAGTAAAGAGAGCACTACTCGGTGAGTTCATGAGAATATATCATGCAGATACGACTTATACATACTTCCCTAACGGTAATAAAGCAGAAAAAATCATCTCTGAATCGAGATTAATTTTCGCTGATCGAATTGATGAAGAAGATGTAATCATGGGTACGAAGGGAGGAGTTGATTTCTATCTTTCCGAAGTAGATTTACAAAAAAAGATAAAATCTAAGAATAAAACGACCTATCACACCATAGTAAAAGGTCTGCTATTTAAAACAAAAATACCTGGCAGGTCTTTTCCAAAATCAGTGTTATTTTCTAATCCTTCTCTATTAAAAAAATGGTTTAGGTTAGGAAAGCAAAATGAAGAATATGGATTTTGGTACGAGACGCGAGATGAATCCAGATTTCATTCTGAGATGCAGACTTTATTTCCATTTATCCAGCATCTATCTCAAAGAGGAGATGTAAGAATCAGTACCTCAGGAGACGAGATCACGATCCTTATGGAATCCAAAATGAAATTTCTCGATGATCCAATACCATCTCTGAATAAATCTTTTCAAGATGAAAGATATTATTCTAAGATAAGCAAACAGGTCAATTCTCTATTTTACATCATTGATACTTTTGTAGATGATATGAGCCCATTGGAGATAGAAGAAAACCTCAAACTTCGTGTATTAGAATATGCAGATAGAAAATCAGTCGATAGATCTCAGCTATGAATTGAGCACGTACATTCTTTTTTCTTCAGTTAGTACTTCTAATTTTTCGGCACTTTTAGTGGCATCATGGTTTAGTGTAGCGAGTATTCTTTGCAGTTGTTCTCTTCCAGACTGGAGAGACATTACCGCCGACTTTAGCTTATTCTTGAGTACCCAATCTGTGATAAGACTATGATGAAATGCATCTATGAAAGCATCATATTTGTACATACTAGGCAGCTCATACTTATGGTAAATATCATCTAATTCTTTATCCAGTTTTTTGATCTGTACTTTTACTTGTATAGCATTATTGATGGCTTTATTGAGGAGTTTCTTTTTGGAGAATGTCATTCCCTCGATCGCATAAGCTCCAAAGTTGTCCATAGACTTTAGGTAGTGGATAGATCTTTTTAGGTAATGATCAGTACTGTCTACCGCGTCCACAGCTTCTTTAATCTCACGCTTCAGGAGGTTTAGCCTTTGGATCTCTCCGTTTAACTTCTTGATGACTCCATTGTGATCCTTATTATTATAGAGGATTTTTTGTTCTTTGATTTTTAGATAATAATCACGTTGTTTCTTCAGCTCAACCTTATCTTTTATCTTTTTCGTGAGTATTTCTTTTTCGTATTGTAACAACTCTATCTCGTGAGCAATAGCATTGTACTCAAGTACCGATTGTAAGTATTCTTGGCGCTCGCGCTCTAGCTCATGCTCCCTATCACCCAATATTTTCACAAAGAGCATATACTTTGACATTTTTTCTAATTTGACCACATCTTGATGCTCTTTGTGCATAATCTTACGATGCAGTATCAGATCATGTGTAAGTGCTTCAAGATCATGTGCTATGATGCCTAGTCTTCGATCAGCTTTCTCAGCTATAAAAAACAATTCTGCCAGCTCCTCTAATTTTTCATCTATATTATCCAGGTTCATAGTTCATCAATTGGTGGAGTACAAATATATGCCATATCATGGCTACGTCGTGTAATACAATACTTACTTTTCTGAAAATAGAATCTTCTAGCCTCGAAAAATATATTGTTGGCATGTTGGACCATTTGGATATTAGGCTCTTGTAGTGGAAGAAGCTAAGATACTTGTGGATCAATTAAATACAACTCTAAACGAAAAAATATTCAGCTAACGATCAGCAAATTCGCTATTTAATTCGTTAGTTTTGCATGATGCCATTTTTGGTAAAACTATTTATTTAAAACAAAAAAATAAACACAAATGAGAAGTATGACAGAGGCGACAAAATCATTATTAATGGCCATGGCTTTATTTGCAAGTCTAGGATTATTCATGACGAGCTGTTCTGATGATGACAAAGAGGAGGAAGAACAAGAAGAAACATGCGAAACAGCTGACAGTACTGTTTCACCAGATATTAATTATACATGGGCTACAGATACAGGAGATAGTGTAGCAGATGCTTACTTTGACGGATTTGGCGGCTACACAGCTGAAAGAATCGATAATCCTGACACGAATGGTAACGAAAGTTGCTCAGTTATGAAACTAACAAGAGGTACAGGATGTGAAGTATGGGGAGGAGCTGGACAGGCATTAGGCGGAAGAGTTGATTTCTCTGCTGATCCGAGTACGATCACATTAGATGTATGGGGAGCTGCAACTGATGTTACTTTAGTATTCGAAAATAATGCTTACCCAGATAATACTCCACTCGTATCTAAAACTGTAAATATGACTAAAACAGACGAGTGGGAAACATTGACATTTGATTTTTCTGATGATGAAAGTGGAAACACATACGGAAATCTTATTCTATATATTACTAGAGATCAAGCTGGATGTATGGATGAAGTATACTATGTAGATAACTTAACCCAAGGATAAGATCCATAATACATAGACTTATAAGAAGGGTGGATATCGAATGCGGTATCCATCCTTTTTTATTTGATCAAGAGTGACTAGGGAGGGATATCCGTAAATAACGTATATTCTTATTCCATAACAGTTTTTCTAACTACTTCTGAAAAGACTACCCTTCTTATTGGTCTTTTAGCAACTTTATTTAACATCTGAATTCTGGAAGTGCCCCTACTTCTAAACATCCCTAGGGATATACCGAAATACAAAATATCCTTTTTATTCACTAGACTATGGACAGCCTTCCTTCAGACAAAAAGCACACCCTCTCTTTACTTCTGAACTTTCCTGACCAATCAGTGTAAGCTTAGATGTTTGATTACTTGCTCCATGAATTCTTCTTTCCTTCTTCTGGCCACTGGAGCATTCGACCCATCGGAAAATATAATAGTCCCGTCCTTCAGGTACCTTCTGATATGAGAATTATTAATCAGATGAGATTTATGGGCACTAAAAAAATCATAGCTTTCTAGCATATCTCTAAACACTCCAAGATTATAGGAACTCACAATAACTTCGCCATCTGCAAGATGAATCTTCGTATACTTCTGCCATCCTTCACATCTTATAATATCCGCTACCTTTACAAATTCGTAAGCATTTGCACCTGGGATCGCTACTTTCGTATTTTGATCTCCGATATGATTTAGATTATGCTTTAAGATTTCATACTGTGCTATAATCGTTCTATCCTCTATCTTAGCTTTGGCTTTTTCAACTGCTTGAATCAGTATATCTGTCTTTACTGGCTTGAGGATATAGTCTACTGCACTTACTTTCAGAGCGTCTAGGGCATACTCATTGAAACCTGTTACAAAAATGATCTCAAAATCTATGTTTTCAAATCTTGACAGCATATCAAATCCTGACTCTCCTGGCATAGCGATATCCAAGAATACAAGATCGGGTTTGTGCTCGATGATCTTCTCATAGCCATCCTTTGCATCAATACCTTGATCAAGGATATTTATGTCTGGACAAAATTGGTTGAGTTTTATACGCAGAACTTCTCTCAGCTTCTGTTCATCATCTATGATTACAGCCTTGATCATATTGACTTGTTTTGGTGGGGTTATTTAAAGAATATAACTAATCATTCTATAAAATCAATAGGGCGAACTGCAGAATAATTGATTACTATAAAAAAAACAGCGGTATGTCTTTTCTAATACCACTGTCAATTTCAAAAGCTCGATTAAAAAATAAGGGTGTTTTTTAATGCGCTAAATAGATTTACAAAATACAAGAAATATTTCTAATAACCCAACAAATTTGACGAACGGTATTGTTGGTGGTACAAACGGTATTATTTTGTTATTTGGCCAATTATAAATTCTTATTATCTCATCATATCTCAAATATGAATTGAGATCAACTAGAGATCATCCTACACTTATCAAAGCGATATGTCAACCTAATTCCGAGCATCTATAATAATCGACACCTCTGTTCCCATAACTATTCCGTTTTTGATTATATCTTCTGTGTCCGTAGTTACGATTAATTCTTGCCCATTATTTATGGTTTCTAATCTTTCTTGAACGATTTGTGTTCCTCTTGATTTATGCTTTTTCATTCTCAATTCTGCGGCTCTTTTCCTACCTACTCCATTATCCTTTATTTTTAAAATGAGCAAATCTTCCTCAGGCATACTGAAATGAATTAACAGATATCCCTCTCTAGCTTTTAGATTATACAATCCGTGGTTGATTGCGTTCTCTACAAATGGCTGTATGACCATAGGGGGGATATTAATCTCGGTGTCTACATTTGCTTCCACTTTTATATCACATTCGAATAGTTTTTCGAATCTTACTTTTTCTAATCCCACATACAGCTCTAGCAGCCTCAACTCTTCACTGAGCCTTATATACTTTGACTTGGAAGACTCGAGGATACTTCTCATCAGCATAGCAAAATTACTTAGATACTCATCCGCCATCTCTGTATTATGCGTCTGGATAAAGTACTGTACCGCTCCTAGTGCATTGAATATAAAGTGTGGATTCATCTGCGATTGAAGAGAAGTCAATTGCAAATCTGAAATCCGCTTATTCAACTTCGTTTTCTCGGCTTCTCTTCGTTTTGTCGTATTTGATAATTTTCTGACAATCAGATAAACCAATAAACAACCACCTAGAATTGCCAACAACACTAATAAGTACCATGGGTAATTTAGTTTTCTGATTATCTGAACCTCTGAACCAAAATAGGAACCGTCTGTATTTACTTTCAATGTATACTCTCCCAATTTTATATCTCTTATGGTTACCGTCTTTTCTACTACGGAATAATTAAGATCTTCCGCCGTAACAGTAAGATTTTCCTTGACAAATGGATAAATATGATAATCAATCAAATTATAAAATACCTGTATACTGTCATATGCTTTTAGCAGTGTAATCTCATCTTTAAAACTTAATTGGTCTACTTTACTATCACTATATCCAACAACCCGATAGATATCAACACCATAAGACTTACCCCACTGTAGTACCTTCTCTGGGTCCAATGAAGACACTCCATTTATCGTACCGCTATATATAATACCATCACCATCTTTTGCTATTGCCTTTGAGTTGAATTCTCGATTAGGCAATCCCTCAAATCCATATACTTTTTCGATGATATTAAAATCACTGTCTATGACATTCACACCATTGAAAGTCGTAATCCAACAATTCCCAATATCATCTTCAATGATACCTATAGCCGAATTATCTGTTAATCCTTTTTTTTCATCTATTTGAAGATCGACTTCGTATGTTTCTGGGTCTATGATATACACCCCTCCTCCATAACTGCCGGCTATGATCTTATCATTGTACCTGATACACATGATTATATGGTCAATCGGCAACTTATACTTAGAATCAGCATTCTTACTGAGCGTCTTAATCAAGGTAAATGATTCGTCAAATATCATCAGTCCTTTATAAGTCCCAATCCAATACTTCCTACTTACATCATCAAAAAATATACTTCTAACCTGAGGAGTCTGATTACTTAAGATCTCATATTTCTCTGTCTCAAGATTGAATCTCGCTATTATCCCTGTATCCGTATTAGTTATGAATCCTCCCAAGATAAGTTCATCTTCATCGCTGACGTAGATGTCATTTAATTTTAAGGGCAGAGTGTGCTTCACCGCTAATTCATCTTCTATGGTAAATTTATAGATATCACTTTTCCCATCATATCTATATGCATGAGAATAGTACGCATCTGATTTTCTATGATAGTACAATTTAGAATTTCGCTCAAAATCGCCACTATCAGTATACTTATTCAATATTTCATTATAATCGGAAGCTATCTTATCATAGCTAAACACACCTTGAATCTCCTTTGTAAATACAATCTCTTCTTCCCCATTCGTAGCTACTCCAGATATCACTGCTCCAAAATCACTCTTTTTCAAGTCGGGTTTCTCTAGTATCGAACTCGACCCCTCTCTCATCAAATTGATCACGTGGATCCCATTGTAGCCGCCAAGCATCCATCGATAGAAAGCATCATCTGTATGAAAATCTTTGAACACATCAGTTTCCTCCACTATTTGACTCATCACATGTAGAGAATCATTATTATCGAGCACATAGAGTCTATCATGGAATCTTTCTCTCCCTCTGTAAGCAGCTATGATATTACCTTTTTGGTCTATCTTAATAATACTGCACCTAAAGGACCTATCCAGTAAATCAGTAACTTTAGTGACTTCCTTGCCCGTGATCTTATAAATTGAAGGCTGATCAAATACATAAATTCCATTCGCTCGCTGGACTAATTTTCCGATGATATCCAATTTTGTGACTTTCTCATTTTCAATATGAAATAATGAATCATCAACTGTACTCACATAAAAAACACTATCTAGATTAGCAACTTCTGTTATTCCAGCGGGTAAAATCACATTCGAGATGATTTCTGTAGTCAGAGTTTCTTCTAAATGACCACTATGCAATAGGAGTCCGTGTTGTTGGGTTGTGGGATATGAGTCTTCTAAGATGTACAAAGCACCATTATTCACTATCGGAATACCACTCAAAGGAGCAGACGTAATTGATTGAGCTCTAGGATTCAAATAAAACAATACTTCACTTTCAGGTACATACATCACTATCTTACCATCAGCTAATATCTCTACTGATTGGAAATCTCGCACCTCAACATCTCTACTTCGCAGCTCAGACAAATCAATATCCATAAATGTACGCCCATCATATCTTTGGATTGTATTTTTTTGAAACACTATGAAATACCCTTGCTTATCTCTTATAACCCTATCTACAATTCGGTCTTTGAGTCCATCGTCTTTTTCTAATCTTATTACCTCTACTACTCCTTGTCCGTAACACATGGGACCAGTAAGAATAAAGAGTAATATCAGTAAAAAAAATCTCAAATACATAATTATAGTAAATTCTAGATCTCACAAACTAAGTTATTCATGTAAGAAAAACTTCTAGTTTTGGACCATCGGTGCATATTGAGACTCAAGCGGTAAAACATTACCAACAAACAACTCAATTTGATAGCCAAATTAAGATTAAAAATTACATCTTCAAGTAATATACATCGCTATTATTTCTGGCTATATCATGTACTTCAAATGCTCCACCTTGATTTGTACAATGCTCAATAAAGTCAAAAGTAGTACACGACTTAGGTAATCCACTAAAAACCAAAGTAAACTGAGCCCCTTTTCCGCCTGGACAAAGCTGCCAATTGGGATAATATACAATGTTTTCGATATGGACCAGCTCACTTCTATGAGATGAATGATGATCATAGAGAAAAGTCGTAGGCCATATCCTTATGAATGAATCATGACCTCCAGGATTATCTACCGTAAAATGAATGACTACCTGACCCATCTCCTCTGTATGATGTTTGATAAGTTCTTTGACCTCTGCTGAGATTTCTATATCAGGTTTTGTGATTATTGTCGCCATTAAAATGAAATTTATCTGCTCAAATATATTCCTTTTATTAAAAGCAAACAAAAACAAAAGAGTGAAGTGTTTACAATAAAATTACGCTTGAGTGGTTTGAATGGAAGAGTTATAGAGTTCTTGAATTATTGAGCTTTTGAACAAACTTATCCATCAAAGGAACTTATAAAAATCTATCCAATCCTTACTTATCCATGTTCTATCAACATTAGTCCATCTTATAATATCCACTTTTTAGATAACTGCCTTCTGGGAAGTTAACTGGATGGTCGATATCATGGAAGGTCTTTTCTACTAATCGATATGCTCTAGAGAAAGTATCAAATGCCGATTCCACCAAATCGAAGTATTCGTCTTTTGATATCCTGCTAGAACAAGAGGCCATGACACACAACCCTCTTACAGCCACCAGTTGAATCGCTAACTTAGCCAGCCGTTCGTAGGATTTTTTTGCTGCGGGGATGTCCGCTGCATTTTTTGCAAACGAAGGAGGATCTACCACCACTACATCGAATTTCTTGCCTTGATCTATGAGTTGCTGCATACCTTCGAAGGCATCGATTGCCATGGTTCTATGTGGCGCGGACTCCTTATTGAGACCTACATTACGTGACGCGAGTGCTATGGCTTGCTTACTGATATCGATACTTATTACTTCTTTCGCTCCGCCAGCTATCGCATGAGCCGAGAATCCACCTGCATAAGAAAATACATCCAAGACTGATTTACCATTTGACATCTGACCCACTTTGTGTCTATTCGCTCTGTGATCTAGGAAATATCCAGTCTTATGCCCTTTGATCACATTTGCAATAAAGCGAACCCCATATTCATTGAATTCTATTTCTGGATCAGGCAATTCTCCGTGGATTACATCACCGTCATTGAGACCATTTCGTATGACATTATCTTTCTGGAGCAACCTTGATAGTCGCAACACTATCACGCTGGATGTTGTGCTTTCTAATATACCATCCATAATCCAATGTAGATAAGGAAACCATATCGCAGAATATAACTTTACTACTGCAACATGAGCATATACATCACAAATAAGTCCTGGAACCCCATCGTTTTCGCCAAAGAGAAGCCTATAACCATCGGTACCTGAAGCCAAAAGAGGTGCTCTCAAATCAAAAGCTTCGCCAATACGATCGACGAAAAATTCTCGATCTATATTCACAGAATGATTATGACCTAGCATCTTAATCCTAATCGGTGAATATGGATCATATAGACCTAAGCCGAGATACTTATTTTTTCTTTGATCAAATATAATGGCAATATCTCCAGCTTTTCCTTCCTTGTTTATTTTGACTATTGAGGACTCAAAAACCCAAGGATGACCTTGCCTTACATAAGTCTCTGCTTTGGATTTCAGTTTTATGGCTAGTCGCTGAGGTGTATGTTCCGTATTGAAGGGTTTTATCATAGGACAAATATGGTGGTATTTGCTCTAATAATTGGCAAGTAGATCAGTATACTTTTGCTGATCTTTAGTGACATCAGATAAGATTAGGTAGATAAAAGAGTATTCAAATTTATCATAAAAACAAAAATCCCAGACTTCTCTATTAAGAGAAACCTGAGATTATTTTTTTGCTTGGGTGTTATAAAACTCTATCCTAAAAATCTTTTTACTGCTTTCTCAGCACGCGTGACTACATCGTAGTCGATCGAGTATGAAACAAATTTTCCATCTTTCTCTGCGTGCACGACACCTGCCATCTTCATTATCTTGAGATGTTGCGATGTTATTGATTGCTCAATTTTCAGTGCATGATAGATTTTGTTTACATTGATAGCACCGTGCTGATCAATGAATTCTAAGATTTTCAATCTCAGTGGATGGGCTAATGCCCTCATTAATTCCGAAGAATAATTCAGCTTTTCGCTGTTAAAAACAACTTTCGTTCCTTTCATTAGTTTGTAGTTTCTTATTTTGAATATTGGACCTGATACAAATATGAAATTTTATAATGTGTTGTCATAATTATATTATAAAAAATCAATATATGTAAGTAAAAAAGTTCCAATTAGTCTCAATAATCTGTACAAACGATATACAATATGCTTACAAAAAGAGAATTAATTGTTTATAATCGACTATAAGTCAATTACTTTTAGGTAGTTGATTAAAGTAAAGATACTACCCCGCTAAATCTTCTACTAATACAGAAATCTGGGCTAATCTGCTTTTGTCTAAAGAGTAGTATATAAACTTACCTTGTCTCTCTGTTGCTACTACTCCTGCTCTTCTCAATATAGCTAGGTGCTGTGATGCTACCGATTGCTCTAATCTTAGCTTGATATAAATATCAGTTACCGTCATTGTCTCGCCATCTTCCAATAGGTCGATAATTCGTTGACGTAATTTATGATTGACTGCTCTTAAAACCAATACCGCCTTTCTTAGATCAGCATAATCCAATTGGACATCATTGCCTCCTTTCTTAAGTGTTACGGTTTCGTTCTTTTTATTCCTCATTACGAAATTGTTTGATAGTTCACGGAAAAATTCTATACTATACTCTTTGCGAATTGTATGCCAAACTTTCGTTATTCGTAATTAACCAAAGAGAAATAGAATATATTTTACATTTCGAAAATGAACTATATATAATGTGAACCGTCCAATCTAACTAGGTTGCCACTCAGCTATCGACAGATCAAATTATCTTAAATTATATATATATAACGATGATTATGAATAAGAAATTCCGATTATCTTAGAATATTCTTCTTTTGTACAGTGATATTGGCCCCTTTGTAATAGTGTGGTTCATAGTATGCAATGTCTTCAAATATTTTTTTCTCGAATTTTTCATGAGACAAGGCTATCATGCTCATAGCGGAACACTCTATATCATGAAATTCCGCATTGGATATCGTTAATATGTCTTTAGATTTTGATACACCGTCTCCACAAAAGTGAATTTTATCATAATCAGATAAGGACGAAAAAGTCGTATCGTCGAGAATAATCGGTTCTACATTATGTATGGGATCCAACTTCATACTATATATAGCGTGGTATACTTCTTTTCTCCTAGCATCTAGCATAGGGATGATGATCTCATTATCTCCGCATACACTCATAAGAGTACTGGCTAATGCCTCCAATGTGCCGACGGAAATCAACGGGATATCTACCGCAAAACAGATCCCCTTAGCTGTGGCGGCTCCGATTCTCAATGCCGTATAGGATCCGGGCCCTCGGCTTATAGATACAGCATCTAGATCTCGCGCAGTCATCTCTGCTTCCCGTAGACATTCATCTACGAATACCGCGATCACCTCACTGTGACTGTATGATCTTGGTGTCTCTCTCACTGCCAGGACCTCCGTGCCGTCAGCGATACATACAGAGCAGATATCAGTACTTGTTTCTATATTTAATATTGTAGCCATAATTAAGAGCGCAATATATATATACATCTATATAATAAATGAAAAAGGTCAGAATTTTAGTTTTACGATCATCAATTACTGGAGGTTAATTCGATATTTTGATACGCTGCAACGTCAAGTATGTTATTCCGATCGTAAAATGATGCTATATTTTCAAGCATATATTTCGCTCGTCGCTAGGCTTTCCATTTCAGTTTTGACACAGAAACGAAACAAAGAAGTCAAGATTTAAATTAGCTTTTAACGCCATTTGGATCAAAATACACCTGTGCATTCCACTCGACTTCGCTCCTCGTATAAAGGAAAATTCACCATTGCTCAAACAGATGAGCATTCTTAACGACAAAATCCAATCAAAATACCTAAACCAGCTAAGGCCACTAGCGAATATGGACTTGAGAACCACATCATCACACAATTGTATTGCTATCCTTACTTATGAACCATCCTAGAAAATACAAAATACATTGAAACAAAGGTTCTGTCCCTAATTATGATACTCGCATCTTTTATCAAACCACAATAGGAAACCATAGATTCAGTAGCCTGCTTTCAATTTATGTATACCGTCGGTATTACTTCCCTAGAATCTTATTATACCTAGCTGGGTCATTTAGTAATTTGATAGCTTCTTGGATTTCGCTGTCACCGTTTAGTTTTTGTTTTGCTTTACCAGATTGATAGTAATACCTTGCTATAATTTGCATTTCGATCTCTTTTGTGATTTCTTCTTGGTATTGGTCAATATCATCCGCTTGTTGTGCTACGATCTTATCCTTTAGTAGTTTGAAATCCGCAGAAAGTGATTGATCTACTTCCTCTTCTAACTTGTCCAACTTAGCCTCTAATTCTGATTCGAAATCAAACTCACCGCTACGTACGTAAGATTTGAAAGAAGGATAATCTGTAAATCTAAACATACCAGGAGCTGCTACACTATCATTCTTAGTAACGAAATCATTTACAAATCCGAAGATTACTTTATCTTCTATCAGAGCTTTTGTGTATTCTGATTGTTCTTTTGCGGGAAGCTTCACATCTGGAGTAACACCTCCACCGTCGAGTACTATCCTACCATTTGCTGTTTTGAACTGAGATCTTTCGCTATCTGGGATATCTACAGGGACTCCGTTCTCATACTTCACTGCTTGTATGCATCTTCTACTTGGGATATAATATTTGGAAGTAGTAAGTTTCACTCTAGAATTATACCCAACCTCTTCTGTATTCTGTACCAACCCCTTACCGAATGTTCGCTGCCCCATGACTACGCCTCTGTCATAATCTTGCAATACACCCGATACGATCTCTGATGCAGAGGCAGATCTTTTGTTCGTCAATACTACTATAGGGATCTCTAAGTCCTCCGCATGCACCATCGTATTGAATGTTCTATCTCGCTCTTTGATCTTTCCTCTTGTAGTCACAACTTCGTTCCCTTGATCGATGAATAGATTACTTATAGCGATTGCTTCTCTTAGTAATCCTCCACCGTTATATCTGAGATCAAGAATGACCCCATCCATATCACCTTCTTTTTTCAGGTCTTGAAGTGCAGACTTGATATTTCCACTTGCGTTTTGTGTAAATGTAGTCAATGATATATAACCTATATTATCTGCCACTCTACCCGAGTATGGCACATTTGGTATGATCGTCTCTCCCCTAGTGAGTTCAACATCAAAAGCATCCTTCATCCCAGGTCGTTGGATTCTTAGATTAACTACAGTACCGGCTACGCCTTTTGCGATGGCGTTCATCTCTTCCGTTGTTTTCCCTTTTGTCTGAAATCCATTGACCTCTATAATTTGATCTCCCGCCATGAGCCCAGCCTTGAGTGCAGGACCGTCTTCATATGTTTCGAGGATGGTTATGTAATCACCGACTACATCTATGATAGCGCCCATGCCTTGATACTTACCCTCATTTGACAATCTATAGCTTTCTATCTGGCTCTCTGATATAAAATTAGTATATGGATCCAGCGATCCGACCATAGCATCTATGCCTATCCTCATAAGTTCGCTAGGGTCTATCTCATCTACATAATTTGTATTCAACTTTTGGAATGCATTAGCGAATATTTCGATGTTCTTAGTGATTTCAAATAACTTATCATTTTTTACCACTACTGCTGACATACCTATTATCAGGACAGCTATCAAACCAAAGACTTTTATACTTTTCTTCATTTTATAATGTTTGAATTTCAAATTAGCTATTATCTACTAATTTCATATGCAATAATACACATAACGATGGTTTTGATTCCCATAAGATGCATAATTAGATAAGATTAACATTACTAATGTGATAATAGGAGTTTTGACTGGCTATATGAATGGTTTCGATATAGTGTTTAAATAGACAAAATGAGTTATTTCAATTATCCGTTGGCGTATATAACATACCTTGATTATGAAACAAAAACAACATTCTGATTTACACTTGATCTACTGTAACATCTTATTTTCATCTTACAATCTACAGATATAGTGTTTTTTTTTAATCCTTGAGGAATCCATTCACTACATCTAATAACTCCTGTGGTTTCTCAGCATGAATCCAATGACCAGCATCCAATGCGGCAAACTTAGAATGTGTAAATAATTCTTTTATACTATCGATCTCATCAGGCACTATATAATACGACTTCTCTCCATATATAAAGAGTGTATCTACATCCACTGGGCCATCATATTGGATTGCGTCTATGATATTGGGATATTCTCTATACAAGAGTTCTAGGTTCATCTTCCATCGAAATCCACCTTCTTTTCTTCGTTGAAGATTTTTCATTAAGAACTGTCGGATTCCAGCATCGTCGATGTACTTTCCTATGACGTCATTCACCTCCCCTCTCGACTTGACTTCATCGATCTTTACATCTTGCAAAGCTTGAAAAATAATATCATGGCCAGCTTTATAAGCTTTAGGTCCTATATCGACTATGATCAACTTCTCTACCATATCAGGATTGTGGATGGCAAACTGCATCGCTGTCTTGCCCCCCATAGAGTGGCCGATGATGTGTGCTTCATGCATCCAATTCTCTTCCATAAATACTCTGAGGTCTTCCGCTAGCACTTCATAATTGAACTCATCCGTATGTGCAGACTTTCCATGATCTCGCTGATCTATGAGGATAACCATATAATTCTCTGCCAACTTCTTAGCTATGGTTTGCCAGTTATCTAGCATTCCAAATAGACCATGAAGAATAATTATGGGATCCCCCTGTCCAAATATTTTGTGATTGAGCATTTATTTCATTTTTAATAACGAGGCCAATAAAAGCAAAAATAGAATAAAAGTTGTAATTCGATTTTTGTAGCGGAGCACTCTTTATTGGTAGATTAGTCATCGTACTTTGACAAACATCAATTGGTCTAATCGCCAAACCTCTTGGATCACTTTATCTCTTTTGATATTGCTCAGAATGGGTCGTGGAATTATATTATTAAAAACCCACCAATAGAAAGTAAATTAACTTTAAGAAGACCTATGAATTATAGAGCTTAGAAAAATACGCCTTATAGATTTTCTTCCGAGGATAAAAACCAAAAAACAAAGCTGGGTACAGAAATAAAGTAAATAAAAAATTAGTCCCCGTATAGGTAATATCGTCTATGATCATAGAATTGTTTTCATCGATCATTTCTACAATATGCTGGTGCCTCCAAGAAGCTAGTGGCCAGGGTAACTTCACACCTACATCTACAAACCATGCGCTCGTATCATTCACTTCGTCTTCTACGATATCGCTTATCCATTCGGCTTTCACAGGACTGATAAACTGCATATGCACTCTATCTCCTTTTTTGGAACCTGTAAATTCTACGATCTCCATCTTACCGACACTCGGTTTGAGTGCTTCGAAAAGCCTCCGATCGAATGCCTCCATTACCGTTTTGTAGTTTCCTTTGACAGCTGTTTTTAATATTAAATTCATCTCTCTCGCATGATTTCATAAAGAACAGATGCCGATGGTAATTGTTGTTCGTTTTTTATAATAGACCTCGATGATTAATATAGACTGATAGCGAATACAAATTGTATGATAGAACTTTTAGGAACTATACGGATGATTCTGGCATTCGAAGTTCATATAGCTAATCCTGGACGATGTAAGAGAAGGTTCGTTTCACCTTCGTACATCTCGTTTTTACTTATACTCCTTCGTCTACTCGTGTCTAAATGTCAAAATATAAGCTCGATCTAAAAATAAAAACACATTAAATTATTATTTAATATGTAAAACGCTATTTTTGAGTTACAATAAGAAAATTTTGACAAAAATAAATTCGAAAGTAGTTTCTACACGCAATGCAATTTTCATGATTGCAGCTTTTTCAATTGCCATAATTCTGGGATCGGCAGAGTATTTCATAAGTCAAAATGAAGCAAAGAACAATACGTTGCAATCTTACTTGGACGACGAATTTATGAAGATCACATCTATCGTCAAGGAATCCCATCCAAAAGAGATAGACTACAGTGCTCTGTCTACATCGCCATATGATGTGTTGATTCAGTATGGGGATAGTACGATATTCTGGAACAATTATATTACTCAACAGGAACAACGATACAAAAGCACCGCTGATTATGCAATTATATATAAGGATATCAAACGAAAACATCAAATTACAATAGGGCTAGATCTTAGAGCTGGCGGTAAATTTGCTGAGCACATCAAAGAAAAACTTCACCTATCTTATAACACAGAAGATAATTCCATCGAATCCGCTTCTATACTAGACATCAGAAAGAATAAATTTTCAATAAGTACTACGAGGATAAAACAGTTTTCAATTCTGAATCAACTCGCATATTTATTCTACTTTCTTTTTGTTCTGTTCTTTCTGAGGTACATATATCAAAAAGTTTTTGAAGAAGACCAGCTTCCGATTGTAGCGGGTATAGGCATCGGTATAGGTATACTTGTAATCGACTATTTTTTTATATCTGAAATATTCAACGACACATACTTAGCTAGCATCCAAAATACTCAATGTGGAATTTGTCCAAATCTTCAAACATTTATCATCAGTCTAGCTATCGTAGCATTCTTATTCTCCCTCATCAAACGATCGGAATATTTAACATACTTAAATTACAAAATAAAAAATGTACTCTTCCCATTCTTGGTGACGAGTGCATTCATATACTTATGCTACATAGCTAAAGGTTTACTCTATTCGGAACCAATGAGTGGTCTACATACCGAAATACTGCAATATACAACACAGGGGATCGTCTATCTGATTAGTTTTATACTCGCACTATCTACAGTCTTCTATAGCTCTGTTATCCTATTCAAACAAATATCAACTGACCAGAATCATCTAGTCAAATATCTAAGCTACATAGCAGGAATCATCTTGACATATCCGCTATCTTACTCCTTCGATATCCAGATTCCTATATGGACACTGTACACTTTCGTACTGTCCTATATTCTCATATTAGAATTATATATTGAAAATACAGAAAAGAATATCATCTACACCATATGGTGGCTAATAATCTTCTCTGGATTCTTGGCGAGTATTACTTTCTATTATAGACTCAATGACAATATAAAAGTACAGTCCAATACCATCATGGATCTGTACACCTTTCCTAATGAGAATACGAATGCCAAGATTAATTCTATAGACTCGATACTCAAAGTCTCGGACATTTTCCCTCAACTGGCTTCACTACCCTACCCGTCTGGACTGGATAAAAATGACTTTGAATCATTTGTCAAATCTATAATTACAAATGCAGGGTTAGATATCCAATCTTACAATATTACACTAGAGGTAATCGATCAACAGGGGACGACCTTGTTCAACAATCACTTCAGCAAAGCGTATACTTTCTTACAGGCAATAACAAAAGCGGATAGAAAATCAGAACACATATATTTTAATCCATTTGAAGATACCTACTATCTTCAATATAAGATCGAAAATACAAAGTACAACGATGCGCCATTGACATTATCCATAAAAATAGATACAAATAAGGATAGAAAATATGTGGCGCCTGAAACGAACTACATCATATTTAAAAATAATGGAGTAGTCCAAAGTAATCTCGTGGATAATACTCAATTTGACATCCGGTATTTAAGTAGTTTGGATCAGACCAAAATTGAAAATGATGTGACTTATGCGGTATATAAACCGGTAGATGGTATACAGATCGTAGCTTTTGATAAGATTGGTGGACTGATAAAACCGATATCGTTATTTTCATTTATCGTAAGTATCTCAGGGATATTATTATTTCTGATGTCACTACTCAACACCAAATTTAAGTTCTTACCTGCAGAACTTAATATACAGTTCTACAGATCATCATCGCTCAGAACAAAGATACAACTGGCTATCATCATGCTGATCATCTTCTCCTTTCTTATCATAGGGATTATGACGGCGTTCTACTTTAATTCGGTACTAGAAAACTACAACAACAACCATCAAAAAGAGGATGTAACATCTATCAGAAATGACATCAGAAACAGTATAGAAGGTGTGGACAATAATCTACTCGCCAGCTCTACAGTACAGGCCAAAATAGATGAAATGGCCCATGTCCACGATAAGAACTTAGCCTTTTTTGATAGTCAGGGAAAAGTATTGGAGTCGAGTTTTTCAGATCCTCAGATCACAAGAGTGCCGTTCGATATCGTACGTGGATTCTCAAATCCTGGTAGTGCTACGCCGAACAATAGAATCCAACTTAAAGAAAGTAAATATACTATAGAGTTTCTTCCAGTATATTACAAAAGTCAAAGTCAAAAAAATCCATATGGCTACCTAGGCATATCATATAAACCGATCAATAACTCCAGTCGTAGTATCAGAGATTTCCTAAGTACTATATTAAATGTGTACGTTTTCCTCTTCTTGATCGCTGGAGCACTGGCTATCGCTATTGGAAATTCTATCACAAAACCACTTGCCATATTATCAAAAAAGCTCAAAGAATTTAAACTCGGAAAAACGAACAAAGTCCTCGACTGGGATACCAAAGATGAAATTGGAAATCTAATCAATGAATATAACTTACTAACTGAAAAGCTAGATGAAAGTGTAAATATTCTCGCGCGTACTGAGAGGGACGTTGCATGGAGAGAGATGGCTAAGCAAGTCGCTCATGAAATCAAAAATCCTCTCACACCTATGAAACTAAGCATACAGTATCTAGAAAAATCAGTGAAATCAAATCCTGAAGCGGCCGCAGGCATGATAGAAAGAGTCTCCGCCACACTAATAGAACAGATCAATAATCTAAATCAGATTGCAAATGAATTTTCGAATTTTGCCACGATGCCAAAGGCAAGCAATGAAAAAATAATAATAAATGAAATCGTAGAAGCAATCCATGATCTATTTCGAAAACGAGAAGATATTGATATCCAAATGACAGAACCGATAGACGATCTATTTGTGTTCGCTGATCGGAACCATCTTGTTAGAATTCTCAATAACATCCTAAAAAATGCAATCCAAGCCATTCCTACAGATAAGAAAGGTGTGATAAAAATGTCACTCTCAAAGATTGGTAATATGGCAGTAATATCTGTAAAAGATAATGGAACTGGAATTCCTGAACATATGAAAGATAAAGTATTCACACCTAACTTTACAACCAAAAGTTCTGGGACTGGACTAGGTCTAGCTATATCCGCTAATATGATCGAATCCTTCAACGGAACTATATATTTCGAAACAGAGGATGGTGTAGGAACGGAATTTTTCGTGGAAATCCCCCTAATGAGACTTACCGATAATTTTCCAGAACAACAAAATCGGGTTTCTCTAGATTAATGATTGCACTTTCTTAATTTCTTTAGAAAAAATAAAACTGAAAGCCGCCTATATTGTTAGTTTGATGACTTAAATTTGATCAACAAAAAGAGGAATATAATGTCAACTGCACTAATATATACATTCACTGTAATCATAACAGCTATCGCTATGGAGTTCGTAGCATATCTGAGTCATAAGTATCTCATGCATGGTTGGCTTTGGTCATGGCACGAAGATCATCATAACCCAAAAATGGTAGACGGATTTTTCGAGAAAAACGATCTTTTCTTTCTTGTATTTGCGATTCCAAGTATGGCGTGTTATTTCTTAGGTTCTTTTGTACCAGAATTAAGAATCTTATTTTTTATTGGTATCGGCATAAGTATTTACGGCCTTATCTATTTTTTAATCCACGATGTATACATTCATCAAAGGTTTAAGTGGTTTCGACAGCTAGACTCAAAATATAGTCGTGCCATACTTAGAGCACATGGAGATCATCATTCTGTAGTAAAGAAACATGGTACGACATCGTTTGGACTACTCGCTGTAAATAGTAAGTACTTCAAAAAAAGATCCGAGTGGAAGAAGAAATAGTATTTCTATTATGGCACTCAGCTTTGGTAAGTATAGGTAACTTTTGCTAGGGAAATTCACAGATTACGAAACTCCTTAGTTTATTGATGTTTATACCTTGTTACTTCTAAATAACTACTATGTATATTGATAGCCGAGTTCAAAATGTACGCTTACTCCCAATATCCCTTTTCACCTCCCAAATCATACCGACAATGAAAAAGGCATCTCCGTCAAAGAGATGCCTTTTATATTCTAATACACTAGATGAAACTATGTATATTTTCTTATTTACCCAGTGCTTTTAGCATAGTCTCTCCTATTTCAGCTGGAGACTGTACAACATGTATACCGTGCTCACCCATGATTCTCATCTTAGCCTCTGCCGTATCATCTTCACCACCTACAATCGCTCCTGCGTGCCCCATAGTTCTTCCCGCTGGTGCTGTCTGACCTGCGATGAATCCAACTACTGGCTTCTTATTCCCTGTTGAGCTGATGTACTCTGCAGCTAGTGCTTCATAGTTACCACCAATCTCACCGATCATTACTATAGCATCAGTCTCAGGATCTTCCATCAATAATTTCACAGCTTCTCTAGTAGGAGTACCTACGATTGGGTCACCTCCGATTCCGATTGCCGTTGATATACCAAGACCAGCTTTTACGATTTGATCAGCAGCTTCATACGTCAATGTTCCTGACTTAGACACTATACCTATTCTTCCTTTTTTGAAAACGAAACCAGGCATGATTCCTACTTTTGCCTCTTCTGGAGTGATTACACCTGGGCAGTTAGGTCCGATAAGAGTACAGTCGAATTTCTCGATGTATGCTTTCACTTTTACCATATCTTGGACTGGAATTCCCTCTGTAATACAGATGATAACTTTAATACCAGCTTCTGCTGCCTCCATGACTGCATCCCCTGCAAATCTTGGTGGCACGAATATAATACTTGTATCGGCCCCAGCCTTTTGCACAGCTTCATCTACTGAGTTAAACACAGGCTTACCTAGATGCTCTTGCCCTCCTTTACCTGGAGTAACACCACCTACTACATTTGTTCCATAATCTATCATCTGACCAGCATGAAAGCCACCTTCCTTACCAGTAAAACCTTGAACTATGATCTTCGAGTCTTTATTGACTAGTACACTCATTTTTTAGATTTTTCTATTACAATTACATCTTCATTATCCTTATGCATGAGATATTTTTCCCTAGCATATTTTTCTTTATTCTGTTCGATATCTTTCTTTTCAATTCTAGCTTCTACGATTTTAGATTCGTATTCAGCTTTTGCTGATTCTAAGTTATCGATACTTTTTCCAAGTTTATAGTTAGCGGGAAAGCTATTCTTATCAAAAAATAACATCCAACACAAGAAAGCAACCGTTACGATCACGTACTTGTTTAATAATTGTGCTTTAGAAAAAGTAAAATAACCTCCAAAGGAGGATGATTGTAGTTTGCTCTTTTTACTCATATCAATATGATTTTCTGCATTTTGGCAATGTTGAGACCAATCGTCATTACCAAATGAAAGTCAAATATAAGAATTACTTATTTGAATGAGTAATGTGAAATCCCATACAATGTTTTATTATTGGATAGAATTCACAACTCATAGCTTTATTTTTATCCTAGTAACGATCTTCCTGGATATACTGCGGTAGAACCTAGTTCCTCCTCTATCCTCAATAGCTGATTGTATTTCGCTACTCTATCACTTCTTGAAGCAGAACCTGTTTTAATTTGTCCACAATTAAGTGCTACCGCCAAATCGGCAATAGTTGTATCTTCTGTTTCGCCAGACCTATGACTCATTACGCTCGTAAATGAATTTCTAGTTGCCAAATTTACAGAATCGATTGTCTCAGAAAGTGAACCGATCTGATTGACTTTTATCAAAATAGAATTCGCCGCTCCAAGATCAATACCTTTCTGCAATCTAGTCGAATTCGTAACAAATAAGTCATCACCAACCAACTGACATTTAGATCCTAGCTTCTTATTCAAGTTTACCCATCCATCCCAGTCATCTTCATCAAGACCATCCTCTATAGAGAATATTGGATATTTATTGACCCAATCAGCCCAGTAATCAACCATCTCAGCACTACTTAGTTTTTCTCCAGCAGATTTGTGAAAGTGGTATACTTTCTCTTTTGCGTTATAAAACTCAGACGCCGCTGCATCCATAGCAATCATAACCTCATCACCTGGCTTATATCCAGCTTTTTCAATTGATTGAAGTACTATTTCAATTGCTTCATGATTTGATTTGATATTAGGTGCGAATCCCCCTTCATCTCCCACATTGGTAGAATAATTCTTAGACTTCAATACTTTCTTTAGATTATGAAAGATCTCGACACCCATCCTCATTCCCTCACTGAACGTATCCGCTCCCAAAGGAACAATCATGAATTCTTGAAAGTCTATGCTATTATCCGCGTGACTTCCTCCATTAAGAATATTCATCATAGGCACTGGCATTACATGTGCATTTACACCTCCTATGTATCTGTATAGAGACTGGCCCGCTTCCTGTGCCGCAGCCTTAGCTACTGCTAATGATACTCCAAGAATAGCATTTGCCCCTAACTTTGACTTATTCTCTGTGCCGTCAAGCTCGATCATGATATCATCGATATCTCTTTGGTCAGACACCTCTTCGCCAATCAATGCATCTCTAATAATATCGTCTACGTTGTTACACGCATTGAGTACACCTTTACCCATAAACCTCTTATCATCTGCATCTCTTAACTCTACGGCCTCGTATTTTCCAGTAGACGCACCTGATGGCACTGCAGCTCTTCCGATAAATCCTTCTTCTGTCAATACTTCAACTTCTACCGTAGGATTACCTCTAGAATCCAATATCTCTCGTGCGATAACATCAATAATCTCACTCATAATCTTTTTTTTTTGCCTTTAGGAAATTAAGGCTGATAATAAATTGCTAACTAACCATTTATACACTCCTACATGTACAAACTACATATATGGTTAACTATTTCTTTAGTAATTCTATAAAGTCATCAAATAAATATCTAGAATCGTGTGGCCCTGGCGAAGATTCTGGGTGATATTGAACAGAAAAAGCATCTTTACCCTTCACCTTTATTCCTTCGATAGTACCATCATTCAGATTTTGATGTGTAATTTCTATTTTATCTAAATTATCATTCACGGCTTCTGGACTTACTCCAAAACCATGGTTCTGGCTCGTAATTTCACATTTACCAGAGACCATATTTTTCACAGGGTGATTGATACCTCTGTGACCATGGTGCATTTTATATGTAGGAATATCATTGGCCAACGCTAAGATTTGATGTCCAAGACAAATACCAAACATCGGTTTATCTTCCTTCAATAGTTCTTTAACTGTTTCAATAGCATATTTCATAGCCGCTGGATCACCAGGACCATTGGACAGGAAATACCCATCAGGATTATATGCTTTTAGCTCCTCGACAGATGTCTTTGCTGGGAAAACCTTTAGGCTACAATTTCGCTCTACAAAACAATCTAGAATATTCTTCTTTGTTCCGAAATCTAACACTGCAACTTTATACTCACCATTTTGGTCGCCATACTCATAGGTTGCGTTCGTACTCACCTGAGAAGCTAATTCTAATCCACCCATACTAGGCACTAACTTGAGCTTAGCCTTCAGAGATTTAAGGTCAAAATCAGTAGTAGAGATGATGCAATTCATTGCCCCTTTACTTCTTATGTGCCTTACCAACGACCTAGTGTCCACATCGTAAATTCCAACTATATTCTGATCCTCAAAATATCCCTGAATATCAGAATCAGCAGTAAATCTCGAATACTCGTTTGTAAAGTTCTTACAAACCAATCCTGAAATCTGTACTTTTTCAGATTCTGAATCACTATTAGCTGTACCATAGTTTCCTATATGTGCATTAGTAGTAAGTAAGATTTGTCCAAAGTAGCTAGGATCTGTAAACACCTCTTGATATCCAGTCATCCCTGTATTAAAACAAATTTCTCCTGTAGCATCACCATCAGCTCCAGCAGCTTTCCCTTCGTAAAATGTACCATCTTCAAGTAGTAAAACCGCCTTCTTTGTAGTTTGCGAATAACTCATTTAACTATGATATTTAATAATTAGACAATACTGCCAAATAAAAAAAGATAGAGCTAAAATTAGTAATATATCACATTTGTCTAACTCCTCCAATATTCCACAAATATAGTTTTATATTATAATGTGTATGTATTTACTATATTAAAAATTACTTCGTAAAATATTAAACTCTCAAATCAAGATAATATATACGGATTCCGAATCAAACGAAGTGTCAGAGCTCTCACATTTGAAATACTTTTCCATAAAAAAAGGGCAATACCGCTTAGAGTAATGCCCTTTTATATTCTTTATCTGAAATTATTCCTCTTCGCTTGAAGTAACAGGTGGTGTAGCTACACTCTTCTTACTTCTTCGGCTTCTTCTAGATCCACTCTTAGTAGATGATTTACTAGTTGCATAATCTGAATTATAATCAACTAGCTCTATAATAGCCATCTCAGCCGAATCGGTTTTTCTAAATCCTGTTTTCACAATCCTTACATAACCTCCAGGTCTATCAGCAACCTTTGATGCTACTTCATTGAACAATTCTTTTACTGCTTCTTTGTGCATCAACTTAGAAAAAACTACTCTTCTTGAATGAGTAGTATTATTCTTTGATTTCGTAATTACAGGCTCTACAAATACTCTCAGCGCTTTCGCTTTCGCTAATGTTGTTGTAATCCTTTTGTGCGTAATTAATGAAACAGACAAAGCACGCAATGTAGCATCTCTGTGCCCCTTCTTTCTCTTTAAGTGATTAAATTTCTTTCCGTGTCTCATAATTTAATGATTTACGTTCTGTCACTATACTAAAGCCAATCTCAGCCTTCTGACTATTAAATAGTACGGTTAACAAATGTTATATAATATCCCAGTTACTATCACTGGAGCTGAACGAAAATTCTTTATTTTAGTCTTCGTCTAACTTATACTTTGATAAGTCCATTCCGAAAGTAAGTCCTTTATTTTGAAGTAACTCTTCAATCTCCACTAATGATTTCTTACCGAAATTTCTAAATTTCAAGAGCTCATGAGTATCGTATCTTACCATCTCTCCTAATGAATTTATCTTCGCAGCCTTCAAACAATTATATGCCCTTACCGAAAGATCTAAATCTTCTAATGAAGTTTTTAACAACTTCCTCATATGTAGAATATGTTCATCTACGATGTTCTCCTCTCTAGAAGCTGAATCGTTAAATGTGATATTCTCATCCGTAATTAACATCAGGTGCTGAATCAAAATTCTTGAAGCCTCTTTTACAGCCTCCTCTGGATGAATCGTACCATCAGTCTTTACGCTTATTGTTAATTTCTCATAATCAGTTCGCTGACCGACTCTAGTATTTTCAATTTTGTAAGCAACCTTCTTTATGGGAGTGTAAATAGCATCCACAGGAACTACGCCTATTGGAGCATCTTTAGGAAGATTCTCGTCAGCTGGCACATAACCTCTACCTTTCGTTACTGTAAACTCTATTTCTAGGTTTACCGATGGTTCCATTTGGCAGATTAGTAAATCAGGATTCATAACCTTGAATACATTAGTACTCGCTTCAATGTCACCCGCTCTGAACTCCTCTTTACCAGTTATTGTAAGATAAATCTTTTCCTCTGCATTGTTTTCATCAACAATCATTGGCTTTAATCTCACCTGTTTTAGATTCAAAATGATATCTACAACATCCTGTACTACACCACTTATTGTTGAAAATTCATGATCTACACCAGCTATTCTAACCGCAGATATTGCATACCCTTCCAATGATGATAATAAAACTCTTCTCAAAGAATTTCCAATAGTTTGACCAAAACCTGGTTCTAGTGGTTTGAACTCAAAATTCCCGTCAAAATCATCTGCTTTTTGTAATATTATCTTATCTGGCTTCTGAAAGTTTAGAATGCTCATTCAGTTTATTTTTTATAAATAGAAAAAAATAGAAATAGACCATCCTCAATAGATGGTCTTTTCAATTTATTACTTAGAGTATAATTCCACGATTAACTGTTCGTTAATCTTTTCAGGAATTTTATCTCTCTCGGGATAAGCTAAAAACTTACCCTCCATTCTATCAGTATTCCACTCTAGCCAACCCCAATTTCTTACATCAGACTTTGATTTTACAGAGTTCTCTATTACCTCAAGATTTCTACTCTTACCTCTTACAGATATAACATCACCTGGCTTAAGCAACATTGAAGGTATATTAGTCACTACACCATTTACCATGATGTGTTTATGTCCAACTAACTGCCTAGCACCTCTTCTAGTAGGAGCTATGCCCAATCTGAAAACAGTATTATCTAATCTACCTTCCAGATACTGAAGTAATATCTCACCTGTAACGCCACTCTTACTACTTGCCTTTTTAAACAAGTTTCTGAACTGACGCTCTAGCATACCATAAGTGTACTTAGCTTTCTGCTTCTCCATTAGTTGAAGAGCGTAATCAGATTTCTGCTTACGTCTTTTTCCACCGCCGCCTCCACCGTGCTGACCTGGTGGGTATTTTCTTCTTTCAAATGCCTTATCAGCACCGAATATAGCTTCGCCTAAGGCTCTTGCTTTTTTAGTTCTTGGTCCAGTATATCTTGCCATTGACTATATTTTTAATCAGTTCATTAAACTGAAATTAAACTCTTCTTTTCTTAGGAGGTCTACACCCATTATGAGGTATAGGTGTAACATCTTTGATCTTGGTAACCTTGATTCCAGAGCCATCAATCGCCCTGATAGCAGATTCTCTTCCAGATCCAGGTCCTTTTACGAATACCTCAGCACTTCTCATGCCCGCCTCGTATGCTACAGATGCAGCATCATTAGCCGCCATCTGAGCTGCATAAGGAGTATTCTTCTTAGAACCTCTAAAACCAGCTTTACCCGCAGAAGACCAACTTATTACTTGTCCTTGTTTGTTAGTAAGAGAGATAATGATATTGTTGAAACTTGCTTGTATATAAACTATACCAGCCGAATCAACTTTTACATTCCGCTTTTTTACTTTTTTTCCTTTAGCCATAATTCTAACTAATTAAAAATGATTATTTAGTTGCCTTCTTCTTGTTAGCAACAGTCTTCTTCTTACCCTTTCTAGTACGAGCATTTGTCTGAGTTCTTTGCCCTCTTAAAGGTAAACCCTTTCTGTGACGAAGACCTCTGTAACAAGCAATATCCATTAATCTCTTGATATTCATTTGGATTTCACTTCTTAATTCTCCTTCTACTCTATACTGATTTTGGATTAGACCAGATATCATTTTAATATTGTCGTCAGTCCAATCTTTCACTTTTGTGTGAATAGAAATCTCAGCTATTGCTAAAATCTCCTCAGATCTAGACCTCCCAATACCATAGATATAGGTAAGACCAATAACACCTCTTTTGTTTTTAGGTAAATCTACCCCAGCAATTCTTGCCATGTTATTATACTTTAGATTATTATCCTTGTCTTTGCTTAAATCTAGGATTCTTCTTGTTTATCACATAAAGTCTCCCTTTTCTTCTTACGATCTTACAATCTGTAGATCTCTTCTTTACTGATGCTCTTACTTTCATTACAGTATATATTTAATGCCTGATGGCTATTTATACCTATAGGTAATTCTTCCTCTTGATAAATCATATGGTGACATCTCTACAGCTACCTTATCTCCAGGCAGAATACGAATATAGTTCATACGCATCTTACCAGATATAGTCGCAACTATTAAATGACCATTTTCTAGTCTAACCCTAAACATAGCATTTGACAATGCTTCGTCGATTATACCATCTAGTTTTATTAAGTCTTGTTTTGCCATTCTAATTATTATGATATCAACTTTAATGATATCTATCTTTCAATTATTCCAATATTTTTTTTCGGAGTGCAAATATCGCAAATTAAATTTGAAATACAGTAATAATAGTAGATAAATACAAATCAAGATATTGTAGCCCTATAATAACATTAACACTTCCCAATACGATATTTAAAACCATTTCATTTTTTAATAGAACTGACTCAAAATACCACCAAGCTTATTCGAGCCTGGATTATTCAAAATGGCACATCTGCCAAATCATAACTGAATACTAGAAACTAGCTCCAATTTGTTGCATTCCACTTCTTCCTTTAAGCCTACCAGATTTTACTAAACCGTCATATTTTCTCATCAAGAGATAACTTTCGATCTGCTGTAACGTATCTAGAACTACTCCTACTAGGATTAGCAATGAAGTTCCACCGAAAAATAACGCAAAGGCATCATTCACACCGAACTTAGCTATGAAAGCCGGTAATATCGATATTAAACCTAGAAATATAGAACCAGGTAATGTTATCCTAGTCGTCAAAGTATCTATGTAATCTTGAGTCTGACTTCCAGGCTTAATTCCAGGAATAAACGAATTTTGTCTTTTCAAATATTCAGAATACTGCTGAGGATTTACAAGTAATGCTGTGTATACATATGTAAATACTACCACTAGTAAAAAGAATACTACATTATACGGTATAGACTTCCAATCATTGAGTGAAGCTAAAAATGAACTTTCAGCGGCTGCATTCTCATTAAAAAACTGAGCTATTGTCAAAGGCAAAAACATTATTGCCTGTGCAAATATTATCGGCATTACTCCTGCCGCATTTACCTTTAATGGAATAAAATCTCTTGCGCCTGCAGTTGGTAAATCACCTGTCGAACGACCAACCATACGTTTAGCAAACTGGATTGGAATTCTTCTCACTCCTTGAACTATTAAGATTGTAGCTACTACCACTAGGAAGAATGCTGCAAACTCTATAATCAATATAAGTGGCGTACCCGCAAATTTAGCTTGTACTTCCGCAATAAATGCACCCGGTAGAGAGGCTATAATACCTATCATTATCAATAATGAAATACCATTACCTATACCTCTATCAGTTATTTTCTCACCCAACCACATTGCAAATATTGTACCTGATGCTAGTATTATGATATTACTAAACCAAAATATTGACTGAGGTATGTGAGGAGACATTGCTCCTTGAGATGTTATATATGCTAAATATCCACTACCTTGAACTAAAGTGATAGCAACAGTTAACAATCTTGTAATTTGTGTAATCTTCTTTCTTCCAGACTCTCCCTCTTTTTGCTGTAATCTTTGAAAATATGGTACCGCAAAACCGAGAAGCTGAATGATAATGGAAGCTGTGATATAAGGCATTATACCCAAGGCAAATATTGCACCTTTATTAAATGCACCTCCAGTAAAAATATTTATTAATCCAAGTAAACCCTGACCTCCTCCACCTTGTGAAGCTGTATCTAGTACCTCTGGGTTAACACCTGGAAGAACGATAAAAGAACCTAAACGATATACCGCTAAAATCAGAAGAGTAAAAAGAATTCTACCTCTTAACTCATCAATTTTCCAAATATTCTTTATTGTTTCTATGAACTTGTTCATTTTTATATCTTATCCAATATTAACAGATCCACCTGCAGCTTCGATCTTCTCTTTGGCAGATGTTGAAATTGCACTTGTAGACACAGCCAACTTTACTGAAAGATCACCGTTACCTAGTACTTTAACTTTATCCGTCTTCTTTACTATACCAGCAGCTGCCAATGACGCGTCAGAAATTTCAGATAAATTATATTTTGAAGCCAGTTCCTGTAGCCTTGCTACATTGATACCAACGTATTCAACTCTATTTATATTTTTAAAACCTCTCTTAGGAAGTCTCATCTGAAGTGGCATTTGACCACCTTCAAAAGCTCTCTTCCTACTGTAACCAGATCTTGATTTAGCTCCTTTATGACCTCTGCCGGCTGTACCACCAGTACCAGCTCCCTGACCTCTACCAATTCTCTTCTCTGATTTTGTTGCCCCTTTTGCAGGCCTAAGATTATGCAGTTCCATAACTTTATCTTTCTACGAAGATTATGCTTCTTCGATATTAACTAAATGTTTTACTTTACCAAGCATACCAACTACCTGTGGTGTAGCATCCTTTACAACTACTTGGTTCATCTTCCTTAGACCCAGAGCATACATAGTATCCTTCTGTTTCTTTGGTCTGTCTATAACACTCTTTACTTGAGTTACTTTTAATTTCATCATTGTCTAAATATTGACTATCCCTCAAAAAGTTTGTTTAATGATATACCTCTATCCTTAGCTATCTGAAGAGGACTTCTTAATCTTCTTAGAGCATCTACTGTTGCTTTCACAACATTATGCGGATTTGAAGACCCTTGTGATTTTGCAAGTACATTATGTACACCCGCTATCTCAAGTACGGCCCTCATCGCTCCTCCAGCAATCACACCAGTACCATCAGCAGCTGGCTTGATAAGAACTTTTCCAGCTCCATACTTTCCTAACTGCTCATGAGGAATAGTCCCGTTAAAAATAGGAACCTTAACTAGGTTCTTTTTAGCATCATCAGCAGCCTTTGAAATTGATTCAGAAACATCTCTAGCCTTTCCTAGACCATGACCCACTGTCCCATTTTCGTCACCTACTACTACAAGTGCAGAAAAACTAAAAGTTCTACCACCCTTTGTTACTTTAGCAACACGACTTAGATTAACTAACTTTTCCTTTAGTTCAGCATCAGCCGGTTTTACTCTATCAGTATTCTTTGCCATTGTTTATTCTATTTTAAAAATTTAAACCAGCCTCCCTGGCACCATCCGCTAATGACTTCACTCTACCATGATACAAATAACCACCTCTGTCAAATTTAGCGGCATCAACACCAATTGATTTGGCTTTACTGGCTATTAATGAACCAACTTGCTTCGATATTTCAGATTTGTTACCTGCACTCTTTACTTCTTTTGAAGAAGCACTAGCTAAGGTTACACCGTTCACGTCATCTATCAACTGGCAAGCGATACCCTTATTGCTTCTGAAAACAGCTAGTCTTGGCTTAGTAGGCACTCCACTAACTTTCTTCCTAATTCTCTTCTGAATTCTCTTTCTGCTCTTTAACTTAGAAATCATTTCTGATGTATTTTATATTAATCTTGCGCAACGTTACTTTGTGCACACTAATTATTTAGCAGCTGTTTTACCCGCTTTTCTTCTAATTTCTTCACCCTTAAACCTGATACCTTTACCCTTATATGGCTCCGGAGATCTAAATGCACGGATCTTGGCTGCCACCTGTCCTATTAACTGTTTGTCGATACCCGATAGTATTACAGTAGGTGGAGTTCCTTTCTCCATTTTTGTCTCAAGCTTCAACTCACTTGGTATAGCAAAATAAATTGGATGCGAGTATCCTAGAGTTAGCTCTAACAAATTTCCAGTATTTCCAGCTCTATATCCGACTCCTATCAGCTCCATTTCTTTTGTATACCCCTCAGTAACTCCGGTAACCATATTCGCAACTAGGCTTCTATACAATCCATGTACTGACTTGTGTCTTATCTGATCAGTAGGCCTTGATAATACAGCTTCTCCTTCTGAGATCTCTATAGATAGATCCCTATCTATTTGCTGAGATAATTCGCCTTTTGGTCCCTTAACCTTAACAACGTTAGAGTTATCCACCGTTACAGTTACTCCTCCTGGTATTTCTATTGGTGCTTTGCCTATTCTTGACATAATATTAAATTTAAAATATTGATACTAATATACGTAGCAAACAAGTTCACCACCAACATTTTCGTTTCTTGCCTGTTTGTCAGTCAACAAACCTTTCGATG
Source organism: uncultured Saprospiraceae bacterium (assembly GCA_938007965.1). Classification (GTDB taxonomy): domain Bacteria; phylum Bacteroidota; class Bacteroidia; order Chitinophagales; family Saprospiraceae; genus CAJXUU01. Next base: position 119,878 of record CALLMH010000004.1, on the reverse strand, counting down.
TTGACACGATTGCCACACCCAAACCGTTGATTATTCTAGGAATTTCATTGGCAGGTGCATATTTTCTAAGACCAGGCTTACTTATTCTACCTAATTTTTTAATTATAGGCTCTTTTGTCTCTTGATCATATTTAATAGCTATCCTTATCACACCACCAATTCCTTCAGAATCATCGAACTTATATTTTAGAATATACCCTTGATCATATAAGATCTCAGTAATACCCTTTTTCATTTTCGATGCAGGAATCACAACGGTTCTGTGGCCAGCCTTTTGCGCATTTCTTATTCTCGTAAGATAATCTGCTATTGGATCAGTAGTTATCATATTATAATATCTTTTACTTTATATTAGTTTGTTTCTCTAATAGATTATCAACCTATTACCAACTTGCTTTTGTTACTCCAGGAATCTTACCGTCTAATGCCATTTGTCTAAACGTTACTCTGTTTATTCCAAACTTTCGCATGTATCCCTTTGGTCTTCCAGTAAGCAAACATCTGTTGTGTAATCTTACAGCCGAAGAATTCTTGGGTAACTTATCAAGCTCGTCCCACTTACCTTCTTTTTTCAATTGAGCTCTTAGCTCAGCATACTTAGCGACTAGCTTTTGTCTCTTGACTTCTCTAGCGATTAATGATTTCTTTGCCATAGTATATTAGTTATTCTGATTTTTAAAAGGCATACCTAACGCTTTTAGCAAAGCCAATGCCTCCGCATCAGTTTTAGCAGTCGTCACGAAATTTATGTCCATACCAGTTATTTTATTAACTTGATCAAGTACAATCTCAGGAAATATGATCTGCTCTTTGATGCCTAAAGAGTAGTTACCTCTTCCGTCAAAACTCTTATCATTTATACCTCTGAAATCTCTAACCCTTGGTAAAGCAACGGCAATCAACCTGTCTAAGAATTCGTACATCTGCTCATCTCTTAGCGTTACTCTCGCGGCTATTGGCATTCCTTCTCTCAACTTGAAGTTAGAGACCGATTTTCTAGCCTTCACAGCTACAGCTTTTTGCCCAGCTATCCTTGTTATTTCATCAAGAGCATTATCAACCAATTTTTTATCTTGAGTAGCATCACCTACACCTTGATTGATACATATTTTCTCTAACCTAGGAACTTGCATTATAGATTTGTATCCAAACTGCTCATTCAATGCAGAGATTATCTCTTCTTTATATTTTGTCTTTAATCTTGGTGTATAACTCATTACTTGATAGTTTCTCCAGATTTTTTAGAATACCTTACACTCTTTCCATCTTCAATTCTGTATCCTACTCTCGTAGTCTCACCAGATTTTGAATCTATATATGCAAGATTTGATATATCTATTGGCAGCGAAATTTCATTAATTCCACCAGGATTATCATTTGTAGGCTTTGTGTGTTTCTTCGCAAGATTGACACCCTCTACAACAGCTTTTCCTGTCTTGGCATGAATCTCAAGCACATTACCCGTAGCTCCTTTATTAGAACCTGATATTACCTTTACGTTGTCACCCTTCTTTATCTTAAACTTAGGTGCAAATCTTTTACTGTTACTCATTTCTTAATATGCTAAATGTTCAACAAATTAAAGTACCTCTGGTGCTAAAGATATAATCTTCATATAATCACCATCCCTTAACTCTCTCGCCACAGGCCCAAAAATCCTAGATCCTCTTGGCTCTTCATTAGCTGTTAACAATACTACTGCATTATCATCAAATCTAATGTAAGATCCATCCTTTCTTCGGATCTCTTTTTTTGTCCTTACGATAACAGCTCTTGATACTGTTCCTTTTTTTACCCCTCCAGGGTTTGCATGCTTTACAGTAACCACAATTTGATCACCTACTGATGCATATCTTCTTTTTGACCCACCTAGTACTCTAATACATAGTACCTCCTTGGCTCCACTGTTATCAGCTACTTTGAGTCTTGATTCTTGTTGTATCATTGCTAATAATTTATAGCGTTATGAATATACTATTTAGCTCTTTCGAGAATATCAATTAGTCTCCATCTTTTTCTCTTACTAAGCGGACGACACTCCATAATCTTCACTTTGTCACCTTCATTGCACTCGTTTTTCTCATCGTGTGCGATAAATTTTTTCGACTTCTTTACGAATTTACCGTAAATCGGGTGTCTTAATTTTCTTTCTACAAGTACAGATATAGACTTATCCATTTTACTGCTGGAAACTGTACCTATTCTTTGTTTACGTATTGCTCTTTCTGTCATTGCTAAATTAATTTGCAGCTTAAGCCGTATTATTTTCTTCTTGATCTAATCTTAGTTCTCTTAGCTAGTTGCTGTGGTGTCATAGCAGCTATCTCTCTTCTTCTTATCTCAGTCTGAAGTCTAGCGATATCCTTTTTCACCTCTCTAAGTACTAGTGGATTCTCCAATCCCTTGATGGCATGCTCAAACTTCATCTTATTATGATCAGCCTGTGCCTCTACCAGCTCATTTTTCAAAACATCATCTGCGAGCTCTTGAAGCTCTATAAATTTCTTAGTTGCCATGTTTGTTCAACTTTAATATTTAACCAAATTATGCAAAGTCACGTCTAACTACAAACTTTGTCTTAACTGGAAGTTTTTGTGCAGCTAATCTCATAGCCTCTTGTGCTACATCCATAGGTACTCCATCCATCTCAAACATAATAGTACCTGGCTTTATCGCCGCTACATAATGATCAAGTGCACCCTTACCTTTACCCATCCTTACCTCGGCTGGCTTCTTAGTAATAGGCTTGTCTGGAAATATTCTAATCCACACTTTCCCTTCCCTCTTCATGAACCTCGTCATTGCAATCCTTGCAGATTCAATCTGCCTGTTTGTAATAAACTTCTCGTCCATTGACTTTAAAGCAAAAGAACCGAAATTAATAGTACTACCTCTATGGGCAATTCCCTTTAATCTTCCTTTCTGCTGCTTTCTATATTTTGTTCTTTTCGGTTGTAACATCTTAAAAATGTTTTATATTTTTACCCTCTTTTTTTCAAAAGATTGGCAAAGGTACAACAAATTGACTTAATTATCTTCTCCTATCGTTTCCTCTTCTATCGTTCCCTCTTCTATTGTCACGACCTCCTCTTCTGTCACCTCTTCCTCCTTTACCAGATTCTACACCTACATTTGGAGAGAGATCTCTCTTACCAAGTACTTCTCCCTTACATATCCATACCTTAATACCAATCTTCCCGTATACGGTAAGCGCTTCATGAAGCTTATAGTCAATATCGGCTCTGAAAGTATGTAATGGAGTTCTTCCGTCCTTATACTCTTCAGATCGCGCCATCTCTGCTCCATTGAGTCTTCCTGAGATTCTGACTTTTATCCCTTCAGCACCAGCTCTCATCGTAGATTGAATAGCCATCTTGATGGCTCTTCTATAATTAATTCTAGATTCGATCTGCTTTGCGATACTCTCACCTACAATAGAAGCATCTAATTCAGGCTTTCTAATTTCAACAATGTTGATCTGAATATCCTTACCTGTAAGCTTCTTAAGCTCTTCTTTTATTCTATCAACCTCAGAACCTCCTTTTCCGATAATGATACCAGGTCTAGAAGTATGTATAGTAACAGTTACTCTCTTAAGAGTTCTTTCTATAACTATTCTTGCCACACCACCTTTTGTGATTCTAGCATTTAGGTATCTTCTGATCTTTTCGTCCTCTACAACTTTAGCTCCGAAAGATTTACCTCCGTACCAATTAGAATCCCATCCTCTGATGATTCCTAATCTATTACCTATTGGATTTGTCTTTTGACCCATATCTAAATAGTTATGCTTGTTCTACTGAGTTTGTTTCATTAATTGCAACACCATTTTCAACAATGATAGTTACGTGATTTTGTCTCTTTCTGATCCTGTGTGCTCTACCATGTGGAGCGGGTCTGAATCTTTTGAGCATAGTTCCTTCATCAACGAATGCTGTCTTAATCTTAAGATCATAATCGGCGGCACTATATACCATATCACCTTTATTCTCCCAATTTGCTACAGCAGCAACTACTACTTTTTCTAACCAAGTGGCAGCTTCCTTCTTAGTAAACTTTAAAATATTTAAAGCTTCGTCTACAGATTTTCCTCTGATATTATCAGCTACGATTCTCATCTTTCTAGCCGACATTGGACAATTTCTTAATTTTGCAACAGCTTCCATGCTATATAATTTTTCGAGCTTTCGCTAATAATTACTTTTTACCTCCGTGACCTTTGAATGTTCTCGTAGGAGAAAATTCGCCAAGTTTGTGACCTACCATATTTTCTGTAACAAAAACAGGTACGAAAGTTTTTCCATTGTGAACCGCAATCGTTAATCCTACCATCCCAGGAATAATCATTGAAGATCGTGACCAAGTCTTGATTACAGATTTTCTTTCTGACGACTGTGCCTTCTTAATCTTATTCAAAAGCTTGTGAAATACGTACGGTCCTTTTTTTATTGATCTAGCCATTATATTGTATTAATTGCTAATTATTATTTTTTCTTTCTTCTCGTTATTATCAGCTTGTTAGAAGCTTTCTTAGGGTTTCTAGTTTTCTGACCTTTTGCCATTACACCAGTTCTAGATCTTGGATGACCTCCAGAAGATCTACCTTCACCCCCACCCATTGGGTGATCTACCGGGTTCATAGCTACACCTCTAACTCTAGGTCTTCTACCTAACCATCTTCTTCTACCCGCTTTACCTAATACAGTTAGACCGTGATCAGGATTACTTGTAGTACCAATTGTAGCCTTACAAGTAGATAATATTTTTCTAACTTCACCAGACGGCAACTTTACTATTACATATTGCCCTTCTCTACTTACTAGTGTTCCATATGTCCCCGCAGACCTTGCTAATGCAGCACCCTTACCAGGTGTCATCTCGATTGCATGTATTGGAGACCCTAGAGGTACATCTCTCAAAAATAGTGCATTCCCTACTTCTGGGAGCGCCTTTTCGCCAGATAATATTTCAGATCCTACAGCTAACTTGTCAGGTGCTACGATATAACGTTTCTCACCATCAGCATACCATAAAAGCGCAATGTACGCTGTTCTATTCGGATCATACTCTATAGACTTCACTTTCGCAGGAATATTATCCTTCTCTCTTTTGAAATCTATACTTCTATATTTCTTCTTATGACCCCCACCAATGTGTCTCATGGTCATTTTACCATCGTGGTTTCTACCACCTGTCCGTGCCTTACCGCTAGTAAGACTTTTTTCTGGTTTCTGTTTAGTAACTTCAGAATAGGCATTGCCTACTCTAGTTCTAGTACCAGGTGTTATCGGATTGTATTTTTTTATTGGCATGTCTTTTTCTTTTTATCAAGTATGTATTATATAAACTAGTAATAAACCAATAATCAATTGCTAGTTTTCATCACATTCATTTTCGTCGATTGGTATTAAACCTCTCCGAAAAAGTCTATTTCGCTACCTTCGGCGAGAGTTACATAAGCTTTCTTGAAGCCACTAACTCTACCCTTCAAAACTCCAGCTCTAGTATTTCTAGATTTTGCTTTGGCAGGCATCATTGCAGTATTTACTCTGCTGACTTTCACACCTGGATACATTTCTTCTACCGCTTTTTTCACTTCAATTTTATTCGCCGCTTTATTTACAACGAAACTATACTGACTCGGTGTACCCGCAGATAAAATCTCAGATTTCTCAGAAATGATCGGTTTTATAAGTATATTCTTAGCCATGATTTCTTATTTATTTGGCGTACAATTCTTTCAATTTACCCACCGCTCCTTCAGATATTACAACGTTATTAGCATTCATGATTTGGTAAGTATTTACCTCATCTACGCTCACAACCTGTGTTCTTTGGATATTTCTACTAGACACGTACACATTCGTATTATGTTCAGTAGTGATGAATAATGATTTTTTTCCTTCTAATGATAATCCTTCTAGAACGGATACAAAGCTCTTTGTCTTAGGTGCGTCAAAAGTAAAATCTTCAATAACGGAGAGATTCCCATTTTTCACCTTGTGTGATAACGCTGAAGCTCTAGCCAAAGACTTAACCTTTTTATTTAGCTTGAAATCATAATTTCTAGGCCTTGGTCCGAACATTCTACCACCACCTCTAAAAACACCAGACTTCAATGAACCAGCTCTTGCTGTTCCTGTTCCTTTTTGTTTCTTTATCTTACGCGTAGAAGCAGTTATTTCACCTTTCTCCTTAGCTTTGTGTGTTCCTTGCCTTTGTGCAGCATTATATTGCTTCACTGCAAGATATACAGCATGCTCATTTGGTTCGATTCCAAAAATAACTTCTGGAAGATCTATGCTCTTTCCAGTAGCTGCACCTGTTATATTTACTATATCTAATTTCATCCTTCTTGTTATTTTTCGATAACTACTATAGAACCTTTGTGTCCTGGAATAGCACCTTTGATTAACAATAGATTTTTATCTTCCAATATTCTTACTACTTGCAGGTTCTTAACAGTAACTCTGTCGCCTCCCATTCTACCGGCCATTCTCATACCTTTCACTACTTTCGCAGGATATGAAGCGGCACCAATTGAACCTGGCGCTCTGAGTCTATTGTGCTGACCGTGAGTAGCATCACCTACACCTCTAAAGTTGTATCTCTTTACTACACCCTGAAAACCCTTACCTTTTGATTTTCCGATTGCTCTAACAATATCTCCCTCTTCGAAAATGTCACTAATAGCAACAGTATCTCCCAGAGACTTATCTAAAGTACAATCTCTAAACTCGATAGACTTTCTTTTTGGTGTTGTTCCAGCTTTATCAAAATGTCCTTGAAGAGCTTTAGAAGTACGTCCTTTTTTAGCTTTAGCTTCACCATGACTCAATTGAATAGCAGAATATCCATCTGTATCCTCACTCTTAACTTGTGTCACTACATTTGGAGCAGCCTCTACAATTGTACAACTAATATTTCTTCCATCTTCATTGAAGATGCTGGTCATACCAATCTTTTTACCTATTATTCCGTTCATGTTATAGGTTTTATATAATTACTAACGTGATATGAAGCAACTCGCTCACACCCGTTTGTTATTTTCAAAAAAATGAAATTATGTCAATTTGACTTGGATATCTACCCCACTTGGAAGTTCAAGCTTCGATAGTGCATCTACAGTTTTCTGTGTAGGTGTAAATATTTCAATCAATCGTTTGTGTGTTCTCATCTGGAACTGCTCACGAGATTTCTTATTTACGTGCGGTGAACGCAATACTGTAAATATTTCTTTCTTAGTGGGCAGCGGAATCGGACCAGAAATAACCGCCCCACTGTTACGAACAGTTTTGACGATCTTCTCCGTACTTTTATCAACTAAATTGTGATCGTAAGAACGAAGTTTTATTCTAATTTTTTGATTCATAGCCTTTCTTAAAAATGTTTGTTTCTAAATCGAGTGCAAATGTAGGAAGAATAAACTCATCCTGCAAGCTAATACGCAATTAATTACAATTTTCTAGAAAGAAAAATATTGCTGAACCCCTTGTCATATATAGCTTTTTCATATATGAATAGCAATTCCTTGCAGTTTGTTGCATCTTGATTTGAAGCTGCCAAATAAACGTTGGCTTACTCCCCTTATCTAGAATTTTTATAGCGACTTTAAAGCTATATTTGAATACGAAATACAATATTATTAAATGCAACTGAAAGCAGTAATTAACACCTCACTAGCAATCTACATCACTGAAATCATAAGCTGATCCAAATAGCAATACATTAACACTCTAATATTGAATTGTGCCCGCTGTCTTTCATTTATAAAAAAAAGAAAGACTAACAATATTATAATCTTCATCCTCCTACCTATTCTGATCCCTGCTTGGAGCTATTCTAAATCAATATGTTTTTAAAATATTACGAAGTGCCTAATATACTATTATATTCTAATTCGCTTTACAAAAACAAAGGGACCAATCAATTAAGATTAGCCCCTTTGCTTTATTCAATTTTATTTATTTGAAGTACATTTTACACTTCCCCTCTTGCTTCTGCCATTACAGCCTCGACAACACTCTTAGGTGCAGGATTGAAGTGAGCAAATTCCATTGTACTACTAGCTCTACCCGATGTGATAGTTCTTAGATCTGTTACATATCCAAACATTTCAGATAATGGAACCTCTGCATCAATTGTTACAGCTCCACCTTGTCTCGGCACTTGACCTTTTGGTAGACCTCTTCTTCTGTTCAAATCACCGATAACTGACCCTGTATACTCTTCAGGAGTTACAATAGTCAACTTCATGATTGGCTCAAGTAATACAGGCTTCGCTTTTGCAGCTGCAGCTTTGAATCCTTCTTTCGCACAGAGTTCAAATGCGATAGGCTTACTATCCACTGCGTGCGTATTACCATCATAAAGCTCAACTTTCATACTATCAATTTTGTATCCCGCAAGGACACCATTGTCCATCATAGCATTGAACCCTTTAACGATTGATGGGAAAAATTCTTTAGGAATAGATCCACCCACAATCTTGTTCACAAATTGTAGTTTCGTTTTACCTGACTTGAATTCATCAGAATCCAAGAATTCTTGGTCTGCAGGACTCAATCTGAATGACATCTGAGCAAATAGTCCAGATCCACCTGATTGCTTCTTGAGCTTCTCAGTATGGTCTACCATAGAAGTAAGTGCCTCTTTGTAAGTTACTTGAGGAGCTCCTTGGCTACAATCTACTTTGAACTCTCTCTTCAATCTATCAATAATGATCTCTAAGTGAAGTTCTCCCATTCCAGAGATTACAGTCTGATTCGTATCTTCGTCGTATCTCACTTTGAATGTTGGATCTTCTTCTGCTAACTTAGCTAAAGCCATACCTAACTTATCCAAATCTTTTTGAGATTTTGGTTCTACTGCAACCCCGATTACTGGCTCAGGGAATACCATACTTTCTAGTACGATTGGTGCACTTGCATCACAGATAGTATCTCCCGTTCTTAGATCTTTAAATCCTACACCGGCAGCAATGTCTCCAGCCTCTACCCTTGGTATTGCATTCTGCTTATTAGAGTGCATCTGGTATAATCTAGATATTCTTTCTTTATTTCCTGATCTCGTATTTAGAATATAAGATCCTGCATCTAATGCTCCAGAGTACACTCTAAAGAATGCTAATCTACCTACGAACGGATCCGTAGCGATCTTAAATGCTAACGCACAGAAAGGCTCATCTACAGAAGGTGCTCTTTCTTCAGGCTCATCTGTTGAAGGATTAGTACCTGTTACCGCATCGATATCAAGCGGAGAAGGCAAATATGCACATACTGCATCTAATACAGCCTGTACTCCTTTATTCTTAAATGCAGATCCACACATCATTGGAACAAACTTAGCATCCAATACTGCACCTCTTACTGCATTGATCATTTCTTGCTCTGTGATACTAGCTGGATCTTCGAAATATTTCTCCATCAAAGTCTCATCGTATTCAGCAACTGCTTCGAGGAGCTTTTCTCTCCACTCGCTCACGATATCAACTAAATCTTCTGGCACTGGGATCTCTTCGTATGTTGAGCCCATATCGTGTTCATTCCAGATTATAGCTTTTCCTGTAATAAGATCAACTACTCCTTTGAATGTCTCTTCGGCCCCTATTGGCACCTGAAGAGGTATTGCTTCAGAACCTAATTTCTCTTTTACGTCTTTTACAACAGAGAAGAAATCAGCACCTGATCTATCCATTTTATTTACGAATCCGATTCTAGGCACTTTGTAGTTATCCGCAAGTCTCCAGTTGGTCTCAGATTGAGGCTCAACACCTGATACTGCACAGAATAAAAATACAAGACCATCCAGCACTCTCAAAGATCTATTCACCTCAACAGTGAAATCAACGTGACCAGGAGTATCGATAATGTTCATTGGAAAATCTTGACCTTTCCAATTCCAGTTGGTCTTAGTGGCCGCAGAAGTAATAGTGATACCTCTTTCTTGCTCTTGTTCCATCCAATCCATCGTAGCTGCACCATCGTGCACTTCACCAATCTTGTGGCTCATACCTGTATAGTACAGTACTCTTTCTGTTGTTGTAGTCTTACCCGCATCAATGTGCGCAGCAATACCAATATTTCTAGTGAATTTTAAATCTTTTGACATGATATGTATGATTATATATTTATATCTAATGGAAATAGGTTAGAAGAAAAAATTCCGCTAACCTATTTTACTTTTATTTAAGTTACCGCAAAAAACACATTAAATTCAAAACTATTCGTAGAGATTGTAGCGCGTTTCAGTGAGGTACTAAAGAACATCTTCTTTCAGAAATTATACTCTAAAGTGTGCAAATGCTCTGTTAGATTCCGCCATTTTGTGCGTATCTTCTTTTCTTTTTACTGCGGCTCCTTCATTCTTACTTGCTGCGATCAGCTCAGAAGCTAACTTTTCAGCCATTCCTTTTCCAGATCTAGCTCTAGAGAACCTTACCAACCATTTCATACCGATTGATAGTTTTCTCGAAGCTCTAATCTCTGTTGGTATTTGGAATGTAGCACCACCGATTCTTCTAGACCTAACCTCTACAGCAGGAGTAGTATTATTCAATGCATCTTTCCAAACTTTATGAGGATCCTCTCCTGTACGTTCTTGGATTTTGTCCATAGCATCGTAAAATATTCTAAAAGCTGTACTTTTCTTACCAGCCCACATTAGATTATTTACGAATTGAGTTACCATTATGTCATTAAACCTTGGATCTGGCTGGATGACTCTCTTTTTTGGCTTTCTTTTTCTCATTTTCTATCTATTCTTGATAAATGGATATTATTATTTCTTTGGTCTCTTAGCTCCGTACTTAGATCTACTCTGAGTTCTATCTGCAACTCCAGCTGTATCTAATGCACCCCTTACGATGGTATATCTTACCCCTGGTAAATCTTTTACTCTTCCTCCTCTGATCAATACGATCGAGTGCTCTTGAAGATTGTGACCTTCTCCAGGTATGTAAGCGATAACCTCGATACCATTTGTAAGTCTTACCTTAGCTACTTTTCTAAGTGCCGAGTTAGGTTTCTTTGGAGTTGTAGTATAAACTCTCGTACATACTCCTCTTCTCTGAGGACATGAATCTAGAGCTCTTGATTTACTCTTCTCTACAATCTTCTTTCTACCCTTCTTAACTAACTGATTAATAGTTGGCATATGCTACCTATTTTTATCTTAATTTATTTGAAATATTTTGAGAAAGACGTGGCTTCCCCAAAAGCGAGTGCAAATGTAGGATTATTTTATTAAAAAGACAACATGCATTTACTCATTTTTTATCTCTAGCCCTTTATTTCTCCTAGTATCGACAAAAATAGGTGGTTTGTATTGCATGTTAGGATCATAAATATTCTTAATCACACTATAGTAAACATTCATTTCGCCCGCATTTTAGCCTATTGCCAAAATATAATTTCTAAAAAAGACTCATATATCACATTATTGTAATATGAATGAAAAATAAACAAATATAATTTTTTATAATGTGTTTTACATATTATAAATAAATCCTATTTCTATGCCCTAATTATAGGTTCAGAGTTAAATCTGACATCAATATTTGATAGAGTTATTTACTTCTTTTGTCGATTTTGAATCCCATTACAGAACAAAAGACTAATTTTACGAATTCTAATTGGTAAAGAAAAATACAATGACAACAATAAGACAATATAGAATAGGTGGCGGAAACCCTAACAGCGGTGGAGGAAATCCCCTTGGAACTATTGGCTCGATCCTAATCCTTATTCTCGGAGTACTCTTCGCTTACATGGTAGTCAAAGGATTATTCACACTACTATTTTGGCTCTCTCCTATATTATTCATAGCTGGCGTCGCAGTAGATCCAAAGGGAGCGTTAGGCATTGGCAAATCAGCAATAGCTCTAGCTAAGAAAAACCCTTTGATCCCAATTGGCATAATAATACTTTGTGCACTTTGGTTCCCCGTTATTCCAGGTATCATAGGTGCCTTAGCTGGTAGTTTTCTTCTGGGTAAGTTTTTCATCAAAAAGAAAATCAGTAAGGTATTTAACCAACATGCTCCTAAAGAAGCACCCGCGGACGAAGAGGATTTCGTAGATTATGAAGAAGTTACTGATGACGAAGACTTCCTAGATCTTCCACCTATCCAACCCAAAGTAGAACCACAACCAAAATCCAATAATGAATATGATAATATGTTTTAAGTCATATATGACCATCATTTAACTTCCATAAATTCACGACATTGGAGATAGGCTTATTTGTTTTTACCGTCTGTGTAGCCTTTGGGTACGTGATGATGATTTCTAGGATTCTGACAGGTTGGGAAAGAACATCTGAATGGATTATCCCAAAAAGACATATTCCTTCTACCTTCACCAGCATCATAATAGCCGCTAGAAACGAAGAAAAGACCATCGAGAAGTGTATCAATTCTATACTGAAGAGTGATTTCCCAACTGACCTTTACGAAATCATAGTGGTCAATGATGCAAGCACAGATAATACATCTACTATATTAACCCAATTAAGCAGTAGTCGATTAAGAATTATACATTCAGAACAAAACATAGGCAAAAAAGGCGCTTTATCCCTAGGAATTGAAAAATCTAAAGGCGATTTGATTATTACAACGGACGCAGATTGCGAAGTGGGGCACCAATGGCTTCTATCCATAGTAAGTTACTATGAAAACAGTAAAGCGAGACTGATCGCGGCCCCCGTACAATATGATATAGATAAGTCATTAATCCAAAGATTCCAATATATAGATTGTATCAACAATATGGCTGTTACTGCAAATGGCATCCTCTCCAATGCCTATTTCATGGCCAATGGTGCAAATCTGGCCTATGAGAAGTCGCTATTCATGGAACTTGGAGGATTTCAGCGAAGTGAAAAAATAGCTTCGGGAGATGATATGTTTATGATACAAGAAGCCGCTAAGTTGGACCCTAAACTTATAAGATTCTTAAAATCTAAAGAAGCAATCGTTCATACTCAACCTGAAGACAGTCTCGGCGGTTTGATACAACAAAGAAAACGATGGGCCACGAAAACTAAGTTTTACAGCGATAAGAGAATCATGAAAATTCAAGGCTACGTTTTCTTTTTCGTTATGCTATTGCTTTTTAATCTTGGATTATCTTTTTTTGGAACAGGTCTCAGTTTTTTTGGATTCCTTTTCGGACTGTTTATTAAGTTATCTATAGACTACATGTATCTCGCAAAGCTTCAAGAATACTTCAAATCAAAAGATGCACTCAAATCATTCTTGCCCGCTTCACTGATGTTTATGGTATATATAGTGATAGCTGCATGGTGGGCCTTATTCCCTTCTAGATACAAGTGGAAAAACAGAAATTTAAATTAGAAAATCTAAAACTCTCCACCACCACCGCCATTATATCCGCCACGTTTTGGTCGCTCTTTCTTTTTATTTATTCTATAGTTTACCGTTGCTGTGAGTGTCCGTGGTCTCCATTGGAAATCACTCTCTTCATAGAAGTTGTCAGCGATGAACTCTCCTCTTCTTTTCCGATTATTGAATACATCTTGGATGGCAAGTGTAAATGTAAGGTCCGGCGTAAAATCTTTTGAAAAAGCAACATTAAGCGATGTGATTGACTTCCGATTCCCTTGAAGTGTTTGTCTCGGTGCTCTATAATTTAGTCTGAATTGCAGATCAGCATTCTGCCAAAATGATATTCTAGAATTAAGATTAGAGGTCCATGCAAAATTATCTACATTAAACTCCTGGCCTCCATCGATTGCACCTTTGGTTATGAATCTGAATCCATTGATACTACCGTCGACCCTCAGCCATTTGATACCAGTATATGCAAATAGGAACTCGACTCCCATATTTTCCTCAGTTCCTACATTCTCTGGTCTTCTTATAGTAGTTTGATCTTGGACATTTTGTGTTTGGACTCTTTGGATATTGTCATTTGTGCGTCTGTAGTATATTGATGATCCTATATTTCCTGATTCCCAGTATTTCAGGTGTCCGATTTCGTAGCTATCCGTAAATTCTGGATCTAAATCTGGATTCCCACTAAAGAAGTTTCTCCTATCAGTAAATGTAAAAAATGGATTCAAGTCCCAAAATCTTGGTCGTCTGATCCTCCTACTGTAACTGGCCTGAAATGAATTTTCTCCTGCCATCTTATATGATATGAACCCACTCGGAAAGAAATTTATATAGTCTCTATCATTCAGTTCATTGGTTTGGATGAGTTCAGTTCTAATGTGAGAATATTCTACTCTCGCACCTACTTGAAATGAGATTTTTTCAAAGTCTTTGCCGATATTTCCATAAGCCCCTAATACATCTTCATCGTATATAAAATCGTTGGACAGGCCTTCCTCAGTAAACCAAACCATATCTTCTGGAGAGGCGGCAGTAGTGCCAAATGTTTCTACTAGGAAGTTATTCGTGATTTGTCGAAATGTACCCAATGCTCCCATTTCTGATTTATAGCCATTCTCAAATGGTTTGGTATAATCCAGCTGTAATCTCCACTGCCTTTGTCCCTCTTGATTGGCCGATCTTTGAAGTAATAGCGCATCATTGACCAACATGTCATTCTGAAAAAGTGACTCTCGAAAAAAAGAAGACTCCTCTTCGTCATTACTCTGAAAACTGACATCTGCAGTTAACTTATGTCCTTTCGTTTTGAATTTTTTATCATATCTGAGACTATACTCTAGAGTGGGTTCTAGTTCATTTTCTGTATCTGTCCTCAATATGTACTCATCAAAAGAATCATTCGTAGGTCGAGTCATGATCGCTCCCGATGGAAAGTCCGCATCTCGGTATGTTACAAAGTTGTTATTGTTGTCTTCTCCGTATCTATACAGAAATGCAGCTGTCAGCACTTCATTATCACTCAACATATAATCACTTCCAAATCTAAAACTATGATCTTCACCAGATCTTTCTCGGACTTGTTTTTGAAGAGATACTCTTGTGACATCTTCGAGATAAAATTCTTGATATCTATTTCCATTGGAATCTCCTGTTCGCTTCCGATAGCTATAATTCAAAAAGAAATTGAGCTTATCCTGTCGATAGTTCAGATTGGCCCCCCCGCCATATTGTAATGGCGCTCCACCTGTCAATTCGAAAGACCCATTAAATCCTTTTGCTCTGTCTTTTTTGAGAATGATATTGATAATTCCGGCCATCCCTTCCGCTTCGAATTTTGAAGAAGGATTGGTTATTACTTCTACTCGCTCGATCATACTGGCATTGATGGTTCGGAGACCGTCTGTCCCATTGAGCCCTATCAGACCTGATGGACGTCCATTGATCAAAATACGCACATTCTCACTTCCTCTGAGACTGACTTCACCTTCTACTCCTACAGTAACAGATGGAATATTATCCAATACATCAGATGCATTACCCCCTCTCGATGCGAGATCTTTTCCAACATTGAAAATTCGCTTATCCAACGAAAACTGCATGTCGCTTTTTTCCGCTCTGACTACGATCTCATCCAAGTTGACACCTCCCACTGACATCTCTATCTTACCCATATCAATGATTGGTTTTCCTTTCTCAGGAACAATATCATCAATAAGTAGTGATTCATAGCCAATAAATTCGACCTCGGCATACATAGGACCAACAGGATTGACATTAAAAGAAAAAGAGCCATCCGCTTCAGATATACCTCCTGTAAGAAGTGAGGAGTCTTTTTTAGCAAATATAGATATGGTCGCAAATTCAAGTGCCGACTGAGAAGATTGATCGATGACTACCCCTTTTATCATCGTCATTGTAGGCTTACCCTGACCTCGATTGGGCCTTTGTGCTGTCAAGAAATTAACCAATAATAAAATGGTTGCAAATGTAAATATATGTCTCATGCGCTGATTGACCGGGTAGATTAATGTAAGTTCCAACGGTTGAAGAAGAAAACATACCCAATTGTTCTTCAGAAACGTATAATTCTAAAAAATTAAACCCGCAGAAAAAATCGCTCTTTGTTCAAAGAAGTAGCGCCGATCTTGCGATAAAACTTAATCGCTCGCTTGTTAAAGTCAGGCGTTTGCCACTGAATGATTGTAATATTATTTTCTTTCCCATAAGCCTTCATCTCATCGATCAACGCTACCCCAATACCTTGACTTCGATAATTATCATCTAGATATAAGCAGTCCATATACAAATACTCCTCAGCATTCCATGTCGAATATTGCCTCATCCATGTTATATATCCTATGTATTGTCCATCGTGGTCTACCACTCTACATTCCAATTTAGGAGCAGTAGAAAATAAGTCCTCCGATAGCCTTTCAGCTTTTCCTTTCCTATCAAACTCGCATTTCTCGAATGCCGCATGAGCTGCACACAGCGATACCAATTGATGTATTTCTTTTTTTGATGGTATCTTGATATTATAATTCATCAGTCGATCATTTATAAATTTAAAGGTAATCTTCGCTTGACCATAGTCAGGATCGTTGCAATCGCTACTGTCTCACCCGTCTCATCATATACATCTACTAGGAATTTGACGATACCTTTTGGGATATCATCTTCATCTCGTTTTTCCTGAGCAATTTTTTCTTTGGCGGTGAATCTCACACCAATCGTCATGCCTGCATATACTGGCTTGGTGAATCTACAATCTTCTAATCCATAATTCAATAATACTGGCCCCTTTGCTGCATGGACGAATAACCCTGCTGCTGCGCTCAATATGAAATACCCATGTGCTACCCTCTGCTCGAAGATCGTACCATCAAGTGAAGTAACATCTGTATGTGCGTAGAAATGATCCCATGAAACATTGGCAAAATTAACAATATCAGACTCTGTTATTGTTCGTTTTGCAGTGATGACTGTATCTCCGATATTTATATCTTCGAAGTGCTTTGTGAATGGATGACCTGCATCTTCATTATATTTGGCACCGTACTGAAACTGCCCCGTGACTTCTGTCAGCGTGGTCGGACTACCTTGTACTGCACATCTCTGCATGTAGTGTTTTACACCGCGCATACCTCCCATTTCTTCTCCACCTCCAGCTCTGCCAGGACCACCATGAACCAGAAGCGGCATCGGAGAGCCATGACCAGTGCTTTCTTGGGCAGATTCTCTATTGAGCACGAGGATCCTGCCGTGATGACTGGCTGCACCCAATACGAATTTTCGGGCCGTCTTATCATCATTCGTTGTAATAGAACAGACCAACGACCCCTTACCCATCTTAGCTAATTCTATAGCTTCATCTATATTCTGATAAGGCATGATGGTACTCGCTGGACCAAACGCCTCTATATCATGAACATCAGTATTTTCGAATGGCTTGTCCTGCCTCATCAATATAGGATTCATATACGATCCCGCTTTATTTGTTCCTTCGACAAGCATCACTTCATCCAAATCTCCGTAGACAAGTTGGGAAGTCTCTAATAGTTGTTCTATTCTCTCTCTTACTTCTTTGACTTGTTGTGGCCCTGCCAGAGAGCCCATTCTTACGCCTTCTACTCTTGGATCTCCGATTGTTGTTTTGGCGAGTGCTTTACCGAGTTGTATCTGTACATCTTCCATGAGGTTTTCTGGTACCATGATTCTCCTGATCGCAGTACATTTCTGACCACACTTAGTAGTCATCTCTCTTCTTACTTCTTTGAGAAATAGATCAAACTCATCCGTGCCTGGCACAGCATCTTGGCCTAAGATGATACAGTTGAGCGAATCCGCTTCCATATTAAATGGCACGGCTTCATTTATGATCTGAGGTGTTGACTTTAGCATTCGTCCCGTATCAGCGGACCCTGTAAAAGTAACTACATCCTGACTCGTCACATGATCAAGAATTCCTCTTGCACTTCCACTTATCAATTGTAATGCTCCTTCTGGTAATATTCCAGATGCTATAATATCTCTCACCATCGCCTCAGTAAGGAATGATGTCAATGTTGCGGGCTTCACAATCGCCGGCATTCCTGCTAACCAATTTACTGCACATTTTTCTAGCATTCCCCAGATAGGAAAGTTAAAGGCATTGATATGGACCGCTACACCTTCCTTCGGCACCATGATATGCTGCCCGATGAATGATCCTCCCTTTGATAGTGGTGCCATCTCGCCATCTACATAATAGGGCTGATCAGGAAATTTCTTTCTGAGACTCGCATTCGCAAAGAGATTACCAATTCCTCCTTCGATATCTACCCAACTGTCCGACTTTGTCGCTCCTGTTTTGTAACTGATCGGATAATAAGATCTTCTTTTCTCATGAAGATACAATGCCAGCGACTTGATCATTCTTCCTCTCTGCTGAAAAGTCATCTTACGCAGCGTATGCCCTCCCGTCTTACGACCATACTCTAGCATATCTGCCCAATCGAGGCCTTTACTTGTTGCGTATCCTATGATTTCACCATTGGCTCCATCTATCAATGCTTGTCCATCACCTTGACCTTCTATCCAGCTTCCGAGCGCGTAGTTTTTTAATTTCATCTGTTCATTTGTTTAGGTGGTGTGAAGATATAGAATTGTGAACTCATTTTTCACTTAAATCAAACTTGATATTTTAATTTAATATGCCAATATCTCAAGAAATCAATTTCCACGAATCCGATACTTACATCTAACTGAAACAGTCTTTAGTAAGTATATTTTTCACTATTTTTAATTTTCGGTAATCCCCCGGGATGTGGATTTGCCATGGGTCTTCATACGGATTGATCTGATATATGAGCTTAACGAACAACTAAAGTCCCTTCATATATTTCTGAAATTGACATTGGCGATAGTATTATTATAGAAATACTGTTAGATCGAAGTATCCAAAAGAGTTCACGAAAGTGACCTTTGATATTCCACTAGTCCAATCTTATTCCCTATTTTTGTATTGAAGAATCAAATAGAAAAATAATGTCAGTACTCGGAGTATTAGGAGCAGGAGCTATGGGCTCGGGAATAGCACAAGTAGCGGCGACTTATGGATGGGAAGTTCAGCTCGTAGACATTAATGAAGAAGCGATAGTTACCGCTAGAACCAAACTTCAGAAAATACTAAACCGTCAAGTAGAAAAGGGACGGATGAGTGATATCGAAGTCAAGGGAATTATGGGTCGCATCTACTTTGGTAGTTCTATGCAAGCATTCGAAAAAGCGGATCTTATCATAGAAGCTATAGTGGAGAATATGGAGGTCAAAAAGAAAGTCTTCAGATCGATAGAAACAATAGTAAGTACTGATTGCATATTGGCGACCAATACTTCTTCTCTTTCTGTAACACAGATTGCTGGTTCTTTAGATAATCCTTGGAGGATGGTGGGTATACATTTTTTTAATCCCGCGCCATTGATGAAATTGGTAGAGATCATACCCGCCGTGCAATCAAGTCCTGATGTTGTATCACGAGCTCAAAAAATAGTTGACAGTTGGGGGAAGTATACTGTGATCGCAAGAGATACTCCTGGGTTCATCGTCAATAAAGTAGCACGTCCTTTTTACAGTGAGAGCTTCAAAATATACGAAGAAGGAATCGCCGATTATGCTACCATTGATTGGGTGATGAAAGAAATGGGAGGATTCAGAATGGGACCATTCGCATTGACAGACTATATTGGTCATGATGTCAACTATAAGGTGACAGAAACTGTGTGGAAAGCATTCTACTATGATGGTCGGTATAAGCCATCTTTCGTGCAGAAGGCTTTGGTAGATGCGGGTTACTTAGGTCGAAAAAGTGGTAAGGGCTTCTATGATTATGCTGAGAATGCTGACAACCCAACTCCCAATACTGACCAAAAGTCGGGCAAAAAAATACTCCATAGAGTACTTGCTATGCTGATCAATGAGGCGGCAGATACAATCTACATGGGTATCTGTAATGAAGAATCTGTAGAGACAGCAATGACCAAAGGAGTCAACTATCCGAAAGGACTAATTTCTTGGGGTAGAGAACTAGGATTCGATTATATTGTTGAGTTACTTGATGGGCTTTATGATCGGTATCATGAAGAACGTTACAGAGTCAGTCCATGGCTAAGAGACAGAGCAATATGATATGTATTGTCTCCCGTGTGAAGTTATTTAGTTAAATTAAAATCAAAACTTATCAAAAAGATACTTGTACTTATTTTTGGCATCTGTTGTATTCAGATGAATGCTCAGTCTCCACCTATGAAGGGCATCACAATGGTAGCACCTTCTCAACCAATCGGACCGGCTGAAATAGATGCGATCCAAGAAGTGAATGCAGAGTGGATATCACTGGTTCCTTATGGATTCTCTAGGGGCATCGATGATCCTAAAATCCGATACAATCTTGATAGGCAGTGGTGGGGAGAAAGAGCGGAAGGAATCGAAAAATGTATCTCACTTGCCCATGAAAAAGGGATCAAAATCATGCTAAAACCACAGGTATATATCCATGGAGCATGGGTTGGAGATATATCCTATGACAATGAAAACGACTGGAAGGCTTGGGAAAATGGATATAGAGAATTTATACATTTCTATGGTAAAATTGCCGCCAAACGCAATGTCGAAATGTTGTGTATAGCCACAGAATATAAACTTGCAGTACAAAAAAGACCTGAATTTTGGAGAACGCTTATCAAAGAGATTAGGTCATATTACGATGGTGAGTTGATCTATTCTTCTAATTGGGATAGCTACGACAAAGTGCCTATATGGGATGATCTAGATTATATCGGAGTAAGTGCCTACTTCCCATTATCTGATAAAGACACTCCTACCAAATCTGAGTTGATAGATAAATGGCTCCCTACAGAGAAGAAGCTGCGACAATTTTCCAAGAAACACAGTAAGCAGATCGTATTTACAGAATATGGATATCTAAGTATCGATGGATGTGCAGGTAAGACTTGGGAATTAGAAAAAGGAGTAAGAAAAGCGCCAATCAATCAAGAAGCGCAAGCCAATGCATACGCTGCACTCTTGGAGAACTTCATGGCCGAAGACTGGTGGGGAGGTGGATTCTTATGGAAGTGGTTTCCCGCGGGGATGGGACACGAAGGATACCCAGAAAGAGACTATACTCCACAAAATAAATTGTCCCAATCTGTCATAGCCGAATATTATAGTAGGTGCAGATGATTGTTGAGGGCTGATCAGCCAGCTTTATTTTAACATACTTTTTGTAATTAATCAATGCTGACCTTAGTTATATCTACATAGTTTTACACGAGGAAGAGAGTAAAAAACCATATTACCACTTTCCGTAGCACTAGTTATGCAAGCGAAGTTTTATTTTGTGTGTACATCTAGTGATAAGTGAATCATAAAAACATAAATTTTTAAATGTTATTTTTAAAGAAAAGATCCATGAATAAAATCCTTATAATTTGCAGCTTTATCCTATTGTCTATATCTGCCAAAGCATCCTACATTTTACTTCCTATGGATTATGACAGTCAAAAAGACCACCTGAAGGCATATGGGATTACTTATTGGATTATCGATAATGGTTTGGAGGCATACTGGCTACTCAACTATCGCGGAGGTAGTTTTGCATTCGAACACAATCCATTGTTCGAGACAGAGTGCAAAGTTAGGGGTGTGTCTTATGAGGTGATCTCCAATGCACAGTTTGCTCAAATCAGAACTTCGATCAATGATACTGAGAAAAACCAAGAGGTGGTAAAACTAGAGCAGGCACCTAAGATTGCAGTATACACTCCCGATACGAATTCTAAAGGGGAGAAAGTACAGCCTTGGGATGATGCCGTAACTATGGTACTCACTTATGCCGAGATACCATATGAAACTGTGTATGATAGAGAGGTCCTTGGTGATAAATTGGCAGAATATGATTGGCTGCATTTACACCATGAAGATTTCACTGGTCAGTATGGAAAGTTTTATGGTTCTCAAGGAGGGAAGCCATGGTACAAAGCGAATCAGAAGAAGATGGAAGCTCTAGCTGCAGAATTAGGATTCAAGAAAGTATCTCAACTGAAATTGGCCGTGGCCAAGAGAATAAAAGAATATGTAGAAGGCGGTGGATTCATGTTTGCCATGTGCTCCGCTACAGATACGTATGATATAGCACTCGCTGCAGAAGGACTAGATATATGTGCAGCCATCTATGATGGTGATGATGCGGATCCAAATGCAGAATCAAAATTGGACTTTAGTAAGACCTTGGCATTCAAAGATTTTACCCTGATTAAGAATCCACTTACTTATGAGCATTCGTCAATCGACAATAAGCAAAGGAAAGTAACACCGGAGACTGACTACTTCAAGTTATTCGAATTTTCTGCCAAATGGGATCCTATACCTACGATGCTTTGTCAGAATCACACACTTACTGTCAAGGGATTCATGGGTCAGTCTACAGGATTCAAAAAGAGTCAAATTAAGTCAGAAATATTGATCATGGGTGAGAATAAAGCAGCAAGTGAAGCGAGATATATCCATGGAAATCATGGCTATGGAACATGGACTTTCTACGGAGGGCATGATCCTGAAGATTACAGACATTATGTAAATGATCCTGAAACAGACCTATCGCTACATCCGAAAAGTCCTGGATATAGATTAATACTGAATAACATCCTCTTTCCGGCCGCTGAGAAGAAGAAACGAAAGACTTAAGCTATTCGTGAGTTGGTAATAATAGCTGACGAATAAATCAATACTAAAACATGGCGCGAAAAAGGCTGGCATCCATAAAAGATAAAAAGGAAATAGACTGGAAAGGTGGATTTTCTGCGATGCGTTTACTCCCAAGATTTTTTGGTGAGGTATATGAAGCTGGCAAAGTCGCCTTTACATTTAATGTAATTTGTAGATTGATCAATGCGCTATCTCCCGTCATATTATTGTATGTAGGTAAGTTATTGATCGACGAGATCATACTTCAAGTAAATGCCGAAGTAGCGGATTTTTCTAAGATTTGGTTTTATGTAGCGATCGAATTAGGTATCGCTATATTGTCTGATATCATAAATCGTATCATCAGTCTTACCGATGGATTGATCGGGGACTTATATTCTAACGCTTCGTCCGTCAAGATCATCACCAAGACAAAAGATCTTAGCATCAGTCAGCTCGAAGATTCTGAATTTTACGATAAACTAGAACGCGCTCGAACTCAGACATCAGGCAGAGTGTCACTCATGTCCAATACACTCTCTCAAATACAAAGCCTCATCGTAATCATCTCATTGATCGCCGGTTTGATCTATTTCGAGCCTTGGTTGATTTTGATATTAATCTTGAGTATCATTCCAGCATTTATCAACGAATTGAAATTTAGCTCTAGTAAGTACTCTATAGCTCGGAGCTGGACTGCGGAGCGGAGGGAACTAGACTACCTCAGGTATATCGGGGCCAATGATACGACCGCTAAGGAGATGAAACTCTTCGGATTGGTAGACTTCATCTCGGATCGATTTAAAAACTTATCAGATAAATATTTCAACATTCACAAGAAACTTGCTATCCGTAGGACGTTTCTCGGTGCAGTGTTCAACTTGCTCGGTACGATTAGCTATTATGGGGCATATATCTTGATCATATATAGGGCTGTAAGTGGTTCTATTTCTATTGGAGATCTTACTTTTCTAAGTGGATCATTTAATCGGTTACGGAATAGCTTACAAAGTAACTTTGCCCAATTCACGAGGATCGCAGAGAGCGCACTGTACTTAAAAGACTACTTCGACTATATAGATATCGTACCACCGTCTAGTAATCTCTTGACTAGAGCCATCCCAAAAGAGATAAAACTAGGGTTCGAATTGGTGGATGTTTCATTTACATATCCAGGTGGAGAGCATAAAGTATTGGATAATGTATCATTCGAAATCAATGCTGGAGAGAAGATGGCATTCGTGGGACAGAACGGGGCAGGAAAGACTACATTGATCAAGTTGTTACTTCGATTTTACGAACCTGATTCGGGGTGTATATTATTGGACGGTATAGATATTACCGCGTTCGACAAGGCAGACTATCAGAAGCAATTTGGAGTGATCTTTCAAGATTTCATTAGATATGAATTCAAAGTGAGAGAAAATATTGCTGTGGGCGATATATCCAAATTAGATGATCAAGAAGCATTAGAAGAAGCTGCCAGAAGATCGCTAGCTGATGAGGTAGTAGCTGAGATGAGTATGGGCTATGACCAGCAGCTCGGAAGACGATTTGCCAAGGGAAAAAATCTATCAGGTGGTCAATGGCAAAAAATAGCATTGGCTAGAGCATATATGAAAGATGCAAAAGTCATGATTCTCGATGAGCCCACTTCTGCATTGGATGCGAGAGCGGAGTATGAGGCATTTCAGCGATTCATAGGATTGACCAAAGGTAAGACGAGTATCATAATCTCGCATAGATTCTCTACTGTACGGATGGCAGATCGAATCATCGTGTTGAAAGACGGTAAGATTCTAGAAATGGGCACGCATGAAGAGTTGATGGAAGGAGATAGATTGTATGCGGAGTTATTTCTACTCCAAGCCGAAGGGTATAAATAGGTATTTAGTGATATCCATAAAAACCGAACACCCTTATTCCACAACAGATTTTTTTTAACTACTTCTGAGAAGATTACCCTGCTTATTGGTCTTTTAGCCTAAAAACGGTGCTTTACTCAGTGCTCAACACCTTTCTAAAACAAACACTATCCTCTACATCTGTATACTGGCCGTAGTTATGGATCCTTTCGTAACCATTTTTTTGGTATAATCTTATAGCTGCAGGTTGGCGGACTCCTGTTTCGAGGATGCACATCTGAGCACCTAATTCTATCGCCCACTTTTCTAGATTGTCTAGGAGGATGCTAGCGTAGCCATTTCCTCGGTGAGTTTCTGCAGTGTACATGCGCTTGACCTCGAAACTATCCGAGTCGTATCTTTTGATCGCTCCACATCCGATAGGTTGATCATCTATATAGGTGACGATAGCATATTTGATATCATCTAATTGATTGAATTGATCGTAGAATGCATGATCCTCTCCATCGGTGACTGCTAGAAAACGATCTAGGTCGGCTACTAGTTTGACGAATACAGGATCACTGGCATTTGTTTTTTCGACTCTTATCATACTATCCTATTTCTTCTTGTGCGAGCAGGCGGATACCATCCAAGGTGAGATTTTTATCTATGTCATCGTATTCGCTATTGAGTTCTTTGATTACAGAACTAAGGCCACCGGTTGCTATGATCTTATAGGTATCATCCAATTCTGATTTGATTCGTCCAAGAATCTCTTTGACCATGCCGATAAATCCAAACAGCACTCCCGCTCTAATCGCCGTAGACGTACTCTTACCTATAGCGGAATCAGGCATATCTATATCGATCTCAGGGAGCAATGATGTACTATCTGACAATGTGGAGATAATGGTCTTAAGACCCGGTGCTATCGTGACACCTGTAATACCGACATCGTGATCATATACGGTAAAAGTAAGTGCAGTACCAAAATCAACAACAATACAATTCTGCTTATAGATCTCTCTTACTGCATAGGCATTTGACACAAGATCAGAACCTATCTCATACACCTTGGGGATCCTCATATCTAAATTGATAAAAAGCTCAGGACTCAATAATACGGGTACGAATCTTATATTGTTTACCAATGCTTCCATAATCCGATCTGTCACCTCTGGCACCACGCTACTTACTGCAGCACCTTTGATATCTGATGCGGAAATCCCCCATTCTAGTAATATATCTCTTACCCCTGTCTCGTAGAATAGTTCTGGTTGATAATCCTTCGTCTCATAGCGATACTTATGGCTCCACTCCTTACCATCATGAAGAGCTAAGACTATATTACTGTTCCCTATATCGGCAGCTAAAAACATATTTCAATTATTTATAATTCTTTTAATGTCAACTTATGTAAGTGCTTCAAGTATTCTGTCAAGCGAAATTCTGTCAATAAACCAACCGTAAACTCTATGGCAGACATCATTATAATAGGAATACAAGTAGACACTATGAGTCCTTTTTCTTGGTGAAACATACCTCCGAATGCTACAACACAACCAAATATAAGTGCGTATATATATATCCTTCTTCCCTTCTTTTTTTTCAACACTCGCCACCGACTATATCTCCGCTCTTCTTTGATCTCATTAGGATCTAAGATGCTATATTCCTTATAGTATTTGTATCGGCTATAGTACAAATATATCATTACAATCCCCTTTCCTATGAGGTAGATCGCTAACATAGTAAGACCAATAGTCAGATAATACAAGCCTAACCTGGTAGAAAAAAAATACAGCAGCAAGGCTCCAATCGCAGATATAACTCCTATGAGTAGATAAAAGCTACCCGCCATTACATCTCCTTTGTATATGATCTTGGTTTTTGATGCGTTTTCAGTCACAGATTATAATTGAGATATAGATTCTTAGTGAAGTGATTTGTGAATATATTGTAAAAATACTAAAAAGTTACAGAGCGCACGAGTTGAAAGTTGTCCGTATCCATGGTAAGATTGACTTTCTTATCGATTGGGTAGATTTGGTTATTGATTGATTCACTAATTGGTTTGTTGGTTGGTGGTTTATTTGTTTATTTGCTCATCGATCAATAAAACTTAAAGATGAGCATAACGACACGAAAAGCAACAAAAAAAGATCTTCAATCAATTTTAGATCTTGTAAATGGACTTGCACTTTATGAGAAAATGCCAGAAGCAGTCACGGCTACTTTAGATGATTATAAGGCTGCATTCGAAGATGGACTGATCAGCGCACATATTGCGGAAGATAATGAGGAGGTCATCGGTATGGCACTGTACTATGATACCTTTTCCACTTGGAAGGGCAAGATGCTATATCTCGAAGATTTCTATGTAAAGGGAGAGTATAGATCAAAGGGCGTAGGACAATTATTATTCGATGAATATATCACAGAGGCGAAGAATCGAAATTGTAAATTGGCGAAATGGGAAGTTCTCGATTGGAACCAAAAAGCTGTAAAATTTTATGAAAAAAATGGTGCCACTGTAGAGAAATGTTGGTGGGATTGTAAAATTATATTCTAGTAAAGGTTTATATATACATAGGCAAATGCAACTAATTCAGTAGATTAGTCGTTTTCATGGTTGTAATCAAAATATTATATATTTGAAAATCGAAAAAGAACTAACTAAACTATACTACTCTATCGGGGAGGTCTCAGAAATGTTTGATGTATCTAATTCCCTAATTCGGTATTGGGAAGCTGAATTTTCGATCTTGAAACCAAGCAAAAATAGTAAAGGTGATCGGCGTTTCATGGTCAAGGACATTCGTAACTTGGAGAAAATCTATACGCTGGTCAAAGAGAGGGGATTTACACTAGAAGGTGCTAAGAAAGAACTCAAAAAGAAACCGCAGATCAAGAAATCTGAAGCTGTAAACAAACTCAGAGCTCTGAAAAAGAAAATGGAAAACTTACTTCAAGAATTGGATAGGGATTAGTTAGTACCATTAATTCTTAACATCACTAGATAAAATCCTTATTAATGTAATACTGATACACCTCTCTCAATATAAATCACAGAAATTATAATACCTATTCTAGAGTGAAATCACTTCATTACAAAGCTCAAAATCGGCTTTATCATTAGAGGCTATTATTATCGTTCGGTCATGTCGATGTGCAGCAAGTAAATCATAGAACCAAGCTTTATTCTCATCATCTAGATAAGATGTGGGCTCGTCAAGTAGAAGCAGTTTCGAATCTGTAATCAATGCGAGCGCGAGTTGCAGCCGCTGCTTCATTCCTGAAGAATAGAATTGGATTTGCTTTCCTCTATTACCTTTGAGCTTTACCAATTCTAGAAATTGTTTTGTGTCGATATCTAATCTAAGCTTCTTAAATTTCGTATGAAAATCGAACATCTCCACCACATCATATTCATTGATAACATCAGTATATGGAGCAGCAAGGGTCATATATTGGTATATGTCTCCTCTAGAAATTTTTCTATCATCTGATGTATATAAGATCTTCCCTTCGCTAGGTGATAGGAATCCGCACAGCATCTTAATGAATGTAGATTTACCACTTCCATTGATGCCGTTGACACCAGATACAGATCCTTGAGCAAATGTATGGCTTAGATCTCTGATGATCCAGTCATATAGATAACGCTTCGATAGATTTTGAATGATGACTTCCATATAATTGATAAATCTAGTATCCTAGTTCTGCCTTCACTAACTACTTATCTGTCTAAAACCTTTCATAATACCACGATCAGTCTGCCCCATAAAGTCCAAGATGGTTTCTCGTTCTGCTGTTGAGTTGATTGTCGCTTCTATGATTTGTATTGCTTGTCTTGTATTATGTCCTTTTACAAATAATATCCGATAGATATCTTGTATGTGATTAATCTGTTTATTGGAGAATCCTCTTCTTCGCAACCCTATAGAATTAACCCCTGCATAAGATAGTGGTTCTCTTGCTGCCTTCACGTATGGAGGTACATCTTTTCGTACCAGTGAACCACCCCCGATCATGCAATAGTCTCCTATTTTCACAAACTGATGCACAGCTGACATACCACCCATGATGACGTATTTTCCTATTTCGATATGTCCTGCAAGGTTTACATTATTGACCAATACGCTGTGCTCTCCGATAATACAGTCGTGAGCCACGTGTACATAAGCCATCAGCATCGTATTGTCTTTAATATGCGTCTTGAAGTTGGCCTTGGTTCCTCTATTTACTGTACAATATTCACGAATTACTACATTATTCCCTATTTCGAGTAGAGAATCTTCTCCTTCGAATTTTAAGTCTTGCGGTATAGAACCTAAAACCGTCCCTGGAAATACTTTGCAGTTATTACCGATTTTCGTACCATTCATAATGGTAACATGAGGACCAATCCAACAATTTTCACCTATCTCTACATCACCTTCGATCACACAAAAAGGTTCGATAGTAACATTTCTGCCTATCTGAGCATTGGGATCTATATGACTTAGTTTACTGATCGACATCTATGGTCTTTTGATGATTTGTGCCGTCAGTTCTCCTTCTGACACTATATTATTGCCTACATAAGCAGTTCCTTGCATATGTACTATGCCTCTTCTGATGGGTGAGAGGAGTGCCATCTTGAGAACAAGTGTGTCTCCTGGCTTCACCATTCGTTTAAATTTCACATTGTCCATCTTGAGAAAGTAGGTATCCCATAACGATGGTTCCTCTACAGTGTGTAGGGCCAATATACCGCCTGTCTGCGCTAATGCCTCCATCTGTAGTACGCCAGGAAATACCGGATTACCAGGAAAATGTCCAGGAAAGAAATTTTCATTACCAGTAACATTTTTCACACCGACTACGAGGTCAGATTCTAATTGTATGATTTTATCCAGCATCAAGAACGGGTACCTATGTGGCAGGTACGCTTTTACCTGTTCTATATCATAGATAGGTGGCTGATTTGGGTCATACTTAGGTTTTCCTTTAAGCTTCTTGGCCTGGATGACCTGTTTCTTTATGATTTTTGCAAACTCGATATTAGATTTATGACCTGGTCTTGAGGCTACTATTTTACCTTTTATTGGTTTGCCGACGAGAGCGAGATCTCCAATCACATCCAATAATTTGTGACGTGCTGGTTCATTGCTAAATTTAAGATCAGATTTATTGACGATACCTTCTTTGTTGAATTCTATTTCCGGAATTTCAACTTTCTCAGCGATTACGTCTAAGCTATCTTGCGTGATCTTATCATTGGCAATCACGATTGCATTTTCTAAAGCTCCTCCTTTGATCAAATCTTGATCGATGAGACTCACGAGCTCATGTACGAATACGAATGTCTTACATGGCGCTATCTCCTCACTATAATTTGCCAAATCATCCAACTCAGCGAATTGCTGACCCAATACAGGAGAATCAAAATCTATCATGGTCGTAATCTCATACTTATCAGAAGGCATGAGCACTAATTCGGCTCCACTCTCCTCGTCTGTGTATGTAATCGTCTCTTCTACTTCGAAGTATTCTCTATCGTCTTCTAGTTCTACTATCCCTGCATTTTGAATCGCCTCTACAAATGGTAGAGCACTACCATCCATGATCGGGACCTCTGCACCATCTATATCTAGTAGTGCATTATCTATACCTAGTGCATATAATGCTGACATTACATGTTCTACAGTACCTACTTCCATCTTAGCATTAGATAGTTTTGTTCCTCTGTTCGTTTCTGTTACGAGATTGACATCAGCATTCAAGGTAGGTTGACCTTCTAGATCAGTTCTTCTAAATTTGATCCCATGATTACCCTCGGCAGGATTTATGGTAAGATTGACAAATATTCCGCTATGGAGTCCTTTACCAGATAGTGTAGTTGGTTTTGCTATGGTTTGTTTTTTCATCCCTACCTATTTTTCGGGGTTTATTTTCGAAGAATTTAGATTTTTCAATTTATCTATTTCTTGTTTTAGTAATCTTACTTCTTTGGCTAGGTCTGGCAGACTCTTGAAGTGAGAATATGACCTCAAGTAATTTTGATAAGAGATAGCGGGAGTACCGTATAACTTAGCACCTTCCTTCGTTACACTGCGCGTCACACCGCTTTGACCTTGGATCATTGTCCCATCGGCTATTTTTAGGTGGCCTATTATACCTACCTGACCGCCGATTACACAGTTTTTGCCCACCTTAGAACTGCCTGCGACTCCCGATTGAGAAGCCATCACGGTATTCTCACCGACTTCAGCATTGTGTGCGATTTGGACCAGATTATCGAGTTTCACTCCTTTTCTCAAGATCGTATCCCCGATAGTACCTCTATCTACCGTACTATTACTTCCGATTTCTACATTGGATTCTATGATTACTTTACCTAGATGAGGGATTTTTTCATATTGGCCAGCTGCATTTTTAGTAAATCCGAAACCATCGGACCCTACGACCACATTACTGTGTAAGATGCAATTGTCCCCTATTACGCAGTCATGATAGACTTTCACACCAGCATGTAAGGTTACATTCTTACCTAGTGTTACATTCTTACCTATGAATACTTGAGAATGTATGATAGTCCCTGTCCCCACCTTCGCATCGGCAGATATCACACTGTACATACCTACGCTTATATTAGGAGATAACAATGCTTCTTCATGAATATAAGCATGCTCTGAAATACTATGAGGAGTCTCGTGTCTAGTGCTGAAATGTTCAAATAATTTTGCAATCGATACACCTACATCCTTCACCCTAATCAAACTCGGATTGATCTTCATGGCAGGAGAGAAATCTTCATGTACCAATACCGCCGAAGCATTTGTACTGTACAAAAATTGCTCGTATTTAGGATTGGATAGGAAACTTACTGTTCCAGGTCTACCCTCTTCTATAGGACTAGGTCCGTGAATAACTACGTCGGGATCGCCGTCAACGGTACCTTCAACTATAGTTGCTATTTGTCCGGTTGTTATTTTCATGCTACTTACTAACGAATAAATACCCTTTAAAACTTATACCAAAAGGCAATATTTTTACAACTATTTTTCAATCTTCTGATTTTCAATAATTTGAATCTTAAAAAATAATAGTCAATGATTGCAAAAATAGTCCTTTTTGGGAATTGCTAGTAACATAGAATCTTTAGTTTTCCCATTTTAAAAGATCATAATATGTAATAAAATTAATTATTATTTATATCCGTAAAAATAATGGTATGAATACCTTAATGATAAGGAATATCCACTCCATCGAGGCCCAACATTCCTATTTTATAAACGTAATTATGTATATATTTTAACAAAATTATTTTTTTGCTTCATCTTCAAATAAGAATTTGTGCCTTCTGGCGCTATTTCCTAAGTCAAATCTTGGTCGTTCGCTAAGACTGACACTTTTGGCTAGACTTAATTTCACACCAGGGATGGTTTTACTACCTTTTGGCATTCTATTTTTGGCATATAAGCTTTTTACTCTTATCCCATATAGTTGTGCGATTGATTCCATAGTTTCACCTTCTTTTACAAGATGAAAAGCATCTCCACCTCTATAGCTTCTTTTTTTCTTTTCTAGATATACATTTACTCCAGATTCTAGGAGATCATCTTTCGTAATATAGATTTCATTGAAAGCGATTATTTCATCTACAGATACACCAACAATGCGAGATAATTCTCCCAAGGTCTCACCTCCTTTGGCGGTGACTTTCCTGCATTTATTAATCGCATCTATGCTGTAACTTAGTCTAGAGACGTGCTTTGCTGGCATCCTTAGGGTAGGTTTTGAATCTACTTTTGCTTCTGCATTGGTCGAAGTTCTTTCCTTTATTTTACTGTGTTTCTTCTTTGTATCTCTGGTATTGGTCTTAGGTAATGACACCCTATCAGGGATTCGGTCACTACTATTGACAGAAGCATATGATTTCTCAGTATGGACGGTCTTTATTGGCTGATCATACTTGTATAATTCATAGTTTTCTATGATTTGTATAAGTTTATTGGGATAATTTGGATCTGTAGCGTATCCTGATTTCTTTAGACCTTTTGCCCATGCCTTGTAATCGGTCGAGCTATAATCAAATAAGAAACCATACCTGTATTCCTTCTTTGGATCAGACAAAAAATCAGAGTGCGCCATGTAGGATTCTGTAGGGCTACCAAATGATCGAAAACAACTTTCTATCAATTGACCTCTAGAGTTTTTATCATCATCTTCTTTGTAGAATGTTCCTCCTTTCCACTTACCCCCACACTTGATACCGAAGTGGTTGTTGGCAGTTTTGGCGAGATCACTTCTCCCCCAATCTGACTCCAATAATCCTTGAGCTAATTTGATACTCGCGGGGATGCCTGTCCGATGCATTTCCTGAATAGCTACCGCTTTGTAACTATTGATATAGCTCTGCGCCAGTTTGCTATTGTCCTCAGCATGAACAAGACAAAATAATCCAGAAAAAATAAGTGATAACAAAATTTTCATGAGCTCATATTTTTTTAGACTGATAGATTGTACAATTATTCGCGTTTGCTTTCACAAGTCATGCTTAACCTTCGCTTATCGACTTTCGATTACTAGACTGTCTATTAGCTATGACTTAGATCAACGTCAGAAATAGTAATTTCCTATTGATCAGACTTTGGAGTTTTACATAATTATAAATTACGAACATTAAAAAAAGAACGAAATCATAGATTAAACGTCGTTTTACATATTACATATATATCTAATATCAAATATTATACCTAAGTTGATTTTTACCTGTCCTACTTTATTATTATTGGGCTAATTAGGACGAATAGATTGACAAATTATTATTGGTCAATAGAATTTTATGAGTAGTTTAATACTTCAGGCTCTAAGATTTTTACTGACCAAAGGATCAATAAGATCGGTTCAGATGATTAAGGGTCCAAGCTTTTGTATAAATCACTTCACTGTCTGTTCATTATACGTTTTGAATGAGAACTGAGTGAATCTTAGGTTTAATTTTAGTTTGTCATTTTCGAAAAAACTAGCGGGCAATTGTATTTATATATTCTAAACCGAACTGTGTATTAGAAAATCTATTGCAGCTTAAAAATCAATATCACGCAATCCACTTGAATAAATTGATTACACTTTTCATCAAATCATTGATTACCTTTACACACAATATGGAGCCAAAATTTTCTATCATACTGCCCACATATAATCGATCACATCTGATATCGACTGCTATAGCAAGTGTAATAGCTCAGTCCGTCACAGATTGGGAACTGATCATCATCGATGATGGATCTACTGACAATACGAAGGAAGTGGTGTTTTCCTTCAAAGATCGTAGAATCATGTATGGATTCCAAGAAAACAAGGGAAGAAGTATCGCGAGAAATGCTGGACTGCATAATGCTAGAGGGACTTGGATCTGTTTTCTAGACAGTGATGATTGGTACCTTGAGGATCACTTAGAAGCGTTTGAAAATGGAATGAAAGATCATCCACAAGCTGAGATTTTCAAGACTGGAGTCACCTTCAAAAAAGAAAATGGAGCCATATTATCCGAATCTACATTTCACTCATCGGAGTACGAACAGATACCATTTATCCTGCAGAATTATGCTGGAGTATTAGATCTATGTATACACGAGTCACTTGCAAAATCAACCAGATTCCCGGATATAAAATCTTGGGAAGACAAAGCTTACATGATTCCGATCCTCTATCGAGCGCAGTGGAAACAAATAGAACTGAGAACAGTAGTAGCACTAGAACATGCTGGTAGAAGTATCCTACATGCATACGAAGATATACCTAGCATGAATAAGACACTCGATATCATGGAGAAGTACCTAGCCGATGTATCATATCGTGACCTCTATCTTGGCCCAGTACAACAGCAATATCTCCTCTCTTGTATGGTCAATGCTAATGAAATGGGCGTATCATACTCCGAACTAAAAACAATAATGAAAGGTATCAAGAAAAGTATATTACCAATGACGTGGGTGAGGTATTGGAAGATTGTGTTGTTAGGGTGAATAAAGAGACTCAATTACTTTTTAAATGTTCCAAGAATCCCTTTATAGAATCTAATATTGCCGATGTAGTCAATAATGAAGTTTTGACGATAATATTCAGACCTAACGATTAATTTTACCAGTGGTTTTATCCAATCGAAAAGGACGCTCTTGATAAGTCCCAACCATGCAGACATCTTACTATTCGATTTTCTGATCAGCTGCATATCTCTTCCTTTTGCCTCTGCAGCTTCTAAGTGCCAATCGAGATTATACTTATGTTCGCCGACTAGATGATCGATTACTATATTGGGATTGATACCCACTTTCCAGCCTCGCTTTTTGAATTCTTCTTCAACGTAGGTTTCTTCGCCATAGGCTACTTTATCACCTGTCATTCCAAGGTGAGTTGGAAAACCTCCTATTTCTTGGAGTCTATGTTTGTTGATGAGCATGACTCCTCCACTTACGTAGTCCTCCCCTATATCTCTTATTTCATTTGTTCCTTTGAGAATATAATTACCAGTCGAATGTGGTAACCACTTCGGAGGCGGTGACTTGTACCATGCTTTCCAAATACCTGTACATAGATCGTATTCTTTTGTCATTTCAATAATATGAGAAAGACTATCTGGTAAAAGTTTAGCATCGTCATCTAGAAAAAACAGCCAATCATTTTTTGCTTCAATTACCCCTCTGTTCCTTGCAAAGGAGAGGCCTTGACTTCGTTCCAAAACATATTTGATCCTAGGCTCAACAATTTGATAATCTTTGACTATGGATTCGGTATTATCATTTGAATTATTATCTATTACAATAATTTCAAAAGAATCCATATTTCCAATCTGCGCATAAAGGCTATCTAATATAACATTTAAAATACTACCACGATTATATGTACAAATGATTATTGTTATATTCATATATTAGTGCAGTGATATTGAATGAATTGTACATATTTTAAAAAGAAATTCCTTCTATCTTTATGTTTCAATATTATACGATTTAGGTAATTTCTAAAGTACCATTAGTGAAAGTATTTTCAACTCAAGATAGAGAATTTTATATATGTACCAATTATAAAGTCATGTACTCTTCATTGATGCATGATAAAAATTTTATCTTAATAAATAATAAAGATTTTTTCGTTCAAAATTTACTAAAAAAAATAGGCTTAAGTAAAAAACCATTTTATCTATTGTTTCGGGATCCAATCCGCAAACTAGAATCATTTTACGCAAATAAAATAGTGCTTGCAGATAGCTTTTCCAAATGGGAACATTGCCAAGAAATATTTTTTGAATATTTAGGGATTAGCAAAGACACATCCGATTCTGAAAAAATTATTGCATTTAAATCAATGACCTACGAGAAATTCATTGAGTTACTACCAAGTGTTTTTTTGAGAGATATGCACCTTACTCCACAAACATATGCAATGACTGTTGAGCTAGAAAAAATAAATATGTCGATTCAAATTGCATATGATGACATATTTGATATCGGTAATCATGAAAGAATGGATAATTTAGAAAAGTTAGTAAACGTTATATTTGAGCACAAAAATAGGACTAATTATTCAAGTACAACTTATCGCTATACCTCGGAGATGAAACGCATTGTAAATGAAGTTTACAAAGACGATATAGCATTATATAATAAAATAAAAACAATCAACTAAAACATTGAAATATATTCAAAAAACACTAGCTATATTGTCTAGATGTAAGCATTTGTTTAAAATTCTGCCAGTAGTAGATTCCTTAAAGCTTGTCATGTTCTCTTATGTATATAGCGAAGAAAAAGAGATATTAGTTTCGCCCCGAAAGTTGAATTTCCCAATACTTATTCGAAATAATAGAATTGATGAAAGAACGCTTCTAGGTACTTTTAATCTTGAGTATCACCTACCTCCCTCTGAAATACAATTATCCGATAAGCCTACCATTTTAGATCTAGGAGCAAATATAGGCTCGACATGTTGTCATTATGCAAGTCTATATCCCAATGCTTCAATAATAGGCTATGAATTAGATAAAGACAATGCAATCCTAGCACTTACTAATATATCTCCATATGAAAACATTGAGATAAAACAACAAGGCGTATGGTCAAAGAATATCACTTCGACGTATTCCATCAAAAATAAAACTAATGCTTATAGAGTCGAAGACTTAGATCCCAAAAATGAAGATGTGATAACAGTCCAATTGGTAGATATCAATGAAATAGTAAAAAGCTATGGAGTAGTAGATTTTCTAAAAATGGATATTGAAGGAGCTGAAATTGACATCTTATCAAACAGCAATCATAGTTGGCTAGATAACTTACAAAGTTTTAATATTGAATTCCATTTGAATAAAAACCAAAGTCTAATGTACTATGAAAAGTTCTTTGAAAAAAAAGGATTTACTATTTCAAGAAACAACAGACATTTTTCATCAATTATCGGGTATCGAAATTTAAATCAAATTGAGGTATAATAAATCCAAGATGCCTATCATTTTTTCCAGATGTGGTAACATCAAAAGAAACACAATCCCGAGACACAAAAATATTTTTCGCGCCATCCGCTAACCAAACTGAAAGGAAATACTTGCCATATCTCAATCTCGGAGAATCAACTGAAATAGTCATTTTACTTTGATTTTCGCCCACAGGAATTTCTAGTTTTTCATACTTAGGGTTATTCGCACCAATAATATCCCCACTAGAATTAGATATCATAAAGCAAAAATGAGGCACATCAACGTTATCTGGAATATTAAGGTCAACTTCAATTTCTAGTCTATCAACATAATGCACCTGTACGGATTTAAGTGGTGCATTATCGAATCTTATGTAATTGCTAATTTCATCTTGACCGTAATAAACATCAAATATGTTTTTTGAATTTTCAATACTTTTAATTACTCCCTTATTAAGTAAGATTGCTCTATTAGTTAAGGACTTAATAATGTTACTGTCATGCGAAACGATTAGTACCGTTTTGCCCCTTTGAGTGACTTCGTCCATTTTGCCCAAACATTTTTTCTGAAACTCGGCATCTCCAACAGCAAGGACTTCATCAACAAGTAATATTTCTGTATTTAAATAAGCCGCTACTGCAAATGCTAACCTTACATACATCCCAGAACTATAATGCTTTACAGGTGTATCAATAAACTTCTCTACTCCTGAAAAATCAACTATCTCATCAAACTTACTCTTAATCTCTGCCTTGGACATACCTAGAAGTGAACCGTTCAGAAAGATATTCTCTCTGCCTGTAAGTTCTGGGTGAAATCCTGTTCCCACTTCCAAGAGTGATGACAGTCTACCATTTATTTCGATCCTTCCTGAAGTCGGACGAGTAATCTTGGACAGGATTTTTAGTAATGTACTCTTCCCCGCTCCATTTCTACCAATGATTCCTACGGCTTCTCCTTTTTTAATATCGAAGTTGATATTTTTCAGAGCCCAAAATTCCTCTTTCTTCTGTTTCGACAAAACATTTGATAGCGTATCACGCAGTGTGCTATGGGTATTACTACCAATACTGAATTTCTTAGATAAATCTTCCACCTTGATAGCTATATCACTCATAATAGTAAAAGTAATTAATTCGTTAGTTTAATTTCTTATTAAAGGATATCGGCCATAGTCGCTTCTACTTTATGAAAGTACATCACAGCGATTATAAAAACTACAAAAATGATCGCAATAGAATAAAACATCATTGGGTCAGGCGGATTAGTTCCAAATAGAGACCATCTGAATCCTTCTACCACACCTACCATAGGATTTAAGTAAAATAGTGTTTTATATGATTCTGGCACAGCCGAAGCTTGGTAAGCTACTGGTGTCGCATATAGGCCAAGACGTACTATCATAGGTATCACAAACCCAAAGTCCCTGTATCTTACAGATAGTGCACTCGCCAATATACCTCCAGCCAAACCACTGAACAGTGCCAAAAGCAGAAATAATGGAAGCCATATAATATAAGGTCCTGGCGCATAACCATAGTATATCATCAATGCAAATAAACATATAAGGGTAACGCCAAAATCAACAAGCCCTGAGATGGCTTTTGATAGTGGAATTACTATCCTAGGGAAATATATCTTCTTGATCATACTCTGAGCGCCTACGATCGAAGATCCCGCATCACTTAATAGTGTAGAAAAATATGTCCATGCTGATAGTCCTGCTATTGTAAACAACAAATGTGGTACTTCTCCTGTGTCTACCTTTGCTACCACGCCAAATACAAAACTAAGTACTATAAGATTAAATATAGGATTAATAAATGTCCAAATCAATCCAATATAAGTTTGTGCATATTTGACTCTAATATCTCGCCATGCTAGACTGAATAATAACTGTCGATACCTATATACCTCTCCAAAATTTGGCAGTATTGACCTTGACCCAGCATCGATGATCGTCTTTTCCATAAATCACAACCTAATAAAAAATGTGCTGACCATCATCATGAAGTTCAGCACATTTTACAATTATTATTTTTTCAGTAACTATCGCATTATTACCAACTTACCAAAACCTTCGGTAAACAAATGATCTGTATTGTCCTGTGATGGATCTGTAAAGCTATTGTAGTCACTACCATCTAGTTTTTTAGTAATAACTTGGTAGAGATATGTACCATTCCCTAGTTGTTCGCCAAATTCGTCCGTACCATCCCATTTGAAGTCTGTCCTATTTGTACCTATTCGTAGTGTCCCCAACTCTGACGCTGTTATTTCTCTTACTACCTTACCTGTCATCGTCATGATCCGGATCAGCATATTAGCTGGCTCTTCATTGCCTGTCAGTGTAAATATGAACTGTGTACTTGTGCTAAATGGATTCGGGTAGTTAAATACATTAGATACCATCTCCTCATTGAATACTCGGAAATTAATCTCATAATCAAGATTCGCAGAAGAATTCCCAGATGCATCCCTTGACTGCACAGATAGTGTATATCTTCCATCTTCTAAAAATTCTGGATTATATTCTATGACGGCTCTGTTCTCTTCGCCTGATTCAGCTGGTAGGAAGTTGATCGAAGGATCATCCACAGATATTTGTACTTGTTCTTGATCAGGTGCGGTGAGAGCAATCACAAAGCTTGTAGGATCATCTAGTAACAAGTATGGATTACTATCATCCAATTCTATACGAATCAGAGGCTTAGAAGATACGATATCATCATTCATAATCTGTACTCCATCAAATGTCACATCCAGTAGAGGATTGATAGAGTCTTTTACAACTTCGAATTTCGCTAAAGAGAAATTATTAAAATAGTACTTCTCATTAGGGCTTTTATTTTGATTAAGTTGAACTTGTAATATATGATCGCCAACCAGACCTCTTGTGTCTATATCAATACTTTGAATTGAGGATTCATTCGCACCAAGTGCAGGTACTTCTGTACTATACTTCGTCGTATTATTTTGATCATCTGTTACATCAAAATCTAAATTTGTATTCCCGACTGAAACATTAGATATATTATCAATTCTGAGTGAAAGAGACAGCTTTTCGCCTTCATCTAGCTTACTCGATTCAAACTTATAACCTTCATCCGTATTAAGTGCTAGATCACCAATCCCTGTATAATACACCCTCAATTTATCAAGCGTAGCTGTCGATAAATTTTCGGAATCACTAGAGAACATTTTAAGCTTTATGTATGGGTATGAATTGGCGTCTATTTCACTAAGATCAAAATTAGCAAGAGGCAAATTTTCAAATAGCAATACTTCTTCACCATCTACATTAAGACCAATTATGTCAACATTAACAGTATCATTTTCAGGAAAATTCGAAAAATTAACATTCCATTCTAATTCATCCCATTGAGAAGCAGGACCTATATAACTAGTAGCTACTTCACCTCTATCCCACAATGTTTTTACTTGAAAAAGTGAATTTGCTTGTTCATTTTCAGATAAAGCAATTTCTTCCGATATCGTTTTATAGAAGCCATTCTCAAATTTGTTCTCATAAACATATATGTATGGCAAAGGACCTAAATCTTTCAACTCGTCTAAACGCTGAGCCCCTCTCTCCTCTAACACTTCAAATATGGTAGTACCTAATACATCTTTATCTTCCTCCCACTCTTCAAGATTATTTCTATTCACAAGATTTACTTGAAGAAAATTAACACATACTATATGATCAGAAGGAATTGAATCTTTTAAAACAGAAATTAAATGTTGTCTTTCTTCTTGTGTCGATGTTGGAAATTGAATATAAAAACTCAATGCAGCATCAGGCGGAGCACTACCCCACAAAGGATTATCCGCGTAACTTATTAATGTATTTCCTAGCACTGGATCAAAAACGACAAGTCCTACACCTGAATTTATACCATTATTGTTGCTCCTCCATCTATTCCATAATTGAGAGTTGATAAAAAATTCTGTGAATGCATCTGGTTGAGATACAATACCATTATCCATTTTCACTTCCTTCACATTATCCACAAACTTCATCTGCCTCGTACCATCTTCATATTCAATATTATCAAAATCATTTTCTAAGAATTGGAAATAATGTTCTTGACTCCATCCAGCTCGTTGACCTGGTTCGTACACAAAAGAGCTTTCTCTCCATATGATATCACTAGACGCGTCATTTCTCGATCCTACACGCCAGTAATATACTGTTTCATTTGCCAGTGCGAAGTCTAACTCCCACTTTACCAATGACTTTATTTCATTGAATTCTCTTTTACGTAATGAAGGACTGTCAAACAAAATCGTAGTGTCAATCTCTACAAAATAGGTCTGAGGATCACCGAATGCATTGAAGGTATTCGCTGTAAGTACTACCTTTTCTGTATTTACAATTGCAAACTCTTCTGGAAATGTGGGCACAGCACTATTATTCAATATAAAAAACTCGTGTCCTTCTGTACCGCTTTGATTTCTTAGGATAT
Organism: uncultured Saprospiraceae bacterium; assembly: GCA_938007965.1. GTDB lineage: Bacteria > Bacteroidota > Bacteroidia > Chitinophagales > Saprospiraceae > CAJXUU01. The sequence continues at coordinate 78,518 of CALLMH010000004.1, read as the reverse complement.
TATTAGATTCAGCGTCTGGAGCAGGTAGTTCTTCTATCTCATTTGCGTTATCTACAGTTACTAGTATCTTGTTCCTTCCCACTAGGTCAGTAGAACTAATCGGTATATTTACGCATAGATTTTGATTATTTGCTGGACCCTTGATCCTGCTAGTTGTTTCATATTCTATTCCTCCTTGCGGATTTTCATGTTGGATAAGTACGTCGATACTATCTGCCGTATTCTTTCCAATATTGACTACATCAAAACAAACTTCAAAGCTTTCTTCATAGGTATCAATAATCTGCGGATTGGTATTCACACTTGATGCATCTACTAGATAATCAGGCGTACGAAAACTCGGAAGTCTTACAGCTGGATCTCCATGATAAGTAAGCTGCTGATAGAAAGTCACTGAGCCTGAATTCTGAAAAGCACTAAATGTATCGATAACTTTGACCAGTGCAATTCCAATAGGGTCTCCATAAGAATCACCTCCTAACTCAGAATAAAACTCCTTTCCAAATAGGTTCTGAGTACTTATATATGCAGAACCAGATGCTGCAACAAAAGCTATGGATCCCTTATCTTTAGTAAGTACAAAACTCTCCGATATTCCACCAAATCTTGTATGTATATTGCCAGAATAACAGCCAAGGGACATCAGTAATGGGTACTTACCTTTGTTCTCATAATTTTCCACATTATCAAGATTGAAGTCGAAAGCCCCTACACTCGCATGACCAAAAAAACTGATAAGCGAAAGTCCATTCTTTATCTCATCAAATATCAAATCCGAGGTAGCATTTTCAATAGGGTCCGTCGATGTCTTTCGGAATGTACTGACATTCGCACCCATCAAATTATTTTCGATGGTATCAGCCATGATAGCCAATGAATTAAAAAGAGATTGTTGCTCATTTGCTCCAGCACCACCACTAAGGTGCAAAACGTTTTTTTGCCATCTTCTACCTTCTAGAGTAGCTGGATTGTTTACATTTAATTCTTGATCTCTTACTTTATCAAGATAGTTTTTGACATCTTCTGCACTAGTTGCAGCAATCCTACCTACAGGAAGCAAAGGTACATGCGAATCAAATGTAGATAACAAGAGATTATCTGAGCCAGGTACTCCCCAAGTAGGCACTTGAAAATCCGTCATTTCTTCCGCTACGGCTTCGTTTCTTATTTCTGGATATTCCATCCCTTTACCTACGATGAATAGAAACTTCGGATCATCATAGTTCGCTATTACCCAGTGTGCATAATTTTTCAAACTGATAAAATGTCTATTCACTCCATATGCAAATTGATCATATAATTGATCTACATCTACAATACTGGTAATATAATCACCACCGACTTCAGAAGACCTATAATCAGAATATGCTTGAACCCAGTCCGTATTGCCGTCAGTTCTTAAGTCGGCACTAGTGACCATCAAAAACTCAGCATCCGATCGGTCGGCATACGAAACGAAATTTCTTCTTACTACCTCCTTTGGCTGATCGAAAGCTGTAGAAGGTTTACTAATTAGAAGTTCGCTGCCTTGAGATGAAGGATCGATTAAGACCCCTACTTTACCATCGAGTGTAAATTCTGCAATAATCCTCGTATTATTTCTAATATCATATATCACAGGCAACTCAGATTCCGAGTAGCCGTCTATTTCTACGTATCTGATAGTTGCAGATGGTGATAAACTTACTCTGTACACAGAATTTTCGCCCATATGAAATTCTCTAGGATACGTAAGAGCGACTTCAGAAATAATATTTTTATCATTGGTGCCAGGTAAGGTTCCTCTCAGTTTGATTTCTATACTATTATCTTCCAACATAGGAGCTGGCACCTCAAAATTTAGCTCTTGCACAGTATCCAAAACTGACTGAAACTCGCCTTGAGCCACACCGTTTATAGTTGCTGAGGTTCGATGTGGAAAATTGTTTCCGCCATACCTTACATATAATGCGCCATTGATATCGACACCCGCTTTTCTTACTATGGGTACATTTACATTATTCTCTGTTTTTAGTCCGGAGCCGTAACCTTCTGTAGAAACAAAATCAGAGTATCTCACCTGTTCTGCAAGCGATGATTTATAATGAGTGCTGGAGAGTACTACTTCCTCTGTATGTAAGTAATAGGCTTCTGGCGACAAAGTATTATTCGAGAGATCTACTATTGATTCTTCGAAAACTAAATCGTTGATTTCTTCTGTCCATGTTGCGAAGTATGCTGCATCATCAGTAATGAAGCTATATTTTCTATTCAACATCAAATCTTGATCCTCAAATAAAAATCTATCTATCTGAGTTTTATTTTTTTCTCCGTAGAATTCGATATAACTATCATCTGGACCAATATAAAAACCGACCTCTTTTCCATAATTCCAAAGTTGCAATCTATCAAATGAGATAGAACTGACAGGAATACCATTCTCTGCAAGCTCTTGGCGCGTGACTCTATAAATCCCATCCTTGTCGACTATGATTTTCGCATATGTTTTGTCATAATCTATCCATTCATTACCAAAGAGAGTCTCATTGTTGTCGACCATCTGAGCGGATAGATCGAAAGATATTATGATGGTTAGTATCAGTAGTAAATACCGCATGTTATTGTAGTTTTTTCTGTTTTTAGCTTAAAGAATAATTGAAGCCTAAAATAAAAATCTATTGAATTGTTTATTTCATATATAAAATTAAGCAATTCTCAGTCTAATTGTTGGCGAAATGAGGCAATATTTGGCAGATTGGTCGTGTATCCGTACTTTATAACGGACTTTGGAGATGTATAGTTTGTAAAATGACAACTAATTTGCTGCCTGAGAATCCTTACAGAAATTGCATATAGGATCCTAGTTTTATTGTATTTGTCTAAAAAACATAAAAAGCCTCTGCCGATTACTCGACAGAGGCTACATATCATTTTAAAACCGTTAGTTACTTTATAGAGATATCATCTTCTTGGTAGCAACTGTACCGTTGTATTCTAGTTGATAATACATGATGCCTTTTGCAGTCATGATTGAATTATCAAGTGTTATTTCATTCATACCTTTCGTGAATTCTCCTCTTGTATTGTAGATCACTTTACCAGTGATATCGAATACATTCAATGTTACGTTACCAGTTTCTGGCAAGTTGAAAGGAATCGTAGTATATCCATCGAAAGGATTCGGTGTATTTTGGAACAACTCAAACTCTACATCTACGTTTGCGTATTCTCCTCTTACATTCACCTCTACTCCATCAATCTCTAGTGAAGAATTATACGCTTCAGCTGTAGTTATTTTTGAAGTCACTTCGATTGAGTTACTTAACTCACTATTCGTATTAGCTCTCATTACTAGTGTAAACAATACTTCGTTCTCATCAGTCGATAGTTCTGTCGCAGTATTCCAAGAGAAAGTCATAGACTCTTCTTTATTGAATGTTGCTACATTATCAGCCGTAATATTAAGTGCTCCAGCTTTCACATCCTCTAGTGATAGTCCCGCTGCTTCCAAAGTAAATTGGAATCCAACCATATCAGTAAAGTTTTCAGCTGTTACTGGAATAGATACTAGATCACCCGCTTCGTAAGCTACGTTATCCATACTAAGAGATAGTGTGTTGTTACTTCTTGTTGATGAAGTATTACCTTCTGTCAAGTTGCTCACTGATGCACTACCATTTACATCTCCTATCTTCACTCCTACGAAGTTCTTACCACTTACGTTTTCGTTGTTATAGTTGATTATCATTAATTCCTCATTGAATGGGAACGGATCACTGTTATCACTGAATGTCTGTGTCGCATCTACGAATCTCCAAGACTGATTGTTAGAGAATTCTGTCTTAATACCTAAGATCAATTTTCTCAATTCTAATAAATCAGAAGAAGTTAATGATTCACTGTTATTTACATCACCAGCTATTACTTTGTATGGAGAATCTAGCTCCTGTAGTCCTAAGATATGTCTTTGTACAAGTACAAGGTCAAGAGTCGATACACCATTTGTATGATCTGTATCCTTCTCAGCTTTGATCTCATAACTCGTCTCTATCGCAGGGTTTACAAAGTTGTAACCTCCTCCGAATGGAGTCATATAGAACTCAGATGAGTAGTTAGTCATATTAGTCTTAGTAACTTTCACTTCGTTGATCATCTCATCGTTTGTGTTAGCTATTAAGCCAGAGATTTTACTTCCTGTACATCCACCATTATCTTGGATATTGATCGTAGTCGTACAGAAATCTTGATTACCAGACGCATCTGTTACCCAGATCTCTACATCATTCATTCCTAACTGATCACAGTTGAAGAATCTCTGTGTATTATTCACATTACTAGAGAATGAGATAAGTACATCACCTGGACAGTTATCTACACTTCCAAGATCGAAATCTGATGCCCATATATCAATCTGACCTGATGAAGGCATGATTACAGTTGTAATCTCAGAAAGACAGTAAGGAGTCGGCTTCTTCTTGTCCAATACTCTTACTAAGAATGAACATATCTCTTGATTACCACACTGATCTTCTACAGTAAATGTGATACTGTGTGTTCCTACTTCTAAAGTTTGACTTGCATCATTTGTACTACCGACAGCATCGATAGATCCGTCATTGAATTCATCAAGCGTGTAAGCATAGTTCAATTCTTCTTCTGGAGTACAATCATCCGTAGCTCCTACGATAATCTCAGCGAATCCATTACAGTCTTGACCGAATGCATCAACTGTGATGTCTGAACAAGTATTGAAGACTGGCTTCACATTGTTACTTACTTTTATTACTTGAGTATATTGGTAGATACCTCCATCGTTAGGATTGTTCTGATCGAATGTACACCAATCTATTACTGTCCAAGTTCTTAAGATCTTAAGACATACATCATCTACGAATGTAAATGTCTGATCTTCATATGTATCAGCTACCTGACTACATAAGTCATCGTTGTATGTCGGCACACCCGTATTTTCTGGATCAGTATCGATCATTGCACAACCATTCAAGGTTCTGTTTGGAGGCCAGTTGATTGATCCACCTAAGAAAGGAGAGTCGTCTTCAACTGTTATTCTCTGAGTACAGTTCACTGATCTTCCACCAGCATCTGTAGCTGTAAATCTTCTGAAGATAGTACCTACTCCACAATCATTTAATGATCCAGAATCGTTCATTGTTATTTCTGCATCACCACAGTTATCAGAAGCTGTAGCCATACCAGTGATACCTAAGTCACTGATGTCAGTTCCACAATCTACAGTGATATTTGGAGGACATTCTATTACTGGGTCCAACTTATCCTGTACGTTTACGATAACCATACAAGTGTTAGAGTTACCACTTTCATCAGTTACTCTTAGAGAAACCATTACTTCGCTCCCTATATCATCACAGCAGAATTCTGCGAATTCAGTCCATGCAGATGTAGAAGCGCCACAACCTGGAGTCATTCTTCTTACTTCGAAAGTCACATCGCTACAATTGTCATGCGATCCATCATCAAATGTCTCAGCAAATATGTGAGCGTAACCATTGTTAGTCAATGTTGCTACTGTGAACTCATCACATACTGGAACTGGAGGTACATCATCTACAACGTCAATCTCGACGAATGCAAATGTAATATTACCACAAGCATCCATTACAGTATATCTTACCCAAGTTCTTCCTAGTGGAAGATTATTGATAGTGAATGTTCCATCAGGATTAGTCGTTACATCATCATCGATGTATAAGCCATCTACTGGCGGTGCACCATTATTATCAGCAAGTAGATACTGTACTGTATATGATGTAGAACTACAGTCAAAGATTATGATCGGTGCTGGTACTAACCAATCAGCCTCACAATCATAAGGATCTGCAGAGGTAGCAAATGGTAGATCTTGTAATGTTGTCACAATAGGATTCTCATTATCTACAACTTTTACAATCTGGAATTCTTCTCTGATCTCAGCTGTACACCAATCAAGAACAGTCCATGTTCTCAATACTTTGAAGCTAGACTCACAAATAGGTAATACCTGATCTGCAAACGTAGCATTCAACTCACAGTATGAGTTATTAGGGAAGATGTTAAATCCATCAAGTGTAGTTGGAGTTCCTGTTTCTTCTGGTTGAGGATATCCATCATTGTTAGTATCCCAAGCTGGAATATTGTCACATTCAAGAGATGGTAACTCGACATCGTCTCTGTTCTCTGGGAATACGATATCCGTAAGCTCAATACGCTCAAAGAAGATATTCTTAGTACAGAAAGCTGATTTGTTACCTGATCCATCAGTAGCTTGATAGATGATTGTTCTTCTTGCACTGAACTCATTATTACAGTCAAGATCTACGATATCATCCGAAACTACATCAACGGCGATATTTCCATCACAATTGTCTGTTGCAATTGGATTAGGAAAGTCACTTGATTGGTAACAAGATACTGTCATGTCTCCAGGACAGTCAATCACAGGTGGTAATTTGTCTTCAATAGTAATACTACCCCAACAGCTATTAGCTCCTAGCGATATTTTTACAGTTAAAGTTTCGCCGATATAAGCTGCACCTACGATAGGTGAAGTAGGTATCGGTTGGTTGTCAGAACCTAATACTTGGACTGTGTAATCACATCCTGTAGTACCTTGTCCTTCTAACACCATATCGGGTGTTACTTCTACCATACAGTCTGTATCTAACGAGATCTGTACACTATTATTACATCCAAGAGGACACTGAGCCTGAGCTGTGCCAAATGCCAGCAAGAATAATGCGGCAGAGAGAAAACCTGTTCTGATAAACTTATCAAACGAGGTTTTCGTTTTTGTGGTAAAATTCTCCATATTCATGAGATAAATCGGTTTTAAAAATTTTTCTAAAAAATGATTCTGTCTAAATTATTTGTTCGATTATTAGAGAAGAGAATCAAGCGAAAGAGTTCGGGGGGAACTCAAATTTCAAACGATTATTATAATTTCTTTTCTATTCTATATGATCAATACAGGCTTTCTGTAAATCTCAGATAGTTGGAAAAAAGGTATTATTATTTTATGTACAGCATAAACTATACCAAATGATTTTCAAGGGCAAATTTTATAAGTGAAGCCGTATTATTCAAACCTAGCTTTTTCATCATATTTTTTCGATGGACGCCCACGGTCTGGTCACTTATATATAATTTTCCTGCAATACTTTTATTGCTCATTCCTTGTGTCAGTAATTCTAAAATTTCTGATTCACGTTTTGTTAGTTTTTGTTTTATTGTAAATCGATCTTCATATTTAGAAGATTTTTCTTTAAGTAATCTTCTACTAGTTGCCGAGGGAGGTGATGTTCTCAATCCGTCACCTATGTACGTATTACCCGCTGCGACTTCGTCTAATGCAAAAATCAATTCTGAAAAGGTGCTAGATTTTCTTACATATCCATCTGCACCGTTTACCATCGCACCTTTTACCAATTTCACATCTGTATAAGATGATAAGACTATGATAAATAATTGAGGAAATAAACTTCTTAACTCTTCAATTATGTGCAAACCATCTTGATCAGGTATATTAAGGTCTAGTATTAAAAATTCGAAACTTATTTCTTGTATAGCTTTATGAAGGCTTTCAGAACTACACATGCTTGTTACAACTTCGTACTTGCTTTGCGTAAGTTTGAAGTGAGATTCCATCCCCTCTACAAACATCTTCTGACAATCTAACACCGCTATACTACTAGCCATCTGCTCAGTGGTTTTTTTATTAACATTCAATTACAATATTGAATAATAAATATTGTACTCCATATATGTAGTGCAAAATGGATGCCAAAAAGAATATTTAAACGAAAAAATGGAACTAATTAATTGATTTACAAATATTTAAGTTATATAAAATAAACGCATCTAAATAGAAATATTTGTACTATTGATATGTACAGATGAACTATATCTAGTAAAATGTGTCGTTTTATATATGGACTTTTCAAATAAAATATATCGTCGATGGTTTACACAAGGAACCATAGGTATACTTATGACTGGAGCTGGTATATCGATGGTCATCAAAGCTGGATTCTATAAGCATACTCATCCTGACAATTGGAAGTGGATTGCTGCCGGCACTGTATCTTTGATAGTATTGATGAGCGGCTTGGTACTGTTTGTGGACTCTATTAGATATAGAATCAGATATGAGGATGAAGTTCGAGATAAAAATGATAAACGATAACGTATCAAATCAAAAAGTATGAAAAACACAAAACAAACTGCATTGGCCCTTTCATTTTTTATCAGCTCTCTGCTAGCGATAACATTCGCAGAATATGATCTTCATAAGTATACAGTTTCAGATACATATTCTATAAAATTTGAAACTGGTAAAGCGGAGGGTACTTTTAATGGACTAAAAGGAACTGTTGATTTCGATCCAGATCTATATCAGGATGCTCAAATAGATGTATCTGTACAAGTAGCAACCATACAGACTGGAAATACTAAAAAGGACGATCATGCGAGAAACTCAAAATGGTTTGATGCTGCCCAGTATCCACTGATGAAATTCGTGGCGACGAATATTTCGAAATCTGGCGAATCTTATATCGCCGTAGGTAACCTTACTGTCAAAGATGTCACCAAGGAGATATCGATTCCATTCAAATATGAAACTATCAATGATGCTAAATATCTCAATGGGACTACGACGATCAACCGTAAAGACTATAATATCAATGGCAATCTATTTGGATTTACAGTGGGCAAGGAAGTAGCGATAGCGCTGAGTGTACCTTCTCAATATCAGAAATAAAAATTTGCTGGTAAACTTCTTTAATTAAAGACCGTTTTCTTTGACAAGTTCGGGATATCCGTAAATAACGAATGCCTTTATTCCAAGATGGTTCTGTTTTTAACGAAAATTAGTCTACGAAAATCTATACTGACTAAGTCCACTTTAACTTGTTTTAGCAAATTTATAAAATACAAGAATTCAGAAAGTGCCCTTACTCATGATCATCCCAAGTTATTTCTTACTTATACCAGTTTCTAATTTTCCTAGTCTATCCAATACCTGTTTAAGTAATTCATTTTGTGTTTCTAACTGATTCTTTAGATCTATATTTTCCTCATAAAGGGCTTTTATAGCCGCTAACGCTACCCCGTCAGCATCTACGGTAGAGATGTACTTTTGATTTCCTCCAAATCCAAAGGTTGCGTAAAACTCCTCTGCGATTGGTCCAATATGCGGACCCTCATCAGAATCTATATAATCCCAAGTCGCAATATCCAACTCGGACAATTTCTGAAGTATCAATGCGGAATTGACAGTAGTAATATTTTCTTTGAAAGATCGGCTGGATCCGTTTGTCCAGGTACCTCCGGCGGTCAGGTGTGCACCGTTTCCATTTGTGGTATTATCCCCGATGTGTAGTGGATGCAGAGGAGTACCTCTATGCATGGCTATTTTCTCATCTCCTCTGATGATCATCACATCGCCAGGACCATCTAAGAAAAAATTCATCTGAGAATCATCGGTATTTGTTCTAGGACGAGCGGCGATCACAGCTCGATTACCAGTCTCATTCTCCATATATAGTCTGATAAAATCCTCACCCGAACCCGTCTCTAGTAGGTTTAGTGTCGGATTGCCTGATGATGAATTTTTTTCTATTATAACGCCTCCATCTATATGTAGTTTTTCTTGTGGAGCTATTTCACCTATACCAATAGAGTCCGAGACGAATACATTATTAGCACCAATATTTGATGGATTCGATCCTAGCGCGATCCCTCCGTTTGCATATACTCTGAACTTAGTCGCTGTGCCAACTTGTACTCTTAGCGCATTCTCTCCAGCAGAAGATCTGATATGCATTCTATCATTGATACTTGAGCTGACTCCGACGCCTACTTGTCCATCACTGTAGTGGATTTCATTGTTTGCAAGATTGTCCCATTGTGATGCGATGGGTGTAAGGTCGATTGATTTGCTCGTTGCACCTTCTTCGATGTTTAGTATAGTATTCGTCAATTGAATATCAGAGATACGTTCGTTATCATCATCACTATCTGCGTCGTTGATATTATCAATATTATCAGAGAATCCAGATGGAATCCCGCTAAGGGTAGCCCAAGTTTCTATTTCATTGCTGGGGTCATTGTCTGCATCATCTACATTATCGACATTGTCCGCGAACCCATTAGGTTTGCTAGTAATCTGAGACCAAGAAGGATTGCTTTGTGGTAAACTTATCGTTCCTCCGTCTGTCAAAGAGATTAGATTATTTGAAATTGATAGTGTTTGAAGTTCATTGGTAGCATCACTATCTGCATCCTCATGGCTATCCACATATTGCTTTGTCGCTGCATCATTTGGATCCGAAGGACTCAATATGTTTTTGATGGCGTATCCTGACCCATCAATGTTTTGGGTAGCTTTGTGATCTCCCAGGTTGTCATTGCTATCATCGAGACTTTTCCATTGTAAGCCTGTAAATCCTTCAAATCTATTTCTACGGAATCTCAAAACTCCTGGAAGAGCCGTACTGTCATTACCTATCCTGATAGATCCATCGACATCTAACGTACTCAATGGCTGTGACACATTGATACCCACAGGTGTGATATCAGTAAATGGAGACTCGTATTTTATAAATGTAAGATCAAAAGATGAAAATTGATTGTTGTCCGTTGTTGCTAAGATGTAATATGATTTAGAAGACTCTAATTCGTAAGAAAGTGTTGTATTCCCGCAGGACAGCGAAGTCAGTGTAGTACAGTCTCCCTCAAAAAGTTGTAAATTCACATTAGATGAAAAATTATCCGCCGATACTGTATAGGTAGCATCTTCTGGAGCATTGATAGAGTACCAGACACCTCTTGAAGAGTTATCGTTACTGCACTCGTCCTGAATATCGAATTGAGCATAGGTGTTCGATGTAGAATCGATCGAAGCCACATTAGCATCTTGAGAAAGAGGTATATCGATAGCTCCCAGACAAAGATCATTAATTGGTCTCTCCGCTTTTATTGCAGAAATAATCTTCGTAGAACCATTATTTTCTAATATCCATCCTGCTGGTAGATTTTGCTCGTTGAGTACCTGATCAAATGATCCATACGAAATCAGGGGAATACTAGTCCCCTCTGGATATGTATCTGAAATCGTAATTTCTACAGGAGCATTGATCTCTAAATCTCCATTCACAGATAGATAGTCACTGCCCCCAGCTGATCCTGCCCCTACCAAGCCCTCAATCCCAAATGATAATTTATTGTCGATCTGTAAATCACCTGTAATATCTACAGATACTATATCCACAGCACCTATATTCATATCTTTTACTTGTATGACGGGTGCAGATATAGCTGCATTAATATCAAGCACTCCATTGATTACAATTGATTCTTCCGCTGACAATCCTCCATTAGTAGTAACTATCATATCTCCATCTGACACTAAACTCTTGATAGATGTTTCATAATATTTTTCACTTGAAGTACTGTAGCAGTCAGAACCATTTTCAAATATAGCATCCACTGTAACTGTACCTGATGGAATAGTCACTGCTGTCCCATTATAAATAGACAAACCACCAAACCCTGATGCGCCTTCCCAATTCGCAGATGCCCAATTGCCTGTACCACCTTGCCATATAGCCGTAGCTGATTCTATAACTGGACTTAGTTCACTATTATACATATTAGGTGAGGTATCGATACTTCGCGCCCAGATACTATGACCACTTATATCCTGAGATCTCAAGGAGTGGATTATAGGATCTAGGCTGTTTTCTTGGACTATGATGTCCAATGGGATCAATCCATCGACAATCACATTTCCCTCGTAAGAAATAAGATCTACAATCTTTCCTGATGGGTCTCTTAAAGAAATTGCAGTAGCATTATCTGGCAGAAGACTAGTAGCAGTGAACCCAAAATATAAATATTCTTCTGGAAATAAAATAGTATCAATTGAGATATCACTATTTGGTACGGGAGTAGAATTCCCATCCAAAGTAAATACATACTGTACTGGTATGTCAACGAGGTTAATACTTTCATTATGGACTTCGACCGTGTATCCAGCTAGAGATTCTCCAGCTAGAGCTGTTATCTCTATAAATTCATGCACATCTCCCTCACTATCATCATAGTGAATCTCAGTAATTCTAGCTTTAGGACAATCTAGGACAAAAGGTATAACTTCAAAAATTGAAACAGTTCTATTTTTTTCTGAAAGATTTGTGTTGGAATCTACTTCCACCATAAAACTCAGTATATAAGACTGACCAGGAGTCAGATCTTCTATAGCTATGTTATTGGTGCCTTTACTGTTAAGACATGTTATGACTGGATTATTGAATGTAGTACAAGAACTTCTTATTGACCCTTGCATATCACTGTCCAAATCTTCGTCTAGAACAATAAATACTGCGCCAGAAGACGGTGCTACAAATGAGAAGAAATTATCAATAACAGAAATATTGTTGGGATTACTTTGATTATTTGGGACACACCATGCGTAGCCACCTGGATTTTCTGAAGTACCATAACTCTCTATAGTATTATTGATAAATATAACATCTGTCATAATAGGTGTATCACCCAACTGCTGTACTAGAATCTCTAGAGCACCGTCACAGGTATTGTTGGGGATTTGGGCATGAAGCATCGTCATATTAAAGAAAGTAATGACTATCAAAATACGCTTTAAGATGGAGAAGATATTGGAGTAATTCATTTTTAATATTTAGTGTTACTATATAATCGGCAAAATATAATCTACTTCTATTTTCAAAATTTGATTTTTAAATTTCAATACATGTGCTTTGATGTCTATTTTTCAACAGTTCTTGGTTCTTATTTATAAATAGATAGATGTCAACTTATCTATAGGAAGATTAGAAATACCAAAGTCATTATTATTACTTCCGATACAAATACTACTAGGTAGACCAATTGCTATCATTCCGATAAAGTGGCCGATTAGTGAATAGTCCATTACTAGCATAGTATAGGTTTTACAATAGTTTATACCATAGTTGATACAGATTCCACAAAAAATAGACATATAAATCCAAATAATTTTGATGATTTTATGGAATAGATAAGATCCATGGTATTCAGTTGTGAAACAACTGATAGCAAAACATAGGATTCGTCATTTGGCACTTAACCCGTAAATTGATATCTTAATGCTCACTCCAACAAAACCACCTATTAATGGAAGTAAAAAAATACCTATTTCTTATTCTGCTTAGTATCGTGAGCTATAATCTAGAAGCGCAACAAGTGAATAGTGATATAAAAAAACTGATCCGAAGTAGAGAATATGATAATGCTCTAACATTGATAAAAGATCGTCAAAAATTAAGTGAAAATAATCTCCAAAAATTAGAATTACTTACTTATGAAGTTAGGGCTTTTGTACAAAAGAAAAAGTATGAAAAGGCAAAATCTGCTTTTACAGATTTAGTAAAAATACAAAACTCCTCAAATCAGATTCTAGATGAACTGATCGTAAGAATCTACCATACAAATTCGATAATATTATCTGTTGATAAGAATTATAAAGATAAAACCATCGTACTAAAGAAAGCTACACAAATAATAAATCGAAATAAAATAGATCCATTGCTATCAATCCAAGTCTACGTACAATTGGCTAATAGCTACCGAAATATGAAAATGGAAGATAGTACTTTTGCGTATATAAATAAAGGCTTAGATCTTGTAGAACAAATAGATTCGCCAGAAGATAAATACTACGCTAGGGTAAATTTACTAAACGAGAAAGCTGTATTCTACAGCAATACAAGTCAAAACAAAAAATCAAAAGAGACGTACATACAGTTATTAGAGCTTGCAGAAGCTGAAAAGGACTCATTAAATATATCTAGATTCAATACTAATATTGCCGTGAGTCATTTTGTAGATGGGGATTATGGACCCACTAAGTACTACCTCGAAAAATCAATGGCTATAAATATCGAGAAGTATGGCCCAAAACATCCAAGGACATTGCGCAACATTCAAAATTTAGCACTTGCACATACAAAGCTTGAAAATTACGATAATGCTGAGATATATTATAGTAGATATTATGACGCAATTAAAGAAACTAAAGGGGTAGAATCCTTTGAAATGGGTCGCCTAAATTTCAACCTAGGAATGGTTCACCTACAAAAAAAGGAATTTGAAAAAGCTATTGAACGATTCGAATCTTCCCTCATAATTCGTCAAAAATATTTAGACCCAACACATAAAGATATCGCTCATTGCCATCAGGTTATTGGGTCAGCATATATACAACAAAAGAAATTTCAAGAATCCTTGCCATATTTTGAAAATGCACTTGATATCAGAGAGAAAATAGGAAATCTTCAAGATCCTGAACTCTTGCGAATCCATACTAATTTAGCTTTAATCTACGAAAATCAGAACAGACCAGACGTGGCAAAATCAATGCTAGAAACAGCTTATAAAAACAATGGTTATACGAGGGAAAACAACTTTGATTTTGAAAAAGTATCAAATCCATTTCTGATGACCGAACTATTTGGAGTTGATATTACGCTTCTTACGCGAGAATACAAAAACAACCCTACAGAGGCTAACTACAACTTGATAAGACATCAAGCTAAAAAAATAGATACTCTTATAACATATATGAAAGATTACCTTGACGATCCTACATCTAGACGAATCTTCAGACAAAAACAAAAGTATGTGTATGATCAAGCTATAACTGCCCACTTAACAAAATACGATCACGATGCAAATGAAGAGGCTATTGCACTCATATTCAGACTAATTGAAGACGGAAACAATGGTATGATTTATGAGAAAATCGGAGCTGAAAATAGCTCAACTCTTCTAGGAATGCCGAAAGAAATCATAGATCAAAAACGAATCATTGAGGATAGCCTTACAAGCTACGAAAACAAAATCATTGAAAATAAAGAGGACCCATACATTTTCAATAAGATTGCTGAATACAAGAAAAAACAATACAATCTCATCAAAAAAATCGAGCTCGAATATCCTAAATATTTTCAATCAATATTAAATTTCAACATTGTCTCATTATCGGAATATCAAAGTAGATTAGCTCCTAATGAAACTTCAATAACTTTTTACAATGGAGAAAACTCCATGCTAGCTTTAAAAGTAGCAAGTGAGAATTCTAAAATTTATAACTTGGGCGATAGAGATCTCATTGTAGATCAACTCACCAACTTTCTATCAGCGGTAAAAGATAAAACACACATTGATAATTTCAATATTGCCTCAGCAAAAATGTATGATCTTATAGTAGGTCCTATTGATCTAGATCACACAACTCACCTTACTATAATCGCCGATGGAATATTTGGACTTATTCCTTTTGGACTTATCAGAGAATCCGCCGATAAACCATTCCTGTTTGAGAAAATGACAATTTCGCATCAGTATTCTGCAACGGTAAAGGTCATGAATAAGCAAAATAAAAATAGCCAAAACGGCTTCCTAGCCATAGCACCTATATTCGAAGGGATTGAAAAAGAAACACATCCTATTGCCGCTTTATACGATAAAAACGAAAATGATATCTATAGAAACGAAATGGTCGAACTCAAAGAATCCGAAAACGAAATCAAAGCAATAAGAGATCTATTCACTGGTCAATACTTACTAAGAGCTGATGCTACGGAAGCAACATTCAAAAAAATGGCACCAAAATCAGGCTTCATACATATGGCTACGCACGGCTTCGTCAATCATGAGAATCCCGACAGGTCTAGACTGTATTTTTACCCAGATAGCACTAGTAAGGAAGACGGCAAACTAAATGCCTTCGAAATCATGAATCTAGATCTGAGTCAAACTGAACTCGTCACTCTCAGTGCATGCAATACAGGAGTAGGTGCTATAAAGAGTGGTGAAGGTGTAGCCAGCTTAGGCCGAGCATTTGCCTTTGCTGGATGCAAAAATCAGCTCATCAGTCTGTGGCCCGCCAATGATAAGTCTACTACCCAATTAATGAGTAACTACTACACTAATCTGAAGAAAGGTCAAGGTAAATCTACCGCGTTACAAAACGCCAAATTGGATTATCTATCCTCAGCGCCAGAAGTGATGAGGCATCCATATTATTGGGCAGGTTTTGTATATTATGGAGAAGATACGACTATAGATATATCATCATCGTATGGAAATCTTACATTATGGATCGTATTAGGCACTGTATTTTTATTATTGATTTATTTCATTATCAAGTCAAGAGCAAAAGCCTAATCTTAGGTCAATAAACTATAAATATCAACCCACAATATATATTAATCATCTATATAATTCGTCTAATATTTCAGCGGCTTCCTTGTTTTTATACCCTTTAGATTTTTTGATAAACTGAAGCTGATTAATAGCTTTTTTCTTATCACCTTGTTGTAAAACTGCCAATGAATAATACCATCTGATAATATCATGATAGTCTTCGTAATCCATAGAGCGCAATTGATTTTCCATAAAGGCTATAGCTTCGGAAGTATGACCAGCATTTAATAAAGAAAGTGCTCCATAGACTTGGCTTATTTTATCTTCATTTGCAAACAGCTCAGCGGAGGCTTTTTCAAATTTTCTTGCATTATATAACCGCATACCTACGCTAGAATTATCGGTCACAGTATCACTTCTACTTACTTCAGAGGTAATATCATCCATAGGTACAAAGTATTGAGCGAATAGTACTGTAGGTTCTTCATTTTTATTTGAAGCTCTCCTGTCTTCAAATCCAAGATAACCTACTAGACCTAGCAAAAGTATAGCCAACGCCATCCAGATCCATTTTATGTTATATCTTTTATTATTTTCATTTGACTCATTATCTCGATCATTATGCTCTTCATCAAACATCTGATCGATCATACCATCTAATGATGATTTCACGTCTAAAACATTCCCTTTTTCTGAAAAAAATTCAAGCCCTTTCTGAGACTTTTTATCCAATTTATCCATTTTCACATGTCATTTATTGCACTCTTATCAAACTTTATTTTGAGGTTTCGTTTACCATTTTGTATATATGATTTTACTTCTTTGAGTGACATCCCATATGATCTAGATATATCATCGTAAGACTTTCCCAGCAAATAAAAATCACGTACACAAACTCTTTGATTTTCTTTCAGTTCTGGTATATATTCTAACAGTTTTTCAATGGTTTCATCATTATATACCCTGTCCGATCCATATTCCACAGAATTGTCTGACGTTTCTGTCAGTTCATCAAATTTCTTCAAATCCCGGATCTTTTTTAAGCAAATATTTCTACAAATACCCATGGCCCAGCCTTTAAAATAGGTTATATCTTTTTTATCAATAGATATTAAAATAGCCTCAAATACGTCCATTACAGTGTCCATAGCTGATTCGCGTTCATGGAGATAATAAAAAGCAAGACCAAAAAGCTTATCATTATACTTCTTGAACAATGGAGCTAAGAGTTTCTTATTTCCCGTTGATTTATATTCCAATATGATTTCTTCGTCAGACAACATACTTTATTAACTAGGATTTTTAGGTTTTATATATATCAAGTACTTACCCATGGCACTTACAGTATTTATTGAGGATTAAACCCCCATTCCTTCCAACGCCAATTTCCTCTTAGGAGCGCGTTCTAAGACTTTTTCGAACTGAGCTTTGGCATCATTATTACGTCCTTGGTTTAGTAGCCACTCTCCATACATCTCAAAAGATGGTTTTACTATATTGGGCGGACCATATGTAAATCTTGTACCTTCTTCCGTTTCTGTGGCTCGTTTCATCCATTTTTCGGCCTCTTTTTCCTCTTTTTTATATAATGCGAGCACAGCCTGCAATTCATAACTCAGTACTTTCACACTGTTCACTTCATTGACTGATGGTGGTTGTTTGTAACTAGATACGCCACTGCACATTTTGGGTGCACCTACGACCATTCGGTTTTCTGCATTGGATTGGATGGTATTCAATTCATGGATGGCAGCATTTAGCTGATCGACATTACCTGTCTTGTAGCCTAACATTCCTTGAGTAAAAATCTGAACGCCCTTGGTAAGTAAGTTCAGTTCGTCCAAATCCACCACTTGATCTGCTATAGAATCAGCCCAATTGCCGGATTCTATCAAGTAACTGGCCTTCATCATGATATAGTGAGACCTGGCCTTACTCGATGGTTTTTCATCACAATACTTTTTCATATCATAGACCAAATCTCTCGCCCTATCGAAATTTCCTTTCTGTAGGTAACCATACATCAACCACTTAAATGCATGATACCCTCTCGCATCATTGTCGAGTTCTTTTTCTTTCATTCTTTCTACACTTGCATTATAACTGGCTATATTCGACTTGATCACTTCGTCCCACATTCCTAGTGCGACGAATATATGAGAAGGCATATGCAATGCATGCTCGGCATCAGGTGCTACCTTCGAGTATCTATTTGCAGCATCTAGTGCCAGAGGTGCATGATCTGGATCATCATAAGAATGAATTAAATAGTGTAGCGCACCAGGATGCTGAGGATTTTCGTCTATAATGCCTTGTACGATTTTAGCTCCACGTTCATAATTATCATCTTCTTTTCGGCTTTTCGAGGATCCTAAGAGAGACAGTGCGTAGAATGCCGATACTTCGTGATGATCAGGATATTTCCTATGAAGTTCTTCCATCTTACCGGCATAGGCTATATCCTGTTTTGTCTTATCTCCTTGTGCATAAAGTATCTCTACGGCCTGTAATAAATCTCGTTCTATCGGTGTTTTCGCTTTTTCGAGTCGTAATTCTAGAGTTTTGGCTAATTTATTGAGCGCTGCGGCACCTTCTTTTGTGTAGCGTTCTCTCCATAGCGGATGATTGTAAGACATCGCTTCCCCCCAGTATGCCATCACAAAATCAGAATCGATTTCCTGTGCTTGGACAAATTTTTCTGCAGCATCTTCGAACTCAAAGCTATGCAGTAATAATAATCCTTCCTCAAATAAAGGCAATGCCTTATCGGATCCTGTTACATCAAATTCTATTTTCCCCAGAGTAGAATCCTCTGATATCGAGCTTTGTTTGTCCGCACACTGTATGAGCAAAAAAGAAATTACAAGTAAGTATATTGAATATTTCATACATCTATTTTATATGATAAAAGTAAATAAAATAGATCAGCTTTTGTAGTGAATCAAAGATCGGCTTTTGTAGTGAATCATAGATCGGCTTTTGTAGCGAATCACCGATTCGCGGGAAAACGATCTGTGCACAAGAGCCAATCCCAGAAAGAAAATCACCGATTCGCGGGAAAACGATCTCAGTACAGGCTCCAAATTAAATCAGAAAAAAATAGATCAGCTTTTGTATCAAATCATAGATCGGCTTTTGTAGTGAATCATAGATCGGCTTTTTGTAGCGAATCACCGATTCGCGGGAAAACGATCTGTACCCAAGAGCCAATCCCAGAAAGAAAAGCCCTAAAGTCGCGGGAAAACGATCTGTATAGCTATCAGGATTGATAATTACCTATGAGAGTTACCGAGAATATTCGAACAGTAATTGATCCGTAATCGTTATATCGGTATGAGAATTATATTAGTACTATCTCTTTTATTCATATGTACGATAAGTCATGGACAGAAGATTGATAACTTAGCATCCTTCCGTGAAATATCAGGTGAGGTATACTTCAGAATCAATTATGACAACGACCTATTTGCTCAGCAAGATAAAAATTATACACAAGGCTATAGTCTAGAATTTGTCTCGCCAATATTATCTAGAAATCCGATCAATAAATTGTTCTTTAATCTAAGAAATGACGATAGAAGGGCAGGCATAGTATTCGAGCATCTAGGATTTACGCCAGATAAATATGATGAGGTTGAGATTCAAGAAGATGACCGACCGTTTGCCGGAGCCGCTTATCTGAAGAGTTTCAGCATATCTACCAATCAAGAATCAAAACAAAGACTAGCATCCCATCTCAGTATTGGCATCATAGGTCCCGCAGGCCTCGGAAAAGAAATACAAACAAGCATCCATGAAGCTACGAACGGGAGAGTTCCGAGAGGATGGGACAATCAAATACAGGATCACCCAATTATCAATTATGGTATAGATTATGAGAAAGAAATGTTGAGAGTTAGTGATTACTTCAATATTGCTGCAAATGGCTCAGCAATGGTTGGGAACATGTACACTAAGGCATCAGTGGGGTTTAATTCTAGCCTTGGTCTCCTCCATAATCCATATAAAAATGATCAACAAAAGAAATTCAAAATCTATACTTACTTACATACGACGGTAAGCTTAGTCGGGTATGATGGTACGTTGCAGGGGGATTTATTTTCTGATAATAGCGTACATGTAATTTCGGCAAATGAGATATCAAGAATCGTAGGTCAAGTAAATTATGGCATCATACTGCAGACGGAATATATCTATTTAGAATATTACAGAAGCCACATCACGAAAGAGATTGCATCACTTGGACCCGCCAGTTGGGGAGGTATTAGGCTTGGGATTACTGGATTGATTTAGGAAATTTATAATCAATAAGTACTTACACTACATAAAAGTTAGATACATTTACTTTAGAAGATTACTGATTTCAATGAAAAGATGGTCTTATATCAAAATCCCGAAAATTTTAATAAATGCTCAATTATAAACAGGTACTCAATCAAACTGTCCAAATATCTCTTGGGATAGTATTAGCAAGTATTGGATTGAAAGCATTCTTACTACCTAATGGATTTCTAGATGGCGGCGTAACTGGAATATCAATATTGATAAGTCAGATTTTTGATATGAATATTTCCATGATCTTATTGATCGTCAGCATTCCTTTTTTGATCTTAGCGTGGAATACACTCACTCGGCTTATCGTGCTGAAGTCTTTCTTAGCTATATCGGCATTAGCTGTTTTCATCCACTATGAAAACTTTGGTCCCATTACAGATGATAAGTTATTGATTGCTATCTTCGGCGGCCTATTTCTCGGATCGGGCATAGGCTTAGCGATCAAAAACGGAGCAGTTCTCGATGGTTCTGAGATCCTAGGTATATACATCAATAATAGGTTCGGAATCAGCATTGGAAAAGTGATCTTGGCCTTTAATATTATTCTATTTTCTATAACTGCATTTCTGCTATCCATAGAAGTCTCGATGTATTCTATCTTGACTTTTCTGATTACCGCCAAAGTGATAGATCTGACCATCGAAGGATTCGAAGATTATGTAGGATTGATGATCGTCTCGAATCAATCTAAAGAAATAGCCAACCAACTCATAAAAGAGGTAGATGCTGGAATCACAATGTATAAAGGACATAAAGGATATGGCTCTCGAGGGATCCAAAACCAAACTGAGATCATCCATACTGTAATCAATAGAATAGACATGAGACGAACTTACAATCTCATAGATAATATAGATGCGAAAGCATTTATCATAGAATTTGATGTCAATAATGTAAAAGGCGGGATTCTTAAAAAATATCTTAGTAAGTAGGGATATTGCCAAAATACAGAATCGTTTTATTCAATAGTCTATAGTAGCTTTACTTCTTAAAAGACTACCCCTATTTTAATAGCTTATCATAGTAATGATGCAATATTTTCAAGCATATCATTTCACTCACCGCTTTGCACTCATCCGCCTGCCGGCGGACGAATGTAAAGAGTCAAATACTGTCTATAATAGATGCTATAATTGATACTATCAACGTATTCTACCTCCTACCTAAGAAAGTATTATATCTATAAAATGTGATTTTTTTTAAAAATATTTTTTATTTACTAATGTAAATAATTTCATAATTAAAACATTTTCAAGTATTTAAAATACATTTATCCTATATAACAATAATACATATTGTTATATGTAATTAACAAAAGTAATAAATGTTAAATGTATTTAACGATTTTTAACTTTGATAAATAATGCATACATTTGTGCTAGTAAGTAGTATGTAAAATATGAGCACCGACAACCTACACCATCTCAAGAAAACCTCTGACCGTCTATTGAGCACGATAGATATGGACTACGTTCGTGTGTTCGATTTTGACACGGAGGCCCGGTTGATTATTCTAAAAGGTTTCAGAGGCGTAGGGAAAACCACATTTCTACTCCAAAAATTAAATCTTCTCGATAAGCCTGAAACGGGGATTTTTCTATCATTGGATAATATCCACTTCGCAGAAAACAAACTATACTATACTATAGACGCACTCTACGAAGAAGGCTACAGAGTATTCGTACTAGATGAAGTACATAAATATGCAGATTGGTCTAGGGAACTAAAGAACATATACGACAGCTATCCCGACACAAAGGTGTGGGCTACATCATCTTCTGCACTAGATATATATAGTGGTGTTGGAGATCTCAGCAGAAGAGCGCAGAACCTCCTGATGACAGGCCTATCATTCCGAGAATACCTCATGTACGAGCATAAGATTGATATACCGAGTTATACATTTGACGAGCTACTAGAAAATGGAATTAACATCTACGAAGCATACTATACCAAATACGATCTCAGTCGAAAATTTAACGCCTATCTTAAAAAAGGATATTACCCATATTATAAAGAGTCAAAATCTGCGTACTATTCCAAGATGATGACCACACTCAATCAAGTGATAGAGATTGATCTGCCTGCGATATTCAATATTGACTATGAATCAACTCGACAAATAAAGAAACTACTCTCAGTAATATCGAAGATAGCACCATTCGAACCCAATATCACGAAGCTCTCTCGAGATCTAAAAATGACTCGAAACATGGTACTCAAAGCGATAGATATCATGGCACACGCAGATGTCATATCCGTCATCACATCTGGAAGAAAATCAGATAGCGCGATGACCAAACCAGACAAGATACTCCTCAATAATACGAATATGCTCTATGCACTATCCACGGCATCGGAGCGCATAGGGACTATCAGAGAAACTTTCGTTGTCAATGCCCTAAAAAACAAATATCCCATCGCCACTCCCGCCAAAGGAGACATCCTCCTCGATGGGAAATATACTGTAGAGATTGGTGGTAAGTCTAAAATGTTTAGTCAGATATATGATATGCCTAATCCTGTATTGATAAAAGACGGAGTCGAAGAGCCTAGAACCAATGTCGTACCCATATGGATGCTAGGGCTATTATAACTATTTCGCCGATTCTACTATAATATTACATCACAACATCATTCTGGTAGTAATTCATCATGTGTCACATCATGGTGGACTACTTACATGATGTAGAATACTCTTCCTCCTCCAACAATATACTACAGCCCCCTCAAATAATAGCTCATCCTCGACGAATAATAGAAGTCCGCCTCAACACAGCTCAAACGCCCTCATATTTACATCATAACAACACAATAACTATGAGAGCAACATTAGAAAACATCAACAGAAAGACAGACAATAGATTCTTATATGCTTTAGGTCTCTTTTGCTTATTGAATATCTGTATTTCAGAATTTCCAGAGCCAACGAAATCTATAGACAATCCAAAAACAGAATTAATAGCATCAAATTTAAAAGCCAATTGAACAACAATAAAACTAGAGCCTAAAAGCAAAACATTTTCAAATTATAAAACCTAGAATTATGAATAATCTAATAACAATGAACACTCAAAAGACAACATCTAAAATCACTAAAAAGGCAGTTGCACTATTCCTAATGTTGATCTTCTACGTACAGATGTGGGGAACGAGCCAACCACTCTTCGCTGAAGGAGCGCAACTCTATGTGATGGCAAACTCAGGACTCACATTGCGAGCAGAACCAAGCTCAAACTCGGAATCTCTCGGAGTCGTAGGATTTGGATTTAACGTGATCGTACTTAATCAACCTGACAGCATAGACACGCATGACAAAATAGAATGGGTCGAAGGTCACTGGATATATGTAGAACATGATGGCGTCACTGGCTATATGTTTGACGGTTACTTATCAGATCTACCTCTTCCTGCATATGATTTCGAGAAGTGCCAATTGGACATGGACTTAATATACCCAATAGAATCATGGGCGGAGGTAAACCTAGGCTTAGATCATATGGACACATTAAATGCTGGTACCCTAAACAAAAGAACCTCATACTTCGACATGGGCGATAAAATGATCCGAACTCATAAAAATGATGAATACAAAGTAGAACTATATCTAAAAGATATCAGACTCATGGATGCGTACCACCTTCTATTGAGTATGCTCGATGGCAAGGAGTCAATATCAACATTCAAAGACATGTCAACCTTCATCGAAGCTAGAAATGACGAATTGTATAAAATAACTGTAGATATAGACAATCCGATATGGATCAGAAAGCTTAAGAATGGAGATGTCAAGATTACAATCAAGACTCTTAATTACTTATGTGGTTCGTAATGTCAAAATTAAGATAAGGCGATTTAATAATTTTCAACTAGAAGCTCCGGAGATGTATTTCTCTGGAGCGGATTTTTTTTGTAGACAAATGAAATACAATCTTTTCGCTTTACTTCCCTCCAATACGATAAACCCTACGTCTCATTTAGAACGAGTTCGGCATATGCTTACAAAAGCATAACTATATTAGAACCCTTATTTTCGTTTCTCCTTCACACTATCTTTCACTAAGTCACGTGGACTTCTTGATTTGCTACATCGCTTTATCACCTTTCTTCGTACACTTTTCTTATGAATCCGAAAACGATCAACGGCGATGCGTCCAAAATCAATGATAACATTATAGTTTGAGATTAAATCTGTATTGTTTTCATGGATTTACTTGATATTTATATCGTTAGATTAGATTCTGAAAATGAAGGTTCAAAAACAGCTACTATCGAATTCTCGCGCTCAATAATATTTATCTACAAATAATATTAAAATATTTTTTCTTATAATTTTTATAAATTTATTTTTATAAATAACTGATTTACAATTATTTAAATTGTTTTATCTAAAGCAATTATTTATATCGATAAATAAAAATATGAAGTAATTACATATTACGCTTTTAAGTAATATGTTTTATGCTATATTTGTCCCATCAACAAAAGTTTTTAGAGAAACTAAAGAGTTTTTCAATTTTGAGATCCGTTTGAAAACTATATGCGTATCCACCCAAAAGAAAAGAATAATTGTAATGAGAGGCCTTCCAAAAACCGATTTATTATGTTGTTCTGGTAGGGTACTATAATATTGTGACCTAATGTAGTTGTACCCGCAGAATGCGTGTGTAGTTTTCTTTTCTCAATAGGAATAACTCTAGATAATTTACTATTTGTTAATTGAATCTTTAATAGAAATAAGAATAGCTGCAGAGCTTTTGGCTCTGTGGCTATTTTCTATTTGAACGACTTTTTCTAGATTATTGATCAGTTTGTCTATCTCCTCTTCATGATAATGATTGCACAAAATCCACAGTTTCTCTTCTGTATATAATCGTCCCAAAGCAAATTCACTTATATCCGTTCCGTAAACAGTCGGTACTGCAGCTCCGACGGACATATCTTTGTAGCTTTCGTCATATCTAGTATAGTAATCATACGCAGCCTCTGCATGTTGTGTGCATATGATTTTTCTATCTTTTTCGATATGGTTTGATATATACACTAAGGAAGACCTATTGTCCTCATGTTCGAATGGATCGACTATGTATTTGAATGATTGCTTCTCTACGAATCCTACGATCAGCCCAAGCGCAAGAATGCCAAAAACGAATTTTGAGACATAAGCGTTCTTGAATACGGAACGTTGATATACATATTGTACGCCCATCATCACAATCAATATTGATATGGGCAAAGAAAACAACATCAATCGCTCTATGATAGAATATTTATCAACTAACGATGCTCCATATGCACCTACGATCGGAAGCAATAACAATATGAGCTCGTACCGCTTACTCTTGACAGAGCCAAATATGCATATCACTACAGAAATCAATACTGCACCTATAGCTAAGCCCGATTTTCCAACCACCATCCTGGCCTGTCCAATAATCAAACCGAAGTCATGGGATAATGAATCAAGATCAAATATCTTACCTTCTAGAAAGAAATTATTGTGAAAATCCTGCATATGATCGCTGCCAATCGTAGGGCTGAGCACAATCAAGTAATTGGCTAAAAAGCTGAATCCGACACAACCAAAAGTATATATTAATGGTCTCCATGAATGATTTTCTCTATTTCGCACCAACGATAAATATATCGCCGCAGAAATAACGAAAAAGACAGAAGGCATACTAAGCCATATCAGTATAGCACCACCGATGGACAGTTTCCACCAATTGTGTTTGTTGACTTTTTTTATTTTTAGGACGATCCATATAATCAGTAACCCTACGAATACATCTACCATATACTGCTTATATTCTGTCGCATATCGAGCAGTCAATTGATGTGTCCCAAACCAAAATAAAGCAATAAGTGAAAACGGACTTTTCAGTACCGTCTTAGATATATCCGCAAACAATAATAGAGAAACCAACCCCGCTAATAACGGTAGTATTCGCAAAGAATAATGGGTAATCCCCATGATGGAGGTGCACAATTCACTAATCCACAAGAATAGCAATGGAGCACTCTGTTCGTAGCTAAGTGGATCAACTAAACCGATAAAAGAACGCTCTCCGATATTTCTAGCAACATTAAGACTATCTAATAAAAGAGACCTATCCTGGACAAAAAGCAAGACACACAATGACATAGATACGAGGAGCACAAACCGCTCTATCCATCTATATCTTTGTTCGCCTACCAATGATCTTAATCTACCTTAAGGATGAATGGCAGTCTTGCCTGAGGAGTCCTATCAAGCATGAGGTTTTTTACCTCTTTGTATTGTCTGATCATCTCAGCATCAGATGGATCTATATCGATTCCTAGACTGGCTTGCACGTTATTACTTTCAGCGATTCCCTTTGCTACTTGATCTAGGAATGTTTCTTTGATCGTTGGATAATCCTTTATTTTGTATTCTTGGACACCAGCCATTTCCCCAGCGATTTTTATCGCTTCATCTATGCCTCCTATTACATCTACAAGTCCTATTTCTAGTGCTTTTGATCCAGTCCATACTCTTCCTTGAGCGACAGCATGTACTTCATCTCTCGTCATACCCCTACCTACAGCAACTCTTTGTAGGAACTGCTCATAGATATCATCAGTCCCATTTTGAAGAAGCTCTTTCTCTGCGTCAGTGAGTTCTTTTGTCATTGATAAACCTACAGCCATAGGATGCGTTTTAACTTCATCGAAGTTGATTCCGATTTTCTCATTCATCAACTCTGTAAGATTAGGAAACATCATAAATACACCGATAGACCCTGTGAGACAATTAGGTGCAGAAACTATAGTGTCCGCTCCGGCTGAGATATAGTATCCGCCAGATGCTGCATAATCTCCGAATGACGCTACGACGGGTTTGCCTTCAGCTTTGATATTCTCGATAGCTCTCCATATGATATCAGACGTCACACTGCTTCCTCCCCCACTATTGACTCGTAATACCATAGCTTTGATATTATCATCATTTTTAATTTTCTCGAATATCTTTAGATACTTTTCTTCGCTGATTGACCCTTTGGCATCTGTACCATATGAGATTGTTCCCTCGGCATATACGACCGCTATTTTATCTTTTGAAGATGATCCTTTTGGTAATGTCACCGCAGCATTGTACTCATGAATTGATTTTAGTTTTATCTTTTTATCTGATTTTATATCTAAATCTGATCTTAATCTAGCCTCTACCTCGTCCCAGTATGCTATCCTATCTACTAATCCGGATGTAAGAGAAGACTTGGCGTCTCTACCTTGGTACTCCGTCATGATTTGATCTAATTCTTCCGCTGTCATATTTCTTGATGCTGACACAAGCTCTTTATACTGATCTACCATGCTCATCAAGAATTCTCTTGTTTGGATTTTATTATTCTCGCTCATATCAGATCTTCGAAATGGCTCTGTTGCGCTCTTGAAGTTTCCTGCATAGAAGACATTCATCTTCACTCCGACCTTGTCCATCGCATTTTTGAAGAATGGAATCATCGTCGCGAACCCTTTTACATCTACCATACCATTGGGATTAAGATAGACAGAATCAGCTACAGAACTCAAGAAATAACCTGATTGGCTATAAAAATCAGCATATGAATAAACAAATTTTTCTGATTCTTTGAACTTCACTAGTGCTTCTCTTATCGTAGATACTGTCGCTTGTCCAGCGTTGACTTCATTCCCTTTGATAAGGATACCTTTTACTTTATCATCCGTCGCTGCATGGTCTAATAGTGCTACGATACTATTCAGACCTAACTTATTCACTTGCTCAAAACTCATTGCGTCGGACTCTACATTTCCAGTCTTTTCAGGTACAAATGATGAAAAATCCAATTCTAGAACGGTATTCTTCGGCACTACAGGCTTATTGCCTGCCATGCTTCCTAGAAAACCAGCAAAAATCAAAAATATAATAGCAATAGCTGCAAAAACTCCTAGGCAAGAAGCTGTAAAAAACTTAAAAAACTGATTCATATTTCATTTTTATATCCGCAAATATAACCCTATATATAAACAAGTAGTTCTAAATAATGGATGAAGAAGCTTTTTGAAAAGACGAATATCATTTTATCTCTTTGATTTTCTCAATTCTAGATGCGAGGTATTGTGTAATTAGGCTATACTGATCTTGGTTCAATTAGACACTCTAGAATTAAGGTCTAAATCAATCCGACCCAAAATTCTAAAACAAAGATTAAATATCAATCAGTGCTTTGAGATCTATCCAATGTAAAAAATACAATCAGAAAACTTGCAAGCATAAATACTCCTCCAAGTAAAAAAGGTGCACCTGCAAATTGAACAATAGATGTTTCGGAAGTAAAATAGAAGAAAACTTGCGTCATCATAATAGGCCCAATAATCGTGGACAAACTTATCAAACTAGTTAAGCCACCCTGCAGTTCTCCCTGTTCTTTCGGTGACACTTTACTGACCATAAATGACTGTAGGTTAGGCATAGCGATACCACCTAATGCATACGGGACTAAAAAAAGAAACATCATCCACGTAGCACTAGCAACAGAAAAAAGAAACATCCCCATAGTATAAAGACCAAAACCAACTATAATACTCTTCCCTACCCCAATGGTGTCGGCGGATTTCTGCGCTAACATTGCCTGCACTACACCCACCATAGCCCCTACCACAGCAAGAGAGAGACCTACCATCCCCTCACTCCAATCGAATTTATACATCGTAAAGTATGTCCAATTACTCTGTATCGCATGCGATCCAAGATTGATTATAAAAAATGCTATTAGTAAATATCCGATGTTTTTATAGTTCCCTATTTTCCGCAGTGTGCTGATCGGATTTGATTTTTTCCATTCGAATTTTCGTCTATTTTCTATAGATAATGATTCTGGTAGAATGAAGTATCCATATAGTAGATTACAAAATGTAAGAGCCGCAGCACAATAAAAAGGTACCCTCAACCCAATCTCACCTAATAAGCCACCCATCAACGGACCCACGATAAATCCTACACCGAAAGCAGCTCCTAGCATCCCAAAATTCTTAGACCTATTCTCATCTGTACTGATATCAGCTATATAAGAATTAGCTGTAGAGAAGCTCGCTCCGAAGAACCCAGCGATCAATCTACCAATGACCAACCATGCGAATGTAGGCGCAACGGCCAATAACAAATAATCTACTACAAAGCCAAGAAGCGATAATAGAATGATAGGTCTACGGCCATACTGATCGCTGAGATTTCCCATAAAAGGAGAAAACAAAAACTGAGTAATCGCAAACGCAAATAGCAAATAGCCACCGTAGACTGCCGCTTCATTCGCATCGATACTCATCATGCCCTCCAGTAGCGCAGGTAACACAGGTATAATGATTCCAAAACCAATAATATCAAGTAATACTGTGATAAAAATGAAATTGACAGCTGCTTTGCGGACTTTAGTCATACTGATTAAATTCAATAGCAAAACTAATGATAATAATAACAAAATAACTTCAATGACAAGAATCAAAAGAATAAAGGTATATCAAGCCCTATGTCCTAATGCACTATAACTTTTTGACCTTTTACAGCATTATTTATTCCACTGACTTCTACCCAATATATTCCTCTAGGCAATGATTGAAAATCTATTTGCTTCACATTAAGTCCCTTGTGGAAGCATTCATACTGTGACGAAATTTTTATACCCTGATCATTGTATACATTAAGGCTTCCTTCCCCTTCGGTATCGGATTCGAAAGTTATTTTTGTAATCCCATCGGTCGGGTTTGGGTAAACGCCACAACTCTCTTTATCACTACTTATGGTCTCTACATTATCCAATACTGTAAATTTCAAATTGGATATAGATAAAGATTTCGATGACCCAGCTAAATTCTTTTGAGTAAATGTGATCATTCTCACATCTTCGAAAGTCATCTCAGCACTTCGGCTATTTCTAAAATATGCAAACGGAACTATCACCTCATTTTTTCCTTGTTCTAAGTCTATCGTATGATAAGACTGTTCTTCCCATTTTCCAATACTAGATTTGATTAATTTCACTTCTAGAGCGCCTTCCCCTTCTATTTCAAGCGTCATGCCATTGTATCTATCTAAATCAATAGATCCCCCGCTCGGTTTTAGGTTTTTATATAGTGTCAGATAGTCATTTGATCTATACTCTACAGCTATATCTCTCGGTATCACAAACTCATTTTGACTCGTTTCTACGTCGTTACTAAGGATTTCAAAATCAGATATATCAGTATTCGCGGTTTCATAGTCAAGTGCCCAAGCTCCATCAGAAAAATAAACTACATCGTAATTATCAGATCCCGCGGTAATCACCTTCAATTCTACATCAAATAATGCCCCTGAATTATTTTCTAATATTAAATTATTTAATCCGGGCTTCACTGTGACATACTCCAAATAAGGCATTGGCGAACTGTCTATTTCAGTGCTAGTAGTGGAACCTATCAGGCTTATGAATTGATTTTCGTTCGTCGTATTATTTATTTTATACTCGATAGTATTGTCGATATATCTTCCGGATTCGATGAAGACTTCAGGTATTATTGACGGCATCGAAGTATCCTCTATCCGATCCATATTCTGATTGATATTTGATAATATCTGTTTTAAGATATCCTTAGTTAAAAATGGAGCGGAAGACCATATTTGATAATTCAAAAACTTACCCACTTTTGGGTATTGATCGACCGCCCACCTAGAAAACACCTTGTACTTTTGATCGTTTATTATTTCTATTGATACCGATATCGAATATTCTAAATTTCCATTTTCTCTTTCTAGTGTAGTCATTAATATATCATGACCCTCCACAGTAACATTCTGAATATCTCTAATTTTTGTTCCTGCCAGCCTTTCACATACGACTTTGGTATGATCATACACACCATCACTGGTCATGGTAGAGAATACTGTTGCAAAAATATTTTCATTTAAAATATAATCCGCTGACCATACTTCTTCCGCTTTAGTTATAGATTTGAGATCCGTCGGAGAGGAGATTATCCTCTGGTCACCCTCCTTGATAGTTGATGGTACATACAATTCTAATTTTGTTTTTGACCTGCTTTCGATTTTGTTTTTTTCTTCTAGCGGAGCGTGATTTTTCGTTCTTCGAAATGCTCTCTGCACTACTTTACTTGACAGACCTCTATTGCTTTCTAGTCCTCCATCTCCTCCCGAGCTTTGTCCACCGCCATCATATGTGATTTGATTGAAGTCTGTAGTATTAATGGCTGAATATGGATTAGTCGTTACTAAAAATAGAGCATCATTGAAATCTTGGTCACACGAACTAAAATCTCTTCTTATATCCTCGAATCCGAAGACGACAACTTGCTCATTATTATCAAATAGATTTACATTATGTTTTTGAAGATCATTATCACCTTCTGGATTCCAATATGGGTTAGAATACAATGTCCAGTTACCATAAGTTACGCTTGATCCATTCCATCCGTTAGCTATGAGTACCCATCCGATTCCAGTATTTGCCGGATATTGACCTAGGTACACTTTATCACCTATTAATAATCCACCACCACTTCCAATTGCCGAAACATTGGGAAATATTATCGTGATATCCTCCTCAGATGGAGGACTTAGCGGAGGATCAAAGATATCATAGGTGTAAAACCCAAGCACGTTCCTGTAACCCGCTCCTTCTCCAACGAATGTAACCCATACATCAGCGAGTTCATTTAATATTATATTCGTTTCTACACCTTCAGAGATATATTCAGGATTGTATTCCGGTACTGGATAATTTTCTGGAAGTGATGCATTGATATTATCTACCAATGACGGTGATACGGAAGTATTCACCATATCTAATGGGACACCTTGACTATCATAATCACTGAGATAACTATAGTTTTGAGAAAATAGACTCAATGATAATAAAAGCATAAATATTACTTCTGCGAGGGTAATCTTACTATTCATAACTTGCTGTTTTTTTTTGTTTATTTATAGCGCAAAGATGTAGTTACCCACCTTGATTATATTGACTTTTAGTTTTTTGGTAAAGTTTCTTCGTGTTTTGGTAGTTTACGTATGGTTTTCTTAAATCACTCCTCTAATTGAAATATGAAATCCTAATTAATAAATTGTAGAAATCAATTAATTTTGTTCTTTTTCGGAGATTTTAGGATATGTTTGAGTAGATCTACAAAAATACCCTATCGGCAATAGAAAGTAAGGAATCATATATCCGAAATCAAATCCAACGCAAACGGAACGCCAGCAACCAAAAACAAGATGCTCAGGAAAACTTGTTTCGAATTGAGTTTTACTAAAAATAGGTGGACGACGTTTTAAAGCGGTATAAATAATAAACACATGAAAGGAATAGTATTCACAGAATTCTTAGAAATGGTAGAGATGAAATTTGGCTACGAAATGGTAGATAAAATCATCGAAGAATCAGAACTCCCCTCGAACGGTATATACACTTCGATAGGAACATACCATCATAGTGAGATTGTACAATTACTTGGCAATCTTTCGACTAATTCGAAGACTGATGCACAAGTACTGCTCAAAGCCTTTGGAGAATATTTATTTGATACTTTTCTAAAAGCTTACCCTCAGTTTTTTAGTGCTGTGGATAATCCTTTTGATTTTTTGATTTCTATAGATAGTCATATTCATGTGGAGGTCCTGAAACTATATCCGGATGCCACTCTTCCAAAATTTGATACACAAAGACTTGAAGATGGAAGCTTGGAAATGATATATCAAAGTGAAAGAAAAATGGCAGCACTAGCAGAAGGATTAATAGAGAAATCTATTGCGCATTATAATTCGACGCATATCATAACAAAAGAATTGATCAACGAAGATGGCTCCATTGTCAAGTTCACAATAAAACAAACCTAAAATGGATGAAATTGCAATCATTAAGAGGCAACTTCAGCGGGAAAAATTGGCCAGAAAACAAGCGGAATCAATTTTAGAAACTAAGGCCCTGGAATTATATAAAGCCAACGAATTACTTCGAGAACTAAATCAAAATCTTGAAAGTGAAATTGCTATTCGAACGAAATCTCTCATGGAAAGTGAGGAGAAATACCGAACCGTAATCGAACAAGCTAAAGATATAATCTATAGAATCGATGATGAGGGTTATTTTTTATTCATTAATAAAATAGGAATTGAAAAATTTGGGTATACCGAAGAAGAAATAATAGGTAAAAGATATATTGAGTTTATTCCCGAAGACGATTTGGAAAAAGAATTCTCATACTATACAGAAGTGCGGGATTCAGAAGTATTAACTGATTATCATGAATTTAGAATTGTAGCAAAGAATGGAAACATATTTTGGGTTGGTCAAAATGTAAATAGAATTGTCGATTCTTCGGGCATTATTTATTTTACAGCAGTGGCTAGAGATATTACCCAAAGAAAAGCTACTGAAAGAGCTCTAGCTAAAGCAAAAATAGAATTGCAAAAGAGTGAAATTAAGTATAAAGGAATCCTAGAAAATATGGAACTCGGTATCATAGAAGTAGATACTATAGGCAATATTCTCCGTGTATATGATGCTTTCAACAAAATGCTAGGGTACGAAGGAGACGAATTGGTCGGAAAAAATGCAAACGAAACACTTCTCGTGGAATCCTTTGAAGAAAAACTAAGCGAAGAAGACGAAAAGAGAATTAAAGGTCAAACAGGTGTATATGAAGTAAAAATTAAGAAAAAGGATGGATCAGAAATTTGGGTTATTATAAGCGGTGCACCCTTCTATGACGATAAAGGAAATGTAATAGGGTCCATTGGAGTCCACTACGACATTACAGATAGAAAAGAACTCGAAACACAATTAGAAATCTCTAGAAGAAAAGCTGTGAAAGCTCAGCAAGCCGAGAAAGCATTCCTAGCAAATATGAGCCACGAAATACGTACTCCATTAAATGCAATCATAGGAATGAGTCATCTACTCATGGATACGCGACTCGATGAAGAGCAATCAGACTTCATCGATACGTTGAGTAATTCTGCTTCTATGTTGAAAACTCTAATTTCAGATATACTAGACATTTCAAAGATAGATGCGGGTTCTCTTGAAGTACAGAATAGACCATTTAACTTAAGATTACTTGGAGAAAAACTGTTCAAAACCTTCAAAAAGCAGGAAAGAGAGGGGAAAGTAGAATTTAAGTATTTCTGTGATCCTAATATACATTCTTCATTAAGCTCTGACCCTCAACTTATCAATCAGGTGCTAATCAATCTACTTGGTAATGCTCAAAAATTTACGGATTCAGGAAGAATAGAATTGATAATTGACCTAATTTCAGAAAATAATAAAACTGCAAAAATTAGATTTCAAGTTAAAGATACAGGTATTGGGATTTCACAAATAGAGGCCAATCAAATATTTCAAGAATTCAAACAGGCAAACAACACGATCAGGACCAAGTTCGGAGGTAGCGGACTAGGATTGAGTATCTCATATCAACTGGTAAAGCTCCTAGGCGGCAAACTTTCAGTATCGTCTGCCGAAGGTGAAGGCAGTAATTTCATCTTTGAACTAGACATGAAAATCTCTGAAGAGTTACCTAGAGAAGAAAAGAAGATATCTCTTCTTAATAAAATCGGCACAAATGAAAATACGATTCTAGTCGTCGAGGATAATGCTCTGAATATTAAATATATCACCTCACTACTGAAAAAATGGGAAATAAAACACCACATTGCATATAATGGGAAAGAAGCGTATGATTTATTCTTAAAGAACGAATATGATCTTATATTTATGGATCTCCAAATGCCAGTAATGGGTGGATTTGAGGCGACTCAACTTATAAGAGAATCGAAAAATACAAACGCACGGGTACCTATAATAGCACTTACTGCCTCTACTTTCCTAAGTAAAAAAAGACTCGCACTGAAAGCTGGAATGACTAATTTCCTATCGAAACCATTTACCCCAGATCAACTCCATGAAATGATCGATAAGTATTTGAATAATAGTCAAATAGAAATTATATCTGATGAGGACTTTGTCTTTTCGGACAAATTAGATAGAGTCTATCTAAAACGAGCATATGGCAATGACTCAGAGTACGCTCTAGACATGTTCGAAACATATCTAGATATCATTGATGAGGATCTACTCCTGATTCAAGATAGTATAAAAACGAATGATATCAGCGCACTAAAAAAACAACTGCATCGGATAAAACCTACATTTACCATGGTCGGAATTGGTGAAATAACTAAAAATATCGAATCTGTAGAGCCTGAGTTAGATGGTATGACTACTGCCAAATTGGAAGATTGGTTTGAAGAATTTGACAAGCTGACAAAATCAAAAACCCCTTTAATTATAGACGAAATAAATAGAATCAATACATGGCTGAAAAACTAAAATGTATCATCGTCGAAGATGAGATAATGGCTAGAAAATCACTTATAAAATTGTGTGAAAAATCAGATCGATTACAATTAGTAGGTGTATATGAAAATGCCGAAGAAGTATTATCATCGGATGCCACTGAAGATCTGGACCTAATCCTATTAGATATTGAGATGCCTGGAAAGTCAGGCCTCGAACTTCTAGAATCACTATCAATAATTCCTCAGGTAATATTCACCACTGGTAATAAAGAGTACGCATACGACGCCTATGAATATGACGTTACGGACTTCCTGAAAAAACCAATCACTCAAGCGCGTTTTTTTAAAGGAATCGACAAGGCCGTATATAGGCAGAATCAGTTAGACGCTATTGCCACTGCAAGTGCCAGAAATGAAATCTACATAAAGACAGAAGGTCGATTCGTAAGGGTATCATATGAATCAATTCTATATTTTGAAAATGTAGGAGATTATGTAAAAGTAATCACACAGAAGGGCAGCCATATCATCCATGGAAGCATGAAGTCGATAGCTGGACGTATACAGCATCCACGTTTTATG
Organism: uncultured Saprospiraceae bacterium; assembly: GCA_938007965.1. Classification (GTDB taxonomy): domain Bacteria; phylum Bacteroidota; class Bacteroidia; order Chitinophagales; family Saprospiraceae; genus CAJXUU01. The sequence continues at coordinate 42,058 of CALLMH010000004.1, read as the reverse complement.
AAGGTGCATCGATCTTACATTGTCAATCTAGATAAGATATTGGACATAGAGGATAATACGCTGGTAATAGCAAAAACTGTGATTCCGATTAGCAGAGCACACAAACCCATCTTGATGAAGAGTATCAATATACTATAGAAGATAATTCTTTTCTAGAGCTACGACTTTATTTTTGGATATTCATGTTTGTCATTATTCAAAATTTATATGGATTCTATTCCTAGGGATATCCGTAAATAACGAATACCCTTATTTCATAACAGTATATCTAACTACTTCTGAAATACCATAGCATAATATTCCTGTAAAAAATCCATCTACCTCATTTCCTTACCAAAAGACGAAGGAATCCTACCAAAAAACGAAAACCAAACTAATTATCTTTCTTTTGCCCCCATCTTGCAGTCAAATTAGACAAAGCATGAGCATCTTAATAGCAGAAGATAATCCATTAATACTAAAGTCGCTGGCGCATACTTTTTCGCAGACAAGCCTTGATGTGCACTGCGCGATAGATGGACTACAAGCAAAAGAAATATATGATAAAGTGAAACCATCATTTGTTATTTCTGACATTATGATGCCATTCTTAACGGGACTCGAATTGATAGAGCATATCAGAGAGTCAGAACTCCAATACACAAAAATAATAGTGCTCTCTTCTATGAAAATGGAAGATACAATATCTCATGCATTTGATATGGGAGTGGACGACTTCGTAACCAAGCCTTTCGCTTCATCAGAACTTATAGCTCGAGTAAAAAGACTAATCAAGTACAATATATAATTCATTAATAACTCACCCAGTAAAAATTTATACTTATGTGTGGCATCATGGCTTACATCGGCAAAAAACAAGCATACCCAATCCTATTAAACGGACTTAAAAAATTAGAATACAGAGGATATGACTCTTCTGGCGTAGCAATCATGAATGGTAGCTTAAGCCTGCTAAAAAAGGAAGGCAAAGTACAAGCCTTAGAAACTTTTGCAGAGACGAGAAAAACAGAAGGAAATATCGGAATTGGTCATACAAGATGGGCTACTCACGGAATACCATCTGATATCAATGCACATCCTCATCAGTCTCAATCCGAAAGGTTAACTATAGTACACAATGGTATCATAGAGAATCACGAACCACTGAAAGAAATGCTAATCAAGCATGGTTATAAATTCCAAAGTAGTACTGATACAGAAGTGCTTGTACAACTTATAGAATGGTACCAAAAAAGATACAATCTCACCACTATAGTAGCATTTTCAAGAGCTCTCCAGGATGTAGAAGGAAGCTTCGCTGTCGTCTTATTTGATGTATATGATCCTACGAAATTATTTGCAGCAAGAAGACAAAGTCCAATGGTTCTTGGGATCGGAGAAAAAGAATGCATGATATCTTCTGACGCTATGCCATTAGCGCCATATGTAGACCAAGTGGTGTATGTCGAAGATGATGTAATCATCGAAACTGACGATACAGGCGAATACAAATTTTTCGACCTAAATCTTACCCAAATAGATCAACCTATTAGCGATATCAAAAATGCATCTATTGCATACGACATGGGAGAATTTGAATCTTTCATGTTGAAAGAAGTACATGAGCAAACCGAAGCGGCACATAGATTAATAACTTCTGGCATTGATATAAACATCGGTAAAAATATCGATAGAATAATAATTACAGCCTGTGGCACATCATGGCACAGTGGTCTAATCGCTGAATATATGATAGAAAAATTTGCAAGGATCAATGTAGAGGTAGAATATGCCTCAGAATTCAGATACCGGGATCCTGTCTTATCATCGCGAGATCTAGTACTTGGAATCTCACAATCAGGCGAAACGGCAGATACAATAGCCGCATTACAAATGGCAAAAAATGCAGGTTGCAAGACAATGGCTATCGTGAACACAGCCAATAGCACTATAGCTAGAATGGTAGACCAAGTATCTCTCCTTAATGCTGGTCCAGAAATCGGCGTTGCTTCGACAAAAGCATTTACCAACCAGTTGGTTACATTCTGTCTTTTGATAATCAACCTACTTGAAGATTCAAATATCGACCTAGCGTATGACTTAAAAAGTGAGTTACAGAAACTACCTTCTCTGATTTCGAGAACACTAAAAGCAAATGAAAACATAGTAGACATTGCAGCATATATAAGTCAATACAAAAGTGCAATATTCTTAGGAAGAGGTACTATGTATCCTGTAGCTCTGGAGGGTGCACTAAAACTAAAAGAGATATCATACATACACGCAGAAGGCTATCCCGCTGGTGAAATGAAACATGGGCCTATCGCACTGGTAGATAATAAGATGCCTATAATAGGAATATGCAATGAAGATAAGCACCTGAGCAAGACCATCAGTAATATCCAAGAAATGAAAGCTAGAAATGGAATCATCATTCTGCTAAAAAGTGAAGGAATCCATATTCCAAAAGAGCTTGCCGATTTCGTGATAGAGACACCAAGATGCCATGAATTTATTGCTCCTATCATTCAGAATATCCCATTGCAGCTGCTAGCCTACCATACCGCTACTACTCTAGAGTTAGATGTAGATAAGCCAAGAAATCTGGCTAAATCTGTAACCGTAGAATAATGAGAATACTATTATTACTTATACTCGCGTATGTACCTTCAATACTCTTAGCTCAAATAGATAGCTCATGGCAATCAAACATAACGCTCAGATATGAGAATGGAATCGTCCCTGAGAATGCAGCTAAATATACAGTAAAAACAGCTGAAATGACACTCAAGAAACTATCCTCGACATTCGTACCTAGAGTTGCTCAAAAATCGATTCATAAAATGACGGGTGTGCAGTTTGGAACTGCCGCTTACAAGGAGTTGGATTGGGGATATATCGATGGCACCATATTATATAGCGGTAGCACCATCTATCCCACTCTCACGCTGATGGGCAATGGACATCTGAATATCGTCAAGGGTCTATCAGTAACATCGGGTGTACAGTTCTATCAGTACTCCGATAAAAATAAGAGATCAATCATTTCATTGGGTTCCACTTATTATTGGGGAGCGTGGATGGGTACTTATATGATATATAGAAATGACAATAACACCTATTCTCAAAAAATAGTCACACGTCGATACCTGGTATCTGAAAGTGATTATATGCAGTTAGGAATTTATTATGGATACTTTGAAGCATCAAATTTACTAGGTTCAATAGATATGTTTTCTTCAAATACATTCCAGTTTGCATTCCATAAAACCATATTGAAAGCAATTCAAATACAGATTTCGTTTAGTTCTGTCGGGACTGACTCTAATGACTACACCTCAAGATCCGCTAACATAATGCTGGGGATAAAGAAGACAATCTAAATGATAATACTACAATCTGTATATAAAGATGAAGTGTCTCAACTTCTAGCAAATAAGGACAACGTAACTGATGATCTAGCTGTTGAATATTTCTTATCTCTTATACTGAACATAAGTTTTGGTTTTGCAGTGCTCGCATTCTTGATGACGCTTTTCATGGTCTTAAGAAGAAAAAACATGAATAAGAATAAGATATCTGACACAAAACTAATGGAAAGGTATCAAGATTTTTTAAGTAGCTTCATCACACTACCGAATGATGATTCATTTATTGGTATTACTAAAAATAATCAGAATCTGACTAGACTCGAACCGCTAGATATATCTCACACACACCGTCGAAAGATATTGGCAAATGAAATATTCAAATTTAAACAACAACTTACTGGACAACAAGCAGAACAATTATCAAATTATTTTTATGGTCTAGGACTACAAAAAGAGGCACTAGATCTCGTCAGAAGTAGATCCTGGACGGATATAGTAAAAGGCATGCAATTCTTAAATGAATTCCGTATTCAAGAAGGACTAGAACTTATCAATTCATTGGTCAATCATAAAAATAGAGAAATCGCAATTCATGCAATAATAGTAAGGATTTCACTTGATAACGATATATCTGTTTTGACAGAGATCGAGAGAAAAATGGATGCTTGGGAATGGCACAAAATAGTATTCGAAATAGAAAGACTACAACTAGAAAACGTAAATTTCAATGCCCTAATAATGGCACAAATACAAGATAAAGAACTCATACAAATCGCAGACCAAAAGCTCAATCCTGTCCTTGAATTTAAAAACTTAGTTACATTTTGATCAATACAATCTTAAATATCATAGTACAGTTTTTTGAGTACGGAGTATTCTTTTACTGCATGTTTATCCTGTCTTCTTATCTAGTGATTAGTCTTATATCTACAGTATCGGTAAAAAATTATACGAGAAGAAGATCAATACTAGATCATGCCACACTAGTCTCTTCGCCTTACCAGCCGAGTATTAGTATAATAGCCCCTGCCTATAATGAATCCGTTACCATCGTAGATAATATCAGATCATTACTATCACTACACTACACCAATATGACCATCATCATTGTGAATGATGGAAGCAAAGACGAAACACTCCAAATGGCAATCGACAACTATGACCTCTATCTTACAGATCAAGAATACGATATGCAAATCGATACCAAAGATGTAAGAGGTATATACAAATCTAGAAAAAAGGCATTTTCAAAACTGATCGTCGTAGACAAACATAATGGTGGGAAAGCCGATGCTATAAATGTAGGTATCAATGTCACAGAAACAGAATACTTTGCCTGTATAGATGTGGATTGTATAATAGATCAAGACGCTTTCCTAAGACTCGTAGAACCAATAATGAAAGGAGGTGAGAAAAAAGTCGGTGCCGTCGGTGGTATAGTATGGCTGACTAATGATGCCGATATAAAAAGTGGCAAGGTCATGAAACTTAGAGCCCCAAAATCATACATCGGTAAAATCCAAGTTGTAGAATATTTTAGAGCATTTCTATTAGGTAGGCCTGCTTGGGCAGCTAAAAATGGAATGTTATTGATTTCAGGAGCATTTGGTGTATTTGATCGTGAGACAGTCCTCAAAGTGGGTGGTTACAATCATAACACAGTAGGAGAGGATATGGAACTCATCATGAGGATGCACGCCTATTACCGGTTAAACGATATGCCGTATGAAATAGCATATATTCCTGATCCGCTCTGCTGGACAGAGGCCCCCTCAGATTATGATGTATTAGGCAGACAAAGAAATCGATGGACAAGAGGAACTATCGAGTGTCTGAAATTTCATAAGTCCATGTTCATGAATAAGAAATTTGGGATCCTAGGTTATATCAGCTATCCATATTGGTTGGTGGCAGAATGGTTTGCCCCATATGCAGAAGCGGGGGGGTTACTTTTCTTCTTCATCATTGCTGTACTAGGATTAGCCAATTGGCCATTTTTCTTTGCGTTATTATTTCTTGTGTACACATTTGCCATTTTCATAAGCATCTACTCGATTCTTATCCAAGAATTGACTTATCATAAGTATGAGTCAGTATCAGATATCCTTTCATTGGTGGCTACTGCCATGTTAGAGCCGATTCTATATCATCCGAAAACAGTCAAATGGAGTATCAAAGGAAATATCGATCACTTCACTGGTAATAATAAAGGGTGGGGAGAGATGACTCGAAAAGGTTTTAAGAAAGACGGTGAATAATATAATCCTTACTATTACTGAATTATCTGATTACCCTATTAACTCTATGTACTATCTACTTTCCTCTAAATACCGGAGGTCTCTTCTCTAAGAATGCCTTTACCCCTTCACTGTAATCTTCAGTTACTCCTGCGATATTCTGACATTCATGTTCTAGCGCGAGTTGTTCTTCCATGTTGTTTTTTGCACTTTCGTTGAGTAATTTCTTGGTGAGTGCTAATCCGACTGTCGGCATATTGGCTAGTTTTTTGGCCGTCTTAGCTATTACCGATTCGAAGTCTTCGTCCGCTACAGCTTTATAGATCATCCCCATCTGTTGAGCATCTTCGGCTGGCACTTTCTCACCTAACATCATCAATGCACTCGCTCTAGCTAATCCGATCTTCCGTGGAAGTGTATATGTGCCTCCACTATCAGGGATCAATCCTATCTTACTAAATGCTTGTAGAAAACTAGCAGACATCGTAGCGATCACAATATCACACGCCAAGGCGATATTAGCTCCCGCTCCTGCAGCGATTCCATTTACCGCAGCGATGACCGGCTTTTCTAACCCCCTGATTTTCATGACGATCGGATTGTAGTGATTGCTTACGATCTCATCTAATGGTGGACCATTCGGATCTACGATTTCTCCTAGATCTTGTCCCGCACAGAATGCTTTTCCTTTGCCAGTAATCACCACACACCTGATAGACTTATCCGAAGCACAATCATCTAATGCCGATTGAAATGCCAAGGCGGTTTGCTTGTTGACACTATTGTATTTATCCGGTCTATTGAATGTGATGTAAGCTATGTTATCTTTCTTTTCGAATATTAATGTCATTGTCTTTAGTTTTGATTTGTTTTATGAGTTTACTGCGTAAGCCACGCTTGCTAAAAGAGCTCGCGCGTTTAATGCGTAAGCCACGCTTGCTAATAGGGCTCGCGCGTTTACTGCGTAAGCCACGCTTGTCCCGCAAATTTTCAATTTTCTATAACAAGGGCTCGCGCGTTTACAACGTAAGCCACGCTTGTCTAACTCAAGTATTTTCCTACTATGGGCATTCTTCTTCCCATGCCGAACGCTTTGGACGACACTCTCAATACAGGCGCTGTTTGATATCTTTTAAATTCGTTTCTATTTACCATCTTCAGAATTCGCTTGACGAGTGCTTCGTCATAACCCATCTCGATGATATCCTGTGGATCTTTGGTAAGTTCAATGTATTGATACAAAATCTCATCCAAGATATCATAATCCGGAAGACTATCACTGTCTTTTTGATTTGGTCTTAGTTCTGCAGATGGTGGTTTTTTTATGGTATTGATCGGTATGATCTCTTTGTCTTTGTTGATATATTCTGCCAATCGAAATACGTCTGTCTTGTAGACATCAGCAATCACGGAAAGTCCACCACAGAGATCACCGTAAAGTGTCCCATATCCTACTGCCATCTCACTTTTATTGGAGGTATTGAGTAAGATATTCCCAAATTTATTGGACAAGGCCATATTGAGTAATCCTCTAGATCTTGCTTGTATGTTTTCTTCTGTTACGTTGAATGGTCGATCGCCGAATATTGGCCCCATCTGTTCCATGACAGCATCATAGATCCCTTTGATGGGGATGATATTATATGGAGATCCCAGATTTTCAGCTAGTGCTACTGCATCATTCACACTATGATCTGACGAGTATTGCGAAGGCATAAGTAGTGAATGCACATTCTCAGGACCAAGTGCTCTTGCAGCTAGTGCCAGAGTAACAGCCGAATCAATACCACCGGATAATCCGAGCATCGCTTTTGTAAATCCTAATTTACCGAAGTAATCCTTGATCCCGATTATGATCGCGTCATGGATCAGTGCTATCTTTTCTTTGGGGTTGATATTATCTTTTGTCGTATTCTCTATATCTGCAATGTCAAATGTCTTGACACTTTCTTCGAAGAACGGCAATTCTTCATGAATCAAACCATCGCTTGAAGCTATCAAAGAGCCACCATCGAATATGATCTCGGTTTGAGCGCCTACGTGATTGACATAGATCATCGGTATTTTGTATCGTTCGCAGTTGGCCTTTACGATATCGATCCTATTTTCTGCATGGTTATGATCAAAAGGTGATGCTGATACATTCAATATAAAATCAGGTCCTAGTTTGATCATTTCATCTAGTGGGCAGATCTTGTAGAGCGGATTTTCATTGCCTATATTCCAAATATCTTCACATACTGTAAGCGCGATTTTCTTACCCTTATACTCTACTATCCCCCAATCGGAAGCGGGTTCGAAGTATCGATATTCATCGAATATATCATAGGTCGGCAGTAGTGTTTTATGCTGCACGTACTTTACCTTACCATCTTCTAGGAAGTAGGCAGAATTGTGCAAATCTTTGCCCTCGACTACAGGATTTCTAGATACAGACCCTACGACGATAGCAATCCCATCTGCAGCTTTCGCCAATCGAGCAATACTCTCTTCTCCTAATCTGATGAAATCATCAAACTCCAAAAAGTCTCTCGGTGGATATCCACATGTTGCCAATTCACTAAAGCAGATGATATCAGCTTTATCCTCTTTCGCCTTTGCTACTGCTTCTAGCATCTTGGCAGTATTCCCTTCGAAATTTCCTATATGGTAATTGAGTTGTGCTACGGTTATTTTCATATGATGCTATGTATAATTTAGAATCCAAAAATAACGGAATTAGTTATTTTAATGGTCTTAGACGAGTAAAAGGTTTCAGAAATACTACTACCTATTGATCCAAGCTTTGAACTCAGTAGTTTTCTGCCGGCTGACTATGAACTCTTGATCACGAGGATTAGATATAGTAAGTTTGACTCTATGATTAAAATATGGGTCGATTTTGATGAGTGACAACTTGCTGATGACTTGTCCACGATTTATCTTATAAAATTGATCCTTATCCAATGTTTCATATAGCTGATCTATCGTCTCGTCAATGATAAATCGCTTATTGTCAGTAATACCAAAAGTGACACTATCTTCAGAATAAAAATAGGAAAAAAGTGAGATATCAACTTGGACAAAACCACTACCCTCTTTCACAAGAATTCCTCCTCTAGTCTTAGGTTTCTGAATACTTCCAAGAAGTTGCTTTAGCATATCATGATCAATGCTAGTAGGCTTATTGGTCTTCGTAAACTTAATCAAAGCTGCATCTAAGTCTTCTTTTTGGATAGGCTTGAGAAGATAATCTACACTATTCACTTTGAATGCTTGTATCGCATACTGGTCAAATGCAGTAGTGAATATGATCGGTGCATCAACAGTTATTTGCTGAAATATCTCAAAACTGAGACCATCGGCCAGTTGGATATCCATAAATACTAGATCTGGACTCTTGTGTCCTCGAAACCAGGCAACTGAATCCTCGATGGTATCTAATATATCGAGCAATTGATAATCGAAATTACAGATATTAAGCATTATCTGTAGCTGACTTGCCGCACGGGGTTCGTCTTCAACTATTAGTATTTTCATAACTATAAGTTTTAGTTGATTTCAATAATGGAAGAGAGACTGTGAAATAACCACCTTCATTTACAAAAGAAGGAATCTCTTCTGAGATCAAGGAGTATCGTTTTTCTATGTTTTTTAATCCCAGCTTTGTTGATGGCAATTGGGTTGATTTTGGTTGAATTTTGTTTTCTACTATCAACTGACTATCCACTACCTTAACTACGATCTCGAGTGGATTTGCCTTAGAGATTATATTATGCTTCATGGCATTCTCTAGTAATAATTGCAAACTCATCGGTACTACTTTTTTGTCCAAAGATGCTTCATTTATATCCCACACCAACTTCAAATTATCACCAAATCTCTCAGATTGTATATGAATATATGATTTTGCGAATTTCAATTCGTCACGTAGAGTAACCAAGTTTGCATTGCCAGTATCTAGTATGAATCGATATACATCCGATAGTTTATCCACGAACTTTTTTGCATCCTCTTTAGAATCATAGTCTATGATATCGCGCAATGTATTCAGGCTATTGAACAAAAAATGTGGTTGAGCTTGATTTCTTAATGCATCCATCTTTGCTTGCACTACTAGTTGTTTTGCTTGCTCCTCTTGCCTGATTGTAGTTTTCAATCTCAAATAATAATATATAGCTTCATAAATAGCTAGCACCATTGTACTTATCAGTAATATAGGAATCAATAGTCTTGGCTTTGATATTGGATGGTAAGTATGTCCGAAAGCTTTAGCAAGGAAAAAATTCCCAATCGCATCAATGATCAAAACCGTGCATATCATAAGAATAAATAGAATACCACTTCGCTTGATATTGTCCTTAAACAAAGGGAGTTTTTTTCGTAGGCTAAGCATTGACCACCTCATCACTGACCAGTTGCAGATCGTAAAACATAATGAAATGCCCCAACTAATTAATGCCTCTTCTAGTAAGTACCGTGCAAACGAATTATTGAATAAAAAATCAATAATAACAGATACTACAAACACCCCGATGATAAAAAACCATTGATCATCAAATCCAAAATACTTAATTCTATCCTTCTTACCCGGTAGTAACATTTCTATTGATTAAAGATTGATTAAAGCCATTCCTTCTTTCGCTTGATAGAATGTATATCCTATCCAAGCTGCATAACCTAAGCCGAAGATAGTTACTACTATGATTTGATTCCTATTTGTTGCTTTCCATTTCCTAGATATCCAAAAAGCAAATAATGGGATGATCTGCATTCCATGGATTCCAAAAAAATGAGCTACCCTTAAATCACCTGCTATTGTACTCCAATTGACCAAGGGTAGGCCCTCGCCACCATCAGCTACTCCCACATTATGAGACATCTGACTGATCATCTGCCCGCCGACCCAACTACCAATAATAAGTATAATCCAACCCAATAAAATCGCCCATTGTACAGACTTTGTAGTATTCATTTTCAGCCTGATTGTTTCAATTAAATAAAACATCATGATAACAACATTGACCCCTATAAGAATCCCCATCACTGCGAATAGTATTCCATCCAAAGGACTATTCATATTATAATGAGACTGAACTCCTCTGATTCCCTGACCTACTATGATCGCAGTCTCCACCAATAAAGTCCAAGCCACTACATTGTTAAGTATCTTTTTCTTACGTGTCGAAAATGGATACAAAGATGTAAAATAGCCAAAAGTCATTAGATATATTCCTGTTGAAATTAGAAATTTCAATGGCTTTATCCACACATTAATTCCCAAAAGTAATCGATCGTCAAACATAAGTCCGAGAATACAAACTAAAGCAAACGCAAAATGAGCCACCACAATCCAATATAGTGAAGGGCTTTCATTTTTGACTGTAGTCACCATAGATTTAAATAGTGATTTTAGTGTAGCAAAATTTGACTTTGAATTATTCTGTTTTAACTGATGGTCATTTATCATCATTATTCTATTTTTTGGTGAGATTAGTTGAGTTGGGTTTGATTGATTTATGAAGTCCATGGTTATTTAGTTTTCTTAAGTGATTTAAAAATGATGAAAAGTAGAAATCCGATTGGTCCCAGCATAAATGTGAAGAAGAGACAAGGAGCCATTAATAATAGATGGATTTTAAGGTCTCTATTCTGATTGACCATCCACATTCCTATCAGAAGATCAAAACAGATATAGTGCATCCATCCGGCTAAGATTGCATTGTCTTTGGTGAATAATTCCTTGACTGACTCAAAACTTCCAAAGTCCATGGCGCCATCACTACTTATCGACAAACCGATATAAACAGCATATATGACAGCTATAAAAATGGGAACAACCTTATAATCAATTAAAAATCTAGTGACCTTCCATCTCGGAAAAAGAATCATCAAAGCCCACATAGGCATTGCGCTTAATCCGCCGATTGGAAATATTTCTGCTGGAGTCATGGTAATGTTTTTTTTGATTAACGATGATCCAAATATGCGGAGACTAGTAGGAAGTACGAATTGGTTTAGGCTGAACCATCGCTATTAAGGTCTGAACGGTTACGATCAATTTAATCTAATAATAATCTTGATAATGGGTTCTCAGAAGATTAAAACTCTACTCTCCATCTTAATAATGGTAATATTGGAAAAGAACCTTGTCCTCTTGTCTCTCTCTCATAACCATCATCAAATTCGTATTTATAGAGGAAGTTATTTCGGTTATATACATTTTGAACACCAAGCGTGAGATCATTCTTCACTTTACCCCAGTGCCATGAGGTGCTCAATGCTATGGATAACTTGTGCGCGCTTGGCAGTGTACGATCATTATCAATATCGCTTATTTGAAATACGACAGCACCCGCTTCGATCCGTTCGATAGGAGAAAAACTCTTATCCACAGAAAATAAAGTATATGGGCGTCCCGCAGCAAAATACCAATCAATAGAAAGTCTAAAACGATTTGTCAGTTTTGCATTCATCGCAATATTCACTGTATGAGGAATAGAATAGTCAAAAGGGTAACTATCCTCTTGCCCGAACTGATCTAAATAAAAATAATCAGCATGCGTAGCCGTATAAATAGATCTAAATGTAAATTTATCTCTGATCGAAAAAGTGTAGTCTAATTCGATACCGTAGCCTTTGGCATCCGCTAGAAAAGTATCTTCTTCCCAAAAATCTGTCTCTGTATTTGATATTGACGGCAATGAAGGTTCACTGAATACCACGAGCCCTTTTTGCTCTTTATAATATGCTGAGGCTTTTAATGTATGTGATCCATATTTGATATCACCGAATACCTCTGCTTGATATGATCTCTGAGGCGGTGTACCTTTTGTACTCGGAAGCCACACATCACTTGGATATCCATTATCACCAATAGAAAGTAGATGCTCATTCTGCACGAAGGTTCCTGCGGATACTCCAAAATGCATACCTTCTGCAATTTTGAACAAGCCCTTTAGATAGCCAAACATATTGGTATACGAACTGCCCGTATCTGTATCTAGATTATCGACACTCTGAAAATGTGTCGCATACAATCCCGACTCCAAGAGGACAGCATCAGTCGACCTATACTTATGTGATAGATATAGTGTAGCTTCCGTCGCATCAAAGTTACCAAGGTCATACTCTAGCAAGGGTACATTAACCAACGGCATAGTTTCATCAATCTCATCCATATCATACTCCCTCAATAAGCCACCTTGATAATTCTTCCTTCCAGCCTTTACCCCATATTTGATCTCATGATTCTCGGTATGCGTCTGGAAATCTAGTCTCATATCTATCGTTCTGATTCCAGCATCAAACTCTGCGATATGCCCATTGTATATTGGGTAATTATAATAATCTAAGTATTCCACAAAATCATCTTTGTAATCATTCTCAAATTCATACTCGTAAGCTGACATATGGAAATCAACGATCGTATTTGATCCCAGCAGAAGATTATATCTGAGTGCCGCAAGTTGATTGGACCAATTGATTTGAGAACGTTCTTCATAATCATAGATTAGTTCTCCACCAAAGGATAATTGCTCTGCAAACTGATCCGAAAATTGATCGGTCGCTCTATACAAACTAAGATACAATCTCTGCGATTTACTGATCTTACCATGTAACTTCAGACTCATATCATCGAAATAAAAATTAGACTGTCCATCTTGGGCATTGTCCTTTTTATTCTCTCTTGATATTGATTGTATGAATGGATCTATATGTGTTCTGCGCCCAGTTAGCATTACTCCGAGTTTATCTTTGATAATTGGAACTTCTAGACTCGCTTGACTGGCTATCGTAGATAGCTGAATATTTCCATTAATCGAATTAAGATTGGGATCCTTGATCCTTACATCCATTATTGAAGAAAGCCTACCTGAGAACTGACCACTCGCTCCAGACTTATGTAATCTAGCCTGATCTATAATATTAGAGTTGATGATAGAATACACTCCAAATGCATGGGACGAATTATACAACCTTACCCCATCATATAATATTTGATTCTGGTCATTCCTGCCTCCTCTTATATGTATACCTCCTACTCCATCTGGTCCAGAGTTGACACCAGACTGACGGATCATCGCTTGGAATATATCCGGCTCTCCTCCTACCGCAGAGCTAGCCTGATTCTGATACAGCAAGATATCACTTCCCTTATTGAGTTCTATGTATTTGCGTTCATCGTAAGAAGCTAATGCATCACTTATCTCCACTTGCTCAAGATTATTATCGTATGATAGACCTAGGGTAATCGGTCGGTTCATTTCTTTGGCATAGATGGTTCGCTTCAATGTAGAATACCCAACATAAGACACTTCGATCTCCAATGAATCCTCTATAGTCGATAAGGTGAAGTACCCTGACTCGTTCGCAATATCGTAAGTCCCGTTATTCACTGATAGTATAGTGGCAGAAATCAATCTTTCCCCAGTTTCAGCATCCTCTAGATATCCATATATTTTACGTTTTATATAGATAAGAATCTGCCCATCTTCTATCTTATATTGAAGATTTGATTTATTGAGAATTGTTGATAGTTGCTTATCGACTGACCATGATGTATCTGGAAACGAGACACTGGTGTTTTCGACCTGTTCGGGATTGAATATCAGACTGAGTCGGTGTTGTTTTGATATTTCGATAAGCGCATCGTGCAATGGAAGACTATTCTGAGCATCAGCACCCAAGTAGAGCACCAAAAAAGACAATAAGATCAGAAAACGTCTAATTACATGTTCCATTTGATAAAATCCATTGAGAATCCTGTTGTAGAATATTCAGTTTGTATTTATTAGCTATCGGCCTAAGAAGATCGTCTAGTGTGTCTCCACTCAGATTACCGCTAAAGCTGCAGTCAATAAGATCAGCATTTGTAATCACGATTTTCGTGTCGAATATAATGGACAACTCTTCCACCACATTGCCGAGATTAGTATCTCTATATTGATAGAATCCATCTCTCCATGAAGCAAGGTTATCAAATCCAGTCATCAACTTTATCTTACCATCAGAAGTATGATGTGCTTTCATACCAGTGGTAAGTATCTCTGTATCTAGAGTTCGACTATCTAGTGTACTTATCTTTCCTTCTGTAAGATCAATGTATGTATCCTCGCCTGACTGCTTCACAAGGAAAGAAGTTCCAAGCACTTCTATCTTCACATGTCTCCCAGCTACTGTAAACGGCCGACTTGCATCTTTTGCTACTTCAAAGTATCCTTCTCCATTAAGCGCTACATCTCTCTTTGTATTATCAAATTTGTAAACGGTAAGCGTACTCCCTTCTCTAAGTGTTACTGTAGAATTATCCGCCAAAGTATATACTCCCGGACTGTCATAAGTCACAGTATCATTTTGAAATAAGAACATAGCACCAAGTGCCAAAACCAACATCGCCGCTACGCTAGATAATATTCTTTTTATTTTAAATACCTTAGCTGACTTAGTTTTCTTATCATTAATCTTTTCATTTGAGATTGCAGCTACCTTTGTTTCATTATTCTTCCCTACTAGTTTTTCGTACAATTTATTTGTATCAGACGAACTGACTAACAGAGCTTCCTCGCCAGCAAGATCCCAGGAGTCTTCTATCTCGAATCGAGTCTCAGCCAATAACGGATCCGCAGCTGTCTTGGTGTTCAGCAGTTGAAACTCCTCGGCAGTTATTTCTCCCTTTAAGTTTTTATATACTAATAATATGTACTCGTCCGTCGTCATTATTTTGTTTCCTATCTAGTGGTTTTCATTGTGTTTCATAATTAGGTGTTTCCCCCTACCAAAAAGCTGATTTTTATTAATAAGAAGATAATAATCAGTAATTCTCTTCGTTTTAGTTCGTTTTTGAGCGTCTTGAGCGCCCTAGTCATATGATTCTCTATCGTCTTTTTAGAAATATCCATTGCCTCAGATATCTCTTTGTGACTCTTCCCTTCATATCTGCTTAGTTGAAAAACTTGTCTGCATTTATCAGGCAGACTAGCAACTATATCATCGATGGCATTTTTTAGATTTTCTGCGTCCATGAGCTTATCCGCTGATGGAGCTTTATCAGTAGAATCAAAACTATGATCTTCTACGTAATCCATTCTTTGATCTTTCCTTATAATAGCAAGACACTTATTGATCACTGCACCACGAAGAAAAGATTTTACGCCTGCGTGTATTGTTATACTTTCTTTCTTATTCCATAGATCTGCGAATACGTCATGGATTACATCCTCTACTCTAAATCTATCTGTGAGATATCTAGTTCCTACGACAAGCAGATAATTGTGATACTGAGTGAGTAAGGCCTTCAGAGCCTTCTCATCACCATGTAGCATTTTATTAAATATTTCTTGTTCTGTACCCAATCAGCATATAGTTGAAGCTGCAAAATATTAAACATTCTAGAGAATCATATTATGAAAGAGCGGTTAATAGCCAACTAGACTGATTCTGACTCATAATTACACCTCACGTGCATCATTATTAATACTCCGACTTCAATTATTAGAAATAAAATTTCACTCTTAAACCCCTGTGAATACGGGACTATTAACTTTTTATTTAAATAATTTCAAAAACAACTAGGGGGACTTTTATTCTCATGAAACACATAAACGTAAGACTCGCGATCTTTCTTATTAATTCATTTATCCAACAACAAAAAAATTAGCAATTATGAAAAATATCATTTATTACTGCTTTATAGCTACAGCCCTTTTCCTTACTTCTTGTAATGAAGATCAAATAACAGAATCAAGTGAAGTTACAGAATTATCTGAAGCACAGACCGCATACAGCCAACGTACTTGTAGTACAGAAGGCCACCAACACAGCTTACTAAAAGATGAAGACTATAGAGCTAGCTTTGAAAAAAGAGTAGAAAAAACAGACAAACTTATCCAAACAAGAAGTGTAGTAGATTGTACAGAACCTATCGTTCTACCGATCGCAGTTCACTTCCAAGGATTAAGTAATCCGGATGAAGCGTGTCTCAAAGCACTCGCTCAGAACCAAATTGACATCTTAAATGCCGATTATCAAGCTCAAAATGCAGATGCTAGTCTCTTCGATGCAGTAGCTAGCAATTACCCAGGTGTGACACCAAGTGATGCTTGTATCAAGTTTTGTCTTGCAGATAAAGGACACCCATCAGCGTCAGGTATAGCAGATGGAGAACCTGCTGTAACATTCAATGCTACTTCAGGCGACAACTCACCTACATGGTCTGGATATATCAATATCTTTGTACAACCGAATACAGGACTATTGGGATATTCTCCTCTTGGAGGATCGGGTAATGGAGATGGAGTAGTCATTGATGCTGCGGCTTTTGGTAGTGGATCAGGATGTAGTGGTGTAGTGCCACAAGCACCTTACAACCTCGGTCGTACACTCACGCACGAATTGGGTCACTACTTATTACTAGATCACAACTGGGGTAATGGGGGATGTAACTCTGATGATGGTGTATCTGATACTCCATCTCAAAGTGATCCAAACTATGGATGCCCGGGCACAAACACTTCATCTTGTGGATCAATAGACTTATACATGAGCTATATGGACTATACGAACGATGCATGTATGTACATGTTCTCTAATGGTCAAGCATCTAGAATGAATAACTATGTAACTGCAAACTTCCAAAACATAATCAGCAACATAGGTAATGTATGTTCTGGTAGTGATGACGGGAGTGAAGAAGAAGATAATGATACTGATAATGACGGAATTGATGATGATGAAGACAACTGCCCAACAGTATCTAATCCTAGTCAAGCAGATAGTGATAATGACGGTATCGGTGATGCTTGTGATGACACAAACAATAACGATATAGATGGAGACGGCATAAATAATAATCAAGACAACTGTCCAACAGTATCTAATCCTAATCAAGCAGATAGTGACAATGATGGTATCGGTGATGCTTGTGATGATACTGATGACAATGATGATGATACTGGATCAGATGATGATTGTTATAATATCACATTAAGCTTTACATTTGATGATTACCCAGAAGAAACTACTTGGAAATTGAAAGATCTTAGTACCGGTCAGATCGTAATTTCAGGAGGAGGATACACAGCTGATGATATAGGAGAAACGATCTACGAAGATGTTTGTCTAGAAGATGGATGTTACAGACTAATCGTAAAAGATTCTTATGGAGATGGCATGTGTTGTGATTATGGATACGGTAGTTTCTCTATCTTGGATGAAGAAGGAGATACATTCTACGAATCAGACGGTAACTTTGGAAGAAGAGAAAAAGTGAAATTCTGTATCGACTTAACTGAATACAGAACCGATGGAGAAGATATATCTAAAACTACTAACCTAGATGTCGATAAAGACGAAAAGGTAGCCAACCTAGTACAGAAAGCTTCAAGAACAAGCAAGAACTAGTGCGTCAGTGACCAAATAGATACAGAATTAATAAATAAGGCATAGCCGTACATATTTAATTATATGTATGGCTTTTTTGCTTTTGGCACTCCAAAATGTAAATTCAATGAACATTGTATTTGTAACTATGTTTCATTTAACGTACATTTGCAACAACGTTTCATTTAAGAAGTATGATAAGCAGGTTTTTCGGACTTAATTTTGATTTTGCTGGTGCCATCACGGCTTCACTTTGTGCTGTTCATTGTACATTGTTTCCGATTTTTCTTTCATTAGGCCTGACGACGAATACTACGCACAATCATACTTTTGATTTTGTCATGATGTCTATAGGAGTCTTGATAGCTGGGTATTCTTTGGTCAAAGATTATATCAAATCTCATAAAAATCCGATGCCATTATTCTTAGCTTTAGTAGGATTCATCACACTATTTATCGGAATCGAGACACACGGTGATTTATTCATACTTAATATTCTTGGAGGATTATTGATCGTAATCAGTCACTTGATCAATTGGAGGTTATCCCATCCTAGAATCGCAGTAAAATCATAACGCACCTTTATTTTCCTCTATCAATTTCTGATCTTTATCTGATTTTTAGCATTCGCATTTATATTTGGGTTATCTTTCGATTACACAATATTATTACCCATGAATATCAAATATAATTCTCCAGTCATCCTTACGTTTGCATTGATTTGTACAGCGGTATTTTTTCTTGATAAGTTTATGGCAGGCACGCTGATGGGTTTCTTTGCTGTTGGCACTTCTGTAGATGTGACTAATCCTCTATCTATTTTCAGTCTTTTCTCTCATGTAGTAGGACATGGAAGCATGGATCATCTATTGGGTAATATGACTTTCATATTACTCCTAGGCCCCATTATGGAAGAGAAATATGGATCTAGGTTCACATTATTTATGATTCTTATTACCGCACTGATTACGGGTTTACTCAATGTCACATTCTTCGATACTGGTCTCCTCGGAGCATCGGGCATAGTATTTATGCTTATTCTTTTGGTCTCATTTACAAATACCAATGGTGGTGAGATACCATTAACTTTTATTCTTGTAGCCTTACTTTTTGTAGGAAAGGAAGTTCTTCAAATTATGGGCAGTGACCAAGTGTCTCAGTTTGCTCATATCATCGGTGGAGTATGTGGTAGTGTGTTTGGGTTTTTGGGTAAGAATAAGGTAAAAGATCCAATGGTGGGATCATGATCAAACACGTACACCACCACACCACGACATATTAGATATAAACAAACACCGCTTCATAATAATAAAGATAAGAGCTCCAATAGGAACTCTTATCTTATAGTATATTTAAAGAAGTTCTACTCTACTACCTCAAAGCCGAAAACTCCTCGCCAGTCTAAAGGAATTGCTCCTCGCTGTCGTCCCCAAATATCACCATCTTTTCCATCAACTCTTATCATCTCATCATAATATACTTCCTTATCAAGGAATACCATCTCCTCTTGAAAATTATCATAATATGGATCTCCTTGCAGAAGATAATCAACAATGTAATTCGGGTTGGGGCATCCGCTATGGTCTATGATTTCATTATATTCTGGATGTAACCCTTTATCAATTTCATCTTGTCCCACAATAATAGTTTTATCAGGTACATAATTGATATAAACCCCAGCTTCATTGAATACCGTTTTAAACTCAAATAGATAAACACCATCAATAAATGTTGAGATGCCTCTAATGCTCCTAGCAAAAGTATTCCCACCCGTCACATATCTTGGAGAGTAGACGCTATCTATCATTACCTCCATATGTTCATACCCAGAAGTCCATGTATTTCCCACTATTCTATAAAGATGAAAAAATGGCTGGAACGGATAATTCTCAATATGAAATATCATATCCCTATTAAAATCAAAAATAGAATCAGTAGCAGTAATCTTCCATGTCACAGTATCTCCAATATGATAGACCTTTTAATGCGGTATCACATCTAGATTAGCCTGAAGCTGAAAAAACCTTCCCGACTTTCTAGCATAAGGACATACTTCATCGTCCTGTTCCTCAGATAAGCCATTTGATAAGCACCCAACAAAAATGAATATACCAATGCTATATATAATGATACTTCTAATTGAATAAATCATATGCATCTATAAAGTTGTTGTGATTAGTTAATGTATTGGGTGTATCGCCAAGATGTAAACCAGAAAGTCTATTCCTAAATGACCTAATTGAATGAATATCTCGTGATTTTATTGCCTCTTTGAAAAAGAAGTTTAGGCTTTACATCACCAAATAAGTCGCCCATACCATACATATTAATGATATACTGATCGTATATTTTTTTCTAGCAACCTTCAAAACACCAACAAATAAAAAGCTAAAAGCCAAAGTCACCAAAACTATAATTACCTGACCCAACTCTACACCAATATTGAAAGACAACAACGGCATCACAATACTTTCATCCCTCCCCAACATAGCCTTGAAGAAATTAGAAAACCCTAGTCCATGGATCAATCCAAAACCAAGTGCGAGACCATAATTAGCCATTACACTTTCTTTCTTCTGTTCAGAATTAACAGCTGGTAAATTTTGATCAAGATAGTTTTGATCATTATCTGCTGAACGAGGTATTTCCGGTAGCGATTGCGCTTTCCAGATATTATAAATACAAGTAAGTATAATCGTAATTGGAATCAACGTCTCCACTAAAGAAGCTGAGATATTCACAATCTTCAAAGAAGATAGTGCTAAAGTCAATGAATGCCCGATCGTAAATGCGGTGACTAAGACCAATATCTTCTTCCAGTCTTGGATCAGATATATGGTACAGAGCGCAACCACAAAAAGAATATGATCATACCCTTGAGGGTCAAGAATATGATCAAATCCTAATTCTATGTATGCTCCTATCATTTAATTCTAGATTTCGAGATCATGAGATTTCGAGCACGTTCATATTACTTCTTCAGATCGAACGCAGCATCTACTAACTTCGCTTGTTGCTTATCATGGACTTTTTTGAATCCTGTGGCAGGGGAAGCACTCGCTGGTCTTGACACGAGTTCGATCGGGTCACGTCTCATGTATCTCATTACGAAATCCCAATATCCCATGTTCGCTGGTTCTTCTTGCACCCACTTTACATCAGCCTTCTTATATCTAGACATAATCTTACGTACCTGCGCTTCTGGGAACGGGTGCAGTTGCTCTACTCTTGCGATGGCTATATCATCTCTTTTGTCTTCTTCTTGCTTCGCCAACAAATCATAATATACCTTACCCGTACATATTAATAGACGCTTCACTTTTGCTGGTTTCGCAATCGGATCATCGTATGTCTCTACGAAAGCATTCTTACCGGTAAGCTCTGAGATATCAGACACACATTTCGGATGACGAAGCAGTGACTTAGGTGACATCACTACCAACGGTTTTCTGAATGGAAGTGCCAGCTGTCGTCTCAATAAGTGGAAATAATTTGCCGGGCTCGTTACATTTGCTACGATCATATTGAAATCAGAACATGACTGCAGAAATCGCTCTACTCTCGCACTACTATGCTCAGGTCCTTGACCTGCATATCCGTGGGGAAGTAGCATGATCAATCCACTCATCCGCTGCCACTTACTTTCGGCAGCTGATATGTACTGATCCACGATCGTCTGTGCACCATTATAGAAATCTCCAAACTGTGCTTCCCAAATAACAAGCGAATCAGGAGAAGCTAGAGAATAACCGTACTCGAACCCAAGAACTGCAAACTCTGACAACAATGAATTGTAAATCATGTATTTACCTTGCTTCTCGGCCAGCTGGCTAAGTCTATTGTACTGTTCATAGGTCTTTACGTCTCTAAGCACTGCATGTCTATGAGAGAATGTTCCTCTTTTTACATCCTGACCACTCATCCTTACATTCTTACCTTCCAATAAGATAGATCCATAAGCAATCAACTCACCGAATGCCCAATCGATCTTCTTAGCATCGATCAGTTTTCTTGATCCTTTCTGTAGTCTTGCGACTTTTGATAGTGGCGTGAATCCTTCTGGAAGATTGAGCAGCTTATCGACTACTGTATCCACCACCTTCTTTGTGATCGATGTCTTGACCGTTTTCAGATCTTCATATCTGGTATTTTTCTGAAGCTTTTGCCAAGATTTTTCTGGTTCTTGGTACGAATACGGCAGAGGTTTTTCTTTTACAGAATCTAATCTACCTTGCAGATCTGCCCAGAAAGTCTCTTCCATCTTGGTCGCCATCTCGCCCTCTACATCACCTCTAGATATTAGTTTTTCTAGATATACTTCTCTTGGATTCTTATGATTGCCAATAGACTTATACATCTCTGGCTGGGTAAATTTCGGATCATCTCCTTCGTTGTGGCCATGCTTTCTATAGCATACCATATCTATGAACACATCATTGTTGAATTTCTGACGATATTCAATGGCTAATTCGGCTGCCCATACTACCGCTTCAGGATTATCACCATTCACATGGAATACTGGTGCTTGTACTAGGCTAGCTGCCGCTGTACAATATGTAGACGAACGCGCATCTTCGAAATCAGTCGTAAATCCTACCTGATTATTGATCACATAGTGCAGTGTACCTCCTGTGTAGTATCCTTCGAGCTGACTCATCTGCACAGTCTCATATACTACACCTTGACCGACGACTGCAGCATCACCATGGATCAAGATAGGTAGTATCTTATCATAATCACTATCATAGAGTATGTCCGCTTTCGCCCTTGCGAACCCTTCCAATACTGGATCTACAGATTCGAGGTGTGATGGGTTAGGCGCTAACTTTAAGTGTACATCATTCCCAGCGGGAGTCTTTACTTGAGAGCTATATCCTAAGTGGTACTTCACATCACCATCACCATATTTCATGTCAGGAACTGCTACACCTTCGAACTCATTGAATATATGTTCGTATGTTTTGCCCATGATATTGGCTAGTACATTGAGCCTTCCTCTATGCGCCATACCTACAAGAACTTCTTCTACTCTATCCGCAGCTGCCGCTGTAATCACAGCATCTAGCGCAGCGATAGTAGTCTCTCCTCCCTCAAGTGAGAATCTTTTCTGTCCTACGTACTTTGTATGCAAAAACTTCTCGAACATTACTGCCCCGTTCAGTTTTTCTAGTATTCTTTTTTTCTTGTCGAGACTCAATCCGTAGCTCCCATCGAGATTCATTGTCTCTATCTTTGATCTGAGCCAGGTTCTTTTTTCTCTATTTTCGATATGTGCGTATTCTATACCTATATTCCCTGTATAGAGGAGATATAATCTATCGAGGATTTGCTTGAGTGTCCCGTTCTCGAGTCCTATCTCTTTTCCAGCTGCGAATACCGTATCCATATCAGCATCTACGAGTCCATAATCATCGAGATCTAGGTGAGGTGCTCTATCCTTTCTCTTTCGGATCGGATTGGTATTCGCGAGCAGGTGTCCTCTAGTCCTGAAACCATGAATCAATGAAAGCACTCCGAACTCCTTAGTTACGTTTCCTCCACCAAGTACACCACCATCCGAACTCGCCTCGCCATCTGATCCTACACCAGCAAATTCGAAACCTTCAAAAAATGTTCTCCAGCCACTATCTACATTTTCAGGAGATTTTTGGAATTCTTTATACATCTGTTCTATAAAAGAAGGATGTGCATTATATACGTATGAATAATCTTTCATATGTTTGTTTTTTAAATCTGATTTTAACTTCGCGTGTCCACTTATTGTAAATCACGCTTGTATCGCTCCGTTTTTTGGCTTTCTAGTTTATAGTTATTAGAATATTGGGGTGGGAGAATTCTCCCGAATGATTTCCATATTCTATGAAAATGTTTTTGAAACCAAGATTCTATACCCTCATTATATCAAATACTGTGCTCAATTGAGCGCAAGTACAAATATGAAATTATTTGTCTTGATTCAATAGTATATTGGTATCAATGTTGAGCAAAATGACGGATTTATTTAAACTTATTGAGTTATTACCTTCCTTGAAGAGTTTCAGAAGCCATAGATTTCCATCGAATAGGTGCCAAAAGATCTAAAATCATATCAAATAACATATTATAAGAATATTAATATGAATCTTTCTCTGTTTTTTAACAACATCTCCTTTTACAGTTCATAAAATTATATTACTTTTGCACTCCAATTTAAAATAAACAATATGGCACATCATAAGTCAGCATTAAAGAGAATCAGACAAAACGCTAAAATTCGTCTAAGAAATAGATATTATAAAAAGTCTGCTAGAACAGCGATTGCAAAGTTAAGAGAAATGACAGATGCAAAAGATGCTGCAGTCTTCTTACCGAAGGTAATCTCAATGATCGACAAATTAGCTAAAAGAAATACATGGCACAACAATAAAGCTTCTAACCTGAAGTCTAAGTTGACGAAGCATGTTTCTTCTTTAGGATAAGATATATAAGGAAATTCAATTCCAATGAGGTATGTTACTTAGATGTAGCATACCTCTTTTTTGCGTTGATCCAAACCGAAATAATCGATCAAGGTAACAATTATCACTTTTGTGAATCCTAAAGTCAGTAAGTATGTGACACATTAAGAGGTATGGAGCTATAAGATTTTGATCTTGGTCTCTTTCCCTTCTTACTAAAGGAAATAAAAACCTTACCTTTGCCGCTTCTTAATAATCAGACCAATAAATATCATTTAAGAATGAGTAATGTAAGAGTAAGATTTGCACCAAGTCCAACAGGACCACTACATATTGGAGGAGTCAGAACAGCGCTATACAACTATCTATTCGCTAAGAAGAATGGAGGAACATTCATCCTAAGAATAGAGGATACGGATCAAACTAGATACGTACCAGAAGCGGAAGAATACATTATCAAATCTCTAGAATGGTTTGGCATCAAGCCAGAAGAAGGTCCAGGTATAGGTGGAGACTTCGGACCATATAGACAGTCTGAAAGAAAAGACCTATACGGTCAGTATGTGACCGATCTCATAGAAAAAGGACACGCATATTACTGCTTTGACACCTCTGCAGAATTAACTACATGGAGAGAGAAAAATGAAGCACAAAAGATATACGGCGTAAAATACAATCACGCCACACGTATGGAAATGAGAAACAGCCTCTCTCTATCCAAAGAAGAAACAGACCGATTACTCAAAGAAGGAGAAAATGTAACTGTAAGGCTTAAAATCCCTACTGGTAGAAATATAGAATTCGAAGATGCAGTGAGAGGTGCGGTCTCTTTCAATTCTGACGAATTAGATGACAAGATCATCTTGAAAGGCGATGGAATGCCTACTTATCACTTAGCCAATATTGTAGATGATCACCTGATGGAAATCACCCACGTAATCCGTGGAGAAGAGTGGCTACCGAGTACCGCACATCACGTCCTGATGTATGAGATGTTTGGTTGGACGGCCCCTTCATTTTCGCATCTTCCTCTGATCTTAAAACCGGTAGGCTCAGGAAAATTAAGTAAACGTGATGGAGCCAAGTTCGGATTCCCTGTATTCCCATTAGAATGGCACGATAAGGAAGAAGACAAGACCTACCAAGGTTTCAAAGAAGATGGATTCTTACCAGAGGCAGTGACCAACTTCCTATCACTACTAGGATGGAATCCTGGTACAGATGAGGAGATGTTTTCGCTAGAAGAACTCATTAAAGCATTCGATCCATCAAGAATAGTGAAATCGGGCGCTAAATTCGATATAGATAAGGCGAGATGGTTTAACCAGCAATATATCATTGCAAAACCGAATACGGAGCTCGTAGATTTATTATTACCGATAGCTACAGAAAAAGGATTTGATGTATCCGAAGATTTCATGCTCAAGTTTGCAGATCTTATGAAAGAAAGAGCAGAAGTAATACCTGACTTTTTTACCGCTGGAGGTTTCTTCTTCGAAATGCCAACTGAGATCGATCAGAAGATGGCTAAAAAGAAATATAAACTAGAGAATAGACCACACTTCGATGCATTGATCGAGTCGATGGAGGGAATGCAGCAATTTACTTCATCATCTTTAGAATCCGTCGTAAAATCATATATCGCAGATAATGAATTAAGCTTTGGTGCCATCATGCCTATCCTAAGACTAGGCGCTTGTGGTACGATGAAAGGCCCCGATCTATTCGAGACGATGGAATTACTCGGCAAAGACACAGTGGTCTCGCGAATGAAAGAAAGTATTGAAATATTCTCAGCATTAAAAAAAGCACAAAATGGCTAAGAAAAAAGCGAAAAAACAAAAACCTAATGTGCACGAAGAATTGGAGGGATTCAATATCAAGATCAATGCATTTGGTGAGATGGAGACGACTATCCCAGTAGATAAATTGAATTCATTTCTAAATGAAAACGTGGAGGACAAAAAATTGAACAGTGGAGAGAGTGAAGAAGAGGAATAATCATCTAGCTCCAGGTCTGTAATGACAATGCAGACTCACATGCAGATGATCATCAGTCCCCACATGGCGCAGAGTCTTAAAGCCCAATGCATTAAAATACATAGCCATCATATAGTTTCTAGTTTCGTATCGACCATTAGTCCTGAGGTCTAGAGCATATGCATATCCATCTTTTTGTTTGTAATGCAGAGAGCTATTAGAAGCCTTGAGTCCCATTCTTTTATAATCTTCAGGTACTCGACTGGCATCAGTAATGATCATCTTCTTATCCATCAGAATGAAGGTGCTAATACCCATCCGCAAAATAGGATGTAGGTCGGTAATCTCTTCTTGCAACGCAGCATTTTTCATATTCCCAGCAGAAATAAAAAACAAACCATATGCACAATACACCACTACAAGAGCTATAGAAAAAAGACCCCTCCGCTGCAGATTATCACTATCTCCAAATTTCCGTGTAAATCGGCGATAGATAAATGTCATATATATAAATAAAACAATCGCAGTCAATATAGCTCCTCCTACTAGAGATATCCATGCACCGAGATCATAATGACCATGCATCAATATCGCCCCGCGGATCAAAAGAAAAAAGGGCAGCACTATGACTAGCACTACCCTCATTATTTTGAATAAGATTCCCATTTGGATTCCTAGTTATAATCCTATTACTTCTGGAGCCATCCCCATATTGCTGAATCCTCCATCATGATATAGATTCTGCATCGTTACATATTTTGTAAGATCTGAGAACATAGCTACGCAGTAATCAGCACAGGCGTCAGCGGGCGCATTTCCTAGTGGAGACATCTTTTTTGAATAGTCAAAAAATTCTTGAAATCCTTTTACACCCATACCAGCTGTAGTCAGCGTTGGAGATTGAGATACAGTATTGACTCTTACATTCGCCTTCTTCGCCCAATGGTACCCGAAGCTACGAGCAAAACTCTCAAGCAATGACTTTGATTCTGCCATCTCATTGTAATCAGGGAATACTCGCTGTGCTGCGATATAGGTCAGGGCCAATATAGATCCCCAATCGTTCACTGCATCCAATTTCATCGCAGTCTGCATCAATTTATGGAATGAGATCGCAGAGATATCAAATGTCTTCTGCATCCAATCATAATTGATATTGTCGTAGGTTCTCTTCTTCCTTACATTAAGTGACATTCCGATAGAATGAAGCATAAAATCCATCTTACCACCTAATATCTCTTGAGATTTTACGATTAGGTTTTCTAGATCTTCTAAACTAGTAGCATCAGCAGGAATCACCTCCGCTCCTATTTTTTCCGCCAGTTCATAGATTCCACCAAACCTAAGGGCTACAGGAGCATTTGTTAGTGTGATTTTTGCCCCTTGAGCTACACATTTCTCAGCTACCTGCCAAGCTATCGATTTATCGTCAAGAGCACCAAAGATGATTCCTCTTTTTCCAGCTAATAATCCGTTTGACATATTAAGTTTTTTTTAGTTTGATACAAATGTAATTAATTTAGTTTGATATTGAACAACCAAATATATTTGGTGCATATGCACGAATGGTACTTTCTTCAATTATCTTAGGGTACAGCCAATTTGTCGTTTGTCGAAAGTACTAAGCGCTAAAGAAATCGGTCGAAAGGCGTCCATGTAGACTATATTCGATATCGTGCGAGTATGTATGATAAACTTTGACCTAACTAAAATCTAGATTAATAGATTGCCTACTCGATTCAATAAAGAGCCGATTATTTTATATTTTTGAACATATTATTAAAAACTATAATGTAATGTCAGGAAAATTAAAAGTAGGAATCGTATATGGAGGCAGATCTCCTGAGCATAATATATCTCTTCTGTCCGCTTACAATGTAGTAGGCAATATCGACAGATCAATGTACGAACCTGTACTTCTAGCAATCGACAAAGAAGGAACATGGCACTATGGAGGTGATCAAATGGATATATCAAACCCTACAGATGCAGCTACTGTCTCTCTGCCAGAGTTTGACAACATCGTCTACATCAGTCAAAATGCACATGAACGAGCTGTCATAGATAAAGAGACAGGTAAGGTAATAACAAAAATAGACGTACTCTACCCTATACTGCATGGAGCATATGGAGAAGATGGTGCCATCCAAGGCATGGCCAAAGTCGCGGGACTCCCATGTGTCGGATGTGGTATATTAGGTTCTTCTGCTGGTATGGATAAGGATGTAACAAAGCGACTACTCAGAGATGCCGGTATCGGCATTGCCAAATTCGTAACACTTAGAAAAGGATACAATGAACACCTCACTTTCTCCGAAATCAGTAAAACCCTAGGAGAAGAACTCTTTATCAAACCTGCTAACCTGGGCTCATCGGTAGGCGTATCATTTGTGGACAATGAGGAAGATTTCAATAATGCAGTGGCAAGTGGCTTCTTATATGATCCAAAAGTGATCGTAGAAGAAAAAATAAACGGTCGAGAAATAGAATGCGCAGTGCTCGGAAATGAAAATCCAAAACCAAGCACCATTGGAGAGATTCTACCTAAAACCGAATGGTACACCTTCGAAAATAAATATATAGATGATGATGGTGCAGGACTAGCTATACCCGCAGATATAGGTGAAGAGCAAACTAAGAAAGCTCAGCAAATAGCGATCGACACCTATATCAATCTGGAATGCAGTGGTCTGACTAGAGTAGATATGTTCTTAAAATCTGATGGTGAGATCATCGTCAATGAGGTGAATACCTTACCTGGATTTACTAAGATCAGCATGTACCCTAAACTATGGAGTCACTCTGGAATCGAATATCAGACGTTAATTACTACCTTGATAGACTTAGCTATCTCAAAGTTCGACGATGAACAAAAACTAAAAACGTAGGCACTATTTATGATTGGTAAAATAAATAGCAAATGAAATCCACTTTCCAATATACACTATCGGCATTAGGATAATAAATTCATACTTTTGGATGTTATCTGACCATAGATTAGACAATCATCAGTAAATGAAAATGTCTCATCAATAATTTTCAGCTTAAAATATTAAACTATAATTATGTCTAGATTGGTTCTTTCTATCTTTTCAGCGATTGGCTTTATAACTGTGTGTGCCTTGATTTTTACCTCATTTTCATTATCGATCGAAAATAGTGAATCCGCCCCCACTTCTAATGATTCACTTCCTCAGGTCATAAAAACACCGACTATCGAAGCGCCTTCTTTCGCCGGAGAATCTATGCCTATCAATATGGATACTCGAGAACGACTAGATAGAGAATTATCTGTAAATGCATATTGGCAGTCAGCGACACTCATGCATATCAAAAGTGCCAATAAATTTTTCCCAATCATCGAACCTATACTGGCTCAAGAGGGAGTTCCTGATGACTTCAAATATCTTGCTGTGGCAGAAAGTAGTCTCAGAAATGTACAATCTTCTGCAAATGCCAAAGGTTTCTGGCAGTTTAGAAAAGCTGCCGCTAAAGAACTGGGTCTTGAAATAAATGATGAAGTAGATGAAAGATACCATGTGGAAAAAGCTACCAAAGCGGCTTGTGGTTATCTGAAAAAACTCCACAATAGATTTGGATCTTGGGCAAATGCAGCAGCTGCCTATAATGTGGGACCAACCAAATTCGCAAGGATACTCAAAGAACAAGGACAAACGTCTTTTTACGATGTAAATGTAAATAGTGAAACTGCTCGATATGTATTTCGACTAATAGCGATCAAAGAAATCATGAAAAATCCAGAAAGATTTGGCTTCTACGTAGATCCTAGTGAACTCTATGAAAGAATAGACAATGTGTACTTCGTGGAAGTGGACAAGTCCGTGGCCAGTTGGTCAGCATTTGCAGCACAAAATGGTATCACATATCGCATGCTCAAATATTATAATCCATGGCTAAGAGACAATAAATTAACAGTAATAAAAAAGAAATACTTAATCAAGTTACCGAGATAGCGTCTCGAAGAATTTCTTTTGGCAAGGAATATTCTCTTTATAAAGTTATTCCATTGGGTATAGAGCCCTACTTAATGATTTCTTTTGTCCAAGCCCCACATCAATTTACCCCTTATCGTTTTCATAAAGGTGATATCATTGGGATGAGCTAATCTAATATCGAAACCAGCTTTCTTGATCGTTATTTTATGTTCTGCCGTAATCGTCTCGAATCTAGAATCAAGTGTACAGAGGAAGTTGTCAGACCTTCCCTCTATTTCAAATGAAATTTTGGAATATTTAGACAGCACTATAGGTCGCACATTAAGATTATGCGGTGCAACTGGCGTAATTACAATATTATTGCTACTTGGAAAAATAATAGGTCCGCCGCAACTCAATGAATAACCTGTACTACCAGTCGCAGTAGAAACAACCAATCCGTCCGCCCAATAACTATTGAGAAAATTTCCATCCACATACGTATGAATCGTAATCATAGACGAAGTATCACGCTTGTGCAAGGTGAAGTCATTTAATGCATATGGGAGATCTTCAAAAATCGGCAGATTACATTCCATCGCTAGTAAAGATCGATCTTCGATATAGTATTCGCCATTTATTACGCCCTCGATGGATGCTTTGATTTTTGATTTTTCTATACTGGACAAAAATCCTAGCCTCCCTAGATTGACACCAAGGATAGGAATATTGCTATCCCTTACTATGTCGATAGCATTCAGGATAGTCCCATCTCCACCGAGTGTCACTACCATATCTGGCCCCTCAGCTATAAGTTCTTCGTATTTTGTTACTCTCTTATAAGTAGGTAAGACTAAGGTCGATGCCTCCAATTGCTCAGCATAAGAATCAGAAATAGACAATTCTACCCCATTATTTTTAATCACAGATAATAACTCAGATACATATTCTATATCCTTTTCTTTAAGTAGCTGACTATATAGTAGTAGTTTCATCAATTTAGAATTTTCTTTTTTAGGCGTATATGTGTCTAAGTAGATACTTTGAGATTTCTGTGTTTAAGGTTCAGACTTTCAATATCGATCATGCCGAATGCATAGCGATCTCAATACCCATAATATTACGATACATCTCTATAGCGTAGTCATCAGTCATACCTGATACGTAGTCGATTACCCCCATCACTTTATCATATGGAGAGGCACTGCCATCCACTCTGAATTGTTCTGGCAGTAACAATAAGCTTTTTTTCTCTATCCCTGTTGGGCTTTCATTGATAATTCCTGGCACCAATATCTCTAGTAGTCCAGACATCACTTTGTAGCCCGCTAGTTCTACTTTGATCACTGAGTGATGGTCGTATATCCTATTTACAGATAGTTCTTGGATGTCATTTAAGCTTGGGCATTTGGTCTCTACATCATCCATCAGTGTCGATGCATAGTTACCATTGATTATAGCCGCTGCGTTCGCTTTGAATACATCTGCACTTTCATTGACCAATGTATTGATTGCTTTCGCTCTTAGATATGCAACAGATTCATTGGCATCTTTAAGTTTTATGAGCGTACTTTTTATTTTTGAAATATTGTTATCAGATCTGTCCGCTTCTGAGATCACATTAAGAAATGCATCATGGATTTCTTCTTTTGAGATGATTTTTAATCTATGTGCATCTTCCATATCGATGATTCTGTAACATATATCATCCGCAGCTTCTACCAGATATACATACGGATGTCTCTGATAAGAAAGTGGACTATCCTCTTCTTGATACATATTCGTGTCTGAGACGATTTCATTGAATGTGAATTTTTCAGACTGAAAGAAACCGTATTTTTTTCTATGCTTCTCCTTATTCTTTGCAATGGACTCGCAAGGGTATTTTAGGATGGAAGCCAGAGTCGTGTATGTAAGACTCAATCCACCCTCCATCTTTCCCTTGAAGTGGTGGGTAAGTACTCGCAATGCATTTGCATTCCCCTCGAAGTCTGTAAGGTCTGCCCATTCTTTATTATTGAAGTATGACCTCATATTAGCTCCACCGATGACCAAATCTGCATTTTGAATAAAATAATTGGAAATCGCCTTCTCTCCGCTGTGCCCAAATGCTGGATTACCCACATCATGAGCTAAGCAGCCGGCTCCTATTACTCCTTTTAGATCATATTTATAGAAATGTACCGCCTCTTCACTTCCAGTTACTTCTTCCGCAATAAAATCCCCTACCACAGATCCAAGAGATCGACCTACAGAAGCTACTTCTAGAGAATGAGTCAATCGATTATGCACAAAAGTGCTACTCCCAGGCAATGGAAATACTTGTGTCTTATTTTGTAATCTTCTAAATGCTGAAGAAAATATCAACCGATCATAATCTCTCTGATAATCTGATCTAATATTCGGTGACGAAGGATAAGAATATCCAGTTCGCTTCGCAGAAATACAATTTACCCAATTCATCATAGTGTAAAGATTACTATTCTTTTTATAAAATTACGAAAATCAAGAATCAAAAAAATAATGCCAATCATATAACCTCGTTTTATTTGATTTCGCAAATGCAATTTTAAGATTATACCGTTGCCAATCCCATACTAATAATATCCCTTGAAGAAACCGAGCGTCTAATTACATCCAGAATCGTAGTAATACCTCAAAATCATAATCTCATCCAACTCCATGACTCATCAAAAAGGTCTGTAATCCACCGCATATATGAATTTCTTACATATTAGAATAAATTTATTTACTTTTGCGGCTCATTGTATTACATGTAAAAATACTTTAATACGTTTTATAATCCTCTAAAAGAGATAAATACAAACCTATGAGCTTACTTACAATCGGAACAGTAGCCTTTGATGATATAGAAACTCCATATGGCAAAGCTGAAAAAGCAATAGGTGGAGCATGCACGTATGCTAGTTATGCCGCATCTTACTTCACTGATAATATTAGACTTTGCTCTATCGTAGGAGCAGATTTTCCAACAGAAGAAATCAAAGCTCTAGAAAATAGAGGTGTAGATATGGAAGGTTTGCAGATCAAGCAAGATGGACTTACATTTTTCTGGGCAGGAAAGTATCATCAAAATATGAATCAGAGAGATACTTTGGCGACAGACTTAAATGTATTGGATGATTTTGACCCTGTACTCCCTGCATCATTCAAAGACAGCAAGTATGTCATGCTAGGAAATCTAACTCCTGAGGTACAGATGCAAGTCATCAAACAATTAGATGGATCTCAGAAGTTAGTCGTACTCGATACGATGAATTTCTGGATGGACATAGCTATGGATAGTTTACTGGAAGTAATCGCTAAAGTAGATGTAATCACTATCAATGACGAGGAAGCTAGGCAGCTATCAGGAGAATACTCACTCGTTACCGCTGCTGAGAAGATCCACAAGATGGGTCCTAAGTATGTAATCATCAAAAAAGGTGAGCACGGAGCTTTACTATTTTCAGAAGGTAAGATATTTGCAGCGCCTGCACTTCCGCTTGCACAGGTATTCGACCCTACAGGAGCGGGAGATACATTTGCAGGAGGATTCATAGGGTATCTGACACATACAGATGATATATCTTTTGAAAACATGAAAAAAGCAATCATGTATGGATCATGTCTTGCTTCTTTTTGTGTGGAAGAATTCAGTATAGAAAAACTCAGAAATCTAACCAACGACGATATTACTGA
Source organism: uncultured Saprospiraceae bacterium (assembly GCA_938007965.1). GTDB lineage: Bacteria > Bacteroidota > Bacteroidia > Chitinophagales > Saprospiraceae > CAJXUU01. The sequence goes on along the minus strand of CALLMH010000004.1, from coordinate 8,057 downwards.
AAGAATGAATCTCTTCAAAGAAATGACTCACTTCGATCTTTAATACCCATTGAAATTATAATTGGATACGAATAATAGTTTGAGTTGAATTATGAATTTGACTTCATCAAACAGCCTCTTCAGAGATTTCTGGAGAGGCTGTTTTGAATTGGGATATTCCTAATTACTGAATATCCTTTTATTCACTAAACAATGACAGTCTTAATTCTGAAAAAAGCACCCCTTTATTAATGATTTAATCGTGAAAATGACACACTATTTTCAAGAAAACATAGTCCTATAAAGAGACCTTCTGCAAATCAATACAGAAGGTCTCTTTCACAGTATTTGCATTACAATCTATAAGCAGACTATAAATCGTTTCATAATCCTACCTCACAATGATCATCTTCTTAGTTGCAGTGAATTCTTTATTTTCAATCGTATAATACAATACCCCCGTCACACCTAATGCTTCCGCATCTAGTATCAGAGTATTCATACCTTTCCTTCCTTCTCTAGTCACTGTATATAGTGTTTTCCCAGCTACATCCGTCACTGTAAACACTACAGGTCCTGATCTTGCCAGTTCGTACTTAATCAAGGTTTCATCTTTGAATGGATTCGGTTCATTCTGATAAAGATTATTTTCTGCAATCGACTGTACATCACCCCTAATCACTATAGAAACATTCCTAATTTCTAATTCATCTCCAAGGTATGCTTCGGCCGCAGTAACTTTCGATGTCACTTCTATCATCTCTGATAGTTGTCCATCCTCCATCGCGGTGAATACCATTGTAAATACGGACTCTGTCTCTGCGACTGTCTTCGCTATTCCGCTATGATAACTGACTGTCACTACTCTATCACTTAATAGACCCAAATTCGCTGGAGAAAATTCTATGACTGAACTTGTTGCATCTTCAACTTTTAGTCCATTTAACTCGAATGTAAATTGGAAACCAAATACATCTTTGAAATCATTAGCATTGAAGTCAACTTCTACTACATCACCTTTTTTGACCGATTTGTCGTCGATCAGGAATTCAAGTGTGTTAGAGCTTCTGACTTCTACATTTTCTTTCGACACTAGATTAGCTGTTGCATTACCAGTAACATCTCCTACTTTCACAGCTACAATATTCTGATCAATCAGATCCTCTTGCAGATTTTCGATATCGATAGTGTAATTCACTGTTGATAGATCAAGTTCCATATCAAGTTCTTGTTCAGCATTTACAAATCTCCATGATTCGTTTGTCGGTAGATCGATAATTACACCCAATATCAACTTCCTCAATTCTAATAAATCACTTGCTTTCAGATCATCATCAGCATTGACATCGGCCGCTATCAATTTGTATGGACTATCTAGATCTTCTAGACCTAGAATGTGCCTCTGTATTTTCACTAAATCTAGCGTACTTACACCATTGGTATAATCAATATCTTTACTCGCTACAACAGTGAAATCAGAATTGATAGGCGTTCCATAGTACTCATATATACCATCATCTTCTGTAAGATCGAACCTAGGATACTCGGGTAAGTTTGCGAATAGTCTAGTTTGCACATCATTGACTGGCAATCCACCTTCTGTCAATATCAAACCAGCAATCCTCATTCCATCTTCACAAGATCCTCCGTTATCAACCAATGATAATGTCACCGTGCAGAAATCGCTATTCCCATTTTCATCCCATACATACATGTTGACCGTTATTGGGCTATTTAACACATCATCACAGCCAAACAACTTACTAGAAGATCTTAGGTCTTCGTCATAGTCGGGATCTTGATCAGGCTCTACATCTGTAAATGTATACCTAAGGTCAGCATCTTGCGTACAATTATCGAAACTTCCAACATTGAAGTCAACCGCCCACAACTCTACAGTTCCATCACCTTCCATTACAGCACTACTGATATCTATACAGTAAGGAGTAGGTGCTTTCTTATCTACTACCATGAAGTTCGTAGTACAACTCGTTACATTGTTACATCCATCAGATACTTTCCATGTTACTTTATGATTACTCATACTCCCTTCGACATCAGGAAGCGGGACACTGATTTGTTCTCCACTGGCAGTTGGTGCTATATATACATCAGGGATACCATTACCATTCGTATCATTAAACTGGGAATCAAATGGTGGTAAGAATGAATTGTATTCATAATCATCAGTCCCATCACCCCATAAATCAATGATAACTTGCCATTTCAACCATCCAGTCGGACAGTTTTCGCTGCCTATATCGGTAGCTGTATTCAGAAGTGATATATGTGCTTCACATACATTGCCGTCCTCGTCACTATCGTCATGATCGTTTACTTCATACATTTGATCTTCACAATTCTGAAGATCAGGAAGGGTATTGTCTGTTACTTTTACAACTTGTGTATGCTTCCAAATTCCGTCCGTATCAGGATTGTTTGGTTCATACGTACACCAGTTGATCACAGTATATTCATTGACTAATTTGTAACACGCTCCATCTTCGAATAAGAATGTATCTGTCTCTACACTGTATGCGATCAAATCACACGGACTACCAGTCCATGTAGGCTCTCCTATAGCAATATCATCAGGACATCCTTCTGCGGTAAAATCTCCAACTTGTGCGAAACTGACAGTTACTGGCGTAGACTCAATAGGATCGATAGTTATATTCTGGTCACAGAAAATGTCTGTACGTCCTACTATTGACCATCGTCTTATCACAAATCCATCCCCACAATCTGATAAGTTCACAATGATGTCATTGTACTCTACTTCTGCAATACCACATGATCCGAATCCTGTTCCTTTACCTACTATGTCTAGATCAGTATAATCATCCGAGCATTCGATCGTAATATCACTTGGACAGGTTATCTGCGGCTCCAGTTTATCTTCTACTTTCACAAATGACCATGCCTCATTCATATTATCTCCATCAGATCCGAATACTCCATCATTGTCACCATCATCCCACACACGTAACCATACTTTGACGTAACCAGGATCAAGGATACCATCACCATCTACATCCACAGTAGCATTGTAGATATCTTCACAACAGAATTGAACAAATTCTCCACCATCTGGATCATAGCTCGGACTATTAGGATTCGGACTTCCATCATCAGCATGTCCATCATCATTGTAAGTCGTATTGCCAGATATTCCGCAGATATCCTCGTCTCTTCTTACTTCTAGTTTTACATCTGTACATCCATCATTACTTCCATTATCTATACTCTGAGCGAATACCTTGGCCAATCCATTACCTTCACTAGATGTAAGACCTACGATTACATTTTGTAATGCTACCACTACTGGAGGCGTAGCGTCAACTACTGTTACCGTAAATGAGACGAAGCCAAAGTTTCCACAACCATCTACTACTCTTGCAGTAACGACTGTCTCACCTACCAATAGATTCGTCAACATATTGTCCTGGACCAATCCATATGGAACACTCCATTGCACATCAATCAGACTACAATCATCCGCATGAGCAACATCAGGTAGTTCTATTTCACCTCTACATGACCAAGGATCTACACTGACAGTAATATCATCCACAGCAAGTAATACTGGTGCCGTATTATCATCTACTTTTATTCTTTGGATATGTCTTAGAGGATTTACGCCTTCTTCTAATGGAAGGCACTCATTTTCTATAATCCAGTGTCGTAATATAGAATACGCAGCAGGACAGTTTACATCCTGTAGTACTTCATCCCAATAACCTACATTGATATCACAATAATTATTGCCAAATATTGAGGTGTCATTCAGCATTGGATATCCTGTAAACTCTGGAAGTATCGTATCTGGATTATTAGCTACTTCGCTACAACTAAATGCTACAGTGTAATCATAATCCTGTGGGAAAGTAACATTAAGTGGATCGTAAGCTAGCACTGTAATCAGCTGATCACATGAAACGGTATTGCCACTATTGTCTACAACTGTCCATCTCCTCAAGATCTGTACTCTAGGATCTTCACATACTCCATTGTCTATGATATCATCGACATAATAGATACTTGCATTTGCCTCACATGTAAGCAATACTGCTTCTCCTGTAATCAGTTGACCAGCTAGTGGATGTCCGATTGGAAATCTCTCTTCTGCATCTTGATTACAAGTTATTTCGACATCTGCTGGACATTCAATTTCAGGAAGAAGTTTCTCCTCTATATTCACGGTTCCCCAACAGCTATTGCCACTACCTAGACAATCCGTTATCGCTACTGTGAATGATTGGCCTACATCACCAAGATCAAATATATTGTCAACGACTATTCCTGTTTCTGTAGTTACTTCTATACAGAAGTCATCATAACAGCCATATGGACCACCTTCTAATATCATATCAGGTGTAAGTTCTGCCATACAATCTATCCCAAGTGACAAATTAATAGTGTTGTTACAAGCTAAGCTGGTATTATCCGCTTCGAATTCTATTACATTAGCTGTAAATGTACATGTATCCATATTACCATAGATATCAGTTGAGATGAGAGTGATATTATTCATCCCTATCGGTAATTCATTGATATCAATCTGCGTACTATCTACTAAGAATGTGATGCTATCTACTCCACAATTATCCTCTGACACTGGGATACTAGGCAGCATACCTTCGCAAGATCCAGGTTCTAAGAATATATCTACATCATTACATCCATTTACAAACACTGGAGCTTCGTCATCAACCACTGTCACTTCAAAACCACAGTTGCTAACATTTCCTGAAGCGTCCGTCAATGTATAAGTTATAGTAGTTATTCCAACTTCAAATGATCTAGTAACAAATTGCCCTTCAAAATCAATAAACCCACTTGGTGTCAATATTGATTCTGTTTCAGTTGTGGATATACCTGTTACATCATTCACAAATTCATAAGTGATATCTATACCCCCTTCGCTACAATTATCAGAAAATACTGGATGTATCCAAGCAAACTCTGCTTCACATAGTCCCGCGTCATTAGACAGTAGTGTATCGACTTGTGTATAGCCTGCATTCGTTATGACCTCTAGTTCCCAACTATCGATGGTACCCATCGTAGAACCATCAGTATAAACAGATAAGGTCCAATCACCTCCACCTTCCTCGCCAAAGAATGAACTAAATGCATTCAATGGTTTGAATGTGCTTCCATTTCCTAATGGATCACAAGTAGCTGATAATATGCTCGATGCCGCTGAATCATCAAGCGACACCATGATGTTCTCACTATCTCCACATACGTTAGAGAATAATGTTATTTCTGTACCTGATGGGCTCGTCAGTAATACCGTAATGCCGCCCGCATTATCTACAGTTGCGATAAAGTCTCTCACATTTACATCCCCTACAATTCCCGCCGGCACTGTAATTGACTCTGTAGCGCACATGCCATCTAAGAGCGTAAGGCTTCCATTTTCGAAGATTATAGTATCTTGAGATGCACAAGTCGGTGCCTCAATATCTAAGACCGTAACTGTAAGACTACACTCTGCAAAACTAGGCGCTTTTGATTGAAGTGATGTCATAGTTCCATTATCTGTATAGACTGGTAGCTCCGGATTGAACACATCGAAACTTCCCTCGATACAGTCATTTACCACCATCCAATCAGAATCATCATTGTCATCCACTGGATCTATTCTGATGATATTATCACCGAATAGTGTTCCTTCATTGATAGATATTTCATCAATCAGTAAATCTGTAAATGAGAATGCAAATGTCGCCCTGTTTCCCGCTCCAAAATCACCATTGAACAAGTAAGTAAATACTCCTCCCACTGGAACTACCGTCCCATTTGGAATATTGTAAATCACTTCATCACCAAATTCATCCGTACGACTTACATCTGCACAACTAATGTCTACTGTAGCTGGACCAAAGTTTCCTATTTCTATACCCGTGGACGCCCCATCTTGTACGATCTCTGTGATCAATAATAATGGCTGATCATATACGGTATAAGTCAAAGTAGATACTCCTCCTGGGAATGTCTCTCCTGTAGCATCTTCAATTCCTTGGAACAAGGTAACTCCAAATTCATTCGTCACTTCATATACGATAGATAAATTATCTGGACAATTATCTTCTATTGTCGGAAGTAGACTATCTGTGATAACCGCGCCACACATACCGAAGTCATTCACTGCTTCTGCATCTTCAGGACAAATAATTGTCGGTGGAGTATGGAAGTCATTTACAATCACTTTGATTTCACAGGTATCAGAAGCATTACCAAATATATCGTAAGCTACCCATTGCAGTATGGTTGTCCCTACTGGGAATAGATCTCCTGAAGACAATTCTGTATTATCTACTTGGATAATTGTGTCTAATCCACATTCGGCTGTAGCTTCTGGAGAAGAGAAATTCACAAAACTCGTACACCATCCTTCAGGTGCATCCACTACTATATTTGGTCTTGGACAGTTAGTAAACATCGGAATCTCACATTCAAGCTGGAATGGTGTCCCTTCACTATTATCTAACGGATCACCATTACCATCAGGATCTGGCGTCGATCCGTTTTGTGAAGTATCCTGTACCATCGTACCATTCGGTAATGTACCGTTTGCTACAACACTATTTACATATTCGTCTGTATCACCTGATGGACAAACATTTACTTTGACATAAATCGTCCCATTATCTCCATTTGGAGCACTGATCAACACGTCATTACCAGTCAATAAATTAATATCAGTGACCCCATCAAAACCAGTATTGACTTCGAACTCTTCACTTTCTACACTTATTACTGACCAAATATCATCCGTACCGAATACAGCTGCTAGATCTTCGACAACTTGTAACATCGCTATGTCTACTGTTCCAAAGTTCTCAACATTGATTTCGAATGTAACATCGTAACATCCATTTGTACTCAATATCGGACCCTCACTCAATCTCTTCGCTACACCTAATGCCCCATCAAACATGAAGTCAATAAGAGTAGGTTCATCATCGTCATTAGCTGATCCATCTCCATCAGTATCTACTTCAGATCCTTCTTGTGAATTATCCATTACTCCATTTCCATTTGGATCTTGTCCTGTGAGTGTTCCCTGATTTTCAAATGGTCCAGTGGCTGTTCCACAACCATCTACGTTGATAATTAAGAAAATTGACCCTTTATCTCCAGGGAATTCAGAATCGCTACCACTTAATAGATTGAAATCTGATGTCCCGTCAAAATCTGGATTAACGACATAATCATCTGAAACAAGGGACAACACGGTGATGTCAGAACAAGGATCAAAAGCAGCCATCAAGTCGTCCATTACTTGAATACTATCAATCACAACATTACCAATATTTTCTATATTAAATTCAAATGAAACATCAGCAGAGCCATCTGCATTATTTATAACTTCAACCAGCCTCTTTGCTAGACCTATAGAAGGAATATTATTAATATCAATATCCGTAGTTCCATCCTCATCTGGGTTACCGTCATTGTCATTTCCATCTGGATCAGAACCATCTACTGATACATCTTCTAATTCATCTCCAGCTGGAGTGACACCACTTACGGTAGCACTGTTTGTAATTGTTCCGTTAGGACAAGAACAAGCTTCTACTGTCAATAATATCGCGCCCACATCTCCTACTGGTAGATCATCTAGACCAGATAATAAATTAATATCACTACTTCCGTTAAAATCAACATTTACTATGAAATCATCACTAGTCAAACTTACTGTGTAATCTTCACAGGCTCCGAATCCTGCAAGGTCTAGATCATCTGTAACCTGTACACTATCTATGGCTACGTTACCAAAGTTTTCTACATTGATTTCATACACAACCATAGTACAACCTTCATCATTGAAGTCTGTCGTTACTACTCGCTTCGCGGCTCCTATTGAACCCATCTCTTCTAGCGTAATGTCGGTCGTTCCGTCTTCATCTGGGTTGCCATCATTATCGTCTCCATCTGGATCAGAACCATCTACTGACACATCTTCTAATTCGTCTCCCGCTGGAGTGACTCCTGTCGCAGTCGCTGAGTTCATGATCTCACTTCCATTTGGACAGCCACATGCCTCTACCGTCAACAACACTGCA
>CALLMH010000003.1 GCA_938007965.1 uncultured Saprospiraceae bacterium | reverse complement strand
TCCGCTTCCTTATGAAGCTTCTTATTATAACAGCACTACAGGTGATTATGAAGAGATTATTATCACTTCTTCACCATTTACTGTAAGTGCTCTATCTCCAGGGGAGTATGAGTTGGAGGTATTTATTTCGGATAAGGATATTATGGAGTTTTGCGCTGAGGTGTACGTCTTAGAAATCGAAGTAGATTATGAGATAACGCAAGCATGTCCTGACAATGGTTCTATAACATTATATCCATCAGAAGGCCAAGAGCCTTACAATTATATATGGGATGATGGATCTACAGATCAAATAAAGTCCAACTTGAGCGCAGGAAAACACTACGCTACAGTCACTGATATAAATGGATGTAAAAAAGAAATCTCTTTGGAGCTAACTGAAGAACCAGCCATAAATCTTGATGAGATGGAATACACCATAGATCATGCTGTGTGTCATAATAATCCTAACCTTGTAAAAAAAGGTTTTATTAATATATATCAACCTCCATCAGGCGGCACACAACCATTTACATATACATGGAGTCATGGAACCACTGGTACATTTATCAATAATTTAGTTGCAGGTATATACACAGTTGACATATCAGATGCTGCAGGTTGTGTAGTCAGTAAGGAGTTTAAAATTGAAGAAGAGGGACTACCTATCATTGAAGATGTAGAGATAATTAATACATGTTCAGGGGCGAGCACCGGATCTATTTATATAGATGGACTGTACACTACCTATGAATATAAATGGAGTACAGGGTCTACTGCTAGCTACATCGCTGATCTTCCATCTGGCACTTATTCTGTAACTATAACTGATGGTTGTAGCATAGAAAGAACTTATGAAATAATAAATGATGAGTCTGGAGAATTCGCAGTTACATCCATATCTAGTGAAAACTCTTGTATTGGTGAAAACACTGGAAGTGTATCGTTGACATATGAGAATAATGTAGGAAGGGTGTATGCATTTTGGGATGATGGAGATGTGCATTCTACATCTTTGTCTACCATAACCAGAAACAATATGAGTGCAGGCTCCTATACCGTGACTTTAGAAGATGAATGTGGTAGGGAAGTTACAGAGTCATATGTGGTTGAGGATAATACATTAGACTATTATATAGACATGGAGCCATCATGCTATGGGAACACTATACTTACTTTAAACATTGTAAATGGGTTATATCATCCATATACTTATAGCTGGTCAGGTGGAGAAACAGAAAGTCAAATCGAAGCAAAAAGTGAATTAGACCTCTCTAATTCAGATCAATGGAATTACAATGACACTTACTATTCCGTGACTATTACGGATGGTAGTGGCTGTGAATATATTACTAGCGATATACTACTAGAACATATAGAATATACGATCGAAGATGTCCTACCATCTTGTGAAGGATTCGATGATGGAGAATTTAAAGTTATTATCGACAACGAAGATTTAAATTTTTCAGCTTTTATTGATGATATGCCAATTTGGTTTTCAAATAGTGGTGGTCAATTAGAACATCATGCTAGTAACTTAACACCAGGTACATATAGAGTTGTATTGGAGTTTGACAATTGTAACCTAGGCTTCTCTGTTACAATCGAAGATAGTATAGAAAGAATCTATGATGACCATATAGAGGGCGATGAAGATGATGAAGATGATTTAGGGACTTGTATCTATCAATTAGCTTGTAAGGGTGTGATTATATCTGAGGAAGAGATTACTCAGGATGCATATATTGATTATAGTTCAGCAACAGATAATAGTGATAATGTTATTCAAAGTGGTATTGTTAATGTTAGCTCCATTTTGGGGATTTTTAGTCCATGGTCTTGGGTGACTAATCAAATAGCACTTGACGTATCTGGCAAGTGTGGCTACGACATCGTTTGTGGTGATGAAGTTGTTGGATTTAAGGATCTAGGAAATACAAAGATATCGGGTGCGGCGTATGATGCTGTTCTTGATGCAGCTTTAGCTTCAGGGGCATTGGATGCTGCCAGTATACAGGCTGGCCATGTAAGCGTATATGATAATCGAGGCAAAATAGCACCATGTCAAGATATTTTCTACTGTGAAGCAACTTTTGAAATAATGGGATATGAAGATGCTATAGGGTGGGCAGGTAGTGTACCAATGCAAATATCAGAAGATTGTTATAAGGTTGTTTGTGATGGTTTTGATGAAATTTATTGTTTAGATGATATAGTACCTCCATATTTATCCGACGCTCCCAATTTTGATTCTTCTTGCAAACCACGAAGGATTAGAATAATACATTTGCTTGAGCATTTGGATAAAATTAAGGATGAATTCGGAGTATCAAAACCGCATGGATTGATTCCACTTTTAGAAGAATTATCAATTGATGGATTAATGCACGGGTGTGGTTATGTTTTATTTTGTGAGGAAGATTTCAGAGTAATTAAGGTCGATATTCAAGATGAACCATGTATTGATATTGATAAGGAGACTCTTGCTATGTACGAAAATAATGGCTGGACAATGCCTGATACTTACTGTGATTATGTAACCGATGAAAATGATGTCGAAGCATTTATTTGTGAAGGGACCGTACTATTTGAATTCGTCTTCGATACTGGATACCCATTTGGTCTAAAGAATAATGATGAAACAACAACTAGAAATATAAGAAAAGTGAAATCTGGCAATCAAAAAAATGGGCTTAGTTTTAGTAACTTTTCAAATAAAAGAAATATTAAGTTTTCATTTCCACAAATTATGAGCTACCATATGGATAGTCCATTTAAAATTTATATCGATGAAAAATCAAATAAAAATAATCTTGCTACAGACAACCAAGACATGAATTTTGATTTAGATGTCATTAGTGGATCATATAAAGTAAATGAAGCTGAAAGCCATATTCTATACAGAGCTTCAGATAATTCGAAACACTTTACATTATCAGCTTCTGAAAAAGTAAATGTACAAGGTGTAGATAATAGTGAAGAAGGTCAACTTGAATATTTTGGCACTTATTCTGGTACTCTTTCCGAAGGAAGTCAATCTATAAAAAATGATAGCCATTTTATGGGGGTTTGGACTGACAGAAATAGAGGGGAGTTATTTAGTATTCCAAATAGTAATGAAAACTCAACCAAATTCTATTGCAGTAGCAAAGGAAATTTTGCAGTAAATACTTCTGATAATATGGTAGAGACGTTCAAAATATCAGATTCTCAATTGATAAGAAATAGAATTGAATTGGAAGACAATGAAAGATCTATGAATATCGAATTTGTAACGGACAACCAACTTGTTTTGATGTCCGCAAATAACAATGATCTAAATATAAAATCAATTTCAACAGATCAAAACAAAAAAAGCACTTACGCTCTTTCTGGGGATTACGAAATCACAAATACGACTGTTTCTCAAAACGATTTCTTTACTGATATTTCAGTTTCTTTTAGGGGTCAATTACAAATCGAGGGCAATAATTTAAGAAACGGTTCTACGAACAGTTCATTTGCTATATTAAGGTTTGATCCTGATTTTCAGCTTGTAAGCTACTATTTTGATGCAGAACTAACGTGTGATGTAACCGTCCAAGAGATGATAACTTATGAAAATAATCATATAGCTATAGGAGGAGACTTTCTTTCTTCTGGATTAATAAATAAAATTGGTGATTCCGAATATTATAATTCAGGTATTAACATCTCGACTCCTTTCAAAGCCATAATCTATGATGAATTTTTCACAACAAAAGTTGAAAGCAGAAATATAGACCAAACTAAAAATGGAAGTATATCTCTTTTCCCAAACCCTACAAACGCCAAAGTTTCCATTCTTTCAGGAAGCGAGAACATGAATACAATTTCAGTATACAACACAAGTGGCCAGACTCTCCTTTCAGTTAAAAATATAAACGAAAGCCAATTTAATTTAGATGTTACGTCTCTTAAACCTGGCATTTATTTTCTTGAAATAGACCTTTTCGAGACTTCTGAAACTATGAAATTAATCATCATTGAATAAATGATAGATACTAATTTAAACACATGTGGTATAAAATAATTCTATTCCTCTTATTCTATTGCTTTGAATCGAGCTGCTTATCGGCCCAGTACAAAGCAATAGACATAAATCTCAATTTCGGATCTGCTGATGAGGAACTTGAAGAGTCGGGATCACCTTTTAGAGTCTTATCTTCTGTTCTTCCTAAACAGCGTACAATTGGATACTCAATACCAGTTTCAAAAAGAATTCTGATTACCCCAAAGTTAGGTCATGCGAAAAGTCATAATTCTTATTTACAAACAAATTTTGACACTCTACTTGTTGAACAATCAACTACATCTCTTTTCAAAAGCTATAGCGCCGAATATTTAAAGATTGGCGTAGAATCAACTTATTGGTTAGGTTATGATTATCAACATATGTTTTTCAGTGCCGAGCTTCAAGGACTATACAATTTATCTACAAATAAATATCAATCAAGAGGAGTCAATAATATAATCGTCTCCAGCTCTAATGTTTCCATTGACGATGAAGTAAGAAAATTTGTACCGAGTCTAAGATTGGGCACTGGCTTCAATGTCGCTTTGATAAAATACGTAAACTTCTATATCAGCTGGTTTATAGAAGTAAGACCAAATAGTTATTACTACGATGTCAGGAATTATAGTAAAATAACGAGAGGCATAAAGCTAGGTACGAAATTCGTTCTCGGCGGAAAATCTATTTCTGAGAAAGCAAGGGCAGAGAAAAAGTTAGATTTGTAACTCCAACCACTCTACCTCAAACCCAATATAAACTCCTTCATCATCTCCAAAGCTCCTTCGTCAAAGGTCTTTTCGATGGAAGCGTATTCTGCAAGATTACACTTGTCACATGGTTGGAATAAGTGATTGAGCCCAGGTAGGATCTTTACTTTTGCATTCATATTACCAGCGATGGCTAGATTAGAAATGATGGCATTTGTATTCATCTTAGCATCCACTTGGATATCTTCTGATCCATTGATGGCCAGCACTGGACACTTAGTCTTTTGCCATGAATCCGTCGGGTCATAAGCCAAGAAATATCTAAACCATGGTGTAAAAAATGTCTGACTCAACTGCATATAATACGAGGCTTTGTTAGGTGCGAGTAGTTTCTGATCTTCTTCTGGTAATGCATCATAGAATCCATGTACAGACTGTATTAATGTGTCGAATAATTCTTTAGGTTCTTTATCTTGGTTAACTATGCTGTAGATCTTAGGCAGGCTTGTATTTGTTATTTCTAATCCTTCTTTTGACATGCCCATTTGTTCCATCACTTGGACATTCTGATTCGTCATGAGGTCTGCAATCGGTACTGCAGGTCCAGCCAAAGAGATGATATATCCTAAGTCATCATTTTCTGAGGCGAGTAATGGCGCTATCATCCCACCTTCACTGTGTCCTATGATTCCGATTTTGTTTTTGTCTATTTTGGTTAATGTCTTAGCATAATTATACATTGCTTTAGCATCCGTCGCAAAATCTGCAGTTGTTGATTTTGTGTGACTTCCAGAAGATAATCCTACACCTCTATCATCATATCTCAGCACGGCGACTCCAGCTCTCGTAAGATAATCCGCTATCACGAGAAAAGATTGGTGGCCTAGTATTTCACTATTTCTATTTTGTCTGCCAGATCCTGAGATCATTATTGCCAATGGAAACGGACCGTCCCCTTTTGGCGTAGTCAATGTACCTGCAAGAGTAATATTTGACGCGGCTGTATTCTCTACAGAGATATCTTCCACATCATATGGGTATGGCTCCACTGGCGTCTGTGGTCTATTGACCGACGTCTTCTTATCTGTTCTTTTTAGATTTAGAGGTAGTGACATTCCTTGGGTCCACTCTCCTACAAATTCTTTGCTTACCTCATCATAAACCCCATCATATCTCACTCGAAATGTTGGATATACGATACTGATTTTATCTCCGTCAATAGAAAATTCTCCTGATTCGATATCCTCTACTTTTTGCATTGGTATACTGATCAGCGCTTTCTGCTCCGCTTCATTAATCTTGAAATCAATCTGAATCTCCATCCCACTCGCAGACAAAGTACCTGTCCAGATACCATCATAATTATTCTGAGCATGAATCAACGTAGATATCAACAAAATAGAAAAGAGAACAAAAAACTTAAAGAGTTTCATTATTGGGAATTTTAAAATATTTTAGAATCTATACAATACTTCTTATCGCTCAAATATAACATATATGAATCTATAAATGAATCACGTAGTTATGAATACCTAATCACCGAAAATGATTCCAAATAGAATCTTAAAGAATTCGAAAAAATGATACATACGATAATTTGCATTATTTCCTTAAATGATCATATCCAGTTGTAGAAAAAATAATAACGAATAAGGTTGTTACTATATCAGAGGAAATACCAATAATAAGGACGAGTTCTATATAAGGATACTAATGGGAGTAAGGATTAAACTATAAAAGCGTATAAAGTTGGAACTTTTATTTTTGGTTCCCACTTTCCTTCTTTTTCATCAAACAAACACCAAATTTTCTTAACATATACAAAACCCTTGACAGAATAATGCTTTACCGTCCAATTTTGTCTTAAAATTATATGTTAACTCAAGCCGCTTTTAACATTTTTAAGACGTTTTTAACCCATACTGTTGCGTACAATTAGAGAAAAGTTGTTACTTTTAAATTATGGAACACACGATAGATATAAACCGTGGCGAAGAAAACTTCATCCAAGCATGCTTGGCCAATGAAGAATGGGCACTAAAAACAATCTATAAGGAGTATTATCCGATGATGCTTCCTGTTTGTTTGCGTTATGCTAATAATTACGACGATGCACTCGACATTCTGCACGAAGGTTTCATTAAAGTATTCAGACACATCTCTAAGTACAAAGCAGGTACTTCACTAGGATCATGGATTAGACGGATAATGATCAATACATCTATTGATTACTACAGAAAAGTCAAAAGAAGACGTACAGAAAACCTCGAAACAGCTTATGGGCAATCAATCAAAGGTGCGGATGCTGTCTCCGATCTCACTACACAAGAGATCATGAAGGCATTGCAACAATTGACCCCAGCTTATCGATCGGTATTTAATCTATATGTAATCGAAGGATACTCTCACAAAGAAGTGGGCAGTATGCTCGGCATCACAGAAAGTACTTCAAGATCAAATCTAGTGAAGGCAAGAACTAAATTAAAAAATATTTTACTTGCTTTAGAT
Source organism: uncultured Saprospiraceae bacterium (assembly GCA_938007965.1). Taxonomy (GTDB): domain Bacteria; phylum Bacteroidota; class Bacteroidia; order Chitinophagales; family Saprospiraceae; genus CAJXUU01. Next base: position 125,703 of record CALLMH010000003.1, on the reverse strand, counting down.
TTTGAGAAATAGATGGACAACAAGGAATTCGATGATATTATAAAGAAAAAACTAGAAGCCCTCAATAGTGGAGACACTGATGATGGGTGGGAGGTATTTCGCCAGAAATGGAAAAATGACAACTCCAGCGCTGATCCTTCTCCTGAAAATTCTGAAGAGACTATCGACGAAAGCCTTGACGATCATTTTGATGCTAAAATAAAACAAAACATGAAAGGTCTCAGAGTGCCTTTCAACTCCGACCACTGGATTAAACTCAAAACTCAACTGGAATCAGAAGTCCTCTTCAAAAAAAGACTCTTCGTAGCTAAGACTGTAGAAATACTAATGTTAATCTTCGTCATCTTTGGTGTGCTAAATATACTTCCTATTCAAAATGATATATACGAACTCCCCGTAACTGATATACCTATGGTCATGGCGGTACCCGCGAATAAATCAACCTCTGAAATACAGCACTTTCAATCAGAAAATCATTCAAAACAACAAACAAAAACAATCAATACAGCCAATAATAAAATACCAGAAACACCAATAACACCAACCAAGAAAAATCAACAAGAAAAAAGTAAAACATCTAAGATAGAACCTATCAATTCGCCTCATATAGAGTCGATGCGACAGATGAAAATAGAGGATAACTTCCCGTTTCTAAATGACTACAATGAGAATATAGAATTAGAAGCATCAAATATTGAAAATGAGGTAACCGCTATCAATAATAAATCTATTACCGCATTATTGATACCGCAGCGGCCATTGGGGTATCCTGATATCACCTTAGGGCCTGTGAGAAGTAAATCAGAAGAGAAGTCATATGTGAGCCTTGCCATAGGACCAAAGTTGAACCTAATCAACTCCCCATTCGATCCTGTATATGAGATTGATCCTTATAATACTCTAAATACAAACTTTAATATCACCGCAAAGATTCATAAAGAAGTGGGCCCTGCAGAATTATATGCTGGCCTTGGATACAGTAAGACGTCTTATGAGCCATTGGTCATAGAAGAGATTTATAAAAACCAAAATGAACAAATCAATCAAGCAAGTCTTGAGAATATTAGTTTCAATACATTCAATGTGCCGATTGGGGTCAACTACGCATTCGTGAACACACCAAGATTACAACTCTATGCCGCAGCTGGAGTCGATGTAAATCTCATAACGCAAACGGAATACGAAGTATATGATCTGCCAGCAGAAAGAGGCTCTAGATCTCCAAGTGAAGTCAAACCAGAAACTGAAAAAACCGAAATCAATCAAAGAGCACTACTTAGTCAAAAAGAATTTAATTTAGGAATTCTGCAGGGAGGCTCACTCAAAGACAATCTCTATGCCTCTGCTAGTGTAAGTCTGGGACTGATAAAAAGTGTATCAGAATCTACGAGCCTATTCATAGAACCTAAATATAGTCACCTCATCTCATCCAAAGGCCTAGGACCAAACCTCGATAGAGTACACTCAGTATCACTAGATTTTGGCGTGCGATATCAGTTAAACTAGCATAAAGTTTATATTAATTTTTTCTAAGAAAGATAAAAAAATCAGCCTCTCTCTAGCGAATAGAGCGAATAATCAACGGAATACTATACCATAAGCGCTATCACAGAGTACACTAAAACAACTTAGCTCCCACCTGCCCAAATCGTAAAAGAACCAATAACCATTTAGAAAATACAACAGCATTTATCCAAAAATAATTAATTTTGCTTTCTAATAATGGAATCTATGATCAGTTGGTTTTTTAGACTAATTTTCAAATTGTGGGGTTGGAAAAAAGTAGGTGAGGTTCCTAATCACATCCCTAAAAAGCTCTATGTCGTTATTCCTCATACTTCTAATTGGGATTTCCCAGTAGGTATATGCCTCAAGTTTGGATTCAAAATGGAGGTAGGCTTTATTGCTAAAATATCGTTATTTAGATTTCCGTTTGGCTGGTTTTTTAAAGCGCTCGGTGGTATCCCCGTAAATCGTAAAAAAACTCAAGGATTCAAAGATGCAGTAGTCGAAATGATAAATGCTCGAGAAAGATTCTGTACATCTATAGCTCCAGAAGGAAGACGAGGAAAAGTGGATAAACTAAAAACAGGATTCTATCATATCTCAAAAGCGGCTAATATTCCTATTGTCTATGTAAAATTTGACTGGGGAAACAAAATAGTCGATTTTGGAGAACCAAGAATGGTTGCAGATAATGTCAGAGCTGAACTCGATTATGCTGCAGAATATTTTAAAGACACCGTTGGATACATTCCAGAGAATAGCTTTGGATATCCATTTGATAAATAGCTCTATATTCCACATTTAAAGATTACAATGATCAATAAGGGATTGGCTTAAAGTTATGTAATATAGCGATATGAAGTAATATTGAATATTCCTTCAATGGCCTGATTTGCTCAATCGCTTTATCTCGTTCACCAAGAGAAATTATTTAGATTCAAAAAACGACAAACTCAAATACACCTCCTTAAGACCCATTTTTTCATACATTTGCCCTCTCAAATTTACAGTACGCATGAGCAGAATCAAAGAATTACAACGCAGACGAACATTTGGCATTGTATCTCACCCAGATGCGGGTAAGACGACTTTGACTGAGAAGCTATTGCTATTTGGTGGAGCGATACAGTCTGCAGGTGCTGTAAAGTCAAATAAAATCAAAAAGCACGCGACTTCTGATTTTATGGAGATTGAGAAACAAAGAGGAATATCTGTAGCTACATCCGTCATGGCTTTCGAGTATAGAGATAGAAAAGTCAATATTCTAGATACTCCGGGTCACAAAGATTTTGCAGAAGATACTTTTCGTACATTGACCGCTGTAGATAGTGTGATCGTGGTCATAGATGTTGCCAAGGGAGTAGAGGCACAGACAGAGAAATTAGTAGAAGTATGTCGAATGCGAAAAACACCTATCATCGTATTCATCAATAAGATGGACAGAGAGGGAAAAGATGGCTTCGATCTACTCGATGAGATAGAAGATAAATTGAAACTGAAAGTTGTTCCCCTTTCTTGGCCTGCAGGTATGGGCCAGAGATTCAAGGGGGTGTACAACAAGTACAAAGAAGAACTTATCCTCTTCAATCCACATGAAAAACAATCTACAAATATCGTAGAGATTAAAGATTTAAGTAATCCTGTCTTAGATGAAAAGATTGGAGAATCACTCGCCGATGAGCTCCGAGAAGAAGTAGAAGTGATAGAAGAAGTATATCCTGATTTTGACCGAGAAGCATATCTTAATGGAAATCAATCCCCAGTATTTTTTGGCAGTGCTGTCAATAATTTTGGTGTGAAAGAGCTACTCGATTGCTTCGTAGAGATCGCTCCATCCCCACTACCACGAGAGACAGAAGAAAGAATAATCAAACCAGAAGAAGATTCATTTACAGGATTCATCTTTAAGATCCATGCCAATATGGATCCTAAACATAGGGATCGTATCGCATTCATGAGAATATGCTCTGGCCTATTCGAGAGGAATACAAACTATCTTCATATTAGAAAAGAGAAAAAAATCAAATTTTCCAACCCCACAGCATTTATGGCTGAGAAAAAAGAAGTCGTAGATATGGCATATCCAGGAGATATTGTCGGTCTTTACGACAGTGGCAACTTCAAGATCGGGGACACGCTGACCGAGGGAGAAAAACTTAATTTTAAAGGCATTCCATCTTTCTCTCCAGAGCAGTTTAGATTTGTCAATAATACTGATCCTATGAAGACCAAGCAACTCGCCAAAGGTCTAGATCAACTCATGGACGAAGGGGTAGCCCAACTCTTTACAAAACAAGATAATGGTAGAAAAATCATCGGTACAGTAGGTGCACTGCAGTTTGATGTGATCCAATACAGACTTAAGCATGAGTATGGAGCATCATGTGACTACGAACCTATCAACCTTCATAAAGCATGCTGGATAAAATGTGATGATCCTGTAGCGTTCAAAGATTTCATGGTAAAGAGGAAGAGAGATATCGCTCTAGATAAAGATGGCAAAATCGTAATGTTAGCTGAGTCAGCTTGGTCACTCAAATTGGCACAAGAAAATCATCCAGAGGTAGGGTTTTTATTCACCTCCGAAGTAGATTAATATACGACGAACTGTTGGGTATTTATAGTACCTCCGTTATCCAATTGAATATAGTATATCCCGGCTGAAAGCCTTGTCACATCGATCGTATATGTACTTATCGAAGGGTCAATGATTTCTTTGATGATGTAACCAGAGCTATCCATCATTTTTAGATGTTTTATATTTTCTGTCACATCGATATTTATTTTTGAGTTCGTCGGATTTGGGTAGATATTTGTTTCCTGATCACTCACTTGAGTTACAGCTGATAGCACACAATTATGATGGATATTTCCATTATACTTATCTGCCGCTCCACCGATCGAATAACCATTTCTAAGATCCGCGCCTTCAAATAGACTAAGATCATTGTCTATCTCATTATCAAAAAATCTAATTCGCTCATTAAATTCTTCTTCACCATCTACCGCAAAACTGAAAAGACAGATCTCTTCACCTTCTTCTATATCATTGAAAAACGATGCAGGTGCAAGCTTAGGTGCTACACTGTAAAAATCGTATTTTTCATGCCCATCTGGACTTATTATTGGTGTGTATGTTGCCCAACCATTTGGCACCGTTCCTTGATAAGTTTGATTATTCTCTAGTGGTTGATATCTATCTACGATCTCAAAACTCATCCCCGTAGGTATCAGTATCGTCAATTGACTATTGAATTGTATTCTATCTAATATTGTATTTGCAGAACCTTCCATTATTTTGATACTCACATCATATTGACTGGTTTCGCAATTGTAATTCATAAGATACTTTAGTTCTGAAATCTGTGCTTCGAGCGTAGAAAGAAGACCTACACACATCAATAGGCACACATAAATAGACTTTTTCATTTCAACTTTTTTGGTTGATAGTTATATTCCAAAAATGATGCGAGACTAGAATTTTGTAGTCCCATTAGTTATGAAATGACGCGCAATTTGCAAATTATCTATAGTGGGTCGGGTATGAAAGTTGGAGCCTAAAAGATGGCTCGTAGCACCTCTAGCGTTTTTAATTCTCGAAACTGTTCTATGTGTAACCTGAAGTAGATGACCATATCATCTAAAATTTGACTCCTCAGTTCTTTTGGATATGAAAGTATATGCAGCTCCTCCATAGCCATATGATCTATCATTGAGATGGCAGAACTTACTTCAATAGAAGCCACGTATTTTTCATTGGTATTGTCTATGAATTTACCATTGTATAAATCAAAATAAGTGGTCTCTGAATGGAAGTTATTAATCGGCATGAATCCAATATACTCAGATAGCTCAAGCATAAACTTGATCGTGTATAATCCTAGATTGAGGGACTTATCACTGTCCAAGAGCACCAGACGATCATATATAAAATCATACAATGGTAAGTTCTCTTCCTTCTCACGAATCGCGTTTTTGCACACCTCTAAGATAAATAAACCTATCGAAGACCTGACAACGTCATAGGATAGATTCTTATAGTGGTACTCAATACTACACTCTTTGATCCTAGCTAGTTTATCATCTTTATCGTAAGCTACTAGATCTAAGATATTGAGGTGCCTATAAAGGGACGCCTTATTCTTTGTCTTAGCAGATCTTACTCCACTTACGATAAATGATCTCATTCCTTTCTCGCGAGTAAATATATCTAAGATCAAACTACTTTCACTGTATTTTGATGATCTAAAAACGATACCTGTACTCTTGAATAGTCCCATTGTCTAAAATTCCCAACCTGGGATAGGCGGTGGTGATTTATATTTTTTCTTTGTTTCTATCCGTAGTTTTTGCCTTTCTAATATCAGACGAGAAAGGCCATCTATCGGTGGTATGATAGAAGTAGGAGACAATACGGCGTTTATCTTTACCTCCAATACATCCAGCCTATAAAGGTAGCTCATAAGCAATTCTGGATTTTTTTCCAACAGGTATTCTACCCTATCCCTAATCGCCTTATACAAGTCATGCTCTGATAATTCGAATAGTGTCTCTGGAAATATCTCATTGGATGGAAGGTCTTCGCTCATATACATTTAACAATTGATTAAAGGCATTTAGTTCTACCACCATCAACAGGAATATTGATTCCAGTGATATAAGATGCTGCAGGACTGGCTAGAAAACCTACAGCCGCTGCAATCTCAGATGGTTCTGCGAATCTACCCATTGGTATTATGGATTGCATAGAGGCTATCGTTGCTTCCTTGGTTTTATTGGACTTTTTGGCTTTATTATTTATGATCTCATCGAGCCTTCCTGTATTTGTTGCTCCAGGTAGTACATTATTCACAGTGATCCCTTTACTGGCCACTTCTCCCGCAAGTGTCTTTGACCAACTGGCTACTGCTCCTCGTGTCGTATTACTTACGCCTAGATTTGTAAGCGGACTTTTTACGGAAGTGGATATTATATTGATGATTCTACCGTACCCTTCTGACTCCATCCCCGGAAGCAATGTAGTAGCCAATAGATGATTACAGATTAGATGCTGATTATATGCCGTTAAGAATTCATCAGGTGTCGCTTTTGCTATTGGTCCAGCTGGTGGACCTCCCGTATTATTGACGAGTATGTGTATATTTTTCTTTGAAGCAAGTGAACCGATCTTATCTCTTAGGTCAGCTTGATTGTTGTAATCTACCTTAATATACATGTGTGACTGCCTCTTCGAAGTATCCAACTTACTTATTGCTGCATTTAGCTTATCCTCAGATCTTGCCGCTAGGATTACATTCGCTCCCAATTCTGCCAACAACACAGCCGAAGCCAAACCTATACCTTTTGATGATCCGCAGACAAGGGCGTTTTTACTTTTAAGTGACATGTTAATCATATGATCATTTATTTATGAGTAAAGATATCGAATTTGATATCATAGATGAACCAAAAATCATAAAACCGCAACCAAGTTTTGATTGATTGCGGTTTTATATTTACGTACTAATTGTATATTTTATTTCACTAGCAACTTCCTTCTCTCTGGCCCCGTAGACACCATTGAAATAGGAACTCCAAATTGCCTTTCTAGTTCTGCGACATAGTCTTTTGCCTCTTGAGGTAGCTCATCGAGAGTAGTTACATCTTCTAGGCTACTTGACCATCCTTTATGAGCTTCATATACTGGAGTTATACTACCTGCATTTATATCATATGGTAGTTCATTCGTTACTTCTCCACTTACATCATAGTGAGTTCCCACCTTGATTGTCTCGAATTCATCGAGTACATCTAGCTTAGTAATAACGATTTGCGTCACACCACTTAGCATAATAGTATATAGTAATTGTGGTATATCTATCCAACCGCATCTTCTCGGCCTTCCGGTTGTAGCTCCAAATTCAGAACCTATTCTTCGTAGTTTCTCCCCGTCCGCATCGTCTAGCTGTGTAGGAAATGGTCCAGAGCCTACTCTTGTACAATATGCTTTTACTATTCCTATCACCTCTCCTATCTGTGAAGGTGCTATTCCTAATCCATTGCAGACGCCCGCTGAGATAGTATTAGAGGAAGTGACAAATGGATACGTACCGAAGTCAATATCAAGCATAGAACCTTGTGCCCCTTCTGCGAGTACTTTCTTACCTTCTTTGATCGCTTTATTGACCATATACTCACCATTTACGAAGTTGAGTTCTTTGATGATATTGATACAATCGAACCATTTTTTCTCCTCCGCAGCTAGATCAAATTCTATCTCAGGATATAGCTTGATGAAATCCATATGCTTCGCTTTTAGCGCTTCATATTTTTCTTTGAAGTCAGAAGTTTCTATATCTCCTACTCTGAGGCCATTTCTACCTGTCTTATCCATATAAGTAGGGCCGATACCTTTCAAAGTACTGCCTATCTTCTCCTTACCCTTAGCAGCTTCAGAAGCTGCATCTATATATCTGTGGGTTGGTAATATCAGGTGCGCTTTTCTAGCGATGAACAGTCTACTTCTGAATTCTACCCCTTCTTTGTCTAGATTATCAAGTTCTCTTACCATTGTTATAGGATCGATTACGACACCATTTCCTATTACATTGGTTATGTTTTGTCTGAATATTCCAGAAGGGATCGTATGAAGCACATATTTATTGGTACCTATTATGATCGTATGACCAGCATTTGGACCACCTTGGAACCTACATACCATGTCATATTTATCAGCAAGATAATCTACGATCTTACCCTTTCCTTCGTCGCCCCATTGGAGGCCTAAAATTACATCTACTGCCATTATTGGATTTTATGCAGAAATTAAAAACCAAAATTATAGAAATGGTTAGATATATCAGAGTTTAAAGCAGTATATATTTAATTTTTTATGATACAAAGATCGGCTTTTGTAGCGAATCCCTAGATTCGCGGGAAAACGATCTCACCACTACAGCCAAATAGAAAAACAAAAAACACAAAGATCGGCTTTTGTAGTGAATCAAAGATCGGCTTTTATAGCGAATCCCTAGATTCGCAGGAAAACGATCTGTGCCCAATAGTCAATCCCAGAAAGAAAATCCCTAGATTCGCAGGAAAACGATCTCACCACAACAGCCAAATAGAAAAAGAAAAAACACAAAGATCGGCTTTTATAGCGAATCCCTAGATTCGCGGGAAAACGATCTGTGCCCAAGAGTCAATCCCAGAAAGAAAATCCCTAGATTCGCGGGAAAACGATCTCACCACAACAGCCAAATAGAAAACAAAAAACACAAAGATCGGCTTTTGTAGTGAATCAAAGATCGGCTTTTGTAGCGAATCCCTAGATTCGCGGGAAAACGATCTGTGCCCAAGAGTCAATCCCAGAAAGAAAATCCCTAGATTCGCGGGAAAACGATCTCAGCCCAACAGCCAAATAGAAACAGAAACAACAATGATTTAGCTAGAATAGTCTTCGAAAAACTACACTGACTAAGGCCAATTCAACTTGTTTCAGCAACTTTATAAAATACCAGAATTCAGAAAAGGGCCCTTACTTCAGAACATCCCCAAATTAGCTTTCGTATAATTATCAAATAAGAAGGCCTGACTCACAATGCAAGTCAGGCCTATTACCTGGTTTTCAGGTTATTTGGGTATTCTCTAGAAGTACTTAGATCTGTTGTCTGTTGATTTGAATTGCTCTTTTAGCGCGTTCAATAGACTGAAATTTACTCTACCTCTATTTGTATTATTCAATGTTTTCGTTTGGGCTAATACGTTTGCTGGCGCTGTTCCAGCAGTCTTTGCTGTAGTTTTTATTACGTATACACCATTGTTTCCGATGACAGGAGCCGATACAGAACCTTCCGCCTGACCTATAGCCGTAGCTAATACTTTAGGCTCGTTTCCTAACCCTGTAACTCCGCCCGCTGTAAATGCTACATCGCTTACTGACTCTACAGAAGAACTGAATGTACTAGCGATTGATCCTAGGTCTGTGCCACTCACCTTAGCAGCTATTGTAGTTCCTTTTTTCTGATTCATTACCTGTGTCTCAATATCTGATTTCAGGTCTGCAACTGTTGCCAGCCCTGGAGCAGTCACACTAGCCAAACCAACCAACACATATTTATCATTGTAGTAGTTAACTTGATCTGTATATGTATAAATACTTGGAGACACATCACCTATGTTAGAATCTTCATCATAAGCCCATCTTACTATTTCTCTAGATGTCTCACCTCCACCAAGTGCTCCTACTATATAGTCATTCGCTTTTAGTGGAGAGGTTCTTTCGATTGATATGTTCGCTTTTCCCTCTACAGCTGTCCTAAGTACATCGAGTGATCTGTTTGTACTTACGATCTGATCGGCTACTTCATATACTGCATTTTGAGTTTCTTCTGAAGGTACTATTGCAGACCTGATTAGCGCCAATCTATATTTAGGATCTCTATCATTGTAGATGATATCTTGTACATTAATTAAGTGTACTCCAAACTGAGTCTGCACTGTATATAGACCATTTTTTCTACTTCCGAAGAATGCAGCCTTATTGAATTCTGGCACCATTCTACCTTGTGCGAATGTACCTAAGTCTCCGCCTTGTGCTGCAGATCCATCAGAACTGTTGTCTCTTGCCAAATCAGCAAAATCAGCTTTTCTAGTTTCTACTAATACTCTAAGACTATCGATATACGCTCTTGCTGCCGCCATTCCCGCTGCATCACCTTGTGTAGCAGGTCTCAAGATGTGTCTAGCTGTAACTGAATCTGGCACTACCGCTTTTCCTGTAAGTTTAGATATGAAATATGCTCCATTATCTAAGTAAGGACCGTATACATCTCCTTCGTTCATATCTAATACTGCATCCTTGATCGGTCCAGTAAGGTCATCTCTCCTCGTGTAGAATGGACTGTAGAATCCTTCTTGATTGATTACGTAAAGAGAATCTTCAGTACTTGAAGACTTTGATTTGAACTCTGCAACTCTATTTGCTAGGTCAGCCTTGATATTCGCTGAGTCCGATGGCGTTGGTAATACATTTAATACTGCATACTCCAATACTCTTGTCTCTTCTTCATTCGTATATTTGAATGCATTCTCATTAATATAAGCTGAGTAGTCAGAGTCCGTAAGACTAACTGCACTATCATCAATATTATCAAATGGAATCTTCACGTAGTCAAAACTCACTTTTTCGGAAGTCTTCATACCTACATTCTCCGCTACGAACTTAGGCGTAAATATAGACTTTGAAACCAATGCATTTATTTTCTCTTGCTTCGCTACTTTTACAACTTGCTTCTGAAGCTCCTCCCATCTCAACACGAAATCAGGATTTAACTCATCACCGTTCTGTAATGCTTGCTTGATACCCAATAAACTCTGCATATCTACTTGACCAGTCTGAGGATTTCTGTATACGTTTTGAATTACTGGGCTCAATTTGTTGCCAAATAAAAGCTCTCCTAATTCGTCACCGCTTACTCCGATACCTAAGTCAGCCGCTTGATTCTCAACGATAGCCTTTTCTGTTAGGTAGTTCCACGCGCTAGTTTTACCTGCATAAGAATCAGTTCCTCCAGAGTAGAGCGCCTGCTCAGTTCTCTGAAAATCTCTGTAATCAATCTCTTGTCCAGCAACTTCACCTATGATTTGCTTTGGTCCAAGTCCTCCTTGATTTCCAGCATTTACCATGTCCATGAGGACGAATGCAGCCAAGGCAAGACCTAATACCAGCAGCACAAACCAAAAATTGTTTCTAATTTTTCCTATTAAAGCCATTCGTAGTATGTTTCTTTTGTTATATTATATTCTGATTATCAGAACATTATGTGTTTACTTATTCTAAAATTTCTTTTACCTACGCAAAAGTTGAGCAAAGGTAAGATTTTTCAGTCTATTTTCAAATAAGTTGAGCTACTTAGGATTTTATTCCCATGGTTCTGGCTAAAGTTTATTTTGATGCATTACTACAATATTAATAATAGACTTCACAATTTGCATCTTGACTGATTTTATCTGCTAGAGACGCAAAGAGACAGAAGCCTAATTGTAGCACTCAATAAAACCATGTGCTGATTAATATGGCTTTTATTAAAACTTCGATAGCGATCTTATTTTTTATCTTTCCAAAAAGGGTACCTCATTCTATATTCTCTCAGCTTATCTATATCAAGATGGCCGAGCAGATTTATTTGATTTTCATCGATCCTCGAAACTGTCCCCTTTGGATTTACTATTTGGGAGTGACCTAGAAAACTCCATCCATTTTTATCTTTGCCTATCCGATTGCACCCTATGGTATAGCACTGATTTTCGATAGCTCTCGCCTTGAGCAATGCATCCCAGTGCTGGATTCGACCCGCTGGCCAATTCGCCATATATACGATCAAATCTGCACTATCTACTGACCTTACATTTTCTGGAAATCTTAAATCATAACATACTTGCGGAAGAATATTCCAACCTTTATATTCGAAAAGTGCGGTCGGATATTTCTGTGTGAAACTTTTATCTTCTCCACTCGGTGAAAACAGATATTGTTTATCGTAGCGTCCTATTATCCCATCGCCCGTTACCAATAGTACTCTATTAAAGTACTGGCCATCCTCTGCTATAGCCAGTGAACCTACCAAGCCCGTATTGTATTTCTCAGCTATCCGAGTAAGCGCCTCTATAGCTCTGTGGGTTTCAAGAATAGAAGCGGTGGCTGCATCCATATTGAATCCTGAAAGAAACATCTCTGGCAAGACTAGAAGATCAATGCCGTCTTGTAGTCCGTTGAGATGCTCTGTTATCGTTTTGAGGTTGGCTTCTATATCCATCCACTGTATATCATATTGGAGAATGCTGATCTTCATATTACAAATATCACATAATATATGGATGCTACTCTATCTGCATAGGCAGAAATCTGCAAAAAATCATACTTCAAATAATAATCTACGAAAAATTTCGTATTATATTTGCAAGTACGAAACGGTTCGTATATATTTGTACGAAAATATTCGTAGATCGATTTATGTTTTCATTTATTATAAAACTATTCTCATGGCAAAACCCACTCAAAGTGAATTGAAAATCTTACAAATATTGTGGGACCAAGGACCTTCATCTGTAAGAGATGTTCACGAAATAATTTCTGAAAATAAAGAAGCAGGTTACACCACCACATTGAAACTAATGCAGATCATGGCAGAAAAAGGCCATGCATTCAGGGATACTTCATCTAGGACCCATATCTACTCTGCATCTATGTCCGAACAAGAAGCGAAAAAAGATATCCTCTCCTCATTTATAAGCTCTACTTTCAAAGGATCAGCGACATCATTGGTCTTACAAGCACTTGGCAACAATGAAACAAGTCAAGAAGATCTAGATGAAATCAAAAAATTAATTTCACAAATAGAAAAAACCAAATAAAATGTTCGTTCAATTTATTGATTTCATAAGTGCAGATGTTTCTCATACTTTAGGATGGACCATCATTCATTCATTTTGGCAAGTTTCTCTTATTGCGCTCATCATGTCCGCCATACATAAAGTATACGATCACCACTCCTCTGCATTCAAGTTTAATGTATCTATCGGCAGTGTGATGATCTGTATAGCCAGTTCTATATATACCTTTATGTGGTATTACTTCGCCGAAAGTGCCGCCCCAAATGGGCAAGCCATCACACCGAGCATTACTATTGATGAGATAGTAACTCCTCAGAACTCTGAATATCTCACTACCACTGTGTATGGATTCATTGCTGAGAACTTACACCATGTCAATGCCATATGGATAGCAGGTATCAGCATCTTTACACTGAGATTCATAGCTTCGTTCCTCTATATAAATTATCTCAGATCCACCTCTACAGCACTAGACAAGAGTAATGCAAGAGACATCTTGACCTCGATGATAAGCCATTTCAAAATAACAAAACCTATAAAGTTGATGGAATCCGAAAAGATCAACGTGCCGATGGTCTTGGGACATCTCAAGCCTATTATATTATTTCCCGTAGGAATGGTTACCATGCTCACAACTGCCGAACTAGAAGCTATAATCACTCATGAGCTGCATCATATCAAACGTCATGATTACATTATCAACATAGGACTTACGCTGGTCGAGATATTGTATTTTTTCCATCCTGCCATGTGGTGGATCAGTGCCAATATAAAATCAGAGAGAGAAAACTGCTGCGATGATGCAGCAATCAACAATATAGATTCGATACAATATGCTAGGGTTTTAGTAAAATTAGAAGAAATGAAAAATGCAAGAACACCGGCACTAGCCATGCCGTTCGTCGCTAATAAACATCAATTATTAAATAGAATAAAAAGAATACTAAATATGAAACAGACTAAAAATGATATCAGAGAAAAATCTGTAGCCACCATTTTGTTGTTATTTGCTGCTATCCTATTTGCGAGCAATACCAATAGTCAAATGTCCAATAAGTCAACATTACATACTGATACTAGTGTAATTACAGACTCAAAAGATAACCAAGGAGGGTATGAAAATCATGATGAAATTTATGAAGTTCCAAATGATGCGATTTCCCTTAACGACATCGTTGAACGTGAATTAAACAGTGTAGAAGTAGGATCCAAGTTGCAACAAGAATTTTCATCGGATCATGATAGATTCTCAATCCTAATTGATACGCTACCGCAAAACAATCAAATCACCATATCAACTGAAAAAAATGGTAAAAAAATAGAAATCACAAAGGAAAACGGTAAAATCAAACACCTGAAAATAAATGGAAAAGAAATTCCTGAAAGTGAATATCCAATGTATCAAAATGATATTGATGCTGTATTTAATGGATCATCATTTGACATCAGTAAACGGCTTGAGGATTTTGATATGGAAAATCTATTCGAGGGAAAATCTATGGACAGTTTATTCTCAAACTCCTTCGGGATGATATTCGATGGTGAAGACTGGAGAGAATTTGGTGGTAATATCGAGCAATTTCTTGAAAATGATGTCTTCGATAAGATGCAGGATATGGAGGGTCTAAGAAACTTTGATTTCGAAAAATTAGAGGACCTCGAAGGGTTAGAAGGATTTGAAGGACTTAAGGATTTAGAAGGATTAAAAGGTCTAGAAGAGCTAAAGGGACTGGAAAACCTTGAAGAGTTTTTTGAAAACATGGGTATCCAAATGGACTCAACTATAAAAATGTACCATTTCGATACTGACGGAATCAATGGATTTCAAGAAATGTTTGATGGATTTGAATTCTTCAATGACGAAAACACGAAAATCATGGGCAGAGACGAATTATTTGGTTCTCAAACAGTCGTAGATAAAATAGGAAATACCTTGAATAAAGACGGTCTATTAGAAGAGTACAAAATCAATAGAATAGAACTATCGGGAAAACATCTAAAAATAAATGGTGATAAGATGCCTAAAGCCTTATTCAATAAATACAAAAACATGTACCAAGAAGAAACAGGCGCCCCACTCACTAAAAAATCAAAGATGATTTTCGAAATAGAGGGAAAACCTAGCAAAAGAAAAGTGAGAACTTTTTAAATTAAATAAGCCTATATTTTTGATATTGGGATAAAATAAGAGAAAGACGACGTTACCGCGTCGTCTTTTCTTTTTATTACTGATCTTTTCAAGCTTTTAGATCATTAAGCAATATATTAGCACGTCCAAGTAAATATTGCAGATGTCATATATAAAAGTACCATTGTTAATCATTTTTGTTATTGTTTTTGCACCAGTTTTTTGCACTGGTCAAGTTATGATAAATGAAGTACTATCTGCTAATTTGGAATATCTGGATGAAGATGATGATCCTTCTGATTGGATAGAACTATATAACTTTAGTGACAATACGATAGATCTTACTGACTGGGTAATTACAGACAGAGAAAACAATCCAAAATGGAAACTTGAAGAATCAGAAATCAAGGCAAATGACTACCTACTAATCTGGGCATCTGGCAAGAGTAAGACTAAAAATACATTCGAAACACTGATAAATCGTGGTGATATATGGAAGTATACAGTCCCTAATCAGCCCATAGATTTATCTTGGATAGATAATGAGTATAACGATGATAACTGGTTGACTGGTCCATCGGGGTTCGGCTATGCTGATGAAGACGACGCGACAATCATCCCATCAGGAACTAGTTCGGTATTTATGAGAAAGCAATTCTTACTTACAGATTTAGAATCTATCGAATCTATATATCTCGACATTGACTATGATGACGCATTCGTGGCTTATCTCAATGGAGTAGAAATAGCGAGATCCAATATATCTGATGCTCGTCCAGAATACAATCAATTTAGCATTACTGATCATGAAGCCAACATCCACAGAGGCATGAGACCTGAGCAGTTCGAAATTGATAGATCATATTTTCAAGAAGGTCAGAACGTAATTGCAATCCAAGCGCATAATGTGTCAAGCACTTCTTCTGATATGACAATTATTCCTTTTTTAACGGTAAAGTACAACCAGGCCATATTAGACCCAACTGAAGTGCCTGAGATCTTAGGATACGCCAGCAATGAAATACATACGAACTTCAAAATATCCTCTGATGAGACCATCTTTTTATACAATTCTGATGGGAATGAAGTTTCGAGATTAAAAGTACAAAATGCTCCTACTGACGTATCCACCGGTATCAATCCGAATAGTCAAGACACCGTACTCTATGATCCTCCTACCCCACTCGCAATCAACTCGCAAGATGGACTTCAAGGATTCCTTACGGACGAAGTCATATTCTCCCATGATGGCGGACTGGTAGATGAATTACAACTGACACTTTCTACTTCTGGGCAGAATAATATAATACTATACACGACTGATTCATCAGAGCCAAATACATCCTCCAATGTATATTCCTCTCCGATAACAATCTCTCAAAACACTGTAATCAGAGCAAGAATCTTCAAACAAGGATATGTACCTTCCAGGATAAACTCTAGAGCATACATCCTAAATAGAGACCACGAACTACCCGTGATGTCTCTTATTACCGAACCTGATAATTTTTTCAGTGGTGAGACTGGTATTTATGTACTTGGTCCAGGATTTTTTCCAGATTTCCCGTACGAAGGATCTAACATATGGGAAGATTGGGAAAGACCCATCCACGTCTCACTTTATGAAGACGATGATTTGAAACTAAATTTTAATGGAGGTACAAAAATATTTGGAGGTTGGAGTAGAGCCCATGATCAAAGGTCATTATCTATTTTTGCGAGAAGTAGATATGGCACTTCTGAGATAGATTATCCGCTATTTCCGCAGCGCCCTTATGATACCTATCAAGCATTCATACTCAGGAACTCAGGGAATGATTTCTTGAGCACCAATATAAGGGATGCCGCTCTGACGTCTCTAATGGATGGGTCGGGAATCGAGACTCAAGCCTATAGACCCGTAGTCACTTATATTAATACAGCATATTGGGGAATATTCAACATGAGAGAAAAAATGAATGAGCACTACCTTGCATCTCGTTACAATATCGATGCTGACGAGATAGACATTCTAGGCCCATACAATGAAGTAATCCAAGGTTCTAATTCTGATTTTAGAACTATGATGTTGTTCCTAGAATCCAATACCTTAGATTCGGAAGAAAACTATCAGATAATCTCAAATCAAATCGATATTGATAATTTCATCAAGTATAATGTTGCACAAATATACTTTGACAATAGGGATTGGCCCGTAAATAACAATAAGCAATGGCGACCGAAAAATGGAAAATGGCGATGGATGTTGTATGATACCGACTTTGGATTTGGTATTTGGAATCCCTTTGCATACCAAAATAATACACTCGCGTTTGCACTAGACCAAAATGGACCCGAATGGCCAAATCCCCCATCTTCGACACTCTTATTGAGAAGATTAATAGGTAATATTTCTTTTCGAAATAGATTTATCAACCAATTTGCTGATGAACTAAATAGTCGATTTATTCCTCAAAACGTAGAAAATCATATAGAAGAAATAGCTGATGGAGTAGCGAGCGAAATCTCCGACCACTATAATAGATGGGGTGGTTCCTTTTCTGATCATATTACAAAAGTGGACGAAATGATTCAATTCGGTAATCTGAGACCTAGCTTCATTAAAAATCAAATAAAAAATGAGTTTAACCTTCCAGCAAGGCACCAAATAACGTTGCAAGTTACTAATCCTACTCAAGGGTTCATTAAGGTAAATAGCCTTACACTTAGCGATCCACTTTGGAAGGGAGAATACTTCCAGAGTGTCCCAATAAAAGTTACTGCCATACCTAAGCATGGGTACGCATTCTCGCATTGGATTGGAGCTGCAGAAGCCGAAAGTTCAGAATTAACGATTGACATGAATTCTGATTTATTATTGACGGCCGTATTCATTCCTAGCAATGATGAACCTACAGCGATCATCAATGAGATAAACTATAACTCAAACAATGAAAACGATGCAGGTGACTGGATAGAACTATACAATCCTAATAATGTACCGATTGATCTGTCCGGCTGGCTAATCACCGATAGCGACCTAGAGAATGGTTATAATATTCCAGACAATACTATACTACAAGGGGAAGAATTTCTAGTACTCACAAGAGACAAATCAAAATTTGATGAAATCCACACCGAAGTGCAACCCGTATTAGGTGATCTACCATTTGGTCTATCTAGTAATGGAGAGTCGATAAAACTATATTCTGCAGATGGTAGTATAATGGATTCTGTCGAATATCTGCCCATCAGCCCCTGGCCACATCTAGCCAATGGCCAAGGATATACCCTAGAATTAAAATCACCAAGTCTGGATAATACTCAAGCGGAAAACTGGACAAGTTTCAAGGTCAATGGAAGTCCTGGTGAAATAAATACAGACCTAACAGCCGTCTCTGAAAATAATAAGCGTCTACCAATTAAGTTGTCTCCTAATCCGTTTTTAGGTGATACTCAAATAGCAATCAAACTAGATAACCAATCGCATGTCACTGCAAAATTATATAATATAGAAGGACAATTAATCACCACGATGCTCAATAAAGTCATGCCCGCAGGCGAACACACGCTATCTAATGATATGAGTGATCTAGAAAGTGGCATTTATTTGTTAGTAATCAAAATAGGTGATAAAAAAGAAACCCATCAATGGATAAAGTTATAAGCTTGTATTTCACCTAGTTCTGATGTATAGGATAGTTTTGAAGTATGTAGCTACCAATCTACCCTCCAACTTAGTATCGGTATCAACCCGAGCTGCTTTCTTAGCGTTGATTCTCCTGTTAGTGGTTCATAATAGTAGAAGGCATCATTTAGCCTATTGGTTACATTTTGAATATCTAGAGAGATGGTACTTCGTTTACTGGACTTGTAATATATTCTAAGATCTGCACGATAGTAATCTGATAGCTGTTGTTGTGGCGGAAATCCTGATAAAAATTCTGTATAACCCCAATCACGAGACGATACTTCTGAAACAATCATTTGCCTCTCACCTCCTCGCATATGTACTGATGTCGAAACACCAAATGTTTTCTTACTTCTAAAGTCCCATTCTTTTTGTAGTCGAATATTAAATAGATATTTATAATCTAACGGTGCTCTCGAATAACCTAAAAAAGTTGCTCCCGAATATTGGACTTTGGAGTTTTGTAGTGTAAGATTAGAACTCACATTGAAGTCGAAAATATTATGATCGGCGTACAATGATAGACCACTTATTACAGAATTATCTACACCAAGAAATTGTTCTGGTGTATTACTATATTCCAGTGGCAGATTATCAAGATTCAGCAAAGATAATATCTCATTACGTCCACCTCTTTCTGATAGATCTGTGATGCTATGCCTAAAAATATTTACTCCAAACCCTCTGAATCTAACATCGAGGCTTACATTGTTGCTAATGTTATTTTGCAAACTAAAACTATCAAGCGCTAGTTCTATTGCCTGATTTTGCGCTGCTCGAGATGCTAATAAATTCATATCTAACTCGCCCAATTTGTATTCTAATCCAAAATGACCTATTGCGTCTACTTGATTTTCTCCAGTATGCTGAGTAGCTACTCCAACCGTCGAGCTCAATGTCAAATTATCTAGCAGACTCACGCCTATGTTAATCGTTGGTTGTGTAGATAGGCTCGTCCTGTTTATGATTCTCTCCACAGATAGTCCCTCTGTCCTAGCCGGATATAACTTCTTTAGAAACTGATCCTCCATCCAGGATTCGATTTGATATCCTATTCTCCACCCTTCAAATTTTCTAGTATAATTGTGATTAATGGATACCAGAGTAGCCCTATTTCTATATTCTGTGTTTGAGTTGATTGGGATGTTTGCCTCTGCCGTCTTATCTACGACTCTACGACTCACATTGATGGTGGTATTGATTTCATATTGATCATTAGCGTATTTATGGTTCATTCCACCTATCAAAATCTTCGCTGCATAATCTGATTTTTGCAAATCCCTGAATTCCGTAACACTTGCCGCCTCGAAAGAATCTTTTCTAGTGCTGTTGGTACCAGCAGTTACATAAAATGAGTAGCTTCCATTCTTCTGTTTTGTACTGTACTTCGCAGTCAGATCTTGATAGTTGATCCTCTCCCCACCAAAATCTAATCCTAGTCCCGTCAACACACCTACTGTTGAATATCGATAATTGATCATGAGATTATCATTTCCCGATACCATGTCATATCCGGCTTCCAAACCTACTAAACTGAGGTTGGTGGTCATACCAGATTTATATGGATTTCTAAATTTTATATTAGACATTCCTGCCACAGAGCCTAATGATTTCTCAGAAGGATTTCCATTGAATTCTAGAGCACCTAGTACTTGTCCACTCATCATATTGACCCCACCAGCAGAAGTAGAAGGCAGGTCAGAAATTGTCCCTGCATTAGAATTATGATTTGGATTTAAAATCCGTCCTCCATATAGACTCCACTGATGATATTGTGCTGGCATACCGTGGTATATCACAGAGTTAGCTTGATCATTTGCAGTACTGATACCAGGCGTCTTGATTAGCAATCTAGTAGGATCTTCTAATGCTCCCGACATCGTGAGAAACTGTTTTCTACTCAAGCTTACAGTACCACTTTCATAAACTCTAGCATCCGATATCTCCAAACCATCTACCCGCTGCTGCATAGTAGAGTCCTGATCTCCTTGACTATACATTTCAGTAAGAATCAAAGAAAGAAATACAATTATTATATATTTCATCTATCTAGGTCTTCGATCTCTATTACTTCTAGATCGGTCTGTTCTTTTTAGTTGATTTTCTCTATCAGAATGATACTCTTTTCTCGTATTGGCAATATCGATAGCTTCGTAGATAGCACTCCTCAATGAGGACGCGTCGGCAAGATTTTTACCAGCTATGTTATAAGCCGTACCGTGATCTGGAGAAGTACGAATAATTGGTAGTCCCGCCGTAAAATTAACGCCATTACCAAACGAAAGCGCCTTAAATGGAATCAATCCCTGATCGTGATACATCGCTAAAACAGCATCTACTTTTTTAAATTGAGAAGAACCAAAAAATCCATCCGCCGGATATGGACCAGTAACGATCATCCCGTTTTTCTTAGCTTCTAAGACCGCTGGTTTTACATGTTTGTCGTCTTCACTTCCTATAGCACCATCATCTCCTGCATGAGGATTCAATCCTAATACTGCGATTATTGGTTTTTGTATTCCGAAATCTTCTATGAGTGTCTTGTGCAAAATATTCAATTTCTTAGCGACCAAATCTTTTGTAATTAGATCCGCCACCTTTGATATCGGTTCATGATTGGTCACCAGCGCCACTCTCAGCGTATCACTCACCATCATCATCATGCTTTCGCTACTCTTGAACTTATCCGCTATAAACTCGGTATGGCCAGGAAATGGGAAATTAGCCAACTTCATAGCGTGCTTATTAATCGGCGCTGTCACTATACCGTCAATCTTGTTATCTTGAAAATCCCTAACCGCTCGATCTAGCGCTATATGGGCAAATTTCCCCCCGTCTACCGTGGCTACACCTAGCTCTATATCCGCTTTTTCTTCCCAACAATTTAGGACATTTACCCGATTATATTTTGCCGTTTCCGCTGACGAAATCGTAGAAAACTGAAAACTATCACTGACTATATTCTTATAATAAGATACTACCTTCGAAGATCCATATACTATCGGAGTAAACAAATTAAGCATACGCTCATCACTTAGTGCTTTGATGATTACTTCTGTGCTCACTCCATTTATATCTCCTATTGTAATTCCTAATTTTAGTTTGCTCATGTCTATATTTTACAAGAAGTAGTATCTATTTCTAGCTACCTCTTCTTTATTCTTCAATTATGAAAGGCTAAGATAATATTAATATATCAACCGCCTTTTCAAAAATAATCTATATCTGTCTTCTTTGTGAAACAAACTTTGGACAAATCCACTTACATTTAACCTAGCAAAAATATATTTATTATGAAAGCCAAGGATTTTATTGAGTATACTCCGATTGAGACCCAGAATCTTACTGCTCAGGAGCGATCAAAACAATATCGAGCATTCCTCGATCAGAGACGGTCGCTTCGATTTTTTTCTGATAGAGCTGTTGAGAAAGAAACCATAGAAAATATAATCATGACCGCTTCATCCGCCCCATCTGGCGCTCATAAGCAGCCATGGACATTCTGCGCAATCTCATCTGCTGATATTAAAGCAAAAATCAGAGAAGCTGCAGAAAAAGAAGAATATGCTAGCTACAATGGTCGTATGTCGGATGAATGGTTGGAGGATCTCAAAAAATTTGACACAGACTGGAACAAACCTTTTATCGATATTGCTCCTTGGATCATTGTACTATTCAAGAAAGCATATGATCTGGATGAAAACGGTAATAAAATGAAAAATTACTATGTGAATGAATCGGTAGGGATAGCGGCAGGATTCTTTATCTCTGCAGTGCATCATGCTGGATTAGTCACACTTACCCACACTCCTAGTCCCATGAACTTCTTACAGAAATTACTTGAAAGACCCGAAAACGAAAGACCGTTTTTGCTACTGCCTGTCGGATATCCAGCGGATGATGCCGTAGTGCCCGTCCTAAAACGAAAAAGTGTGGATGAAGTAATTACGTACTATTAGAGATTTTAGAATTCCTACATCGAACGGGCTTATATCAGATTACCACCTAGAACCTACTCTGGGTCTACCCCCATCCCAAACAATGCGAAATCATATTTCACAGGATCTTCGGGATCAAATAGTCGTAGACTCTCCGTCAACTCTACCACCGTATGCCAGTCTCGCTGCTTACGTTTTAAGATTCCAAGATGACGGGCTACTCGCTCTACATGCACATCGAGCGGCATCATAAGGGCAGAAGTCGGTATCCGATCCCAGATACCAAAGTCAACTTCTTTATCGTCTTTTCTGACCATCCACCGAAGGAACATATTCAACCGCTTACAGGTAGATTTTCTTGCTGGACTGGCGATATGCTTAGTAGTTCTTTGGGGAGCATAAGGGTGATCGAAGAAGTATGCTCTAAAATAAATCAACGAAGTCTCCACATCCTTAAATTTTCCATTCTGTAAGAATGCATCTTCTAACGTATCATATTTGCGATAGTGATTTTGCAAAAACTCTAAAAAATAAAGGGTATCAGTATAGTTGAATGTTCGATGCTTAAATGAGGCGAAGCGCTTACGATCACCTTCTTCATGATTGACAATAAAATCGTGTGGAGCGCCATCCATCAATTCGAATAATTGAGTCGCCTTATTTATAATGGTTACTCGCTGGCCCCAAGCTAGAATAGAAGTCCAGAATGCAGTGATTTCAATATCTTCTCGCTTGGTAAATCTATGTGGTATCCCGACTGGATCATCTTCTATAAAGCCTGACACATTATAATGCTTCACTTTTTCATCGAGTAGAAGCTTTAGATTTTTTTGTGCTTTATTCATTAATACCTATTTGAGGAATGTCATCATGAAAATAAAAATCGAAAATATTTTTCAAATCATATGATACTAAAAATCCCTGAACGAAAGATCATCCAGGGATTATATAATTCTAATCAAATATTGGTAAGCCTTTGACCTATTACAATGTTTGCTTTACTTCTACTATTTCATACGGTTCTATCACGTCACCTACTTTGATGTCGTTGAAGTTTTTGATTGTGATACCACATTCAAAACCAAACTTCACCTCTTTAGCATCATCCTTGAATCTCTTCAAACCAGAAAGCTCTCCGACAACACCCTCTTTAGTAGGATATACGACGATACCATCTCTGACCACTCTTATTTTTGAGTTTCTGAAAATCTTACCTTCTGTAACGTATGATCCTGCGATGGTACCAATTTTAGAAATTTTGTATGTTTCTCTGACCTCGACTTGACCTTGTATTTTCTCCTCTTTGGTAGGTTCTAGCATACCTTCCATCGCCAATTTGATCTCTTCGATCGCTTCGTAGATGATAGAATATGTTTTGATCTCTACACCTTCTCTCTCTGCCAATTGTCTAGCATTAGAAGAAGGTCTTACTTGGAATCCAATGATGATCGCATCCGATGCAGAAGCCAATAAAATATCTGACTCTACGATCTGTCCTACAGCCTTGTGTATCACATTTACTTGGATAGATTCGACTGATTGCTTGATCAATGCATCTGATAGTGCCTCGATAGATCCATCTACATCACCCTTCACGATCAAGTTCAATTCTTTGAAGCTACCTAGCGCCAATCTTCTTCCGATTTCGTCTAGAGATATACGCTTGCTTGCTCTGTTTGTTTGTTCTCGTTCGATCTGTGATCTCTTCGTTGCGAGAGCTCTTGCTTCCTGCTCTGTCTCCATGACTTTGAACTTCTCACCCGCTTGTGGTGCTCCGCTTAGTCCCAATACGAGTACAGGTGCAGATGGCCCCGCTTCTTTTACACGTTTTCCTTTCTCATTGAACATCGCTTTGACCTTACCTGAGTGTGCTCCAGCAACCATAGAATCACCAACTCTCAATGTACCATTCTGTACGAGCATTTTGGTTACGTACCCTCTTCCTTTGTCGAGTGACGCTTCTATTACAGTTCCGTGGGCTTCTCTATTAGGATTTGCTTTGAGTTCTAGCATTTCCGACTCTAGAAGTACTTTTTCTAGTAGTTTGTCGATATTCTCTCCTTTTTTTGCAGATATATCTTGAGATTGGAATGATCCTCCCCAGTCTTCTACTTGGAAATTCATTTGTGCCAGTTCCGCTTTTATTCTTTCTGGATCTGCACCGTCTTTATCGATCTTATTGATTGCGAATACGATCGGTACACCCGCCGCTTGGGCGTGAGAAATTGCTTCTTTGGTTTGTGGCATTATCTTGTCATCCGCAGCTACGATTATGATGGCTACATCTGTCACCTTAGCTCCTCTGGCTCTCATGGCAGTAAATGCTTCGTGACCTGGAGTATCCAAGAATGTAACTTTCTTCTTATCGGGACCAGCGGCTACTTCGTATGCACCGATGTGTTGGGTAATACCCCCTGCTTCTCCATCTGCCACGTTTGCGCTTCTGATGAAATCCAATAACGAAGTTTTACCATGATCTACGTGACCCATTACGGTTACAATAGGAGCTCTAGATACTAAATCAGCAGGATCGTCGATGATCTCTTCTTCTTCCTCTGTCTCTTCGTCCGCTCCTATAAACTCGACTTCAAACCCAAACTCAGTGGCTACCAATTCGATAACCTCTGCATCTAACCTTTGATTGATAGATACGATGACTCCGAGTGACATACACGTCATGATGACTTCTGTCACTGGTTTGTCCATAAGACTAGCCAACTCAGAAACAGAAATAAACTCTGTCACTTTTAGTGTTGTCTCTACAGCCTCTAGGTCTTTAATTTCTTGTTTTTCTTTCTTTTCGTCTCTATTCTCCCTTCTTATCTTTTGACGTTTGTTCTTTCCGCCGCCAGACAATCGAGCCATAGTTGCTTTGATCTTATCGTCTATTTCTTTTTGAGTAACCTCTTTTACCTCATCTCTTCGGCTATTTCCTCTAGAAGACCCTCTATTGCTGCCGCCTCTGTTGTTGCCGCCTCTATTATTATTGCCACCTCTGTTATTACCGCCTGTCGCTGGTACGCCTCTAGCAGGTATTTTTTTACGTTTTCTCTTTTTTCTATCTCCGTCGTCTTTTTTAGGATCCTTCTTCTTTTTATCAGATTGAATTGTACTAAGATCTATTTTTCCTTGAATCTTTAGACCTGCTAATTCTGGAGTTTTAGCTCTGATCATTTCCTCGACTGGAGCTTTCGCACCATCAGTTGAAGTAGATTCTTCAGTAGGTTTAGGTGCTTCTTTTTCTTTTGGAGCTTCTGCCGCTACTTCTTTTTTGACTTCAGGCGTTGGTTTTGGTTTAGGCGCTTCTTTCTTCGTTTTCTTAGGTGGTTTTCCAGCTGTGCTAAGATCAATTTTACCTAATACCTTTATTCCAGGAACTACCTTTTTAGGTGCTTCTTCTTCAGGAGATTCCTCTTTAGTTTCGGCAGGAGTTGGCTCCTCTACTTTGGGAGTTTCGACCACTGGTTCTGGAGTCGGTTCAGCTTTCACTTCTGGAACAGTAACTTCCTCTACTGGTTGTGGTTCAGGCACAGGCTCCGGTGTCGGCTCTGGCACTTTCTCGACAATAGGCTCAGGTACTGGCTCAGGAGCCTTTACCACAGGAGGAGGCGCTGGAGCTTCTTCCTTACTTTCGTAACGACTCCCGATGACTAACTTATCTGCTTTTTCTTTTGCTGCCATAGAATCGCTAAATTCTAAAAGCAACTCATCGTGCATCTCGTCCGAAATCTTAGACGTAGGCTTGTTTTCAATATCATACCCTTTCCCCTTCAGGAAGTCTACGATAGTGCTCGTACCTACATTAAGTTCTTTCGCTATTTTTACTAATCTTATTGCCGCCATTCAGCTTTTTTAAGTTTCTTCTTTACTAAGGTACATAAAATTTACCTTACTTATAATATTAGCCTATCTCCACCGTGGATCAAGGAGCAAGACATATCGCTATATCTCTTTGTATATCAGTCATATCTAAGATTTGACCCTAAAGAGATATTTGTCGTATATCTCTAATATTTTATTTCGAAACCAGTGAAAACACCCACTAGTCTTCCTTAAGTTCTGTTTCTAAGATATTGATCACTTCATCGATCGTCTCTTCTTCAAGATCCGTCCTTCTAACCAATTCTTGCTTACTCAATTGTAGGACTGACCTTGCAGTATCACAACCGATATTCTTAAGTGAGATGATTACCCACTCTTCAATCTCATCGCTAAATTCGTCTAATTCTACATCTTCTAGTTCTGCTTCATCTGTCTCTCTGAATACGTCTATTTCGTACCCTGTTAGCTTACTAGCCAATTTGATATTGCTACCTCCTTTACCAATGGCCAATGATACTTGATCAGGCTTTAAGAATACCGCCGCTGTCATCTTCTCATCATCCAAATTGATAGATGAAACCTTAGCTGGAGTCAGTGATCTCTGGATGAACAATTGACTATTCTCAGTATAATTTACGATGTCAATATTTTCGTTTTTCAGCTCTCTGACGATACCGTGGATTCTAGATCCCTTCATCCCTACACAAGCACCTACTGGGTCGATTCTGTCATCATAAGACTCTACCGCAACTTTGGCTCTTTCACCTGGGATTCTTACGATCTTTTTTACGGTGATCAATCCGTCTTCTATTTCAGGTACTTCTTGTTCGAGTAGTTTTTCCAAAAATAAACTGTCAGTTCGTGATACGATCACTACAGGATTATTATTTTTCATTTCTACTCTTCTGATTATTCCCCTCACCATATCACCTTTACGGTAATAATCAGCTCGGATCATTTCATTTCTTGGGAGTATCAACTCATTACCGGTTACATCATCGAGGATGAGTAACTCTCTCTTCAAGATTTGACTTACTTCTCCTAATACGATTTCTCCCACTCTCTCCATATATTTCTTGTATACTTCATCTTTCTCAAGATCCATGATACGAGAAATCAATGTTTGACGAGCGGCCATGATTGATCTTCTTCCAAATTCTGCAAGTGTCAGACCTTCATAACATTCTTCGCCCACTTCGTAATCTTCATCGATAGACACCGCTTCTGAGAATGATATTTGAGCTTGCTCATCCATCACTTCACCATCTGGGACTATCTCTCTAACTCTCCACATCTCGAGGTCACCGTTTTGTGTATTTACGATCACATCAAAATTTTCATCAGAGCCATACTTCTTTTTGATCAATGTACGAAGAACATCTTCTAGTACACGAACCATCGTAGGTCTGTCTATATTTTTACCGGCTTTAAATTCCGAGAATGATTCTACTAAATTCATCATTTCTTTAAATTTTTAACTACCATACTATATCTTAATTTTGTATTTAGCACTCCTTAATTTTGGAATACATACTACTTTATTTCTTCTTCTTTTTGAAGCTTATCTTTATTTTAGCTTCCTTAATTTCGCTTCTAGGTATCACACGGGTGGTCTCTACTTTCTTCTTCTTTTTACCCTCTTTCACAACTTCTATGTAGAACACACTTATGCTCTCTTCAGATGCAGCGACGAGTTCTCCGAAGACCTTCTCTTTCTCCTCTCCGTAGATTTTGACTTCAATATCTCGTCCGATATTCTTGACATATTGTCGCGTCATTTTGAGCGGCTTACCTACGCCCGCTGAACTCACATCGAGTGTATACTTTATACCTAACCATTGTTCTTCGTCGATTACAGCCTCGATAAAACGACTTATTTTTCTACACTTCAAAAAGGTAATAGATTCATCACTATCGAGGAAAATTTCAACTTTGGTATTGTTCACTTTCAAATCTACAAGAAAGCAATCATCATACTCTAACTCCTTGATAGCTTGGTCAATAAGTTTTTCAAATTTCTTTTCTATCATGCGTTATTTCGCTTACAATGACCGATTAGAATGAAAAAAGGGAACGAACTGTTCCCTCTTCTGCTCTCCAATCTGCTGCAAAGGTAAGAATATTAAAGGAATTTGCCTAATCTTTACGGTACGAAATGAGGCGATCCATAGTGCTAAAACTCATTTGGGCTATTTCTCAAAAAAGTGATCTAAGTCGATAGCTGTTAGAATTGCTGTAAAAAGCGTGTGCAATTGTTAGTGCTAAGCTTGCAAGTTTGATTGTACCAAAAGGAATATTAGCTTATTTTGATGTGAACATGCTAAAATATGGATCAAGAATTTATGATGGCAGATCTAGTTGGTTTATATGATAATAGTCGCATCCTAGCAAAAAAATAACGAAAGACTAATTGATTGAATATGGCTATATGAATAGTTTGGAAATACAAAATTTTAGCACGTGGGAAGGAAAATATCTCTTAAATTGACAAGGAGTCATTTGAAAATAAAAGGTGGTGTAAAAGCTGCCACAATTAGTGTGTTTTACTGCAGGATTATGTTTATCCAGTTTATCCAAAGGGTAAGCTGAAGTAACGCTATTATTACCTTCCACTCGTCTTTTAGAAACTTTCTATTTAATCAATTTATTATCCTTATTGTAATACAAAATTTTTCTAGGAAATTCACTTTCACAATTCGAAACTAAGATATCTTTATTTGTCTCATAATATGAAATTGTATAATCCTCATTCTTCTTATAGCTAATATATTTGCCAATTCTATAACCCATCCAAAATTTTCCTTCGTGTAATTTCTCTCCTGTTTTATAGTTTAACTGAATGTTATATCCACTTCTAAAGCCATCTAAAATATTTGCTTTAGCGTCTGCTCTATAAATTGTCGTTTCGATACCCTTTAGAAAATTACTGTGGTATATTAAAATTCCCTCTTCATCAAATTTATAATGTAGCCCATTTTTTATTCCTTGATTGTAATTTGTTAATTCATTAAGAACACCAGATTTGTAATATCTGTGTTCAGTTCCATGTGGTTTACCGTCTTTATATGGTGTTACTTTCTTACCGCCACTATTGTAATATCTTAAGTTAGTTATTATTTCGGATTTCTGATCGTAAAACACTTCATATTCAAGTTTACTGTCGTGATAATATTTCCACTGTCCTACTGGCTTGTTTTCACTGGTTCTTCCAATAACTTTAAAGGAACCATCTTCTTCATACATTTTGACATTGCTGATAAGTGTATCCTTCAGCTTATATGTTTCCTGGTTTATTATTTTCCCGTTTTTGTCATAGTATTTCCAAGTTCCAACTTTTGCACCTTTATAGTACCTTCCGCTACATAGACAATTATAGCTTGATGAATCTACTAGGTTAAGGTAAATTCCATCTTTATAATATAAATAGTAATCTTCCATTGCTGGATTTTTATGTCCAATTTCTTGATAGTGAGTAATGGTGTCACCAACTTCATTTAATCTATAGTATTTTGTTAGTCTTACATTTGGTCTACTGTAAGTGTATTTGTAGAATCTATCATTATATACATATTTAGAAATCAACTTGCCGTTCTTTGTATTGACGATTGATTCAATTGTTAGTGGCAAATATTCCAATACGTATCTTATAGTTTTCCCATTTGGAATACCGTCAATGTATTCTATTTCAACTTCTAAATTTTGCTCTGTTTTGTCAATTCTGTGATTGTAATGTTTCCATATTCCGTCAGCACTACCCTTTGAATAGTTCCCTTCTGCGATAAGCATCTCTTTTAAGTATAATTTTTTTGACCCAGAGAATCCTTTTGCTTTCAATTCGTCTATTTGCTTTGTTACATTTACAATATCCTCACCATATATATTCCGTCTATATCCACATCCAATATCATTCTCAGTCATAGGTTTGGAATGATTATGGCAAATTGTGGCAGTATATTGATAGTTGTCTTGAGTTTCGCTAACAATTAGCCAATTAGTACCCGGTTTTAGTTTTGTGCCACCTTCCGTAGTATGACCTCCAGTTACTATTCTAATTGTGTCCATAGGGTTTCCACGGAAAACATCCCTAACAACAGCTATACTCGTAAAACCGCCCGACCCAACATAAGTCTTGGAAATTTGACAAGTGAATATTGAATGCTTGTCTTTATTGTTTAATAATATCTGTGCCAAATTGAATTTCTCGCCAAAACATGATGCTGCTATCATTTTAGAAAACAACATAAGAATTAATATAATGGTAAGTTTTTTCATTTTTGATATTGGCTGGCTATCACGGAATTAGTATTTCGATAGTGGTGAGGAACAAGTCATTCCCTGATTATTCTGTGTCGAACAAAACCTTCGGCAACTCGGGTATGAACTTTGCATTACCTCCTGTTCATCAATGCTCAAATAAAGTTATAAAAAAAAGGAACGATCGTACAACGATTCGAAAAGAATGTAGAAGGATTTTCAAATTTCAAGAATCAGTTCTATCAAAAAGAGTGCTATGGTATCAAATTAAAATTTTTAATTTTGAGATTTCTCTATATCGTTCTTCCGACGTGTTTTACGTTACCAGAAAAATGATTTCATCACGTATGATTAGGATGAGATTAAAAACCTGAAGTCAAACAACGGAGATAAGTGGGCTTACAGAAAGTAAATGTGCGAAACCTTAAAATCGAATTTTCAAAATAAAAAACACATGAAACAATCTATATTACTTTTGATTTTTATCATTCTGAGCTATTCGTGTGATGATACGCATACCGATCCCCCTCCGTATGACAATGAAGAACAAGAACTTGACTGCACTGAGTTAAATGACAAGTCACTACAAATTGTAACAGGAATAAAATTTAGTGATGAAAATGGAAGCCCTATCGGCAAAGTAGGTAATCCCAATACTACGACCAACAGTCCCATCATCATCTATCCTAACCCAAGCAATGGAGTGATAAGCATCTCACAGCAAAATGAGATAGAATATCAGCTGTTTATCATACCATCCGAAAAAGATACCATGTGCAAAAATCTCGTTTTCGACAATTACACATACTTGTATTCTCTGGACTCATTATACAATATTGACAGTACACCAATCGATTTTGCAACTCAGAATATACAGGTAGCATTTCCATCAGAATTTGCCGCTGGTTATTATAAGCTTGTGTTTTACAACGAGATTGAAAACCTCATTGTAGAAAATATGTATTACGATCCCAATAAATCTGGCAATGAGATGATTGATTTCCTCAATGGGGAGTTTTGATCATAAATCAACATCTTCAACAAGTCCCAAAATTTTTAAGATGCGAACATTCAAATCCTTACCCCCAATGTCAAATAAACTCCTCTCCCATCACTTGGAATAATCCCTGGACCCGGATAACCCGTGGCGCGTCTGGTATAATACTGATTGTCTAATAGATTGAGTATACCTGATTCTAGAGTGAATTTTTTGAATTTGTACGACATAGAAAAATCGACAATATTATATCCAGGAATCTCTCCAATCACTCCGCTTCTACTGTCTCCTTCTTCGGGTGGTGAGCTATTCTCTGCGTCAGTAAATTGCTCGGAGAGGCTCGAATACTGCAAGCTCAATAAAAGATTTTTGTACCCCGCTTTGATGCCTGATTTGAAATTTATTGCTGGGATAAATTCGACTTTATTCCCCTTTACATTATTTTCTTCAGAGGCTATGTATTCCGAATCTGTGATGGCCGTATTGATAAATAGATTCAGTTTCGCTTTCTTGTTATCTGGTAAAAAAGTAGCGGCAATATTCCAATCTGCAAATGCTTCTATCCCATAAATAAATGCAGTTCCTATGTTTTTTCTGACCCGATTTGCACGAGAATCAAGGAGTATACCTATCCTATTATTGTACTGTAATGCAAATGCTCCTACATCGAATGCTAGATACTTCTGCCACCTCCCTCGGAGTCCAAGATCAGCGGTAAATCCTTTCTCATCTGTAATCAATGAATCGATGATAAATGTTGGACTCACTACACGGATATCACTGAATGTAACGGATCTATAATTCTGTGAAATATTAGCGTATAGCTCAGTATTCTTACTGGGTTTGTAACTCGCTCCAATCCCAAAAAGTGAAAACTTTCGCTCTAGTTCATTATTATCAGTAAGTACGTTTTGACTGATGACATTCCCTGCATTATCAAAATTTATCTGTTGATAATTTCCCTCACTTTCCGTCTTAATATATTCGAATCTAAATCCTGGCGTGATCGATAATTTTTCATTTAGGAAAAAGATGTTTTCTCCAAATAGCGAGACATTCAAATTCGGAAATACAAAACTAGACTGGTTGGCATATTCTGGAAACAAATCATCAGCGATAGAGAAATCCGCGTCGACACCATTTGTACCTGCTGTCTGTATACTGGTATTGTTGGCTTTATAAAATTTCGAACCGATCAAGTATACACCGTCTCGCTCTCCTATCTTATATCGAGACAAAAATCTAGACTCTATGCCCCAATTATCGAAACTGCCCCTCAATAAATCTCTTGGTAAAATATAATTTCCTGAAGCATCCTGTTCATCTATTTCCGTTATTGGATTACTATTTAAGTTTATCGGATTCCCTCTAAAACCTACTGAGTTACGCTCTGCATCCAGTCCAAATACAATAAAGTCCAATTCTTGATTTTCAGAAAACTTATGATTCAGTTTTGCTGAATATAGCTTCCAATCCACCTCAAACCAATTTCGGTCCCGTGTGCTTAATCTTGGTGTCCTTGCAAACTGTGCATCGGTCAATCCCCCCGCCTGTTTTGCCAAGTATTTGAGATAGGTCCCCTCGACCGATATATTCGTCTTATTACTTAATTTATAATTCGCATATCCATAGAAATTCTTAGAATCAAATGCTGAATTATCACGATATCCGTCTCCTCTTTTGTAATTAAAATATGTATAATAACTGATCTTGCCCACTGTACCGCCGATACTATTAAAAGATGTAAATAGACCAAATGAACCCAGTGTTTGTCTTGATATCAATTCTATGTTCTTATCTCTCACAGGCTTTTTCATCTTGAAGTTGATTAGTCCTCCGAACTGAGTTCCATATTGGAGAGAAGCTGCACCTCTTATCACTTGGACCTCAGATAATGCTTCTGCAGGTGGAGAGTAATAACTTTCTGGATATCCCAATACATCTGCACTTATATCATAGCCGTTTTGACGTGTATTGAAGTTTGCTGTTCGATTAGGATCAAGTCCCCGACCTCCAATACTAAGCTGTAGTCCTGCATCATTACTTTCATATATATTGAGCCCTACTACTTGCGCATAGATCTGTCTTGCTGTATTGGATGCGACCGCTACCACGGCTTGATCTAGGAGTACTACTTCTGACTTTTTACCTGCAAATATAGAGGTCCCTTCTACAGGTCTCAATCGACGGATATCAAAAAACTCTGCTTTCTTGGCTATAATTTCTACCTCCGATAGTTTCTGTGACAGTGGCTCCAATACAAAATCAATAATACCGTCGCCGTCAAGAACTATCGACTTAGTCTGTGTATTAAAATCAAAAGTGAATATGGTCAGGTCATAGTTTCCACTTTCTAGATCGGTAAATTCGTAATACCCATCTTGATTGGTGAATACTACTTGGTCAGTTTGCTGATTATATACCTCTGTACCTACGATGGCCTTGTTGGTATCTAAGTTTTTGATCTTACCGGATAGCTTATGTTGGCCAATAAGTGCCTGTGATAGTAAGATTAATATGAAAAATATATTTAGCTTTTTATTCAAAATTTATGTGTGATTGTTCGTTTAGATTTTATTCCAAAAAACTGTTACTCGGTGTCGATAAGTTAAAACCAATGATCCGTTAGTTCAGATAAGTTTCATTTCTATTGATACCTTGTTTCCTTACTCAATATGGCAATATCCATTCCTTATTTTCGAATCCATCAGATACTTTCATTAAGTCTATATTCGGATTTA
Source organism: uncultured Saprospiraceae bacterium (assembly GCA_938007965.1). Taxonomy (GTDB): domain Bacteria; phylum Bacteroidota; class Bacteroidia; order Chitinophagales; family Saprospiraceae; genus CAJXUU01. The sequence goes on along the minus strand of CALLMH010000003.1, from coordinate 91,274 downwards.
TGTATGGGCGGCTTGGTCGTCCATTTAGTGCTACGTAACTTTCTACATATATCTCTATGTTTTGGTGTCCATCTAGGGCAAATTTATTCCCCAAAAAATGGGCATACTCTACGATCATATCTGGTTGTGTACTCATCATTTTCTGTTGTTGTGCCGTCAGAAAATCTGAATTGTTTACATAGAATCTCTTACCGCTGACGCCGTCGACTATCTTGAAATTGGCATATCCTGCCTTCTCCATAAGCATTACTCTCCAAGAAAACCGAAAGCCCTGCTCTGTCCAAAATAGATTGCCCGGATACGCCAGAAATCTAAATGGCAATAATATCTGAATCACAAAGAATACGATCAAGATACTGTTCCTAAATTTTGTCGCCGAAGTATTCGAGTAAGCAAGTGCACGTCTATTATCAAAGTTCGTTTTGTCGATTTTCAAAATATTAGAGATGTAACCTAGGATCTTATGATGTACGCTGGGATCAAAAAAGATCAATGCACTCACAATCATAATATATGGAAACATACCGATCGGAAATAGCACTCTGGTCAGTACATGAAATATAACGACCGCCACAAAAGCAAAACCTCTAGTGCGTTTATTGATAAGCAAGAAGGGGATCAGTAAGTCATAAGCTGCACCTCCCCAGCTGAATGCATAATGCACCCAGTTTTCATGTAGTAAATTACCAAGCAGTGGTATGTCATATTTGGAAGGTAGCCAGATCTTCAGCGGCATAGCTCTCAACATCCAATCAGGCTGGAGCTTAGCGAGCCCAGCATAGAAATAGACGATGCCCAATAACAATTTTATACAGTCGATTGTCCACCTCGGGATATATTCATATGCTTTTGTCTTATCAGCTCTTGCATCCATAGAATAGTATACAGATGCTGGCAAAAAAATCATCAAAAAACTAAGAATACTAATGAAATAATAATGATTGAGGTAAGTCGTCTTGTCCATCAGCTCTATGTAGGTGAACGATAGAAAAAATACTACAATGGATAATCTGTATTTATAGCCAATCGCCACCAATATCGACGACAATCCACAGATAATAAATAATAGATACGTCCACTCTCCTAGTGGTCTCAACCAATCGAATCCGTAATAGGAGAAGAAAAACTTAGGCTCGATATAGAACTTCTCAATCCATCCATAATACCAAAACCGTACTATAGATATAAACATCATTATCCCAAAGAGAATACGAAAAAGTGCTAACGGCGCAGCGCTCGTTGTTTCACTAAATTCGTATTTGAGTCGATGAAATTGCATTTCTTGATATTTGCTGAATCGCCGATTGATTAGAATCAATGAATCGCTTTAATGATGGAGATGCTAGGAGATTTACTTCATTTGTCAATTATTTTTACAGAAACGTAGCAAATCATATAGAAGAAAATTATCTAATCTCCGTCAGCATCCACAAAATCTACCTTGATATTCAAAGCTTGCAACATATCAACCTTAAGTAATATGACATTCTTTTGGAGTTCATCATACGTCTCAAGCATCTTCGTATTATCAGATGCGATTTGAGTTACAAAATTATCATCCAATTCATTCGCCTTTGCTTTTATCTCCTCAAACTGTGTTATGATTTTTTCACTAAGTGCATTTCCATCTGGGTCGAGATAATCTAAATATGACTTTAAGCTTTCTCCTATCTCATCATGATTGGTACTAGCACCTACAAAAAAGTCTGATGCTGCATTTAGCCCTTGCAAAAATAGAGTTTTTGAATATTCCTCAGAGTATAAGCCTTCAGCTGTATTGGGAAGAGGATTGCCTGAAAAGACACCCGCTGGGATTCCAATTTTACCAGCTCGCAAGAATTTTTCATAGTAGAAAATATAATCATTCACCAATTTATTCAAGGAGCTTGTAGCCGACGATCCATCATTTTCAATAAAATATGCTCTATAATCTCCTACCCAATCTTCTTTCACTTCATTCGTAAGACTTACTAATCTAGAAGTCAAGTCAGTTAGATAATTTCTAGCTTTTTCATTTTCGGAATGGTATTTTACTATTTCTTCTTCGGTATCAGCCACTCCATAAAGTAGATAATCCAGAGCTGGAAATCCTTGCTCGTCTATTTTTGATGGAAGCGCTAGATTATATTCGCCAGTTGAAATATTCTCCTCTATTTCTGATGTGTTTGTCGGATATATATTGGTATTATTTCTCAATGCAAGCGCCTCTGCCTTTCCTATTTCAAACATCGATACGCTCTGCCAAGATAGGTATGCATTCTTGAACTCTAACTTAAGTTGAAAAAGCGTCTCTGCATCTGGATTAGTACTAAAATTATTAGCCATCAAGTCAAGATTAGCTAAATCCGTAGTATAGTTGATATATCCAGGAATAATAACATTGTCTGCGATATCTGTTAATAATGCACCTCTGTCAAAATTATCATTAGGTATATCTATTTCTGAGATGTCATTCTCCCCACAAGATTGTGTGGATAGGACCAATAATACTATTAAAAACGATGATATTAATGCCTTCATAAACTCCTCTTATATTATTCTGCAGCTTGTGCTACTGTGAAATTAAATTTTGCCGCTATTGATTCTGATATTCCGTCTAATGTTGCTGGAGTTACATCCCAAAATCCATCCCCCTCTAATAGTTGGGAAATAAAAGATTCTATCTCATCATCACTAAACTTACTACTGTCGCTTCCTGCATCTCTTGTAAATCTTAAAGAATAAATAAATCCAAACCCCTCAGATAAATCATGGAATGCTGTACCCAAATTACCCGCTTCGATACCTTTTTTTCCTTGTTGGAGATAATAGACGGCTCTGATACCGATTACATCTGATATTTTCTCTTTGATGATATCTGCTTGCTTGTCTCTAGTATTATAATCTTCAGATACGATAGCAGCTCTACCGGACTTAAATGCATCATATATTTCTTGTGCTATCCCTGAAAAATCAGCATCGTTTTCTACTCTTGCTAGGTATTTGTTGAGATAGTTATCAGCACCTAGATCCGCAAGTGGATTCGCTACCGAACTCGACTTACCGAACAGATATCCATATGCTTCGTCCCACTTATGCTCCATGTTGGTGTATGTCTTACCCTCTACCACTTTACTGACGTTATTATCCTCTATATTAGTACCTTCATCTAACACTGCAGGACTTAGATAATTATTCAATATTTGATCTGTCATCAATGCTCCGATGAGTGTTTTAGTCACTGCTTGATTGTACTCTAGTCCTTTACCGTTTATATATCGAGTTGACGATCCATCCGCTATTTGTCCTGCTTTACCAATTTCTGCCAGTTCATTTTCATTAGGAAAAACGTCACTTACCTGAGCTGCGATCCACTGATCCATCTGTGTTTTGATCGCTGCAGATCCCGTTGCATTTGTGCTAAATAAGTCTCTAGATGCTGCCACTTTTGATCTTATACTTTTCGTCTCAGAATTTAGAGATTCATTTACAAATGGACTTACATCTCCGCCTGTAGCGTCCTCATTGGCAAACATCTCTTGCAAGTCTGTCGCCGACTTATCAAAATCCAATAATGCAGTCGCTAATTCTTCTGCCATCAAGATCCGAGTCGTTTGTCCAGAGAAAGAAACAGTAGACTCCCCATTTCTTAAAAATTCATACGTAGCAGGCACGTTATCTTCTGACTCATTGTCACCACAGCTGCCCAGCGTAAATGCTACTCCTAAAAGCAACAACCCAATTGTGTTTATATTTTTGTTTCTATTCATTTTCAAGGCTTAAATTTAATTAGATTAATTCTTAATAAGGGCAAATGTATAGCAGAAAACGCAAAGCACAAAACTTATTTAGACCAAATCTAAATAAAAAATATAGTTTTGCGCACCTTCCCAAGTCCAAAATAAAGTTTCCTGTCTAGCTCCATAAAGAAGGATGTGACGAAATCAAAAGACAGAGCGATAAAGAGTAATAAATTCATCACATCTGTGACATCAACCTAGCGTACTTATTACAAGCGCTTATTGATCATTTAGAAAGACGTTATAGATAAATCAGTAATATAGAAATGGTAAAATCAGTTTAAGCCCTTCACAAGCAACCCAAGAATTTGATTGAGCTTTTCGGACGCCATATTAGCTACCTTGATTACTTCTTCGAGTGTAGTCTCTGTGATACGCTCTGGCGGGAAACACACATTCGAGACGATAGATACCGCAGCTATATTCATGCCCGCATGTTTGGCTACGATGACCTCAGGAACCGTCGACATACCCACTAGATCAGCTCCCATTTTATGGATCATCAAATATTCGGCGGGAGTTTCAAGACTAGGACCCTGCAGGCCATAATATACGCCTTCATGGATAGTAATATCGAGGGTTTCAGCGATACGTTTTATATCTCGTCTCAGAGAAAGGTCGTACGTTTTTAGCATATCTGGAAACCTAGGGCCCAACCTATCATCATTGGTTCCACGTAGTGGGTGATCTGGAATTGCGTTGATATGGTCTTTTATAACTACCAAATCCCCTGCAGCATATTCAGCATTCACACCGCCTGATACATTGGTAAATATAATTGTACGCACTCCCAATTGATAAAGAACACGGATAGGAAATGTTAGCTCTTTGGTATTGTATCCTTCGTAGTAGTGCCATCTTCCTGCCAAGACTAATATCTCTTTTCCATCTAACTTACCAACGACTAATTTACCTTTATGACCCTCCACCGTGCTCTTTGGAAAATGAGGAATCTCTGCATAATCTATAGTCTTACAATCCTCCATCCTATCCACGATACTGCTTAGACCAGTGCCCATCATGATTGCAGATTTAGGCATATCCGAATCTATCTTGTTAGATATAAAATCAGCTGATAAGAGTATATTTTGATAATATGTTTCTATGTCCATTTATTAATCCTTAGCAAGGTCGAGGTAAAGTTTATAGAGATAACCTACGAACAAAAAGAGAATAAGACCAATCGTGAAGTAAGGTTTTTCTGTGGAAAAATGACCATCTAACCACTGACCTCCAAAGATTCCAAAGACAAACACACCCGCCATTTGAAATCCTAGACCCATGTACTTTAGTAGATTCTTAGTTTTCTTCTTTGGTAATGATTCTTTCATATGATTCTGCTATCTACCCCACTCATCAATCAACTGATATATGTGTGGAAGATTACGGCCTGCTCCATCAAAATCTAAACCATACCCAATTACAAACTTAGTAGGTATAGAGAAGCACTTGTAATCTATATCCACCTTATACTTTGCTGCATCTGGCTTTTGTAGAAGAGTACATATTTTCAAAGAAGCTGGTTTTTGAGCTTCTACAACTGGCACGTATTGGTCTAGCGTAAACCCACTGTCTATTATATCCTCAACAATGACCACATGTCTCCCTTCAAGATTTTTTTCATTTGGGATTTTTACTTCGAGCCTACCCGTACTTGCTAGTCCTTTGTATGATGATACCTTTACGAAATCGACATCACAGGCAATATCCATATTCCGTATCAAGTCACCTGCAAATATAAACGCTCCATTGAGTACGACCAGGAACAAGGGGTTTTTACCTTCATATTCGACTTCAATGGTTTTAGCCACCTCTCTTATTCTATTTTGAATCTCACGTGCGCTTAGATAGATTGCAAAATCCAATGCCCCTATCGTTACTACATCCTTTTTATCGCTGAAGTACATCATTTCAGTCCGTATTTATCTATTAAATATATCAATGAAGCCATAGATGCGGCTCCTAATTCTAGTTCTCTTTTATTCACCGCTTCGATTTGATCGATAGTCGTATGATGGTAATCGAAGTATCTTTGCGAATCAGGTCTCAAACCTATAAGTAGTCCTTTTTGACTTTTTAGTGGGCCAATATCTGCACCCGATCCACCTGTAGTGAAGTACAAACCATAACTCTCCAACAAAGGTAACCATTTACTTACTCTTGCGTAGAATGGTTTTAGCACATCTGCATGTCCGTCAAAACTAAAGCCTCTAGGAACGAATCCACCAGCATCTGACTCTAATGCTGCAAGGTGGTATTCTCCCTTTTCGTTTGATACACGAGCATATTCTTTACCGCCAGCGAGTCCGTTTTCTTCATTCATAAACATGACACATCTGATCGTACGTTGTGGTCTATACCCGATCCCGTTGAGTATATTGATCACACCAAGCGAATGCGCACACCCTGCACCATCATCATGCGCTCCACCGCCTACATCCCAAGCATCTAGATGACCGCCAATCACAATGATCTCATCTGGATATGTAGTTCCTTCGATCTCACCGATTACATTGTAAGATACTGCCTCTTCCCCTGGAGTACAGTTATTTCTTACAGTCATGGTTACCTTTTCTGTTTTGAGCTTATCACTTAGGAAGTCAGCATCATTCGTACTTATGGCAAGACTTGATATTTTCTCAAATTCTTCTTTGTACACCATTGTACCCGTGTGTGGATAATCATCTTGTCGGAGCGTCATTGATCTTACTATAGCACCGACGCCTCCATATTCTGCGGCTTTTGATGCACCCCACACTCTCTGATCTACAGCACCGCCGTATGCATTGAATGTTCTCAGCTGTGTCGGATCCATCGGTCTATTGTAGAATACTATCTTACCCTCTATAACTTCTCGTCCTAACTTCTCCACCTCGTCCAAGCTTTGTACTTCTATCACCTCAGCAGTGATACCATCAGGTCCTGTTCCATAAGAATTACCTAGAGACAATGCATTTAATTCTTTGCCTTGATCATTGTAAGTTTTGTAATCTCCCCAAGTAATATAGACATATTCTGGATCTCCTCTGTGCCATTTTTTGACCTTACATGGTTGTAGTGAGGTAGAAGTAAAGCCCAATGTATCCATGATCATCTTAGTATATTGGACTGCTTTCTCGGCATTTTCACTTCCTGCAAGTCTGCCTTTACACTCAGTAGCTAGATGCTCTAACCATGCGTAGGTAGAGCTCTCCGTCAACGCATAGTCATGGATATCTTTTAGAAATAACGCATCCTCATCTCTATCCTCATTTGTTGATTCCGTCTGGCAGATAGAAAGATGTGAAGTACATCCTATTAAAATTATTGATAAGAATATTCGTAAGGTCATAGTAATTAATATACTTTAGCATTTATTACAAAATAATAACGATTCTTGTTCTTATTTTGAGTGCTAACAATAAATAAAAGAGCAATATAGTGAAGTATAACTTACCCTCTAGTATTATTACAAATTACATGTCATCAATAGTATCTATTTTACTTGTATTGGTGATTCAACTAGCAACAAGTACTGAAGTGAGTGCACAGATTAGACCATTGGACAACGGAGAAATAACCGGCGTTCAAAAAAAGGGTTTTCAAATAGACAATTACTACAGTAATAATAGTTTCAAGTCAACCAGTCAAAACAATTTAAGTACGCTACTCAGATATGGAATTGCTAAAAACTACGAATTACAATTCGGATGGACTGGACAAAAAGATAATAGTGATCTAGCGAGTATCTCATCTGAGTCATCAAATATCGGAATCAAAGTACATCTGACTGAAGATAGCAAATGGTTTCCCGCATTGGCCGCTATCGTATCGGCTAATCTAACTTTTGATCCTACAAAAAAACCCTTTAATCCTACCATCAATTTACTATACGAAAAAGCTATTTCTAAATCTTGGTGCATAAATGGAAATCTACAATTTTCATTGGACGAGCAAGCGGGTGATATAACAAGTAATTATTCTTTTAATATTGAAACTATAGTTACTGATTGGCAGACAACATATATAGGACTCACTGGTAGTTCAGATCCGTTCCAAACAGAAACTTCTTCTTATCAGCAATATCTTGAAATCGGAATGTTATTTTGGATATACGATGGTATAGTCTTATTTCCATTTTACGATATTGGTTTGAATGACAGTTCTGGAGATATCATTAATATAGGAGCTTTGTTTACCATTGGGAGATAATTGATTTATCCTTATAGTAAGTAACCCAAAATCAATCTCCAAAATTTTAAATAGGGTTATTCAGAAGTAAGGACAATATTAAAATTATATCACTTACAAGGTGCATTAATTTGTGGCAGAGATTAAATTTACCTTAGCTGGCTTAGGTATTTGGATTTCATTTTGGCGTTAAGAACTCGCAACTGTCTGAACGTAAGCGAGTTTTGCAAGTTTAGTCAAAAAGTGATCCCAATAGCGTTAAAAGTCAGGTAAAGTCTTGAGATAAGAGATGGCTTGTTTAGCAAACACTCGTTTTTTGTTTCGTTTTTGGGTCAAGCCAAAAATGAAAGCCCGAACGGCGAGTGGAAGATTAGGTTGAAATTTATTACCTCATATTTACGTAAAATCAAGCGTAAACGGGGTATTCATTCAGCAGTAAGCGGAGTGAAGGTCTATATAAATGAGGATATTCAGATCTACTGAATATCCCTAGTCAGCTAAGAATTACCATCATTTATTCATAACTTTCGAGTGCCATTCTAAATGTATTAGCATGGGCTTCTACAATATCTGATATTTTGGGACTGTATCCACCACCCATACTCACGGCGACAGGTATTCCATTGTTTTTACAAGACTCGAATACGAATCTGTCTCTTTCTTTGCACCCTTCTCTAGATACAGATAGTCGACCCAATTTGTCAGATTCTAATATATCTACACCAGCAAGATAGAATATGATCTGTGGCTGCACTTGATCTATCACCTTTGGTAGGGTTTCTCTAAGCGTATTAAGAAATAGGTCATCTTCCGCTTTGTCAGGTAATCCTATATCAAGGTCGGACTTTTCTTTTCTCGTTGGATAGTTGCGCTCTCCATGCATACTAAAGGTAAACACTCGATCCTCATTTTCAAATATCTTAGCTGTTCCATTTCCCTGATGTACATCAAGATCTACCACCAATATTTTATCATGGCTTCCTTCATCGAGAAGGATATTAGCACTTATGGCAATATCATTGAAGATGCAAAACCCTTCCCCTCTATCCGCAAAACTATGGTGTGTGCCGCCAGCTATATTCATAGCGCAGCCATGCTCTATAGCGAGTCGGGCACATTGTAGAGTGCCATTAGCTATATATTTACCACGATCTATGAGTTTGTCTGATACTGGAAATCCTATGTTTCTTACCTCTTTTCTATCAAGATTCAGCGTGTTGAGTTTATCGAGGTATTCTCTTGTATGCGTAAGTAAAATTTCGCTATCAGAAAGTTTGTCTGGATGGAAGAAGTGATCCTCCGTCACCGAACCTTCATATAAGAGCTGCTCAGGAATAAGCTCGTACTTAATCATAGGAAATCTATGGCCTTCAGGAAGCTCATATTTATAGACTGGGGAGTATGCTATTTTGACCATGCTTATCGTATCACTGTAACATCTCCATAAAGCACAAGGAGTTTATCTTGTTCTAGGATTTCTATTTTGTATACATAGACTCCCTCAGCAACAGAACTACCGTCTTTTCTACCGTCCCATCCTACTTGAATGATGTCTTGTCCTTGCACTGTGGCTACGTTATTACCCCATCTATCGAAAATCACCATGCTTTGTGGTACGCCTATCGCTCCATCGGTAAGGAACAATGTAAAATTCTCATTCGCACCGTCATTATTGGGACTAAATACGCCTGGCAGTATATAGTCTGGAATGTCGTCTATCACTTGGAATATATACTCTATTTCGATCTCACATTCACCTCCATAAAATACATTCGCTGTATAAATAGTGGTGATAGTAGGTGATACTATAGGATCGATACAGTCTATACAGCTTAGTGATTCATCTGGAAGCCATGAGACTGAATCCACTATACCTCCTATAATATTGAGCTGATTGCCGTTTTGCACTATTTCGAAATCGCCATCATCATTGCCCTCTAGTATTTCGTAAGGTATGGTAGATTCACAACCATTGTCATCTGTCACAAGCAAACTGCCCATACCTGCTGGCAATTCGATCTCTACAGGTAGTACGAATGCTATCGTGTTATTTCCATTATAGATGATATTATAAGGAGGCACCCCATTTATATTGTTTATAATCACTAATCCAGAATCTATTACCTCACATCCTGCATCTATTTCTTCTAAGTCTACTTGCATCACGCCATATGTGATGTCCACTGTGAATGTAGTGTCACATTCGCCATTAAGACCATCAACTGTTGATGTGCCTGACGGATTGGTCCTATTGAATGTCTCATTGCCGATAACAAAAAATAGCCCATCATCACAGGTAGAAAGTACAATCGATGAATCTATCCCCATCAAAGAGAAATCAAGATCGATCATTATCGTGGTATCGCATTCATTCATCGATCCACTTGGCAATATCTCCATCCCCGTAGGATTATTTATATCATAGGTCTCGCCAGCAATTTCGATACTATAATTGTCACACACCATTGTGTCTAATACGACTTCCACTTGATCAAGGTATGTGAAGAAAACATCCAAGATCAAATCACATCCATTGCTTGCTCCATTTTCGATAATGGCTGTACCCGAATTGTTAGCCTCTGAGAATAAGATACCTCCTAAATTTTCGGTTTCGCCACTGCATTTTGTTCTAATATAATCTTCCATTTCATTTTCTAGGAATGATATATCAATACTTACGATACTGTCACATCCTGAAGAACTAGCGCCTATCAAAGTAGTATCGCTCGTGAAATCAGTAGTATAGTCTATGCCAAACACAGTTACTGTATCTCCCTCGCACTCTGTTGCCACGAAGGTGCCAGGCACCTCCGATAAGAAAGTGAAGTCTACTGTGATGGTACTATCGCATCCACTAGCATTCGAGATAATGGTAGTTCCATCTTGTGTATTGACATCATAAATATCAGTTCCTACTGGAATTACATCATCTAAGCAATAGGTATTCTGTAGTAAGGTATCTGTATCTCCGCCTACTTCAAATGATTGAATGTCATCTAGAAAGAATACACACTCTGGACCGTCTACATAGATACTGTCAAAGGATAGAATATAGGTATTATTTGGTTCAACGATATTACTTATCAGCGAACCATCTCCTTCACAAAATTCTTCAGATAGAGGGGACGAAGTATCGTCAAATATTGCAGTTCTAGAATCGGTATCACCATTGTTATTAGTAATTTGATAGAATAGTGTCAGCGTTTGAGTAGTACTTGCATCTGCAAATAAAGTAAATGTGGCGCATTCATCAGAACAAACAGAGGCAACATCTAAAGTCAAAGAAGTGCTAGGGATCGGCGTGATTTTAATGGTCAACACTGCGGTGTCAAACGGACAAGAAACTCCATCACCAACGATGTATAGATATTCTTCTTCACCGGATACGCCTGTGAAATCTATGCTTGGGTCTGAGATTGCATTATTACCAAAGTAGAATACACCATTAGGATCTGCCGCCGGATCTAATACGCTAGAGAGGTCTAATGTGAGGTCATCAGAACATAACTCTACTTCTTGTTCGTCTCCTGCATTGGGTCCATCTACCACCGTCAATGTTATGGTCGCAGTATCAGAGGGACACTGTCCACTACCTTGTAGTATATGGTAGATTACATATTCTCCATCTGAAACCAATGCGCTATTAAATATTCCCGCTCCATCAAGTCCGCCGCTGATTACAGGTTCTGAGAATACTCCGATATCCGTATTATTCATCAATAGAGAGGATAGCATGATCGGCGGTTGACCAGCGCATATTGTTTGACCGATGTCTTCACCAGCGTTTACCTCTTGTCCAGTTATTACAGAGAATATAGAAGTATCAGCACCACACGAAGATAATGGATCCCCTACGATATAACTGTAAATGATAAACCCAGGAGTAACGGTAGTAAATGAAGCGTCTAGCGGATCGAATGGTGCAGGTGCGCCCGTATTGTCTAAGAATACTCCTCCCTGATCTGGATTACCCAAAAGATCAAAAACATTCACATTGGTGATGTCTTCACATACTACTAATAATGTATCGGTGCCAGCGTTGACATTACCTATTATATTGACTGTGAGCGTCGAAGACGTATCAAGGCAAATAGAATCAGAAATCATGTAATCGAATGTGTACTGACCAGTTAATAGAGATGAGAAGTCTACTGCACTGCTATCAGATATAATATTTGTTCCATTTTCTACCCAAAAACCTATAGTATCAGGAGTATTGCCTCCAAGTAAGGTATTGATATCATATAAGGTAGCATCCCCTTCACAGATGACAACGGTAGAATCCAATCCAGGAAAACCAGGGGTAGAAATAGTGATAACAAAAGGAACTTCAATAATACATCCTGGAGTATTGTCATAGATGTATATCGTAGTGTCTTGTGTTATGGTGTCACCGACTAGTATTTGCTGGCCTAGACCATCTGGCAATTCGTAGTAAGCTTCAGCACCCGTCAGGTCTACACCTTCGATCATTTCTAGGATGAAAGTATCACAGACTATAGTGTCAGGTCCTGTCGTGATTACGGCTCCAGGGGTGATTGAAACCATAAATGATTCTTCAATACCTGGACATACTGGATCAAATATAAATATCTCTGAGTCTACGACTATGTTGGTACCGACAGCCAGTTCGTTTCCTCCGCCATTCGTCTCTGTATAATAATTGGCATTATCCACATTGACACCCGTAATTGCAGGAAGTATGAAAGAACCGCATGTAGTGATATCTCCAGGATTATTTATCATACTTGAAGACAGAATATTGACTTCTATTTCTATTTCTTGCTCACATCCATCAAACCCTCCATATAGATAGAGCGTAGTATTAGTAGAGATTTCTTCACCTGGGATCAATATCGTACCCATACCACCTGGCATCGAATAATATCCAGCATTTGCAGGTATAATATTCCCAGTTATAGGAGGTAACGTTACGCTTCCACAATTACTCAAGTCACCCGGGTTATCCATATCAGGAAGTACGCCGTAGAAGATAGTCACTGGATCACCAAGGTCTGTCATGTCTGGGCAGTCATTATTTGGGTCTACTAAGATTACGGTAAAAGTAGTCGTCTCAAAAATGTCCTGGGTAATCGTGGCGGAGCCTCCTATCGCCGTACCATTGATATCAATAGATACACCACTGAGCGTAGTCATATTCACAATGTAATCATACTCGATAGATCCATCTTGAAACACGATAGTGATGTCCACTTCTTCTCCAGAAATATTATCATCGTCGCATATGGTACATTCTAGACTGTTGCCGTCTCCTGTGTTACAGAACATATTGACGACTCCAGCATCTCCATTTGATATTACTTCTAGATTAATCGGTACGATATCACTGCTACATGGGTTATCTATTACTTGCGCGTATATGATGGTGGTTCCTGTCTGATAGACGTTGGGTATCGGATTGAGCCCCATAGCATCAGAGTAGTAGTTGACTTGTAATCCAGATCCATTATTCACAATGATATTCAAATCAGAAAGGATGAAAAATGCTGTTCCATCACCCATGTCGCATTCCGTTACAGTTGGCGGAGATACTACATCTGGTGCATCATTAAAATCAATGGCGATAACTCCTCCAGTAATAGTTCCGGCGCATCCTTGATCATCTGTGAAGTTGAGTAATTCCAAATCTCCAGTAAACCCTCCTAAAAATGAAGGAACGTTCACTGTATTCGTTGCAGGGTCGAGTGGTGGACCGAGGCTATCGTAACATATTGTAATTTGATCATTCGCTTCGAAGCCTGGTAGTGTAAATGTAATCGGGAATAGGGGCGTAGTCACTTGCATATCTAGCTCATATGGCGTCTCTCCACCAGTGAATAGTACGTCTATCTGTGTACACTCTCCCGGACATAGACTACCTACACCACTCAATTGAGCTTCTGGGCAAGATATGTTAAATGAATACTCACTTGTTATTTGTTCACTGCAGCAATCTTCATTTTCTTGATTAGAATTGAGTACCCCGACGATGTACAAATCATTATTACAATCCGCCGAAGAAAAAGTATAATTAAAAGGATCGATAGTTGCGCTCAGTGGGAATTGAGGGATAGAGGATACATTGGGACCTATATTACAACCATTGTTGGCATATGTTAGATCTGCAAAAACGTGCATTCCATTAGCTCCAGCGGCACATACGGCGAGGAAGTCGGGATTGAGTATGTCATATGTAAGTACGTCACTACAGCCACAAGTTAATTCTAAAGTATTTACTCTCTCGCTTGTTACTCCTGTGCCAGCACCACAATTTGAAAATCCCCCAATAAGCCTATCACATGAATTTCTTACTAGATAGATACATTCTGATGATCCGCAGATACCGGAGACATCATAAGTGGTAACTCCAAAGTTACTGGTCTGGATGATGATTGTACTATTGGGTGGCACATAGTCTCCTGATCCTACCACGATGATATTAGAGCATCCAGTTACTAAAGATGGATCACCCATTATCCAATCACAAGCTCCTCCTACATTAATATTTCCATTGGGTGCAGGGCCGCCAAAACCTCCAGTATTTGCTACGTCAAAACTAAATGATAAGTCATCAATGTTCAATCCTGATCCTGAACCAACTACAACGAATTCATTGAGCCCTTCATCTCCGCATGCATCTATATATATGGCTTCTATAGTAGGGCATAAACCTGTACAAGGATTAGCGGTACTATTTATAGTAGACGAACCGATCAAGGTCCCACTAGTCGCTGGATCAAATCCTGACACAGGACTTGAGAACCAATCTATAGTTCCAGTAGGGAGATTTACATCATCGACAGAGAATGTTACAGATTGTGTGCCACAAAGAGAGAAATCAGTATTTGTAGTTCCATTTACTAGGACATTGTTCGATAAGTCGGGGCATTGTGAAATCCCAAAAAGACTAAAAATCAAACTTAAAAACAAAGACAGACTTATCTTTCTCATTTTCTCTAGATTGTTATAGCAAAAGTAACTTTTTATGTGGTAAGCACTGTCTTGAAATATTTATTTATTTACATATGTTAGACTTCGTAGAATAATCAGTCGCTGCTTCATAGATACTATTGTCTTTTGATCTGCACTTTATATATTATGATTATTTGTACTATATGATAACTTTTCTTGTGATTTTAACATATGCCTATTTCCGAAGTGGAAGAATAAATATTTGTAATTATGATTATATAATACTGTATTAACTCCATAAATGTAACATCAAACGATTATATTTACACCAATCTAATCCGAATACATCTATGCAGACTTATGCGCAAGTACTTACTTATGCGATACCTTTTTTTATGGTTCTGATATTGATAGAATTCATGGTTTCTAGAATTAAAAATCGCGATGTAATAAATAGTTTTGATACCGTATCTAGTTTGAGTTCAGGATTGACTAATTCATTGAAAGAGGTGCTCGGGCTTGCCGTAGTTATTGTCAGTTATGATTGGATGGTTGGTCATCTGGCACTTTTTGAGATCGAATCTCAGTTATCATTATATATTATTACATTCATTGGGCTAGATTTTGCAGGATACTGGGCGCATCGGTTCGAACATGAGATTAATCTATTTTGGAACAGACATATCATACATCACAGTAGTGAAGAATTTAATCTCGCCTGCGCATTACGTCAAAATATATCTGCAGTCTTTGGGCTGTTTTTCTTTTTGTGGATTCCATTAGCCATTTTAGGTATTCCTGTAGAAGTGTTTGCTATTGTGGCGCCATTACATCTTTTTGCACAGTTCTGGTATCATACTAGATTGATAGATAAGATGGGTTGGTTGGAATATTTTCTCGTTACTCCCTCTCATCATCGAGTCCACCATGCTATCAATGATCCGTACATGGATAAGAACTTCAGTCAAGTGTTCATCATATGGGACAAATGGTTCGGAACTTTTCAAGAAGAGCTGGATGATGAATTGGCTGTATACGGTGTCAAAAGACAAGTTAATACTTGGAATCCATACCTTATAAATTTTCAACATCTATGGGTTGTCACCAAAGACGCATGGTTGACAGAACGTTGGATAGATAAAGTAAAAGTATTTTTCATGCCTACAGGGTGGAGGCCGGAAGATAGGGAAGAGGATGACCCTATACCATATACTGACAGAGTAAACGAGCAAGTGAAGTACACAAGTGTTGCATCACTAGGGATGCACTGTTGGATATGGATACAACTTATCATAACACTGATACTAATGATTTACATGTTTCAATTGGTTGGAGAGATTTCCTTCTCGATGATTCTCATATATGGGCTGTTTTTAGCGGTGAGTATATTTGCCTATACTAGCCTTATGGACAGGTCTAGACTTAGTATTCCTTCTGAGATTTCGAAATTTTGTATTGGCGTACTATTGATATTACAATTGGGCAGTTGGTTTAGTATTGATGATATCTTACCATATGGTACCTTGATAATAACAGTATATCTAGTAGTTTCACTATTTCTAAATTTCTATTTTCTATATAAAAAAATGGACAAAATTTAAATCGCAAATTAATAAAGGACAATAAAATGAATGACACCATAACAATCGAAATAAAAGAACATATAGCCACATTGACCATAGATAGGCCCAAAGCACTCAACGCGATCAATGCAGATGTCATGCAAGGGCTCAATGATTGGTTTTCTGAAGGATATAAATCGGTAGATAAACTCAGAGGAGTAATTATAACAGGCGGTGGTGAGAAGGCTTTTGTAGCTGGAGCGGATATTAAAGGATTTACAAATCTTACGGCAGAAAGTGGAAGTGAAGTGTCACGATTTGGTCAAGAGACATATTTCCTTATCGAGAACTTTCATGTGCCAGTAATTGCAGCTGTCAATGGTTTTGCCCTCGGTGGAGGGTGTGAATTGGCTATGGCATGTCATATTCGAGTGGCATCTATGGATGCAAAATTTGGATTACCAGAAGTGTCTCTTGGTCTGATTCCTGGATATGGAGGGACACAAAGGTTGCCACAATTGGTCGGTAAAGCTAAAGCCATGGAATTGATATTGACGGGTCAAATGATATCGGCAGAGGAAGCCGTGAAAATAGGGCTGATTAATTATGCCATAGATAAAGATGAATTAATCTCAAAGTGTCAATCTATATTTAAAAAGACTAGGACAAAAGGCCCATTAGCTGTTTCAAAAGCAATAGAAGCGATAAACGCATATTATGACAAATCAAACGACGGATTTGAAACGGAACATTCCACCTTCGGCCTATTATTGGAAAGTGATGAATGTAAGGAAGGTGTGAGTGCATTTATTGAAAAGAGGAAGGCGGAGTTTTGATGTAAGGATACTGCCAGATTATTAGTTGCATACGCAACTATATTTTGTGATTACTGGTTTTTTAATAGGGTTTATTGGGTTGTTTTAGTTAATAATTGGTCATTTATTTGTCATTTAGGTATTATTAGATACATTTATGCGACAATTAAAAGATTTCTTTGTAAGAAATTTAATTATTTAATAAAATCCAACCAGGTATGAAAAAACTTTTACTACTAATTATTTCATTCTTTATCGTACAGACAGCACAATCAGCTATCTGTACACAGAACTTTACCACATCAGGATCCGATTCTGGACCTACTGTATTAACCATTAATTCATCAGATATAAATTGTAATAGCGGAAACACAATCAATAGTCTTACATTAGTCAATGGTGCTGGGAGCCTAACAAGTTTTTTTTGTAACAGTTGGTTTGATTTTACTCTTGTAGTTGATGGTGGCGCACCTATCGTTGGATGTGCAGCTGAATTGAATAACGTTGATATTACAGGTTTTACGACATTAACAATAACATCTGCAGATACTGATAATTATACAGATAATGTGTCTATTACTATTGATGTAGAAGTTGACTTTCAAACTTCTTGTACTCCAGTAGCTGGTAGTGCAACCATTGGAACTTGTACTCCAGGTGCAGGGATAATGATTGATGTAGATGTTACAGATTTAGGTGATGGTGTTGTAAATATTGCAAATGACGCTGGAGTAGCTTCAACTAATGGTATAAGTTCATTAGGTGTAACATCAGTTGGTCCATTTCCTTTTTCTTCAACCGTAATTATTACAATTGAAAACCCTTTAGATCCGCTTTGTAATATAATTCTTCCTTCGATAACACTAGCTTCGGCTTGTCCACCTTCAAATGATGAATGTTCTGCGGCGATTGCATTAACATTGAATGCTGATGAAACTTGTACATCAACCACCTCTGGTACAATAGCTGGAGCAACCGCGTCTAATGAAAATACTACTGCATGTTTTGGAACAGAAAATGATGATGTATGGTATTCATTTGTAGCTACATCAACACTTCATGAAATTGAAATTTTAAATATTTCAGGCGGTACAACAGACTTATACCACTCACTTTGGACTGGAACTTGTGGAGCTCTTGTTTCTCAAGGTCTTTGTAGCGATCCGAATACAAGTAGTGCCGTAGGTCTTACTGTCGGAGACACATACTATCTAAGAATTAATTCATGGACAAGTGCACCAGGTCAAACATCTTCTTTTGACGTTTGTATTAAGACACCACCACCACCACCTTCACCACCAGCTAATGATGACTGTTCTGGAGCTATTCAATTAACGGTAAATGCTGATTTGAATTGTACATCGACATCAGCTGGGACAATTGAGTCTGCTACTGCATCTCCAGAAGATGCTACTGCATGCAGTGGAACGGAAAATGATGACGTATGGTATTCATTCGTAGCCACATCAACAATACATGATATTGAAATTTTAAATATTACAGGTGGCACATCAGACCTCTATCATTCATTATGGGAAGGATCATGCGGATCTCTTACTCATCAAGGATTATGTAGTGACCCGAATACGAGTACTGCCTCCGACTTAACAATAGGGAGCACATATTATTTAAGAGTGTACAGTTGGACTTCTACAGCTGGACAGACATCTTCGTTCGATGTTTGTATTAAAACACCACCACCGCCACCACCGGCACCTGCTAATGATGATGCAGATGCGCCAGTTATGTTGACCGTTGATGCTTTATCATGCACTAGTGGAGGTATTACATCTACGACAATTTCAGCAACTGATAGCGGGGTAGATCATTCATGTGCAAACTATCAGGGCGGAGATGTCTGGTTTTCGGCTGTAGTTCCTAATTCTGGAACCATAACTATCGAGACGTCTAATGTAAGTGGATCTTTTAGTGATGCTGGAATGTCAGCATATAGTGATAGTCAAGGATTGAATGAAATAGATTGTGATGATGACGGTAATGAAGGTGCATTTCCAAATTCTGCACATTCAAAGATTGAAATTGATGATATTTCTCTAGCGGGGACTACAATATACATTGCTGTATGGGAGTATGGAAATGATAGTCAAGGTGATTTTAATATATGCGCTTGGGATCCAACACCCCCACCTGCAAATGATGATTGCACAGATCCTACAGATATCTTAGATAATGGTACTACGGGTTCGGCAGCACTCACTGGTCAGTCTCTAGTTGGAGCTTCACCAAGTGGATTGGGTCCAGATGCCTGTGATTCTGATAATACGGCTACACCAGCTGATGTTTGGTTTAGAATCACTACTGGTGATGCTGGAACATTAATAGTCAATGTAATACCTGGAGCTAATAGTGATGTAGTAATGAGTTTGTACAATTCTTGCGGCGACCCTGTGTCAAATGCTGAAGGCTGCGGAGACTTGAATGGCGATGGAGGAACGGAGTCAATCAATGTAATTGCTGCCCTTCAAGATCAAAAAGAAACAAGTACAACTAGAGCTGATGAGTTTTTCTTAAGAGTATATGAAAAGAATCCTACAGGAGAAACTTTCACTGTCGAGACACAAGGTTCAGCACTTCCTATCGAATTATCATCTTTTGATGCTAGAGCTGAAAAAAGAGGAAATAGAGTAATTTGGTCTACATTGTCTGAAATCAATAGTGACTATGTAGAAGTACAAAGTTCTCCAAATGGATCAACGAAATGGGAAACTGTAGGTAGGGTAGAAATGCAAGGTGAGAGTTATGAGAAAATGGACTACGAATTTTTTGACGAAAATCCTCATTCAAT
The DNA here is from genome assembly GCA_938007965.1 of uncultured Saprospiraceae bacterium. Classification (GTDB taxonomy): domain Bacteria; phylum Bacteroidota; class Bacteroidia; order Chitinophagales; family Saprospiraceae; genus CAJXUU01. The sequence goes on along the minus strand of CALLMH010000003.1, from coordinate 71,230 downwards.
CACTTATTATAGACTACATTCTATCGACAAAGATGAAAGATCTGAAATGTCTCATATAATTAATGTAAGTCGTAATGATCAGTTGAGTAAAATGACATTGTCACCAAATCCTACAGACTCGAGAATATCTTTACAGACGGTATCAGATACTCCGATGAGTGGATCTATTCTGGTATACGATATGACGGGTGTATTGGTCTACAATGAGAATATCAATCTGAAAGACGGATTAAATACAGTATCTATTAATCTTGAAAATTTAAGTGCAGGAGTTTACCTCTTCTCTTTGAAAACTGAAAATGGAGTTCAAATTGAAAAGATAGTGAAACAATAAGTTTTCAATAATTTATTGCTTCTAGATATATTAGAGCCTAATTCATTATGAGTTAGGCTCTTTTTTATTTTAGTATTATTAGTTTTACGCAAAACTTATTAGTACCTGATGAATAAGACATTTTTACTTTTTACAGCTATTGTATTATTGTTGTTTTTTGGATGTAGTGAAAATAAAGAACCAACTCTAATCGAAACAGATTTTGTTGCTTTAGAGTCTATCAATAGAGCCTCAACTTCATTTCAGATTCTCGACCCTAAGTCCACAGGAATAGATGCAGACAATATAGTAACACCAACAGAAAACTTCAATTATTTTCTTTGGGCCTCTTTTTATATGGGGTCTGGGGTAGGAATAGCTGATTTTAATAATGATGGACTCCCTGATGTTTATATTGGTCAAAATATGACTCAAGATAAATTATATATCAATAAGGGGAATATGAAGTTTGATGATATATCTGATACATCATTACCCAAAAATTTACAATGGACAACTGGAGTCTCTGTCGTAGATATCAATAATGACGGCTGGATGGACATATATGTCTGTTCCTTCGGTCCTTCGATGAATCCCAAGGATAGAAAAAACCGACTTTTAGTCAATCAAAAGAACAATACATTTGTAAATGAGGCAGCCAAGTATGGAGTAGACGATGGAGGGTTCACTATCATGGCTACGTTTTTTGATATGGATAAGGATGGAGATAAAGACCTTTATATCGTCAATCAACCATTAGATGTGAAACTGGCCCAAATAAACGGAGTTAATCCCGCTGACAAAAGATACGACTTCAGTGATAAGTTTCTCATCAGAGATAGCAATGGTAAATATGTAGATAAGTCGAAGCAATATGGGATCGACAATCTAGCTTACGGTCTTAATGTGCTCGTAGATGATGTAAATGAAGATGGATGGTTAGATCTATACATAACCAATGATTATGAGAAGCCAGATTACTTATATATTAATCAAGAAGGTAAAGGATTCAAGAATGAACTAGAGGGCCGAGTAGGTCATATCTCAAACTTCTCGATGGGTAGTGATGTGGCTGATATTAATAATGATGGGTTGAATGATATATTGACTTTAGACATGTCATCAAGTGATCACTACAAGTCAAAAACCAATATGAATGCCATGGACGAGAAGGCTTTTTGGGAGAATGTAGGTAAAGGAAATTACTACCAATACATGTTTAATGCACTCCATCTAAATCAAGGAGAAGGGCAATATAGCGAAATCGCTCAGATGAGTGGTGTAGCTCAGACGGATTGGAGTTGGAGTGTTATTTTAGAAGACTTCAATATGGATGGACTCAAAGATGCATACGTTACCAATGGCATAGCCAAAGATGTTCGTAACAATGATTTTACGAAGTCTTTGGAATCAAAAATAAGACAAGGCCAAAGAAATTTCAAAACCCTAGATTTAGTTAATCAATTACCATCAAATCCTATATCTAACTATTACTACGAGAATAAAGGAGATCTTACTTTTGAAGATAGAACAAAGGCTAGCGCTGCCTTTGATGCTGATTTTTCTACCGGATGTGCAGTAGCTGATCTTGATCGCGATGGAGACCTTGATATAGTAGCATCGGTGTCCGAAGGGCCTAGCAAAATATTACAAAACAATACCTCCCATACGAGTAAGCTATTGGTCTATTCATTAGATGCTGGGCTATGGAATGAATTCCTAAATTCAAAGTTTATCGTAGAAACTAATTGCGGTGTTCAAAGAAGAGACGTCGTCCCGACGAGAGGATACAACTCGTCAAGTTGGGATCAAATAATATTTGCAGTTCCTAACGAATGCAGTATTCTTAGAGGTTATGTAACGACTATCTATGGAGATAACTATGAATTAAATATACAAGCAGATGGGGAAATAAATAAAATAACCAAGGCAGGTTTGAAATCTATAAAATCACCTAGACGAAATAATAAGTCACAGTACTTCTCCAATTCATCATCTATAGATTATACCCATCAAGAAAACGATTTTAACGATTATAAAGTAGAGGTGCTTCTACCGCACAAACTATCTGAGAATGGTCCATATACTGCAGTGGCGGATGTAGATGGTGATGGTAATAAAGATTTGTTTATTGGAGGAAGTAAAGGGTATCCAATGCATCAGTTTCAGAAAAAATCCGCTAAGTGGGTAAGTATCAATGCTACCAATTGGGAACAATGGAAAGGAAGTGAAAATCGTAGTATGACATTTTTTGATGCAGACGGAGATGGCGATCAGGACTTATATATTGCTAATGGAGGAAACGAGTCCATAACCAATGGCAATAGCTGGTTGGTCGATCAACTTATGATAAATGACGGCAAGGGAAACTTTACAATCAATAAAACACTTCCTAAAATAGGTAAAAATACTTCCAAAGCAATAGCAAAAGATATTGATACTGATGGTGATATGGACTTGGTTGTATTTGCAAGTCACAGGATTGGATCATACCCAGAAAGTTTTTCTTCTTACATTCTTGAAAATAATGATGGTAATTTTAAAGTAACCAAGGACTTGGATGTAGGATTAGCTGAAATCGGATTAGTATCAGACGCGGTAGAAATAGATTATAATAATGATGGTAAGATGGATATCCTGACGGTAGGAGAGTGGTCTGTTCCTCATGTATTGATTTCAGATGGAAAGAAACTAAAATTAGATTCTCCAGCGGAATTAGAAAATCTTTCAAGTTGGTGGAATACGGTATCCACAGGAGACTTTAACAATGATGGAAGACAGGATCTAGTAATCGGCTCATTTGGAGAAAACAATAAATTTCATCCAAGCGACAAAAAACCGCTCGAAATATTCGGGAGAGATTTCGATGGCTCAGGAACGAATGATGTAGTCCTTGCAAAACACTACAACGATAAAGTAGTTCCTACGAGAGGGAGAGAATGCAGTAGCCAACAAATACCAAATATCAAAGATAAGTTTCCCACATTCAATGAATTTGCCCTTGCAGGGATAGATGATATACTAGGAACTGAAAATTTAGAAAAAAGTATCCACAAAAAAATAACGGGTATGAGTCACCTCGTTTTGTGGAATTTACCTTCCGGATGGACTTCAGAAAAACTTCCAACTTACTGCCAAATATCTCCTATCAAATCTATAGCTGTTTTAGATATCAATGAAGATGGAATTGATGATATGATAGGTATAGGTAACCATTATGGGGCAGAAGTAGAGACCGCACGATACGATGCTGGGTACGGTTGGGTTTTATTAGGAAATAAAGATCAAAAGTTAACGTACAAATCCGCTTATGGAAGTGGTTTGTATCACAGAGGAGATGGAAGGTCTCTCTCTGTTATAGAAGATGGGTCTAACACGGAGGTAATAGCCTTCTATAATAATGATAAAGCGATTAGCTATAAACTGAAGTAAGACTATGATAAGCATATTCATAAAAAAGCGAATATGCTTTTCTCATACCGTTTTCCACACTACTTCTTGTATGATTATTCTCTTTATTGGTATTCTAGTATAAAGTCGCTGATGTTGGTTTTTACTATTACCAGCCGCTTGCAGGTTTTATTCAATAGTTAACGGACTGAAACAAAACAAACCAAAAAGAGGGATTCGATAATTCGAATCCCTCTTTGACTAAATCATAAGTTTATGCGATTATTATCCTCCGCATTCGACTTTAAGTTTTTTCATTTGTGTTGTCCATAGATCTTTCTGTTCATCTACTTCATCATCATCACAGAAGTCTGTAAGTTCTAGGATTGTTTCGTTAGTGATATTTGATTTATACATATTAAAATCAAGATACTCTTCAGGATCATCTGCATCTTCCCATTTCAATCTTACTCTTTCTTCTTCTATATCGTCAACGATCTCTGCAATCTCCTCAGATCCATCCCAACTAAACGTATATACATCATCTTGAATATCTACTTCATCACAGAACCATCGTACCAGTGTAGCTGGATCTGTAAGGAAACTATAGAGGATCGCAGGCGATGCCCTAAAGATAAATTCCATTTTAATTTTTTTTCTTCCCATCGTTAAAAACGCTTTTAATTAATCATCATTTTATGATAACATGATGCTAAAATTTAACACCGTAGGCGCAAATAAAAATAAATAATTCATTTATCAAAAGAAATGAACTTATTTCACTAAAATTTAATTAGATAAAAGAAGGTTTAGGATGTTTATTTTTGACATTTAGTTACAAATAAATGTATACTTTTAGTCTAAAGTTGAATATTACCTTTTTTACCCGTACTTTTGCACACCTTTCAGTAAAAAAAATAAGATAAAAATTATATATGAGACAACTTAAAATTACGAAATCGATCACGAATCGAGAAAGTCAATCATTAGAGAAATATCTTCAAGAAATAGGCAAGGTAGATCTCCTTACTCCCGAAGAGGAAGTAGATTTGGCTCAACGAATCAAACAAGATGATCAAGAGGCATTAGAAAAACTCACAAAAGCCAATTTAAGATTCGTAGTTTCAGTTGCTAAGCAATACCAAAATCAAGGTCTATCATTAAGTGATCTGATCAATGAAGGTAACCTCGGTCTGATAAAAGCTGCGCAAAGATTTGATGAGACAAGAGGTTTTAAGTTTATATCTTATGCTGTATGGTGGATCAGACAGTCAATATTACAGGCATTAGCTGAGCAATCTAGAATCGTAAGATTACCATTGAATAAGGTAGGCTCACTTAACAAGATCAACAGAGCATTTTCTCAATTAGAGCAAGAATTCGAAAGAGAACCTTCTCCTGAAGAATTGGCAACACTACTTGAGATACCTACAGAAGAAGTGGAAACTACACTAGGAGTGGCTGCTAGACATGTCTCTATGGATGCACCATTCGTTGATGGAGAAGATAATTCGTTATTAGATGTTCTTGAAAATGGACATACACCTAAGACAGATCAAAAACTAGAATACACACATTCGCTAAGAACAGAAATTGAGAGATCGCTTGGTACGCTGACAGAGAGACAATGTGATGTGATTAAACTCTACTTCGGGATCGGAGTTGAGCATCCTATGTCTCTAGAAGATATTGGTGATAAATTTGGATTGACAAGAGAGAGAGTCAGACAGATAAAAGACAAAGCAATAAATAAATTAAGATCAGCTTCAAGAAGTAAATTATTAAAGCACTATTTAGGTTCTTAATTATTTGATACAATAAGTTGTATAAAATAATTTAGTTTACTATCTTTACAGCGATCTTAACACCTTAATAAAGGGCTTCTCCAAATTTTATTTGGAGGGTCCTTCTTTTTTGCATATAATTGTAAGTGACGATTTGTGCACTTATTGTTTAATATTATCTATAATTAGCGGACGACTTATGCTTTCATGTAATGAAATGAATGTTTCTGTTCTCTGAATACCTTCTACGCTTTGGATTGAATTAGAAAGGACATTTCTTAGATGCTCCGTATCTCTGCACACCACTTTGGCAAATATGCCATAGATTCCAGTTGTATAATGTGCACTTACTACTTCGGGTATTTTTTTTAGGCTTGCTGATACAGAGGCATATAGATCACTTTTCTCGAGATATATTCCTAGAAATGCCGTCACATCAAATCCTATTCTTTTATAATCCACTGATAGGTGTGTCCCATTGATCAGACCGAGATCATTCATTTTTTTGAGTCTTGCATGCACCGTTCCTGTAGAAATGGATAATCTGGAGCTAATCTCTGAATATGGAGTTTTTGCATCCATCATCAATATTGATAATATACCATGATCAGTATCATCGAGTTTTGTAGCTGATTTTTTCATATGTTTTCTAATTAATTTTGAATATCTCTAATGCCAAGAATCTATTATATCCAAGGATGTATTATTCCTAAAGTCCGTACTCCTCGCTTGATGGTGTTAATTACAATCATCTGAAATTTAAATAATTGCAGATCTCAAATGATATTTTTTTTAGTTTATTGTCTTAGTCGATTATGACCAAATGATAATCTTTATATTATTGGCAAGAAATATGCGTAAAGATAAAAGGTAATATTTACTATTGTGTTGTAAAAAGGATAGAAGTGAACATTGTTATCATTTTACCCGTTTTGCTAATCATCTAACTAATTGAAAGATATAGTGATATCTAAAGAAAAGGATACTTTTAAAATATGGCAACCATTAGCATTATCAATAATGCTAGCCCTAGGTATGTTAGTTGGGTATAAAATGAATACTCAAGATCAAAACAGTCTGATATCTCTGATAGATAAAGATAAAGCTGGATCCGTCGGTAGTGTAGAAGAGTTGATCAGATTCATCGAAACTAGATATGTAGACAGTTTAGATAGAGACAAGCTTACTGATAGTGCGATCAAAGCCGTATTAGATGATCTCGATCCCCATTCTGTGTACATAACGCCTGCTCAGTTGAATGGTGTCAATGATGAAATGGAAGGAAGATTTAGAGGAATCGGTGTAGAGATTTTTTACCTTGATGATACAGTCAATGTTATCAATACAATTGCTGGTGGTCCTGCCGAAAAATCAGGTGTCAAATCATTCGATAAACTTATAAGTATCAATGACTCTTTGGTAGCTGGGCAGGGTCTGAAATTTGCTGACATAAGAAAGATGCTGAGAGGTGATATCGGTGATGAATTAGAATTAAAACTTGTTTCAAAATCAAACGAATCGCGTACAGCACACATAGTAATAGATGATATACCCGTAAGTTCTGTCAAAGGAGGTGTGATGGTAGATGATAAAACAGGATATATCAAAATTGATCGTTTTGGAGCTAATACATATAGAGAGTTCATGGATTTCTTTCAGTCTCTCACGGAGAAGGAAGGAATGAAAAATGTCATCATTGACCTCAGAGATAATCCTGGTGGATATCTGCCACAAGCTACCAATATTCTCAGTCAACTATTCAAAGATAAGGGGAACCTAATGGTATACACCCAAGGAAAAAACGATAAAAAACAAGAATATAAAACTACTGGAAAGACATTCTTCAGAATCGATAAGATCGCTGTACTCATCGATGAAAATTCAGCGTCGGGGTCTGAGATTATGGCTGGTGCCATTCAAGACTGGGATAGGGGAGTCATCATCGGTAGAAGGTCATTTGGCAAAGGGCTCGTCCAAGAACAATACGATCTAAATAACGGCGGGGCATTAAGACTTACGGTAGCTAGATACTACACACCATCTGGCAGAAGTATACAGAGGACCTATGATGACAAAGCTAATTACTACTCAGACTATGAAGAAAGATACTACAGTGGTGAGTTTTTCTCAGAAGATTCTATAGCAAAAGGAAATTCTGAAATCTACAAAACGATGAAGTTTGGCCGTCCAGTATTTGGTGGCGGCGGCATTACACCTGATATTTTTATTCCTATTGATTCTTCTAGATTTGAGCCGAAATATGGTGAGATCATGAATGAGATTCCACAATATGTTTTTAGAAAGTTGGCCGGAAATACTGCCAATATTGATTCATCTTCTATCTCAAGATTTGCAGAAACCATCACCAACAGTTACATCTCATCGAAAGTAACTCCAGAAAATAAAAAGGTAATCCTGAGCTATCAAAATGATATCAAAAACAAAATAGAATCTACGCTTATAAAATATATAAATGATGAAACCTCAGTCTTCAAATTCGAATTGCCGAATGATGAATTTATAAAAGCATCATTAGAATATTTTTATTCTTCCGATAAGCTAACCGATCTTATAAAACCTACAGCCGAAGAAAATTAATTTCTCCCTCCGTATTATAGTTGATCATAACGGATGGTTTTCCGTTTAATTCTTCACTATTTCTGTGCTTCGATACGAAATCTACAGATTCCACTATGTCGCGTGGTACTTGTTGAAATGATCTAGCGATTGGTTGATTACCTACATTAGCGGATGTAGACATCAATGGATTGTCCAAGAGCTTTATTAAATGATTTGTATATACATCATAAGTGATTCTCATAGCGGCGCTTTTATCTTTAGCTAATGCATAATCTGGCAGATTGATCACATTAGGAAAGACTATGGTCAGCGGTTTTTTGTGAAATAAAAGTAAAGTCTCAATCCTCGGATGAATATGTGGTACATATTTTTTAATCATATCAATAGAATCCACCAGCATTAAGATAGGTTTGCTTCTATTTCGTCGTTTTATCTGATATATTTTTTCTATACCTTTTTCGGATAAGGCTGAGCAAGCGAGACCCCAGACAGTATCTCGAGCATGTAATAACACTCCATCGCTTTCTAATGTCCTTATAATGTCACTTAGCTTATCATCAAATAACATATTTTAATCTAAATTTGCAGTTATGAAATAATATATGATCTATTTGTAGATATGATCGTTATTTATTTATACTCAAATAAAAAATACTAACGTTTAATATTTGAGATTAATTTTTCAAAATGAAAATTGATGAAAAAAATATACATGAAACCAGTTCTGTTTTTTATTGTAGTTATACTTTTCTTAGTGCCATCAGTAACTCAAGCTAAGCATATAGTAGGTGGAGATGTGACCTATGAGTTTGTGAGTCGACAAGGTGATCAAGTAACATTTGAGGTATTATTTACAATGTATCGTGATAGTCAAGGAGGGGGAGCTCAGTTTGACAATCAAGGGAGGTTTGGTTTGTTCCGAGGCAATGGTAATTCATGGAGTCATGTGCGGACATACATTGAAAATCCAATGGATATATCCAATATTAATATTGATACAGGTAATCCATGCCTCGAAGTCCCTACAGGAGTAGGTGTTCAGAGCGGTGTTTATAAGTTTACGATTACATTCACACAAAGCACCACAGAGTCCTACATGATAGCTTATCAAAGGTGTTGTAGAAATAATTCGATATTCAATATCCTTGTACCTGAAGATACTGGAGCGGTATTCTCAGCAACGATTAGCCCTTTTGCACAGTCAGAGGGAGATAATAGTCCAACTTTTAATGATTTTCCTCCTGTAGTTATTTGTGCTAATTCTTTATTGAATTTTGATCATTCAGCTACAGATAAGGACGGAGACCAAATTGTATATTCGTTTTGTACCCCACTTACAGCTGGAGGTACTGATGGTGTCATGGGTGGTTCGGCTGATGCTTGTACAGGTATCACTCCCGACCCAGTTAATTGTAGACCTCCATTCGATGAGGTAAGTTTCAGATTGCCAGCTTATAGATTTGATGATCCATTGGGTAATGGAGTCTCGATAGATCCTAATACTGGTGTGATATCTGGTATTCCGCAGGTATTAGGTCAATTTGTAGTCGGTGTTTGTGCCACTACTTTTCGAAATGGGGTAGAAATAAGTAGGCTAAGTCGAGATTTTCAATTCAACGTTACAAGTTGCGAAGTTGCCGTGCAGGCAAGCATCGGAGCTGATAAGATTGTAGATGGTGACGGGTTTATCGTCAATTCGTGTGGAGACTTTGACATTGATTTCGTTAATCTAAGTACTGATCAGACCAAGATATTTTCTTATGATTGGCAATTCGATGTCAACGGTGATCTCGTAGAGTTCGATACTAGGGATATTTCTTATACTTTTCCAGATACTGGTAGATACGATGGGTTATTATTATTGAACAATGAAGGAGACTTCGATAATTGTAAAGATACTGCTTTCGTGACAGTCAATATCTTCCCAGCAATCAATGCAGATTTTGAATTTGCTTACGATACATGTGTAGCGGGTCCTGTTGATTTTACTGATCTATCATTTTCGGGTGCGGGTGACATTTTGGTGCATGAATGGACCTTTGAACAAAACGGGACAAGTGATTTGAAAGATCCTAGTTATAGTTATCAGACACCTGGTGTAAAACCCATAAAACTTGCAGTCGAAGATAAAAACGAATGTAGAGATAGTTTAGTAAGAGATTTAACCTGGTTTCCGGTACCTCCATTGGTTATAATTGATCCAAATATATTTGTAGGTTGTCAGCCTGCAAGTATTAGATTTGATAATCTTTCTTCCCCAATTGACTCAACGTATGATGTTATCTGGGATTTTGGTGATGGTAATACGGTCAACGAGTTGAGCCCAACGCATATCTATGACGATGTAGGTACCTATTCGATATCTGTGGAAATAACATCTCCCATAGATTGTCAGACAGATGGTTCGTTTAACAATCTTATTAAAGTACTAGAAAGTCCAGAAGCTGGTTTTTCTTTTACTCCAGAGATGCCATCAATATTTAATAAGACAGTTGATTTTACTGATGAATCGGTAGGAGCAGCTACTTGGTTTTACAATATAGGTGGAGTCGGTATTCTAGAGCAGAATCCTACATACACTTTCCCCGACACTGGATTGGTAGAAGTTGTACAAATCGTATCGCATCCTTCTGGATGTACGGACTCGCTATCTATATTACTGGATATCGAACCATTGGTTACTCTCCATTTGCCGAATGCATTTACGCCAAATAATGATGGATTAAATGATACGTTTAAAGGGAAAGGGTTTTTCGATGGTTTCAAGGATTATAAAATGAATATATGGAATAGATGGGGAGAAAAAGTCTACGAAACAGAAGATCCTCAGATCGGATGGAATGGTAAGAATAATAACAACCAAGAAAATAGTCCTGTCGGTGTATATGTATATACGATTGAGTATACAGGACCTAGAGGAGAGATGAATCAGCTAAAAGGACATGTAACACTTATTAGATAGTATGAATTATTTAAGGATATTCCAAAATACAGAATATCCTTTTACCCGCTTGAGTATGATAGCCTTACTTCTGAGAGGATTACCAAATTCATAATTCATATAGTGCTCTATGTTATAGATTGCGAAGAGCCTTCTCCCATATCCAAGCTGATTTTGTCATTTGATCAATATTGTATATTGACTTCCAGCCGAGTAGTTCTTTCGCATAGGATACATCGGCATATACGGCTTCGACATCTCCCGCTCTTCTATCTGTAAGGTGATAATTGATTTTGATGCCCGTCGTCTTTTCGAATGACCGAATTATCTCTAGTACACTAGAACCTATTCCTGTACCGATATTCACTTTGTGGTGGATATTTTCATTATTGGAAATAATAAATCTTATAGCATGTACATGTGCAATAGCTACATCAGATACATGGATATAATCTCGTATTGCCGTTCCATCAGAGGTATTGTAATCAGAACCAAATACAGAAAGTTTTTCTCGGATTCCAGAAGCGGTTTGAGTTATAAATGGCATTAAGTTATTTGGAGTTCCAGTTGGTAGTTCGCCAATCAGACCACTATCGTGAGCACCTATAGGATTGAAATATCGTAGAGATATGGCTTCGAATGTAGCAAGAGAGCTCGTAAAGTCCTCTATAATTCTTTCGCACATCTGTTTGGTAGCACCATATGGAGATGGAGTGTATCCGATAGGTGATTCCTCAGTCACAGGGAGTATTTCTGGAGTACCATATACAGTCGCAGAAGACGAAAATACTAAGTTGTTGATTTTATGATTTTTAATAGCGGTGAGCAAATTATATAGCCCGACCACATTATTTTTGTAGTACTTGAGCGGCATTTTTACACTTTCTCCCACACTCTTCAGAGCTGCAAAATGGATGACCCCTTCAAAATCATTATATCGCTCAAAGAAGTGCTTTACATCTTTCTGATTTGTCAAATCTAGGTTCGTAAATTCTGGTCTAGTACCTGATATTTTTTCTATTCTATCCAACATATCGATATTACTGTTAGAAAGATTATCAACAATATGAATTTTATATCCTGCTTTGATAAGTTCAATAGCTGTATGTGATCCGATATATCCTGTACCACCAGTAAGTAGTATGTTCATATTGTAGGTTTTGATTTTACAGTCTTATTGATTCGTTCGATATTTCGCTCAAAAGTAAGAATTCTGTTGTTAGATTAGGATTATTATATATATAAGTGACGTTGTTTGCTATGTAATAGTATTTTTGTGCACAGATAAAATTATAAATATGTTTTTTCAGAAAGCAACCAGTGGAAAAAATAACTTTTTACTTTACCTTGCTACATTGGCAATCGTAATGCTAGGTTATATGATTGGTCAGATTCCGTTGGTAATAGTACAAACGCTACAAGTGAAAAGACATAATGATATCAATACTGAAGACGTGAACCGCTTTTTGGAGACGATGGATTTTTCCATTATAAAATTATCGAGTAACGTAGGTCTTGTTTTGATGATTACAATTTTTATTTTTGCGATGTTGGCTTTTATGTTAGCCATCAAATACTTGCATAAGTTACCCTTCCAAAGGCTAATCACACCTAACTTCAGTATCGATTACAAGAAGATATTTTTTGGTTTTGGGCTATGGTTTATATTAGGATTGATTTTGGAGGGAATTGTAGCATTTATCCACCCAGAAATTTACTATTGGAATTTCAAACCGATTAAATGGATCATTTTACTGATTATTTGTATTGTGTTGTTACCGATACAAACCAGTCTGGAGGAACTCGTCATAAGAGGCTACATGATGCCTGGTATCTCCTTAATAACGAATAATAAGTGGGTTCCCTGGGTGATAACGAGTGTGATCTTTGGACTTATCCATGGAGCTAATCCAGAGGTTGAGCGGTTTGGATTCTGGACGATGCAGATTTATTATATTGGCGCCGGATTATTCTTAGGGCTTATTACGGTCCTGGATGATAGTTTAGAATTAGCATTGGGTGTACATGCCGCGACCAATATATTTGGTGCAGCTTTCTTTTCTTTTGATGGAAGTGTACTTCAAACAGATAGTATGATAAAGTGCTCCATAGTGAATCCATATATCATGATTACCACATTCTTGTTGGGATCATTGGCTTTTATGCTTATCTGTAACAAGAAGTATAAATGGGGAGGATTCAAAATGCTATTCGAACCAATAGGAAAAGAAAAGTCAGAAAATAGGTATACAGATAACAGATTTGACACATTAAATTAATATTTTATTAGGAATAATATAAAACTACCAATATGATTAAAAATATCATTTCAACTCTTATTCTTGGAGTATTTGCGATAAGCTCATTCGCTCAGAAGGGCTATTGGCAGCAAGAGGCAGATTACACGATGTCCATAGATTTTGATTCTGAAAATCATCAGTTCGAAGGCGAACAAGTAATTAAGTATACGAATAATTCGCCTGACATTTTGGACAGAGCATTTTATCACTTATACTTTAATGCATTCCAGCCAGGAAGTATGATGGATGTCAGATCTAGAAATATCGCTGATCCAGATAGGAGAGTAGGAGACCGAATATCAAAGCTGAGTGAAGAAGAAATCGGATACCAAAAGGTGAAGAGTCTCAAAGTAGACGGTAAGAAAGTAAAATACAAAGTCGTAGGTACTATTCTAGAGGTAGATCTTGCTGGACGTAAGATCAAGCCAGGTGAAACGGTAAATCTTGAGATGAAATTTGAAGGTCAAGTGCCGCTACAAGTTAGAAGATCAGGTAGAGACAATGAAGAAGGTATCGATTATTCTATGTCTCAATGGTACCCAAAACTATGTGAATATGATTACCAAGGCTGGCATTCGAACCCTTATGTAGGTAGAGAGTTCCATGGCATATGGGGTGACTTTGATGTAAAGATCGAAATGGATAGAAAATATACCATCGGAGCAACAGGAGTGCTGCAAAATGCAATGCAGATCGGAAAAGGATACAGTGATAAAGAAGGAACTGATAAAGGAGAGCGATTGGTTTGGCATTTTGTAGGAGAAAATATACATGACTTCGTATGGGCCGCTGATCCAGACTATGAGCACATCGTCCATGAAGCATATGATGGAACTGTGATGCACTTCCTATACCAACCTAATGAAAGGACCACAGAGAATTGGAAAAATCTTCCTAAAACGATGGACGAGGCTTTGAAATATATCAATGGAAGGTTTGGAAAGTATCCGTACCCTGTCTACTCATTTATCCAAGGCGGAGATGGAGGAATGGAGTATCCAATGGCTACTCTAATTACAGGTGAGCGATCATTTGGAAGCCTCGTAGGTGTATCCGTACACGAATGGATGCACTCATGGTTTCAGATGATACTTGCCACTAATGAAGCACTCTATCCATGGATGGATGAAGGATTCACTTCTTTTGGTTCTGCAGAGACGATGAATTTACTAAAAGAAAAAGGGCTAGTCAATGGAGAAGTATCTTCTAATCCGATGGAAGGTTCTATCAGAGGTTACGAGTCCAATCACGCTGGCACAGATTTGGATGAACCTGTGAGTACCCATGCTGATCATTACACAACCAATAGAGCCTACAGTATAGGGTCTTACACGAAGGGATCTATATTCCTAGAGCAGCTTCAGTATATCGTAGGGAAGAAAGCATTCGCAAGTGGTATGTTACGATATTTCGACGAGTGGAAGTTCAAACATCCTAATCCTAATGATTTCATAAGAGTCATGGAAAAAGAGTCAGGTCTCGAGCTTGACTGGTATAATGAATATATGGTCAATACCACGAAATATCCTGATTATGCGATCGATACAGCTTATGATAATACGCTAGTACTACACCAATACGGTGAAATGCCCATGCCAATAGAAGTTGTCGTAACCACTACAAAAGGGAAAACCGAAACGTATTACATCCCATTGGTCATTATGAGAGGAGAAAAGCGTGATGACTGGTCGAAGGAAGACAATGTGTCAATAATGGAGGACTGGCCATGGACAAATCCTACTTATAACCTTGAACTTAATTGTCCAGTGGATAAAATAGAAAAGATAGAAATCAATCCAACCGTTAATTTTTTAGATTTGAATAGATCTAATAATGTGTGGCCTAGAATGACAACGGACGAAAAATAATTTCACAAAAAAGAAAATAAATAGAATGAAATATAGTGAGCCAAATGCTCTTAATGATGTCGCAAAATTCCATGAGACTTTCAGCCTTCCAATATTGGATAAAGCCGTCATACCTGATAAAAAAAGATGTGAATTAAGAATATCCCTGCTTCAAGAGGAGTTGAATGAACTGAAAGAAGCCATCGCCACGAATGATCTCGTGGAAGTGGCCGATGCGCTGTGTGACATTCAGTATGTATTGAGCGGTGCAATCTTAGAATTTGGACTTGGAGATTCCTTCAAGACATTGTTCGATGAGGTGCAACGATCTAATATGAGCAAGACTTGTAAAACAATGGAAGAGGCAGTAGATACGCAAAAGCATTACTTAGAAACCAAAGGAACTGAATCTTTCATCAAAGAGAAAGATGGCGAGTTTCTTGTTTATAGATCCGAGGATAAAAAAGTACTTAAATCCGTGAAATATTCACCCGCTGATATTAAGGGATTAATGGGTTTGTAGTCCTCATGATGACGACTATATATATACAAGACAACGAAAAGATCACATGTATTACGTAAGAGATATATCGCTGCAATTTGCAGATAGAATACTGATGGATAACATCAGCTTTATGATTGGAAAGAAAGAGCGAATCGGACTCATAGGCAGAAATGGTGCAGGGAAATCCACTATGCTCAAAATCATAGCTGATATCATAAGACCTGATACAGGCAAGATAGAATTGCCTTCACATACGACCATTGGTTATCTGAAACAAGAGTTTGAGCTTGACGAATCGTTGACTGTGATAGAAGAGACGATGAGTTGCTTCGAAGAAGCAAATGAGCTGAATGCAGAACTCGATAAGATCAATGATGAGATCGCTCAGCGGGAAGACTACGAAAGTAAAGAGTATGGTCAATTAATCGAGAGAATCTCAGATATCTCAGCTCAAATGGAGCATTTTGATCTTACGACGCTCGAAGCTAATGCTGTAAAGGTATTGAAAGGTCTCGGCTTTCAAGATTTCGAGTTTCATAAGAAGGTCAATGAATTAAGCGGCGGATGGAAAATGAGAATCGAGTTGACAAAACTACTTCTCAGACAACCTGATCTCTTACTTCTGGATGAGCCTACCAATCACCTCGATATAGAATCGATCATCTGGTTAGAGAATTACTTGATTAATTATTCTGGGATTGTCATCCTCATATCACACGATACTACATTCTTGAACAATGTCACCAACCGAATCTTAGAGATAGAGTTGGGAAGGATGAATGAATTCAAAGGCACCTACAAAAAATATATCGTAGAGAAAGCTGCCATGCGGGAGATACAGATCAATGCTTACGAAAACCAGCAAAAGGTACTTGCACAAAAAGAAAAGACCATCAACCGTTTTATGGCGAAAGCGACCAAAACGAAAATGGCTCAGTCAATGAAGAAACAACTCGATAAGGTCGAGCGAATCGAGATCGTAGACGAGGCTACGGATAATATGGCGATCCGTTTTGCTGAGGTGCCTCGCGGGGGAAGAGAAATAATGGTCGGGCGTAATATCTCCAAATCTTATGGACCGAAGAATGTATTGGAAAATGTATCCATACAGATCGAAAGAGGAGACCGAGTGGCATTCGTCGGACAGAATGGACAGGGTAAGACCACATTAGCTAAGATATTGATGGGCAATATAAATCCATCATCTGGCGAAGTCGTACCAGGTCACAATCTACAAATATCATATTATGCGCAAAATCAATCAGAACTAATAGACAGTAAGAAGACTGTCCTACAAGTAATGGAAGATAAAGCTCCCAAAGAATTGCGTTCTAGGGCGAGGACAATATTAGGAAGTTTCATGTTTAGCGGAGAAGATGTAGATAAGAAAGTATCTGTACTATCTGGGGGAGAAAGAGCACGATTAGCTATGGCAAGTCTAGTTATGCATCCGTGCAATGTGCTACTACTCGATGAGCCTACCAATCACTTAGACATACAGAGTAAGGAGATACTAAAGAATGCGCTGAAAGAATACAAAGGCACATTGATCGTAGTATCTCACGACAGGGATTTCTTAGAGGGACTTACGGATAAGGTGATAGAGTTTAAAGATAAGAAATTACATGAGTATCTCGGTGATATCGAATACTACCTAAAGAAGAGAAAATTGGACGATATGCGTCAGGTAGAAATGCAAAAATCTGCCATTAAAAAAGAAGAAAAAAAACCAATTGCAAATAAAATAATAGAAACGAAGCCTAAACTGTCGAGAGAGGAAGAAAAGTCTATCAAAAGGAAAATTCAGTATCTAGAAAGAGATATGGAGAAGCTAGAAAAAGAAAGTAAAATCATAGAAGAAAAAATGGCTGATCCTGCATTTTACAAAGATCCATCATTCAATGAACAGAATAATGCATATCAAAAAATGCAGTCGGAACTAGAAGCTAAGATGGAAGAATGGGAGTTGCAAGTAGAGAAGTTGGGGTAGCGCACATCAGGCTAGCGGCGTAGTAAAAGGCAGATTAAGTATTTCGCCAGTATTTGATCGTGAGCTAGACGAGTGGAAAATTGATGTGATGGGCGACCCTATTCATCAAAAAATGAAATAACAAAAACTAGCGTCTTTGCAGAAATAATCATATGCAGAATACAAGGCATCGTTTCATAATCTGCTAGATGTCACGACGGAGAGTTTGATCCCATTAATAGAAAGATAGTCTTCAAGTGATTTTAGATAATTTCGTATTTTTAGATTTCTATGAAAATTTTAGATGCGATCATATTCTTTTGCCTTGTATTTGGTGTTGTTTCGACATCTAGTAGTCAGACTTTTTCTTGTGATGGTCAGTTGCTTATAGCCTTAAATGATAGTACTACTACGACTATATTTCGTCCTGTTCCTATACCGTTTAATCCACCATTCTTCAGTCCAGTGTCTAGGTATACAGGCGGAAGTTTCGATGCATTGGGGTTCAATTCGAAGGATAATTATATATACGGAATTGAGAAAAATACCAATAATATAGTCCGTTTAAAAAGGAATAATACCTACGAGGTCATAGGCACTCTAGAGTCGGTAGATCCGCTAAGCTCTTTTGCTGGAGACTGCACTCCAGATGGACTTTATCTAGTATATGATTATGAATCTCATCACATTCTAGTTTATGAAGTTACAGATGCTTTTCAGCTGATCGATGAGATAGATTTATATTGGGATCCAGCGTCAGGGATTAGTGGTGATTTTACAAACATACTTTTTGATTTTGCCGTAGATCCCAATAGACCCTCACTGGCATATTCGTATCAAGGAATAGTGGAAAATCCAGAGCTCGGTCCAGCTTCCACAAGAGGCAGTATGCTAGAGATAATAGTTGATCTCAATGCGCCAAATAAAGGTATGGTTACGCCAAGACAAAAAATTAACGATAATATTATATCTCATATAGGAGCATTCGTATTTTCTCCACAGTCAGGTCTCCATGGTTATGGAACATCTGAAGAAGGATTTAATCCGAGACAGAATAGATTATTTTCGGTAAATGCATTTAATGGAGATATCGGCCAAGTATTATCCTACAGTCCCGCGGCAATTTACAGTGACGGTTGTTCTTGTCCATTTTCATTTATATTTAGCAATAGTGTGCCGTCAGTCGGTATATTTTGTAATAATGACGAAAAGACTTTTAAACTTAGGATAGACAACAATACATTCGTCCCTGTAGAAGACGTGATTCTCCGAGATACATTTCCAGATGGGATCGTTATAAAGCAAGTAGTTGGTGATTTTGAAGGTAATATTACTAACGGAGTAGGGATAGGACTCGGAAGTAATATACTTGAGATTACAGAGCTATTGATACCTGAGAAAACCACTGTAGAAATAGAGGTGACAGTACTTTCCATAGATGCCGTAACTGGACCTGTTTATAATCAAGCATTTCTAGAAAACCTTCCAGATCGATATAATGGCCGGATGGTATCTAACGATCCCGCGACGGTAGGCGTAGATAATGATCCTTCAAGATATTTTGTAGTCGAACAAGACTTAGAGGATGTCAGCTGGCAAATAATAAGTCCTACTGATTGTATAAATGGAAATGATGGTAAGATCATTTTTTCATCCGAACAATTCTTTCCTGGGCAATCTTTTGAGGTAGGGTTAAGGAATAAGATAGGCTGGGAAGAAAATGTATACTCTGTGGTCATTGACGATAATAATTCTTTTATGATAGATTCTCTAATACGAGGTGATTATGAGGTTTTTAATTTTAGATCATTGAGTGACAACTGTAGTTTGAAATTAAGGGATACAACCCTCATCATAGAGCCTCCCAATGAGTTATTGATATTAGAAACAAGTACCAATAGTCCAGTGTGCGAAGGCTCTTCGCTACAGCTGAATGGCATGGTGTCTCCAGCAGGTACCATCCGATGGACTGGGCCTGGGAGTTTCGGTTCAGATGTTTCCAATTCGATTATAGAGGAAACAGATCCTAATAGATCAGGCACTTACAGGGCGAGTGCTATCTATGGTTTTTGTATGCAAGAGATATTCGAAGAGGTAGACATAAAGCCTGAGGTTAATATCTCAATAGATGGCACCTCAGAAGTCTGCGAAAGAGATACACTAAGACTAAAAGCCATGGGAACAAGGCAAGAGGTAGAATACAATTGGAATAAAGATGATAGATTAATTACTGTAGATTCGATATTGCTAATCTTAGATGTAACGCCAAATGATTCTGGAATAATTGAATTGATTGCAGATAATGGTGCATGCAGAGATACTGCGCGTCTTGAAGTCGATATATTGCCTACCCCCACTTTAGAATTGCCTAGGGAGATAAGTTCTGATTTTTGTGATCCTATAATATTGACCCCAGAAATCACGGGCGATACTGATGTCAGCTATCAATGGATTCCGCAGGAGGGTCTCGACTGCTCAGAGTGCCTTAATCCACAGATCCAACCTCTCGTCCAGTCCAATTATATGCTGAAAGTAGAGAATGATTATCAATGCTCGGATAGTGCATCTGTAAATATTTTCTTAGATAAAAGAAATTTAATTTTTGCGCCTAATGTATTTTTGAGATCTTCACAAAATCAAAATGATATATTTGAAGTTACTGCAGGATGTACAACTCGATATATTCATAGTCTTGATATATACGATAGATGGGGAGGGGTAGCCTTCAGCAGTTTGAATAATACACTCGATAGCTCTATTGGCTATTGGGACGGTTATATTAATGATAGGCCCGCTAAAAGTGGCGTATACATTTGGTTTGCCAAAATAGAATTAGTTGACGCCACTATCGAGTATATATCAGGAGATGTCACATTACTTATCGAATAATCTATATAAAACTAAAACAATCTTATGTTTCGAAAAATATTAGCTTCCTTCATTTTATCAGCAGTTTTGTTTTCAGTGCGCGCACAAACTGTAACTGGTTCTATCGAGCACGATGGTATCATGAGGGATTATATCATTCACCTGCCCACGGATTACGATGACACTAAGTCGTATCCATTTGTATATAATTTACACGGATTTACCTCTAGTGCATCACAACAACGATTCTACAGTGGTATGGATGCTACAGCCGATGAAAATGGATTCATAGTTTGTTATCCAAATGGGGTCGATGCGAGTTGGAATGTAGGTTGGGCATTTGGCAGTGATGCTGATGATGTTGGGTTTTTGAGTACTTTAGTCGATTCGTTATCAGGAGAATATAATATTGATCAAAAACGATTATATTCTTGTGGAATGTCAAATGGTGGATTTATGAGTTATAAATTGGCTTGCGAGGCCAGTGATAAATTCGCAGCTATTGCTTCTGTGACAGGTTCTATGGTACCTAGTGAATTAGCTCAATGTAGTCCTGTACGCAAAATACCTGTAATGCAGATCCATGGGACATCAGATCAGACGGTAGCGTATGAAGGATCTAGTATTGGAGCTGGGATCGAAGAGGTTGTCCTTTTTTGGGCTGGTCAAAACAACTGTAATCTTACACCTGAGATTATCCCTGTAGAAGATATCAATACAGATGATGGATGTTCTGCAGAACGGATTGAATATTCTGACTGTACCGATGATAAAGAAGTAGTATTTTATAAGATTGATGGAGGCGCACATACATGGCCCGATGCAGCGATTACTATTGGTGCGACCAATAGAGATTTTAATGCAAGTCTAGAGATATGGAATTTCTTTAATCGTTTCGATTTGAATGGGGTAGCACTGAGTGATGAGAATATAGTAAAAACAAATTATGTTCACCTTTTCCCCAATCCAGT
This sequence comes from uncultured Saprospiraceae bacterium, assembly GCA_938007965.1. Taxonomy (GTDB): domain Bacteria; phylum Bacteroidota; class Bacteroidia; order Chitinophagales; family Saprospiraceae; genus CAJXUU01. The sequence continues at coordinate 49,762 of CALLMH010000003.1, read as the reverse complement.
TAGAGATAATATTACACTATCAGATTTGCCAAAGGATGTAAAGGAAATTATAGTGGTTGATGCAGTAGGACAGACTATTATATCTCAAATAGCGAGCGACTCTAGGACTATGAATATGGATGTGTCAAGTCTTGAAACAGGTCTGTATTTTGTAATAATTCGCTCGATAGATTCGAGTGATATCATTAAGTTTTTGAAGTATTGATAGAGTAACTGAGTAGGGTCTTGATATAAGAGATGGCTAGTTTAGCAAACACTCGTTTTTTGTTTCAGTTTTTTTTACGGAGAAACAATTGAAAACTGACAGTGCTAAAAATGCCTACTCGCGTTTGCTTCTTTGTAGCAAGCCACTCTTGGGCGAGCGGTTGATGATATGATAGACAATTTTTATGCTAAAAGACCAATGAGCCGGATAATCTTTTCAGAAGTAGTTAGATGAACTGTTTTGAAATAAGGATATTAGTTATTTACAGATATCCCTATTTATCTTGGAAAATAATAAAGTCAGCCAATCAACCAGTTCACTAAAAAGAATAAAACCAAATAGATCCACAGTCCATCAAGGTAGTGCCAATAAATATTAAATAAATCCAGTCTTCGTTTTTTCGCAAGATCACTAAAATAGATCAAGACACTTACTGGACTTTTCATCTTACGTACGGCATTCACTACGAATACGACTAGAAATGGGATTCCAGCAACAACATGGGCAAAGTGTATCCCTGAGATGAGATACATATAAGAGGCCATATTATTATAATTGATAAATATATCACTGTTGAACAATTGTAACCATGCCAAGATCTGAGATCCGAGAAAGCCAATGGTCAAGGCTAATGTGATTATCAATGCTATTTTGTAGTTGCGCGTATTGTCTTCGAGGTATGACCGTTTTGCCCATTTGAGCGTATAGCTACTTGCTATTAATATCAAGGTGTTGAAATAAAATAGTGGCGGCAACTTTATCGGAGGTATATCGGTTTGCACCCTTGTATATAGGTAAGAGGCTGAAAAACCTATGAATAAAGCCGATATACCGGCCAACAATAAATACATCACTATATATGATGGGTGGATCAGATAATTTCTTTCAGCTTTCATAAATATTAAACGTTTGATATAAATATTAGTTTTTTGGAAAATGATATTTCTATTTAATACCATTATGAATATTTATTAATAAACTTACACCATAGTAAAATATAGAATACATGGGATTAAAATGGGGAATATTAGGATTGGGGAAAATAGCAAATCACTTCTGTAAGGATCTGTTACTGATAGAAGACAGTGATCTCTATGCAGTGTCATCCCGATCTATCGAAAAAGCGAATTCATTTGCTAGTCGATATAATTCGGAGGTTTCTTATGGGTCTTATGAAGCGATTCTAGAAGATCCTCATGTAGATATTATATATATAGCTACTCCGCATGATTCGCATCTTCAGTATGCAATGGCAGCGATTGATGCAGGAAAACATGTGCTCTGTGAGAAACCCCTAGCCGTAAATTATGCTCAAGTCTCTCGGCTTACCGAAGCGGCTCAGAAAAAAGGAGTATTTCTTATGGAAGCATTATGGACAAGGTTCATCCCAGTAATAGAAGAAGTAATATCAAAAATCAAAGGAGGAGAAATTGGTATTCCTACTTATCTTCATTCTACATTTTCGTTTTTTAAAGAGATTGATTATACCAGTCGATTGTTCAATCCTGATCTTGCGGGAGGATCTATTTTGGATGTAGGTTTGTATCCTGTATTTTTATGCTACACCTTATTCGGAATGCCTCAGTCGATTGCCGCATCAGGCATAGTGACGGATCGAGGTATCGATCTACAAATGACCGCATTGTTGGATTATGGAGGAGGATCAGCCCAACTTATGAGTGGATTGCAAACAGATTGTGATATGACCTCCAAAATATATGGTACTGAGGGGCAACTGATCATAGACAGCCGATGGCATGAAGCACAAAGCTATCAGATCATCAAACCTAATGAGGAAATCAGGTATAAGCATCCCACAATAGGAAGAGGTTATGCTCATGAGATACTAGAATGTATGAAGTGTATAGAAAATAATCAGCTACAAAGTTCTAAATGGTCACATCAAGATAGTCTTAATGTGATCGCAATATTAGATGAAATCCGAAGACAGGTTGGGGTAGTGTATCCTTTTGAGTGATCAAATTATTTGATTAGCGTAATATTACGGGTGAGGAAAAAATTTACTGCTAGAGCGCAGAAATTAGCTACCTAGTTCCTCAACATACTGAGTTATCCTTGGGAAAAATAAATACACTGACTAACTTTATTCTGCTCTAATTACAGTGAATCCACCCATGCCGAAAATTCATTTAGTCCTAGAGCATTCAAGCACATATCTGCTGTCAAGCCACCTTTTCTTGCAGCGCATACTCCAGCATGGATATATTGAATCTGATCTTTACTGTGGGCATCAGGATTGATAGATATTTTAACTCCTTTTTCAAGTGCATACGGAATCCAAGACCAATCCAAATCTAGTCTAGAGGGGTTTGCATTCAACTCGATAATCATCCCGTTTGCTGCGCAAGCATCTATGATAAATGCATGATCGATAGGGTAGCCTTCTCTGGCTAATAACAGCCTTCCCGTCGGATGACCAAGTATATGAGTGTGTGGGTTTTCTATAGCTTTTGCGAGTCTGGCATTGGCTTTCTTCTGATCCATCTTGAGATTAGTATGGACCGATGCTATCACCAATTCGAATTCTTTGATGAAGTCGTTACCGTAGTCCATGCTTCCATCATTTAGAATATCACATTCTATACTTTTGAATATTCTAAAATCCTCATAGGATTTATTTAATTGATCAATTTCCGCCATCTGCATCATAACTCTATCTTCTGACAGACCATTGGCATAGAAAGCCGCCTTACTATGATCAGACATTACGAAGTATTCATATCCTAGTTTGATGCATTCGTCTGCCATATCTTTTACAGAATGTAGTCCATCGCTGTATGTTGAGTGATTATGAACGACACCTTTGATATCTTCGTCAGATATGAGAACTGGAAGTTGATTGTTTTTTGACTGTTCGTAAGCTGTTTCAGATTCCCTATATTCTGGTACTACATACGTGAGTCCTAGTTTGTTGAACACGTCTATCTCTTTATCACCATTTGGGATTTCTGATATGTGTTCTAAGAACTGATCTCCAGAATTCATTTTGAATGTCGTAGCTCCAAACTCTACATCGGATGTAAAATGAAGGTGAACTGGATAGTTTTTGTATAGCAGCATTGAGCCATCTTCGTCCATATCGAGACCGTCTACTTTTTCTATGATTACAGAATCAGGAATTGTAGATAAGATGTCGATTCCTGTAACCTCAGGCATCATTCTTCTGGTCAGGCCCGTGAGTGTAGACTTGTGATTAGGAAAATTTTCTTTAATCTTATTTGCAAGTTCTTTGGCTTCATTTTCAATATGATCAAATAGAAATTTCCCTTGACTGTCGATATAGTATTCTAGTTGTTTTTTTAGCGATGCTTGTGTTTTTAGACCGAACCCTTTTAATTCTACTAGTCTATTCTCATTACACGCATAGAGTAATTCACCAATATTTTCTATACCGAGTTCTTTCCAGATTACTTTTATTTTCTTTGGTCCGAATCCTTTTATATCGAGCATTTTGACGATTCCGGGTGGAGTGTTTTCCTCGTATTTTTGATAAGAATCTAATGTTCCCGTTGAGACCAGTTCGTGGATTTTATCAGAGATGTTTTTACCTACACCCTTGATACTTGCTATCTCTTCAGGAGGCATAGTCGCCAAGTCCTGTTCTATTTTTCTAAGTGATAGATATGCATTCGAATATGATCTTATTTTGAATACATTCTCATCATGCAGTTCCATGATTTTTGCTAATCTATTGAAGAATCTTGCTATATCTCTGTTTGTCATTTGTGTCTATTTATGTCGCTTCATTTTAGATTAGAAAAATCATTATGCTTTTGCTGCGAATTACATCATTCTATAGCGCAAAACTAAACAATAGATTTTCATCTAACAATTTTTGATTATAAAGTCTAGTATATTAAATTTGCTGACAGATAACGAAATATATAATTACTATAATCATAATATAAACAATCAGAAATATGAAGACTCAATTGACTTTTATGCTAGCTATCATAAGTGCCATGATAATAACCGCTTGTGGCGGGGGAGGGGGAACAACTCAATCTGTACCCGCTGATTTGTCTGGATATACGGTCAATGATCTGAGTGGGACAAATGCAGCTGTAGCTCAGAAATTAGGCGCTGATGGCAAAGCCACGGAACAAGGGTATCTTATAGGTGGACAAAAAAGTGGACAGTGGACAACCTTTGATGCTGATGGACGAATCAGTACTTTAACCAATTATATTGCAGGAATGAAGAATGGCGTCGAATTAAAGTTTAATTCTAGAGGAATGATTGAAGCTATGACTTCTTTCAAGAATAATAAACTCGATGGATTGTCTGGAACATATAAGAATGGTAGGCCGCTACAAGAAGTATCTTATAAAAATGGAGAGTATGATGGGATGACCAAGAAGTATTTCAACAACGGAAAGATTCAACAAGAAATGAGCTTTAAGAATGGAAAGCAAGATGGTGTTCTCAAATATTACAATGAAGATGGTGCAGTAACTATGGAGTACATGTACAAAAATGGGGAGAAAGTAAGTGGAGGCATTGTAGAAAATTAGACAATACTTAATGTATTGTTATATTGTAGACCAGCAAACTCGGTGTTTGGTGGTCTATTTTTTTGTCCATCATTGATGATGGATTACGAGTCGAATTTTAACAATTTTATATGTAACAATTAGTCAATAGGATTTTTTTTTCATAGGAAAAGCCATAGTTATAGATGACATATTTTATCTATACTTGTGAATATTCGGTAATAAGTGATATCCGCATTCTACAAAAGTTTATGCTCATTATTTTTCAGATGATTACCGTGTTTATAGGTGTTTCAGCCCAAAATCGGTTTTATTGGTTATCTATATACTCAGCCTTTTTTTTAGATTTTCCGCTCCGTGATCTTTTGAGATTCTATATTGGGTTTAATTTCGTTTCTTAATAGTTATTTAACTCTATATGTGACCTCTCGCAGAGTATACCGTCAAAAAATCATTATTAATCAAAATTATATTGTGTGGGGTTAATCATTAAGTCCCTACCAAAATAGTTAAAAAAAAATTTATACGCTTTATGGACTTACAAAATATTGATTTATCTGCTTTATGGGAAACTGTTCTAAGTTGGTCACCAAAAATTATTGCAGGTATACTAGTACTCATTATTGGATTTTGGATTGTTAATATCATTTCTAAAATGATTGGCAAATCTCTTACAAAATCTGGCTTAGATGCAGATCTTATTCCATTCTTAAAGTCATTAGTAAGTGTCCTTCTTAAAATATTAGTTGTTATTACGGCAGCTGGAGTTGTTGGTATTGAGATTACTGCGTTTGCAGCATTACTTGCAGGTGCTGGTTTAGCTATCGGTGCAGCAATGTCTGGAACGCTAAGTCATTTTGCGGCGGGTGTTATGGTTTTAATTTTTAAGCCATATAAAGTAGGAGATCTTGTAGATATCCAAGGTACTGTTGGTCATGTAGAAGAGATCCAAGTTTTCAATACTGTAATAAACAGCTTAGAAAACAAAAAAGTAATTATGCCAAATGGTATTGCTACTAGTGGTATAATGACTAACCTAACAGCTAATGGTAAATTAAGAGTAGATCTTAATGTAGCTATGCCATACGAGGAAGACTTTGACAAAGTACAAGGGATTATATCAAAGGCATTGGATAAAGTAACAAGTAAGTTACCTGACACACCTACAATAGAAATCGAGAAGTTCGATGAGAATAATATACTTTTAGCTGTTCGTCCTTATGCGACAGATAAGACTTACTGGGATGTTTATTTTAATTCTTACAAAGAGATAAAGAAAGCGTTCGGTGAGGCGGGTATTGATGTTGCTTACCCAACTAGAAAAATTAAGAACGTATAAGATTTTATAAAAAGATCTTGACTAATTATTCTGAGGCTGCACAATTGTGTGGCCTCTTTTATTTTTGGGGAGTATTGTATAGGAAGATTGCGATAGATGAATCCTATTTAGGATAAGCGATGAAGTAGTAGTTCTTCTTATTGTAAAACTGATTTTTGAACTGTTCAAGATTATATGCCGATTTTCCATCCAACCAAGATTTCATCAACGATACATTATAGTTGAGCTCAGTGAACAATGCAAATACCTTCTCAGGGGATGAACCGTAGAATTCAGAGGCTCCTAATCCATGTTCGAATATGATAACTGGCTTGGTTCTTTTTATTGTTTCTACGGCTCCCTTTAGTACATTAAGTTCACCTCCTTCTACATCTATTTTTATGAGGTCTATTTGCATTCCTTTGTCGAATAGTGTGTCCAGTTTTTCTGTCCGAACTTCTATTTGTTCGTCTACTTCATTTGGTCTGTCGTATGACCGTTTGACGAGACCACTATACGCTGGATTAGAAACTACATGATTAAATACTGATACACCTGCTTTATGGCTTAGTGCTACTTCATGTATGGTACACTTGGTGCCCTTATATTTAGCGATCAAATCTTTGTACATATGCGGTATCGGCTCAAATCCAAAATGGCGACCTTCTGGCGCATATCTTAATATAATATCCATGACCTCACCCTTATGACAGCCGATGTCAAGGCAGTTGCTATCCTGTTTGCAAACTTGTTTTATTACTGCATTGGTCTGAGTATCATACGCTTGATTCTTCGTGAAGTCAAAAGGAAGTTTTTTTATCAGGTTTTTGAGCGTATTGAGCATAAGATAGCCTTTGATTTTAATTTAAAACACAAAAGCCTCCAAATAATTAAATTTGGAGGCTTAATGCGGTCTGGACGGGACTCGAACCCGCGACCCCCTGCGTGACAGGCAGGTATTCTAACCAGCTGAACTACCAGACCATGGTTATTTATTTATCATATACATTTAGAATGTAATGAATGCTTTACCTTATAAAAGCGATGCAAAACTAGAAGGTTTTTTTGTAATTACAAGCATTATTGTATAAATAAATTTAGATTTATTTTCTATGATTTTTATTGTGTTGATTTTGAATATTTTAGCTTCAAAATAAAATTTGAATGTTTCAAATGAAAATTTATTGAGAGTACAAATTTCTACAACTCAAAACCTCAAGTAAGGATACATTTTATTCCGCAAACAAGCGTATTTTAATTTTGTTTCTTGTCTTACAATACATCACTTAAAACACCAAGAACTCGGTCGTGCATATCATCACTATAATCTAAGTGAGTTACGAATCGTACAGTCTCAGGACCAAAGGCAGAAGCCAGTATACCTTGATCTTCTAGTGACTTGAGAAATATGTCAGCTTTTATATTATCTGCTAGATCGAATATTACAATGTTAGTTTTTACAGGTCTGACTGATTTGACGTAAGATTGTTTTTCTAGAAGTGCCCCTATGTCTTTAGCCTTATCATTGTCTTTTTTCAATCTCTCTACTTGGTGGTCTAATGCATATAATCCTGCAGCGGCTAAATAGCCTGCTTGTCTCATACCTCCTCCCATCACCTTTCTGAATCTTCTTGCTTGGGTTATGAAATCTTTATCTCCGATCAATAATGAACCGACTGGCGCACCAAGTCCTTTCGACAGACATATGGATATGGAATCAAAATTCCTCCCTACATCTTCTGTTGTCTCATTTGTCTCCACCAATACATTGAATAATCTCGCACCATCAAGATGTAGTTTGAGACCTTTTTCTTTACAAACCGAAGTGATAGGTGCTATTTCATCTAGCGTGTAGTAACTACCACCGCCTTTATTGCACGAGTTTTCTAGTACTACAAGTTTACTGATAGGTAACCAGTCATATATTGGTTTTATAGCAGTTTCTACTTGTGAGGCTGTGATTTTACCGTTGGTACCTTGGATGAGATTCACAGCTACTCCACTATTGAATGAGTATCCGCCTGTCTCATACTGATATACATGAGAATAGTGATCACATATTATTTCATCTAGAGGTTGCGTGTGGCATTTTATAGCTATTTGATTGGTCATCGTACCTGACGGACAGAAGATCGCCTTTTCTTTTCCAAACATTTTAGCGACCTGAGTTTCAAGTTTATTGATCGTAGGGTCTTGTCCGAAAACATCATCACCGACCTCAGACTCCATCATCTGCTGTAGCATACCTTTCGTCGGTTTAGTTACTGTATCGCTTATTAAGTTGATCATTGATTTTTTTTCGCAATATAATTATTAGTCCCTTTGATCATATATTATTTCTTCAATAATGTGAACTACGCATTGTTTTAATCAGCTGATCTAGTCAGGTGTACTCGCTTTATATTAAATCACTTATTGAAATGAAATTCATCCATTCTTGAGGTATTTTTGGTCAATTTACCAGGACGATAAAATAAACTCTAGTTTACTTAATGTACAGTATACACTAATTGTAGTCTTCATATTTTTTATTCCAATGATAAAAACTTAGTTTTGTATCGGTATCTAATTACCATGTATATAATAAAATCAAATAACAAACTTTCATTTTAGCATAAGCTTAGTGATTAAACATATCTTAGTAAGGGGAGCGATTCCTCTCAAGAGAAGACATATTTATTATGCCATTTAGAAATTCCTTTTTTAAGTCTGCTTTCTCGGTAGACAATGTTATTTTCGGTTTAGAAAACTCAACTCTAAAAGTCTTATTAATCAAAAGGTCAGAAGTTCCGTTTATCAACGAATGGGCACTACCGGGTGACTTAGTTCGTGTGGATGAAGACTTAAGAGATGCCCCAAAACGAATATTAAAGGAGCTGACAGGTCTTCAAGACGTATATCTAGATCAAGTGCATACATTCGGCAAAGTGGATAGACATCCCCTGGGAAGGGTCATTACAGTAGGATATTACTCTTTAGTCAATATGGATAACCTGAAGCCAAGAGCTGCATCAATCGCCTCTAAGGTGAAGTGGTTCGATGTATTTGAATTAGAAAGTTTGCCTTTTGATCACTTTGAAATTTTGCAGAAGTGTATAAGACGTCTACAGAATAGTGTCCGAGAGATGCCGATTGGATTTGAACTTCTACCTGAGAGATTTACACTTTCGGACGTCCAAGATCTCTACGAAGCGGTTCTCAATAAGAACTTGGATAAAAGAAATTTTAGAAAGAAGTTCCTATCTATGGGATTGCTTATTGACGTGAAAAAATATCAAACTGGTGTTGCTCACAGACCCGCCAAACTATATAAATTTGAAACTTCTAAATATGAAGAATTTAAAGCAAAAGGTTTTAATTTCGAAATTTAGGCACTAGCTATTATTTCTAGCTTTTGCTTCAAGCATATCTAATTCTTCTATCATTTTAGATACTTCTTCAGCTTCTGCATTTAATGCATCACTCGTTTTTCGATCCGTTTTGGACAGTTCGTATGCTTGCACTTTCAGCTTCTTGTATTGTAATTCTAATTTCTCTCTATCTGACTTTTTCTTGAATAACCATCCAAACATAATTTAACCTTTTTTCTATTAACATCATTGTGCCTGTAATTGTTTAGCCACATTATGCATTCGAACTTCGTAATGAGTTCAGTGGAGTAGTACAATAAATATAATTGCAATATGAGGCATAGCCATAGTTCTGATATATTATTCTAATTGCGTGCACCAAACAGAAGAGAGCCTACTCGAATCATATTGCTTCCACACTCTATAGCCAGCTTATAATCTCCAGACATACCCATGCTCAATGTATCGAATTGCTTTAGATCCTCGAAATGATCCGCTTTCAATTCGTCAAAATATGTTTTTAGATTAGTAAATTCGGTTTTTACTTGCATTTCATTATCGGTGAATGTCGCCATACCCATCACACCTCGGATATTGATGTACTCATATGGGACTAGTAGACCATCGGACAGTTGATTTCGTAAGTCATCATATTCCCATCCATATTTGGATTCTTCTTGTGCTATTTTGATTTGTAACAGGATGTCAATCTTTCGATTTGCTTTTTTAGCTTCTTTATTGATTTCTTTGAGTAATGATTTACGATCTCCTGAGTGTATCATTTCTATGAATGGGGCAATGTATTTCACTTTATTGGTTTGCAGGTGACCGATCATGTGCCATAAAATATCATTTGGAAGTGAAGTCTGTTTATCTACTATTTCTTGGACTCGATTTTCACCAAATATCCGCTGACCTTGATCGTATAGTTCTGTGATTGTACTATTAGGTTTGGTTTTTGAAACGGCTACTAGAGTTGCGTTATTCTCGATGCAATAATTGCTTAGAGATTGATAGGTATTCATATTAGAGAGTAAGTTTTCTGATTGGGAAGAAACTAGATTAATTCCGTTACCCTTTTACCTTCATATGAATAGTAGGATAGATCTACTTGTTCGAATTTTTTTGTCTTTTCGTCAAATTTCCCACAAGAGTTTATAGGGTCCATATACAAATGTAGACTTATAGATCTACCTTCATTAATGTTGGCTAGTTTGTGAAAGCCTAATTCATCACACATAAATGATTTTTCTCCTTTAGAGAGTATTTCGACATTCTCGAGAGAGAGTTTTTGATTGTCTAACAGATAATGCGTCTCCTTCAGTGACCCTTCAATTACATATACCCAACATTCTTCTCCTCCATGGCAATGTATAGGAGTAACTTGACCTTCTTCCCAGCAAAGTAGTATCAGCTCGTAGTGATCTGTTCTTTTGATACAGTTTCTTGTGTAAAATTTGGAGTTCCAATGTGAATATTGTTGGAGTTGATTTGGAGGTATATTTAGCTTAGCCCCAATGGCGGCATATTCATCTTTTGATGATTTGTCTAATTCCTTTATAAGTCCTGATAAATCTGTAATTACTCTCAAACCACATTTTTGATGAACTGCAAATATAGCAAATAATGTGGCTACTTCAAAATATAAGGGTATACCAACGACTAAAGTGTCATTAGCATCGAATACTATTTTTCTTTTTAAAATAAGAGATATTAACGTCTAGTATTGTCAATAATGATTATACTTTTGCATTCAAATTTAAAATATTATTATGCAAAAGGATCTTGATATATTTGTACAATTGGTAAATGATTTGTTGGAGCACGAGGTTAGTAATCCTGTAGTAGCACCGATACCAGTCGAGCGATTATACGATGAAATAGACATTCAATTGAATGATGAACCTATGATTGATGATGAGTTTGTCCCTGTATTGCGTAAGCTAATATTGAATACACCTAAGACTGCATCGAAGCTGTTTTTTAATCAGTTATTTGGAGGTCGTAATAGTAAAGCTATATTGGGAGAACTACTTTCTGTAATCATGAACAATAGCATGTACACTTACAAAGTAGGAGGGCCACAGATAGGTGTAGAAAAATCGATCATCAGAAAAGTATCAACCCTCGTAGGTTATGACGCTGATGCTGCAGAAGGGACATTAGCTCCAGGTGGATCTATGACCAATCTTATGGGACTACTGATGGCTCGTGATGCAAAGGATCCAAAAGCAAGTACGGATGGAATGTCAAAACGTATGATCTCATATACATCTGCAGAATCTCACTATTCTCTGCCTAAGAATGTATCATTTGCAGGAATGGGGAGAGATAACATCCGTTTCATTGACGCGGATGACCATGGTAGGATGAGGCCTGATCTTCTTGAAGAAGCTATTAAAGAAGATATAGAAAAAGGATATACTCCTACTTTTGTAAATGCTACCGCAGGAACTACTGTGTTAGGTGCATTTGATCCACTAAGGCCGATAGGCGAAATCTGTAAGAAATATGATCTGTGGTTCCATGTAGACGGTGCATACTGTGGTTCTGTAATGTTTTCAGAAAAGCTACGACATCATATTGATGGATCAGAGTTGGCTGATTCATTTACATTGAATGCGCACAAGATGCTCTCTACGCCACTATCATGTAGTATCATAGTAGTGAAAGATAAAAAATGTCTCTACGATACTTTTGCCAATAAGGCTAGTTATCTATACCAAACTGAAAACGATGAGTATAATCCAGGCAAGATATCTATGCAGTGCGGAAGACGAAACGATACACTGAAATTATGGACACTCTGGAAGTCTGTCGGGACTAGTGGATTAGAGCATATCGTAGATCACCAATTTGATCTAGCTCAAAAAGCAAGAGACTACGTTGCCGATAATCCTAACTATACACTCTACAACACAGGAGATTCTGTAGCTGTATGTTTTAATTATAAGGGAGTAGATCCGAAAATCATCTGTAATAAACTTTATGAAGAGGCAGAGATTATGGTAGGCTACGGCAAATTCAGAGACCAGGAATTCATAAGATTAGTAACTGTCAATGCAAGTAATAGCCATGAAGACCTGGCTAATTTCTTTACTAAAATGGAGGCCTTCGTAGATCAACATATTTTGTGATTTCCAGAATCCAATTTATTTTTCTACTGACGCTTGCTCGTTTCTTATTTTCATTTTATAAATTTATACTTTGAGTAAAATTTGTAAATGGTTTATGAAGTTTTCAGAGCTTAAATATTTAGCCGCTTATATTATTCCACTGACGGGATTTATTGCAGTTTTTTCATCAGGATATTTGACTTGGTCGGCAGTACTATTTGCATTTTTTATTATTCCAGTTATGGAGTTTTTCGTCAATCGGTCAACTGAAAATTTGTCTACCAAAGAAGAGAAAGAAAGATTGAGCAATCCCATTTTTGATTTGCTTTTATATGCTAATCTTCCTTTGATTTTCTTATTGATTGGCGGTTATTTACTTATGCTGTCTAAGGGAAATCACCAAACTTTCGAATTGGTGGGTATTACATTATCTGTGGGGATAGTTTTGGGCGCGGGTATCAATGTAGCCCACGAGCTCGGACACAAGCAAAATACATTTGACCAGACGATCGCTAAGTTAATCTTACTTCCTAGCCTTTACATGCATTTTTTTATTGAGCACAATAAAGGCCACCATGTGAATATCGCAACTCCAGAAGATCCTGCAACTTCGAGAAAGGGAGAAATGCTGTATACCTTTTGGCTTAGGTCTTCGGTATTCAGCTATCTAAATGCGTGGAAATTAGAAGCTAAGAGATTGCGCAGAAATAATAAATCTATATTTTCATTTGAGAATGAGATGATCAGGTTCCAATTAATACAGGTGATTTATCTTTCTTGTATTTGGTTGATTTTTAGTTTTGAGATTATGCTTTTCGCAGTTGCGATTGCGATTGTCGGATTTTTACTCTTAGAAACTATCAATTATATAGAGCATTATGGATTGCTAAGATCAAAACTGCCAAGCGGGCGATACGAACGGGTAGATATGAGACATTCATGGAATTCTAATCATGAGCTGGGTAGGATAATCTTATATGAACTGACCAGGCACTCCGATCATCATTTCAAAGCGAATAGAAAATATCAAGTACTTCGCCATCATGAAGAAAGTCCTCAGCTACCACTTGGATACCCTGGGAGTATGTTGATGTCATTTATTCCACCACTATGGTTTTATGTAATGAATAAGAAGCTAAAAGAGATTTCATAAGTTGAAATATTCGCAATAAACGAAAGCCCTTTTAATATTCTAGTACCAATAATTAATCTTAAAAACGAGTGCTCTATTATTACTTTGGATATCTCTAGGACCTCCAACACCATTGAACACATCATAATTATCAACATATACCAAAAATATATCTGACATTGGAGCGAATCTCCACATCAATCTACTATTGATACCCATAAATTCAGATTGATCTATGTACTGGAATAGGGTAGTCCACAGTAGATTCTGAGTAAACCCAATTTCTAGCGTTGATAAGAATGCTGTGATGGTTTCCTGTCCATATTCTTCGGGGAAGTCTAGCTGATTCCACTGATATCCAAAACTAAGGTTTCCCCAAGGCTGTACGCGAAAATTGACATCTGCATTGGCTTGATTTAGACGACCATTGTAGAATCCTCCAGTTCTCCCATTTATTCCATATGAAATCAGTTTTCTCTCGTCAGAGCTATAGCCAGCAGAGACAAAGGAGAAGTCATATTGCTTTGCTTCTAGTGGTAGACCATCCGAAACAAAAGAAAATGGAAACAGTAGATCAATACCAGTAGACGTATATCCTACATTGAACTGTGCAGTATTTCTGAATGCCATAGAATAACTAAGCTGATTCGTTCTCTCATTTAGAGTCCAGTTGGGGTTGAATATGACCTGGTTATTTACATTGAAGTTATGACGTGCTACGATTCCTTTTAGTGGTCTGATTCGGTAGGTGAGGTTGGCTATATTGTCATTGAACCCGATTCTTATGATGGTGTCTCTGACTGCATCATAATTTTGTATTCGAGCAACGAAACCCATGTCTGCGAAGTAGTTTTCTTGGGTGATGGCACTCGCAATGATTCCCTCCCATGCAGGATTGTTGAATTCGAAACCTGCGGTGTAGAAACCTGTATTGCCTGATACTTCTGGTTTGAATGAATGATGTATTCCTACCCAAGCAGATACTTGGCCATCATCTCTTACATATGCAGCTTCTAAGCTTGTGTTACGCCCATAATCTCCTTCCACTGCTGAGAAATCATCATAGCCTTGTCTATTTAGTAGCATTCCTTTGACGAATGACCTGCCGAATAGTTTTTGCATACTAAAAGCACTCTGATTCTGTGCATTAGAATTGTCACTCGCCAGCGAATGAATATTCATAACTCCTAGTCGGAGTGTATTGGTAAGGTTGCCTGTAAGTCGCGCTCCATAGAGAATCGGGACAGCTTGCCTTCTGCTGTCTAGACCTATCGTCCTAGAAAAAAAAGGACGTACATCCGGATAGCCAAAATCAGCAAATAGATCATTATTCTCTAAGAAAAATGTTCTTTTCTCAGGTAAAAAGATAGAAAACCTGGTTAGGTTAGTAACTAATTCATCAACCTCGATCTGCGAAAAATCTGGATTGAATGTGAGATCAAGATTAAGTGTAGGTGTCACTGAAACTCTAGCGTCAAGTCCTGTATTAGCCGTTATTTTGGGATCAATGTCTCTTTGTTTAGTCAGGGATGAAGTAATGTAGGGTATTATATTGAAATTTCCCTTTTTGGGGATTGGAGGTGTTTCGAATATTAGGCTACCTGCGAATGCTGGGTCTGGAGGCCAAAACGATTCGGGTACAGCGGTCCAATTATGGTATTCATTTTCATTGATATGGTTTCTTACGAAGTTCATGCCCCAAGAATCTTGATCTGGACTAAATCTCAATATTCGTAATGGAATAGCCATTTCCATAGACCAATAATCTTGAGTGACATGGACATCGCTATACCATTTGTTGCTCCAGTCACTATTGATATCACCTGAAGCACGCAAGCCGTCCCACTGGGCACCCGCCGCTGTCACACCAAATAAGAAGGCATTAGTTCGTGTATTGAGGGGGTCTAAGATGATTGCTATCCCATCACTGTCCCAGTATTCATCTCTTTTCAGGGATTGTATTATGATTTTTTCTTTTTGATAGCATTTTGCGGATACATATAAGTTATTATCGTCATATGTAAGTCTGACCTCTGTATTCGGATCAGCTCCTTCAGCGAAGAAAGGTACTTTTTGCCAAAAATTTCCACCAACATTAGCGGTAAGCCAACTCTCATCATCAAGAATACCATCTATCTTAATAGGAGTATCAGTTTTTTTTATTTTTAATTGAAATATATCTTTAAACTCTGTCACTTCAGGCTGGGCAATCGCGCTAAAAGATAGTCCTGATATAATTAAAATGAAGAAAAGTAAGTGATAGTTTTTTTGACGCTGCATAACGTTTTTTGAATTCGACTATAAATATAAGATTAAGACTGCATATATGACATTTTATTGTAATATATTGTTGAATATCTTCGAAGTATACTGAGTCATGAAGACTTATATTTCGGATTTACTTTATATTTTATAGGTTCTTATCTTTTATGAGTTAAGAATTTAGCATAATTGTAAAATTACATAATAGCATTTGACAATAGGCATTAGCTGCTTTGTTCTATCTTTTTTAAGAATTTACAAATATGTCGACTGCATTATGATGAAATAAATCAAGAAAATTTTTACTTTGGGTCTAATTGAGAAACACTAATTATTTATCTCAATAAATGAATTGGATTAAAACATAATTTTGAAAAGACGTAAACTCTTAAAACAATCAATATTTGCCGCTTCAGCAATGGCTATGAGCTCTTGTTCTTCTGGTAATGCAAACCTAAAGGAAGCACCATTTTCTCTAAAAGGAAAAGTAAATCATTCTGCATGTAGGTGGTGTTACAGTAAGATACCACTTGAGCAACTTGCTGAGTCCGCTCAGGAGTTAGGTATGAAATCTATAGAGTTGCTCAATCCTAATGAGTGGGATATTATGATAAAGCGTGGTCTCACATGTGCTATATCAAACGGTAGTGAACTCGGAATCGAAAAAGGATTTAATGACCCTAAAAATCACGAAAAATTATTGGCAGACTATACTGACTTAATACCAAGAGCGGCGGAAAAAGGAATATCGCAGATCATATGCTTTTCTGGAAATAGAAATGGTATGTCAGATGAAGTAGGGATGGAAAATTGTGCTGTTGGTCTCGATCCAGTCATGAAAATAGCTCAAAAGTATAAGGTGAAAATTGTCATGGAACTACTCAACAGTAAGAGCCATGGACATGTAGATTATATGTGTGATCATACCATGTGGGGCGTAGAACTGGCACGTAAGTTAGGTTATGATGAATTCAAACTACTCTACGACATATACCACATGCAGATCATGGAGGGCAATGTAATAGAGACGATCAAAAAGTATAGGTCATATATTTCTCATTTTCATACTGGTGGAGTGCCTGGAAGAAACGAGATCAACGAAAAACAAGAATTGAATTATAAAGCGATCATGAAAGCCATCCATGAAGGGGGATATGATGGATATGTAGCACAAGAATTTATCCCAACGAGACAAGATCCGATTGTTTCATTAAAAGAAGGGATTCAAATATGTGATGTGTAAATAGTGATACAGAGTCTATGGATGATAGTATCTATGAAAATATAATATTGTAAAATTGGGTAAATGTATGAAGAAGGTGTTTGTTATCATTCTAGTTTTAGAATCATGGAAGATTCTTGTCAATTTCACTAATTGACTAGGCAAAAATCTAGAATATAACATTGAATGCTAAAAATTATATGAAATAAGATTTTGCAATGGATCTAATAAAGATAAAAATCTGAAAATAAAAAGTAATTATGTATTTCAACAATAATGGAAAAGACGAAGTGACCTATGACGCTATAGTTGTGGGTTCTGGTATCAGTGGCGGATGGGCTGCCAAGGAATTGTGTGAGAAAGGAATGAAGACCATGGTACTAGAGAGAGGAAGAATGGTAAAGCATGGGGACTATCCTACAGCAAACCTCGATGATTGGGAAATGAAAAATAGGGGGAAACTCACAAAAGAAGAATTAAAAGATTACGAAAAAAATAATCGTACAGGATATACGACCCAAAGAGCATATATCCACCAATGGCCTAAAGATACTGAGCACCCATATACCGAGGATAAGCCATTTGATTGGATAAGGTCATATCAGGTAGGTGGACGATCACTTCTATGGGGCAGGCAGTCATACAGATGGAGTGATTTGGATTTCGAAGCGAATGCAAAAGAAGGTATAGCTGTAGATTGGCCGATTAGATACAAGGATATAGCACCCTGGTATGATAAGGTGGAGAAATTCATAGGCGTAAGTGGTCAGAAAGCTGGACTTCCGCATCTTCCTGATGGTATATTCCAAAGACCAATGGAACTAAACTGTATCGAAAAAGAAGTAGCCGCACGTATCAAAGAAAATTATAATGATCGTATGATGATGATCGGTAGGGCAGCTAATCTTACTGAGCCTATAGGTACTCGAGGCTCATGTCAGTCAAGGAATAGATGCATGAGAGGTTGTCCGTATGGAGCATACTTTAGTAGTAATTCATCTACGCTTCCCGCTGCCGAAGCTACAGGGAATCTGACTATACGTCCATGGTCGATCGTGATGGAACTCATCTATGATGATAAGACTCAAAAAGCAAAAGGTGTAAGGATCAAAGACGCTGAATCTGGAGAGATTAAAGAATACTTCGCTAAGGTTATATTTCTGTGTGCATCTGCATTCGGATCTACATGGATCATGATGAATAGTAAATCAGAAAGATTTCCCAATGGATTTGGTAATGATAGTGGCGAGCTCGGTCATAATGTAATGGATCATCACTTCAGACTAGGAGCAAGTGGAAAGTCAGATAAATTTGCAGATCAGTACTATAAAGGTCGAAGACCCAATGGTATATATATTCCACGATTCCAAAACATAGATTCTAAGACTAAGCGAAAAGATTATCTCAGAGGCTTCGGGTATCAGGGCGGTGGATCTAGAGCTGGGTGGTGGCAAAACGTAGCTGAAGCTGACTTTGGTGCAGATTATAAAAAAGCAATAACAAGTAGTCCAGGTGATTGGTCAATGGGTTTGATGGGTTTTGGCGAATGTCTGCCATATCATGAAAATAGAATCTATCTCAATGAAGAAGTAAAGGATATCCACGGACTTCCGACACTGACCATGGATGCAGAATGGAAAGATAATGAATACGCAATGCGTAAGGAGATGATGTCTGCAGCCGCAGAAATGCTTGAGCGTGCAGGACTAAGGAATGTAGAAGAATACGATAGAGGTTGTAATCCTGGTCTTGGTATACATGAGATGGGAACGGCAAGGATGGGTAGAGATCCAAAGACATCTGTACTCAATGGTAATAATCAGGTCCATGCTGCGACCAATGTATATGTGACAGACGGCGCAGCAATGACGAGTGCCGCATGTGTCAATCCATCATTGACCTATATGGCACTTACTGCTAGAGCCGTAGATCATGCGGTATCCGATCTGAAAAAGAATGGATAGGTCGGGCAATTTTTTATAAATTAGATAATAAGAAGAAACAATGGAAAGAAGAGATATATTAAAAGCATCGGCAGTTTTTTTAGGTTATGGATTGGTGGGTGGCGCATCCTTAGCTGTGCTCAATGGCTGTAAAGCTGATACTAGCGATGATTGGAGTCCGTCATTTTTCACACAATCAGAAATCGACCTACTGGCAGAAGTATCAGAAAGAATCATACCTAAGACGGATACACCTGGTGCCAAAGATGCATTAGTGCATAGATACCTTGACGAAGCTGTCACCTACAACTTTGAAGATGATGAGAAATCTATGATTAAGGAGGGAATTAAAGTTTTTGATCGGTTATCAAATTCTAAATATAAGAAGAAATTTGTGGATCTAAGCTCAAAAGAGATGGATGCGGTCATCCAACAAACTGCAGATGAAGCGAAGGCGGCAAAAGCGAATGGAGACGAAAGTCCTCAGATATTCAATGAATTGCGAGGTATGGTAGTTTCAGGATTTTTTGGATCTGAGATAGGAGCTACTCAGGCACTGGTCTATTTACCGGTGCCAGGACCTTATGAAGGATGTATATCATTGGCTGATGTTGGTGGGACATATGCATTATAAAATGAATTTGGTATTATTGCAGCCGATTTCGATATGGATAGTAGATTATAGTAACAAACAAAGAGTTATGGATTTTAGAATGGACAAGAGTAGTTGGGTGATGCTCGCATTTATGCTCATTACATTTATGTTTTTTATATTGGAAGGCGCTGGAGGTGGATTGCCTTTGGTAGGATATTTTCAAGCATTTGGTTTTTCATTGTTGGTGATGATTGCATTGGTAGCGATCATGTGCATCCCAGTATTGATTTATTGTTTTATTGTCAAGATGATTCCAGATATTGATTATTCTATTCGAGCGGCATTTGCGATGACTATTATCGGTATCATTTCAGAAATAATATTATAAGCTAACTACAAAAGAAAACAACAATGGCAAACGGAAGATATTACGGAGGCACGGGAGATCCATACAGCAGACAGGGTAGAGGAGCGGGTACAAGCAGATTCAAGTTGATGCTCATCATCGGACTCGCTATGGCCGCTTTTCAGGCATTCAAATTTTATACTAATACACAGACCAATCCTATTACAGGCGAAGAACAAAGAGTACAATGGACGACCGAAGAAGAAGTAGGGATAGGATTACAATCACTGCCTCAGATGGCACAGCAGCATGGAGGAATGCATCCTGATCAACGCGCTCGAGAGCATGTAGCCAATGTGGGTAAGCGGCTGGTAAATAATAGCATAGTACGAAGATCATTATATCCATTCGATTTTCATTTGCTTCGAGATGATAGGACAGTAAATGCATTTGCACTTCCAGGTGGTCAGGTATTTATAACAGCGGCACTGTATAGCAAATTCGAAAATGAAGATCAACTTGCGGGTGTATTGGGTCATGAGATTGGGCATGTAATTCATCGCCATGGTGCCGAGCGAATGGCTAGTCAAGGCTTCATCCAAGGATTGATACAAAGTGTAATGATTGGTTCTGGAGGCAATGGTTCACTAGCACAAGTGGCGAGCGTCGTAGGGAACTATAGTAGTATGAGTTACGGTAGAGACCAAGAGTTAGAGTCGGATGATTTTGGCGTAAGGCTCATGCTAGAAGCTGGATATGATGCCGAGAATTTGATCGGTGTGATGGATATACTAGAAGCCGCAAGTGGAGGCGGTGCTAAACCAGAGTTTCAATCTTCACACCCAAGCCCAGAGAACAGAAGACAGAAAATTAGAGAATCCATAGCAAAATATGAGTAATAGGGGTACCCTATTTGATTCTCCTTCAGTGTATTTTATGAACAGATAGTGATTAGATAATCGCTATAAATGTACCTATCGACGTTATATGCGGCTTAATACCTCTTACAAACAAATATTGGCAATATCGGTCCCCATCATGTTGGGGAGTGCAGCGCAGAATATCATCGTGCTCTGCGATAATGTCTTTCTATATCATGTAAGTGAGATAGATTTTGCGGCTGTGGGCTTGGTAGGAGTATTCTATTTGCTTATTGCTTCTATTGGGTATGGATTTTCTCGTGGAGGTCAGATCTTGATCGCTAGACGTCATGGAGAGAGAGATTATGCTGCAGCTGGTGATTACTTCAAGGCATTGGTCATGTTTGAGTTGATGATGGCCATTGCGATTTTCTTATTTCTGTATTTTGGATCAGCGTTCTTTTTTAGTCTTTTTATCGATAATCCGGTTATATATGAAAAATGCTTAGAATACATATATCCAAGAAGTTTTGGGGTGTTTTTTAGTTATATCGGTGTTTCGTTTGTAGCATTTTATACGGGAGTGGCTAAGACCAGAATAATCATATACGATACCATCATTCTGATAATCGTCAATATATTTCTCAATTACATATTTATATACGGAAAGTTTGGTATAGAGCCCATGGGGATTGCAGGTGCTGGATTAGCATCGACTCTAGCGGAGGTGGTAGCGTTTGTGGCTTTTGTCATATATATGTTTTTTGATAAGTCAAATAAAGCCTATAAGATTTCGGGCTTCGAGAAGTTTAGCATACCCTTGATCAAACAAACATATGAGATATCGGCGCCGATAGTTTGGCAATCTATATTGGGCTTGGGGTCTTGGTTTGTATTTTTTGCATTGATAGAGAATATGGGCAGTCGACCATTGGAAATCTCCAATTTGATAAGAAATGTATACTTAATACTATCTATCCCTTGCTGGGGATATTCGGCAGGGATCAATACACTGGTAAGCAACTACATTGGGAATAGAAAAAGACAAGCTGTCTTACCAATTGCTATAAAAACTGCAAAATTAAATTTACTAACTACATTGCTCATCTCGTTGCCAGTAGCTATTGCTCCAGAGTTTTTTCTCTACCCCCTTTTTGGAGGAGAAGACATGATCCTCGTAAATGAATCTAAATCTCTCCTCCCATTATTGGTCGTAATTTTAGCTGTATTTTCGATTGGGTCAACATTTATGAATGCTCTGACAGGAACAGGGCATACAAAGACTGCACTATGGATACAATCTTTGTTCGTCGGGTTTTATATTCTTTATACTGTGATTGCTATAAAATACTTGGATATGGGATTAATGTGGGTATGGGGAGTAGAAATTTTTTATTGGCTAGGCATTACAGCAGCGGTATGGTGGTACTTGAAAAGCAAGAAATGGCATGTTAAGCGTTTCTAACTTCTCATTATTCTATGCTTCGTTCTACAAGTTTTGGTCTTATAGTCTTATTTGCTTTTGCACCCAATGCTTTCATTTTTTCAGCTCTAGAGATCAAGCTTCCTTTTCCAGTATGTAGTTTCTTCATCGAGTCTTCATATATGTTTTTAGTCATATCTAATCGTTCTCCGATCTTTATGAAATCTTCTATTACATTGGCAAATTTGTCATACATCTTACCCGCTTCCGATGCGATTTCGATGGCATTGGTTTGCTGTTTTTCATTTTTCCACATCGAGTCTACGGTCTTCAATGTAGCCAGTAAAGTAGAAGATGTGACGATAACTATATTCTTATCAAAAGCATAATTGTAGAGATCAGGATTATGATTGAGTGCTGCTGCAAAAGCTGTATCTATTGGGATAAACATCAATACAAAATCTGGACTTTCGATATTATAGATGTCGTGGTAGTTTTTGGCGGACAATCCGTCGATGTGAGATTTTACAGATAGAGAAAGTGCCTTTAGTGCGACCAATTGATCTTTATCATCCTCGGCAGATAGGAAACTATCGTATGCTTTCAAACTCACTTTAGAGTCTATGATGATTTTCTTCTGATCAGGCAGATTGATTACCACATCAGGTCTTATCATCCTACCATGCTCGTTTTTGAAAGTGGGTTGAACTATGTATTCTCGATCCTTTTCCAGACCTGATTTTTGAAGGATGGATTCTAGGATTATTTCGCCCCAGTTTCCTTGTGCCTTATTATCACCTTTGAGTGCATTTGTCAGATTGGTTGTTTCTTTAGTGATCTGACTATTGAGTTCTTTGAGATGATTAAGTTGTGCATTGAGTGCCGAATGCCTAGATATTGTTTCCTTATTGGTCAAATCTACTTTCTCCTCGAATCGGCTTATTCTATCTTTTAATGGATTGAGAATCTCTTTTATCCCTTCTTTATGTTGTTCGTCAAATCGCTTTGTCTTCTCCTCCAAGATTCGATTGGCCAATAGCTCAAATTTCTCTTGCTTTCCTTTTTCATCCAACAATAGGTCCTGATATCGTTCTTGTAGGTTATATAGATTCGCAGATAGGGTAGAATGGTCGTTGGAGAGGTCATTATATTTTTGCTTTGACTCCGCGAGTAGATTTCTCTCCTGATTCAACTCTTGCGTCATGAATATCAGCTGACTTTCTAGTCTATCGATCGTTTTGTCTTTTTCGGCAGTTACTCCGCGCATCACTACATATATGACAGCCAACACAATCAGAAATACCGTGACAATTGTTAAAATAATAATAGAACTATTCATAATTAAGTATTTTGAAATTGGAATAAATTGATACAAGTAATATTACCTACTTACGTTCTTTTTAAATGTATATCGTCTTATCGGTCACCCCAAATGTAAATATAACATATAATGATTAATTGTAATATGAAATTTGATCTTTAGTGATTATACTGAAATGTAGTCCCTCGCGACCAGAAGAGTTGGTGGGAGATAATGATAGAAAGTACTTCAATCCGACTAGATAATCAGAACGAACAATATTTTAGCAATTTCAGATATACAGTTTCGATTGTAGGTCATAGGAAAGAAATCATTATTTTTGCGCATGCATCGCATTGGCATTTGTATATAGTCCATTAATCTCGCATCTAAGCGTTCCAAAATCTAATTGAAATAAATGAAAGCACTAATTATAGATAAAGTAGGACATCCAGCAAAATGGACAGATGTAGATATGCCTGTGGAAAAAGTTGGGTATAGTATCATTCGTCTCACTGCCTCTGCACTAAATCATAGAGATGTATGGATTACAAAAGGAATGTATCCAGGTATCAAAGAAGGCGTCATATTAGGGTCTGATGGCGTTGGTGAGATAGATGGGAGAAGTGTAATCATAAACCCTGGATTATATTGGGGGGATAACGAACGTGTACAATCTGACAAGTTTGAAGTGCTAGGACTTCCGCAAAATGGGACATTTGCAGAATATATATCTATTTCGGATGAATATATTTACGATCAGCCCACTCATATGGGAATGGAAGAGTCAGCTGCATTACCGCTGGCAGGATTGACCGCATATCGGGTACTAATATCTAGATGTGATGCTAGATCTGGAGATAGAGTATTGGTCACAGGAGCTGGAGGGGGCGTATCACAGTTTGTTATACAATTCGCAGTAGCTCTAGGATGTGAAGTATACGTAACTAGTAGTTCTGACGAGAAAATAGATAGAGCAGTTTCACTAGGAGCTAAATCGGGTTATAATTACAGAGAGGATGAATGGTATAAAAATGTAGATGCTAAATTTGATGTAATCATAGATAGTGCTGGAGGGGATGGATTTCAGCATCTGATAAAGTTGTGTAATCCTGGTGCACGGATTGGATTTTATGGAGCGACTTTGGGTAAGTATCAGAACCTTAATCCACAGATCCTTTTTTGGAGACAGATATCTATTCTCGGTTCTACAATGGGGAGTGACCGGGATTTTCAGGATATGTTGACATTTGTAAGCACTCATAAAATAAAACCGATATTGGATAGAACATACAGATTGGAAGAAGCTCATCTTGCTTTCCAGAGAATGGAATCTGGTGATCAATTCGGAAAAATAGTCTTGATTCATTAATAAATGGGATAAGAAAAGTCAAAAATTTTATACTCTACTAGTGCATCGAAATAATATCTAACAATAAAAATAAACATATGAAATCTATAGCGCTCATCTCAGATAATCACAGCTACGTCGGAGAAGATATTCTCAAGAACCTTGAAGGGAAGGATGAAATATGGCACGCTGGAGACATCGGTTCATTGGAATCTATTGCACCGATCATAGAGAAAGCACCTGTTTTTAGAGCGGTTTATGGAAATATAGATACGGCCGAAACACGTGAAGCACATCCTCTAAATCAGATCTTCGAAGTAGAAGGGCTAAAAGTATTGATGACACATATCGGTGGATATCCGGGAAGATACAAACCGAGAGTCAAGGAGCTAATCGCTGAGCATAAGCCCAATCTATATATATGCGGGCACTCTCATATACTCAAAGTATCTCGAGACAAATCTAATAATCTGATTCATATGAATCCTGGGGCATACGGTCACCACGGCTTCCACAAGATGAGGACGATGCTCACATTCAATATTTCTGAAGGTAAGATCAAAGACCTCAATGTCATAGAACTCGGCATGAGAGGAATCGTCAAAGATGTAGATGATTACTTGTTCAAATTGAATAAATATGAGAAATGAAAAGCGGAATTTTAATTGTTGATTTGTTAAGTTTTTTTCCTAGATAATTACATTCCATTCAATGACCAGTCATATTCATTGAATTTTACTTTTGCATTTGATTTTACGGTAGTGTCAGCATATCGAGCAATATAGGTGGCTATGTCACCAAAATCAGTGCCGTACCAGTCAAATATTTTTGATACGGTAATTTCGCTTTTACTTAGTATATTATGTGCCTGGTTATTGATAAATTTTTTCGTCTGACTTTCTAGTTGAGATTCTAGATTTGGAGATGAATATGCTGCGTTCAGCAATGGAGGGCATGATTTGGCTGCACAATTCACAGCGAAGTGTATTCTCGGATCATTGAATTCTGGCCTTATGATATCATTTTCTATATTATTTAGAGATAGTGTTTTGCCATTCAGCTTGATCCATTTGTGATCCCATGGTTTGCCATTGTAGAGATCCGTTATTTTACCTAGAGGGTAATTGTTTAATATCAATTTGATCGTATAGGCATTATAGGCATTGATCCAGAAAGTCAACTTGTCATTTCTAGTCCAAGTAGTGTTGAATTTAGTGTTTTCTAATGTAGTAAGATATTCATCAAGATCAGCTTCTTTTTTCTTCATGCTGGCATAGTTGACCTTTCCTTGATTAGAAACATAATTTTTCAGAAAACTATCAAACAGCTTATGATTAGGATAGTCTACTGGCACTATAACCTTCGCTGGTTTCTCAGGTTTTGTTATTTTTTCTGTCTCAGTATTTTGTGGATTGTTTACTGGTTTTATTTCAGTAGATACTTTGTCTATGACATTTTTAGTTTCAGTGGTAGTTTGAGATGTTATCACTTTGTTCTCTGATACTGTGGTGTTATTAGTTGTTGCAGACGAATTAGATTTTACGATTTCAGCGGCTTTATTTGTTGATTTATCGATGGCTGTTGCAGTTTCGGTGATTATTTTTTTTGCAGGAGTTTCTTCTGTTTTTTGTGGTTCTGACTCTATTTCTGCATCTATTTCTGATGACTCAGTTTCTATAATCTCTTTAGATGTATGATTTTCTTTGGCGTCATTATTATCAGGTATCGCTTCACTTTTTACAGAAGGAGTTATTTCATCTTTTTTCAGTATTTCATCGGATTGACTTTTGGTCTTACTTTTTGCTGATTTTCCTTGGCAGGAAATACCGATTAGGCATGTACTTAGTATTATGATGTATAAGATTCTGTTTTTCATTTTTTCTTAATTGTTATTATTAGTAACGATCTATTATGAATTAGATGTTGTAAATGATGCTCTTTTTTATTTGGATGTTGATTTCCAATCGATTGTATAATCTATACGGAGTGCAAAACTTCTTGGGGCTTCTAATAGTGCAGGTCGTTGTTTGTATTCGATGTTGGTAAGATTAGCGACGAGAAAGCTGAATTTGAATCCCTGATATTTGTATGATGCTCTGATATCCCATCTGTGCCATCCGTTGTTATTTAGTTCTCTGTATTCTTTTACACCTATGATATCTGGAAACTGTGCAAATTCGAATCCTCTTCCTTCTAGTACGGCATCTATATTGACTACGTGGCTCGTCCTGATATATGATAAGCCTATTGAAAAGTCTCTATAGTCTGTTTGAAGATCTAGTTTCGCATTATGCTTAGATCTATACTTTAGTACATTTACATCGGCAGATAATCCTAATTGTAAACTATCATTACCTTCGTAGTTAGTATATGTTGGGTCTATGTATGTATAACCACCAAAACCACTGATAGAGACTTGACCTAGGTCTACAGTTCCTAGAAGACTAACTTCAAATCCATTGATCTTTGTATCTCCTACATTTTCGGATTGGAAAGTAGGATTGAATCCTTGAAATCCAAAAGTGAATTCCATCATATCTTGGTACTCACTGGTAAAGATAGCTCCATCGAGAAACCCATTAAAGACTCCATATTTGAAACCTTGTTTGATTCCGATTTCTGCAGTCCATCCCGCCTCAGGAATGAGATCAGGATTAGATGCGATCTGAAAAATACCAAACGTGGTAGTAATAAATCGCTCAGTGATGGTAGGAAATCTATAACCTTGACCCCATGACGCTCGCACTGAGCTAAATGGCATATACTCGTAGCTTGCTCCAAGTCTTCCAATCCATCTACCTCCCGATATTTTTCCATTTGGGATACTCAACCCATTAAATTCTTCTGGGGTATTTTGTTCATTGTATTCATACCGCAGGCCGGCGGATAGGTTTAGTTTATCTATTTTCTTTTCCAGTTGCGCATAATAGGCCCATATATTAGTAGTAAAAGTAGTATCTCCAAATAGCTCTGCATCCGTAGATGAATGAGAACCTACAACACCAGTCGTCATAAGTAGATCTAGCGAATCTAAATTCTTCTGGAATTGATACTCACCATAATTAGTAGTTGAGAAGTTGGATTGGTTACCGCTATTATTGTTTTCTATCCTGTGATATCGAGTTAGTAACCTATGATTATTGCCATAAGGGTCCTCGTAGACGAATGAAGGGTCTATGAAATATCGCAACACTTCACTTACGGCAACGGCACCTGGGAATGGATTTACGGCACGGGCATCATTATTTTCCCATAAGAAATAATCACTGTCATTCCCTTTGTTGACGAGCGTGTTTATACCTACAAATGCCTTGTCAGATAATCTGTATTTTAATTTTACGCCCACTCTGAATCTACTTTCTCTAGTGTCTCTTAGGAAGCTCTCTTCTTTATTATAGAATCCATTGGCAACAAAATCTAACTTCCCAAATTTCTGTTTGTGGACTGCACTCATCATATAGGAATATCGAGCGGTATCTCCAGACCAATGCTTAGCCGTATCTTGATAATTGTCATATCTCGTATATGCGGTTGTTATCTTGGTTTGCGGTGTAGCTGTAGCAGTTCCTGTTCGAATGTTGATGATTCCATTGAGCGCTGCAGATCCGTAAAGACTCGAAGATGCACCCTTTACAATCTCTACTTGATCGATATTTTCTACAGGTATATCTCCCCAATTAGGAAAACCAGCATCCGTCTGCAGAGCGGGCATGTCGTCTATAAGCAGCATTACTCTCGATCCTGCACCATACGAATAGCCACTGCCTCCACGTATATTAGCCTGTCCATCGACCATCTGCACACCCGATACTTTATCTAGGGCATCATCGATGGTGATTGTGTTGGTATTGGAGATGAGGTCAGCTTTCAAAACCTCTACGGACACAGTCGATTCGCTGAGCCGCCTTTCATATTTTGAGGCTGTGACAGTCATTGTTTCCAACAATAGATTGTCAGATAGATAAATTACTTTTGGTATATCGGCAATCGATTCTATTGAGATTATTTTATCGTTGTAACCGATAAAGCTTACTTTAATAATATCTGGAAAGGTAGAGTGGGAATAATCAAAATTACCATTGATGTCTGTGACGGTTCTATTTTCTCCATATTGTACATTTGCGCCTATCAGAGGTTCAGTAAGGTCTTGATCCAAAACTCTAATTTGTGTACTCTGTCCAATGGTAATGATGGGTAGAAAAATAATGATAAGTACTAAGAATCGCATAAAATCTGTGTCTGTAATCTATTATGGTATTGTTGAAAAATACTAAGATAAGTTAAATTTTGCATTGAGAGGTCAAAACTACTTATTGGAAACAGGGTGCAATAACCCGATCTTCTTATTTTTATTTACTTTTGGTCAACTTATCATCAGACATATAGTTAATTACTATAATGAAGAACTACCTAAATCTTGTTAAATTTTCGCACACCGTATTTGCACTACCTTTTGCTATGATTGGTTATTTCTTAGGAGTGAATAGACCAGATCATACTTTTGATTTGAAAATATTGGGTTTGGTTATTTTGTGTATGATATTCGCTAGAAATGCGGCGATGGCATTCAATAGATGGCAAGATAGAGATATAGACGGTATGAATCCAAGAACGGCGGTAAGAGAGATTCCTGCGGGAATTATACCTGAAAAATCAGTACTATGGTTTGTGATATTGAATAGTATCGGTCTGATTGTTACTACCTATTTTATCAATGATATTTGTTTCTATCTAAGTCCAATAGCCTTGGCGATCACACTTGGCTACAGTTATACCAAGCGTTTTACCGCGCTATGTCATTTAGTACTCGGTCTAGGCTTAGCATTGGCTCCCATAGGTGCATACATGGCTGTTACAGGAGAATTTGGCTTAGTGACGGTTTTACTCGGTGCAGCTGTACTGTTCTGGGTAGCTGGATTTGATATTATCTACGCCCTCCAAGATTTCGAATTTGATAAATCTCTACAGTTGCACTCTACACCAGTATGGCTAGGTAAAGATAAAGCGCTTCTGGTCAGTTCTTTATTTCATGTGCTGACGGGAGCTTTGATTATATTAGCTACATATTTTGTTTCCTTAGATTACATCGAACTTGGAGTGATTCACTACATTGGCGCGGCCATATTCATTGGTTTATTAATCTATCAGCATACGCTTATAAAAGCGAATGATTTATCAAAAGTGAATATGGCATTTTTTACTACAAATGGAGTAGCGAGTATGGTTTTTGGCGTATTGTTGATATTAGATTTGTACGTGTAGTTATCTTAAGTTGATTATTCTTCTTCATCAAAGAAGCGCTCGCCAGCATTTAGAAATATCAAATTATCCGAAGCTGCTGAGATTTCATCAAGTCTTATTCTGATGCCTGATTTCATAATCATAAATTCCTCCTTACTTGCCTCTGTGACTAAATCTACAATATAGTCATCCTCAGGTACATTATACTTATTGGGAACGAAGGTGATGCGCGTTCTTCTCATCGAAAGTAGAACCAGTTCGTCATAGAAATTACAGTCAATAGGCACGTAATCAGACATATTCTTTGCGCGATTAGATTGTGAATAAAAAATTAGAATAATCCATATAGTTCCTTGTCTACTTTCTCAACGATGAGACCAAAATCTTCTTTGTTGGCTTTGAAATCCATGTTGTCTACATTGATGATGAGTAGCTTACCTTCCGTATAATTGCTGATCCAGTTTTCATATTTTTCGTTGAGTCTTTTTAGGTAATCAAGGCTCATACTTCCTTCATAATCTCTGCCCCTTTTCTGTATATGATCTACTAGAGTCGGAATGCTAGATTGGAGATAAATGAGTAGGTCAGGTGCACCTACTTGGGTAGACATCAATTTAAATAAATCAAAATAATTGTTGAAGTCTCTTTCTGCCATCAATCCCATATCATGAAGATTGGGGGCAAAAATATATGCATCTTCAAATATGGTACGGTCTTGTATCACGGTGTCTTTACCAGACCTGATGTCTAGAATTTGCTGATACCTACTATTGAGAAAGTAAATCTGAAGATTAAATGACCAACGCTGCATATCCTCATAAAAATCAGATAGATAAGGATTGGTATTAGTGTCCTCATACATCACAGTCCAATCATAATGATTGGATAGCATCTCAGAGAGGGTAGTCTTTCCTGCACCAATATTACCTGCAATCGCTATATGCTTAATTTTCTTTGTTTCGGTGTTACTCATTTTCAATAGTTGTCGCGTAAATGTAATGAAATTTTACATTAGGTCATGGAAGAATCAAATACAACTATCAAAAGTAAATGAGTTTCGCCTATAATGAAAAAGATGATTTGTGTTCGGACATCTACTTGTACATTTTGAACTTAGTCTTAATTCTTACATTCATCCGACCAAACAAGACAAACATTCTTATTATCTTCGCGCATCATTTAGATAACTCAGAGAATTAATAAAGAAAATCAGAAATATGAACTTTGACTTGATAATAATAGGAACTGGACCTGGAGGATATGTAGCTGCAATACGTGCATCTCAATTGGGGATGAATGTAGCTGTGGTAGAAAAGGAGAATTTAGGAGGTATTTGTCTAAATTGGGGATGTATCCCAACCAAGGCACTTTTGAAGTCTGCTCAAGTATTCAATTACGTAAATCATGCTGAGGATTATGGTATCAAGGTAGCGAAGCCAAAGGCTGATTTTAATGCTATGATCAAAAGAAGTAGAAGTGTAGCTGATGGTATGAGTAAAGGCGTCAACTTCTTAATGAAGAAAAATAAGATTACTGTCATAGAAGGTACTGGGAAACTAGCCAGAGGAAAGAAAGTAGTGGTTACAGATGCAGAAGGTAAAAAGAAAGAATATACTTCAGAAAATATCATCATAGCGACTGGAGGAAGAGCTAAAGAACTACCTAATCTGCCAATAGATGGGAAAAAAATCATCGGTTACAGACAAGCCATGACACTGGCCAAACAGCCAAAGAAGATGGTAGTCGTAGGAGCTGGAGCTATCGGAGTAGAGTTCGCTCACTTCTATAATAGTATCGGAACTGAGGTGACTGTCGTAGAGTTTATGGATGCTGGCTTGCTCCCGAGAGAGGACAAAGATGTGTCAAAGGAGATTACCAAAATATACAAAAAGGCTGGTATGAATATCCTTACCAACCATGCTGTGCAATCAGTAGATACGAAGGGCAAACAATGTAAAGTTACAATCAAAAACAGAAAGAACGAAGAAGATGTAGTGATCGAGTGCGATGTAGTACTTTCTGCAGCCGGCGTGACACCTAATACAGAGGATATAGGATTAGAGATGCTGGGAATCAAGACAGATAGAGGACTTATACTAGTAGACGATTACTATGAGACTAATGTCAAGGGTATCTATGCTATAGGTGATGTAATTCCTACTCAAGCATTGGCTCACGTAGCGAGTGCAGAGGGTATCACGTGCGTAGAAAAAATCGCTGGACATCATCCTGAAACTATAGATTATGATAATATTCCTTCATGTACATATTGTGACCCTGAGGTAGCAAGTGTAGGAATGACGGAAGCCGCTGCAAAAGAAGCTGGGTATGAACTGAAAGTAGGTAAGTTTCCATTTTCAGCATCTGGAAAAGCTAGTGCCGCTGGAGCCAAAAGTGGATTTGTAAAAGTAATCTATGATGCTAAGTATGGAGAACTACTAGGTGCGCATATGATCGGTGCCAATGTAACTGAGATGATTGCTGAGATGATCGTCGCTAAGAAACTAGAAACGACAGGACATGAAATCCTCAAAGCTGTTCATCCTCACCCGACCATGAGTGAAGCTGTAATGGAAGCGACCGCTGCAGCATATGATGAAGTGATACATCTATAATTAGTTATGGAATTAAAATAAAATTAGAGGCAATACAATTCATTTTGTGTTGCCTTTTTTAATTAGCGATTATTTCAGTGAAGGTTATCTTCTTAAATCGATTTTCATGAAATAAATCATAAAGCCTTACGGTATGATATGTTGCACATTAATTGATTTTTTCTAATTGCCAATGTCAAGAAAAGAAGTACAGCTATGAAAGAAATTCATCTAACTTAGCCGAAAGTATCCTTAAAGTCTCAGTTAATTATATTTCCAATAAATTGCATTTTACAGTTGACAGCTTAGGTCTACAGTTCAAATACTCTATATTGCACTAACAATTCAAAATAAGATATGCCATTAAAGACACGAATAAATGCTCACGGTCACCTCTTGCCTGAACCCCAGGAGATTCCTCAGTTCATGAAGGATAAGAAGTGTTTTTGGGTAGATTCTGACAGGAAATATATGAGGCAAGGAGATTGGAAACGCCCAATAACTGACCCGAGTTTTTTTCTAGAAGAGAAACTATTGTGGATGGATAAAAATAATATCGACCATGAAGTTTTGATCACCTTATCTCAATTATACTGTAATGGGCTAGGGGAGCAGATGACCAGTGATATCATTCGCTTCCAAAATGATTTTCATGCAAGGGTACAGGCGGAAAATAGGAGTAAATTTACCAGTGGTTTTGTGGTGCAACCTGCTCATGTTGATTTAGCATTGAGAGAGATGGATCGGTGCGTTTCGGATCTTGGGATGAAGCTTCTTTGTCTGCCTACGCACTATCAAGACAGGAATGGGCAGTGGAAATCATCGGCTAATAAAGAAGTAGAACCGATATGGGAGTATGCAGATCAAATGGGGTTGGCGGTTGAGATTCATCCCTATGATGCACCCAAAATGATTGCACTAGAAGATCAATTGTGGAGATTTCACCTTATATGGATGTGCGCTCAGACGGCGGATCACTATCATATGTTTACAGCATTGGACTATCCGGATAAGTTTCCAAATGTAAGGTCCTGTTACGCCCATGGCAATCAATATGGTCAAGTCAACTTAGGTAGACGCAAACAAGGATATGATGGGAGACCGGATCTATTTGAAGGAGCAGTAGATCCCAGGAAGAGCATCGGAGCGAAGAATGTATATTTTGACACATTGGTACATGATGTAGATAGTTTTGCATTGTTGGTGAAACGTCATGGAGCGGATCAGATTGTATTGGGGCTGGATGATCCATATCCACTGGGAGAGATAGAGTCTGTATCGGGCAGCTATCCTGGGAAGGTGGTTGATGAGGCATCGGAAAATGGTATAATTAGCAACGCTGAGAAGGACAATATCTGGAATAAGAATATACGCAATTGGTTAGGAGAGTAGGAGGTCAATCTCTTAGATGGTTAGCTTTTTCTTAGCCAACCTAATACATATGGACTACCTATATGATATTGATCACCTTGTTTATCCAGATCATACCATTTTCTGCTAGGATTATTACTGCCAGGATTCTGCTGAGCGATTTCTATTTTGTCATTTTTTACTTTGGATATTATAGCAACATGACCAAATTCATTCCACTGTGTGGCACCAAAAATGATGAGGTCACCAATCTTTGGTCTAGCACGACTAGGATGATTAAATTGTCTCAAACCACGCTCAGAATTGATGTCTCCATCTGATACAGAATAGCTGAAGAAATCCTTCGCATTTCCATAACTGTCGGGCATCTTATGATTATAGAACTCATAATAGTATCTCTTCACGAATTCTACACATTGATATTTGAGACCTAGGTTATATCCATCTTTTGTTACGTTTCTACCTTGGATATTAGCTACTTTTCCATTGTAGAATATATTGACACCGTTAAATGTGTCGATAACTTTTCCGGGTTTGCCTGATGATTTTTTTGCGTATGATTTTGATTTGTTTTCTGATTTATCACGTTGGAACCATCCACTAAAATCAGAGAAATCTGGTAGAATCTTGGGTACATCAAAGACTAAAGAAAATATTGCTACAAATATTATGGTTGTAGTCAGACCTGCGATTATCTCTGATGCTCTTATTTTCATAGTGTATTTAAAAGTGCCGCGAAAATATGTAAATATTGTAAATTATATATCCAATTGTCTTATTCCTTTTGAATTGATAATATACTAGATGCTGAATCGAGTCCAATTTACTACTGAATTATTCTCAATATTGTATATTGAAGTGAACCCTTTCATAGAATCAATAATTGATTTAAGTATTCAATTATATCTTCATTGGATTGTATTATCTTCGAACTATAGATTCTAGCAAGACAACGATTATGAGAATATGTATATTATTAGTAGCAATATGAATGATCAATATTAGAAAGTTATTTAAGTACAAGAAATTACTTAATTGGTATCCACCATTTATTGGGGCGGGTATTCGGATTAAAGAGTACTCGAAATTAGGAAACTCCTATCTTGTAGAGATGAAGCTACGCTGGTGCAATCGTAATGTGGCGGGTACGCACTTTGGAGGTTCACTGTATACGATGACTGATCCATTCTTTGTTTTTGCGGCATATTCACATTTTGGAGATGACTATATTATATGGGATAAATCAGCCTCGATAGAGTTTGTAAGGCCTGGAATAGGCACTGTGACCGCGTTATTTGAGATTCCTATCTCCAAATTAAATGAGATGAAATCTGAAGTCGATGAACTGGGAAAAAATACTTACCACTTTACTGCGGAAATATTAGACGCTAATAATAGGGTAGTGTGTAAAGTTGAGAAAGAGATATACATAAGGAAGAAATAGCTATCTTATTTTGAATCTACTCTTTTTTTATATGTCAATTATTCACAGTTCATATTGTCGTAGACAAAATAATTTTACTTGTTACAATAATAAGAGGAATCTACTTAATCGCTTAAATATCATATAAATGAAAATAACAGTTGAGATGTCTTTGTATCCGTTAATGGAAGATTACACGAAACCGATTATTGTTTTTATTAAAAAAATAAAATCCTACAAAACACTTGTAGTTAGGACTACCGCTATGTCTACTTACATTTCTGGTGATTATGAGGAGGTCATGTCTATGCTCCATAGAGAACTGGAGATCTTGTATAGAAGCGTTCCTGATAGTTGTACCGTATTTAAAATTATTCCTAAGGATTTAAATATTGAGGGTGGGTTTTTGGAATTTTAACAGCATCGATTTTGTCATATTTCTTAGGTTTATTATTTTTTATTAGTAGATCGGATTAGTTATATGTTTAATGTTTTTCGAAAATAAATTTTCTAAACTGGACCAAACTCACTTCTTTGGTAGTCTAAAATGACGCACGTTTGCTTAGTATTAACATATTCTATTTTATATAATATATCTTTTTTGTTTTTATTTGTCATATATTATTAGTTCGTTTTATTTCTATGATATTAATATTATATTGTGTTGATGCTCACAATTCTTCGAAATATGTGTTGTGAAATATCATATTTTCAAATATTAATTTGTTGAATTTATTTACAATATTATTAAACATAATTTAATGAGGCTGGTTATTAAGGTTGAAAACAATATTTTTTAACATTTTAATAATAATATTATGCTTCCATTAGAAGTTATTGCAATTCCAAAAGATGATCCGGTAGCGTTTACATTTTTTACTGGAGGAATGGCCATGTTTGCCGCCTCTGTATTTTTCTTTTTCGAACGTGGACGGGTATCAGATAAATGGAAACTATCGTTACTTATTTCTGGACTTATTACAGGTATAGCGGCTGTTCATTATTTTTATATGAGAGATTACTACATGGCTACAGGAGAGAATCCTACTGCCTTGAGGTACATCGATTGGACATTGACAGTACCGTTGATGTGTGTCGAATTTTATTTGTTGACTAAGAATGCTGGAGCCAAAATCGGACTCATGTGGAAGCTAATTATAGCATCTGTATGGATGTTAGTCGCAGGTTATATAGGTGAAGCATACAATCCTCCAGGAGGTAGCGCAAGCCACTCTGTATTATGGGGAGTCATTTCTACATTAGGATATTTGTATGTACTATATGCAGCATGGTTTGGTGAGGTAGCTCAATTAGCAAAAGATAGCGGAGATCCACTTGTGAAGAAAGGAGTTAGAATTTTAGCCTGGTTTATCCTCGTAGGATGGGCAATCTATCCAATTGGGTATATGTGTATGCCTGGCGGTTGGTTAAATACAGCTTTCGGATGGAACTCTAGTGGGGTAGACTTATTCTACAACATCGCCGATGCGATCAATAAGATAGGATTCGGGATAGTAGTTTACTCTGTAGCGATACAAGCAACACAGAGCGAAAGAATTGCACCATAATTATATTTTGTGATGGGGTCCGGTTTATATTGGGCCCCATTTTATTTTTCTTTTATGACGAAACTGAGCTTTATATTTTTATCTATATTGTATGTATTGATATCTATTCTATCTTTTTGTGATATCATGCCTATGGATGTACAGCTTATGAGTTGCGGTGCTTTGATAGCCTTATTTGGAATACCTCACGGGGCAATAGACAATGTACTTTTCCTATCTGATTCGAAGATGCACCCAGTAAAATTTTACGCTGGTTATTTAGCGTCAATGGCTTTATATTTGATTCTTTGGTTTTTTTTTCCTGCTTTTTCCTTTGTCATATTCTTATTAGTATCTGCCTATCATTTTGGGGAGTCACAATTTTCAGACTATTTCGATCATACTAACATAACAAGTGCTCTCCTATATTTAATTTGGGGTATTAATATTTTAGAAGGCATGATACTCTATAATTATCAAGAGCTAGTTGTTTTATTTACGGATTATGCTGACTTAAATCCATTACTTGATATCTTTAGTTATACACCTCATTTTTACGGACTAATACTTTCATCTACAGTCTTAGTGATATTTTTCATTTACTTAATTCAGAAGAAAATATTTAAGATCGAAAATATGCTCAAAGAAGTATACATTTTGGCTTTAATACATATTGCTTTTGCGACACTTCCTTTATTGGTAGGTTTTACGTTATATTTTGTGGTCTTACATTCCGCTAAGGTCCTTTTAGATGAGTTTAATTTTTTAAAATCAAAAAGGATTCATAGTAACTTCGAAATCATAGATTTTATAAAACTACTCCTGCCATTCACTATGATTAGTTTCATAGGTGGAGGAGTGATTTTATTACTTATTGAAAACGGATTGATAGAGATATCCTATGTGTTGTTATCTATTATTATGATTTCATTAATTACGCTTCCGCATAGTATCGTTATGAATAGATTTTATAACAGATAAGCATTCTTTCTAACTGAACAATGAATCTACGAATGCTTTTTTATTGAAAATCTGTAAGTGTTCCATGCCTTCTCCAACGCCGATGTATTTGATTGGTATTTTGAATATGTCAGATATTGCAATTACGATTCCACCCTTTGCCGTACCATCGAGCTTGGTCAATGCTATCGCTGTTACATCAACTGCTTCAGTAAATCTTTTAGCTTGTTCTATTGCATTTTGTCCGGTGGAAGCATCAAGCACTAGCAGTACTTCGTGTGGTGCACCTGGAAATTTCTTATCTACAGATCTTTTGATCTTAGTCAATTCCTCCATCAGGTGTTTTTTCGTGTGGAGTCTACCCGCAGTGTCTATAATTACTGCATCCAAATCCATGTTTTGGGCAAACTGCACTGTTTCGTAGGCCACTGCCGCCGGATCAGTATTCATCCCTTTAGAATAGAAAAACACACCTGCTCTTTTTGACCAAATCTCTAGTTGATCTACAGCCGCAGCTCTGAATGTGTCTGCCGCTCCCAATACCAATCTTTTGCCTCTCTTGTTATATTGATGTGCTATCTTACCTATGGTAGTAGTTTTTCCTACACCATTTACCCCTACGACTAGCGTGATATATGGTACATCATCAGTCGCGAATTCAAAATCCTCGATGTCTTCAGTCTTGTTTTCTGTTAATATTCTGACTATTTCATCTTTTAAGATCTTGTTGAGATCGCTTGTGTTGATATATTTATCTTTTGCAACTCGTTCTTCTAATCTAGAGATTATTTTTATCGTCGTATCTAGTCCTACATCTGATGCAATAAGTATTCCTTCAAGTTCATCTAGGAACTCTTCGTCGACAGTAGATTTACCAGCTACGGCTTTGGAAATCTGTGAGAAGATATTGCTTTTAGTTTTTTCCAACCCTTTATTAAGGTCTTCTTCTTTTTCTTTGGTAAAAAACTTCTTAAAAAAACTCATATGCGAGGACTTAAAATAATTATTGGAATCAAAATGCGAATATAAAACGATTATTAGTGAATTAAGATACAATTCAAGAAATTCCGAGTACATGTACGTACTAGAAAACACTCTAAACACCAAAAGGCCTTTCAATTAAGAAAAGCCTTCAGTATTCATTTTAGAAGCTATAATCAGTATGAAATACCAATTACTTGTTCTCAGCGAAAAATTCTTTCACTTTATCTTTATGAACCATTACTTCTTTGTAGGTATATTTTCCAGTTACAGGGTTCTTGATGCTTTTCACAACTTTCACCATGTCTCTTCCTGATCCTGCATTTGCAGCTCTTTGTCCTACTCGCGAGTTTTTCGATACTTTAGCCATGATTATTTGATTTCTTTATGAATAGTATACTTCTTTAAGATAGGATTGTACTTCTTTAATTCCAATCTATCAGGGGTATTTTTTCTGTTCTTTTGGGTTACGTATCTAGACGTACCTGGCATACCAGATGATTTGTGCTCTGTGCACTCTATTATAATCTGATTTCTATTACCTTTTGATTTCTTTGCCATTTCCTGCGTATTTTATATCTAAACTAATGGATTATTGAATTAGAGCTTTACACCCGTGTCAACACCTTTAGATTCTAATTTTTTCAAATATGCTAAAAGACCTAATTTATTGATAGTTCTTAATGCATGTGATGATACCTTTAATGTAACCCATCTATCCAACTCAGGAATGTAGAATTTCTTTTTTTGAAGATTCGGTAAAAATCTTCTTTTAGTCCTTCTATTTGAGTGAGAGACATTGTTACCTGATATAGGTCTTTTTCCTGTTAATTGACAAACTCTAGACATCGTTTTATCTTTATTTTTTTGTTTCTTGGTGACTCCGGAAGGATTCGAACCTTCAACCGCTTGATTCGTAGTCAAGTACTCTATCCAGTTGAGCTACGGGGCCATTTACTTAGGTAAATATTTCGTATTCCTCTATCACCTTTTCTAATTCGAGGTGCAAAGATACATTTATTTTTTAAATCGAAAAGGAATATCTTGAATTCTATAAAAAAATGTTTTCACTACTCTTGATTCAGAAATAGCTTTTGGGTATTGATATTATTGTCATTATATATAGTAATAAAATATATACCTACAGCTAGATCAGATACGTCTATGTTCATCACTTTTCTTCCTGTGGTCGGCGGGACAAAACTTTCGTGCCTTATCGTTCTTCCCATTCTATCTGTGATGAGCATATTATATTCAGTTTCGTCGGGAGTGATATAGCTTATTTCTATATTAGTAGATCTATTCTGTGCTATTTTGACGATTTCTAAAGGTCCTTTTATTGATGGAAGTTGCAGTTCGTCACACACCAACTGTAGTTTCTCCAATGAGTTATATATGTTAAGTCTGCCGCCTGTACTAGTGATCCCTTCTAGCGTAGTATTGGGATCTACACCCGCAAATATTGCATCTCGAATATCTAATGCAGCTTGTCCCGGATTGGTGAAAGCCATATCAGCGATAGATTTACATGGTGCACTGTATAATAGCGCTATAGTGCCCGCTACATGAGGGGTTGCAGCTGAAGTCCCTCCAAAACTCTGATCATAACCAGAATCTTCACCGAGTGCAAAAGTTCCTCTTCCTGGTGCACCAATATCTATGTTTTCCGCGCCGAACCCCGCATTGGAGACCTTCGTGTCATCAGTATCTACATTAGTCACGGATATAAGGTAAGGGCTATCGCATGTGGTAGGTATATCTCCCTCTTCATCTACGTTGGTATTTGCATTGGTAGTTGCTCCAGCCGATAGTACTCCTTGCTCACCCATAGCATCATACATATCACACCATGATATGAGGCTTGGTGTAGTAGGGAAAGCGTTATTTATACCAGCTGAGTAATTAGTAGCGACTACATATGCTCCCTTGGTTCCATTTGATTCGTTATACAATCTTCTAGCATCTAATACATATTGGTAGCTGGCTATTACATCGCTGACCTGTCCGATACCTGAGATAGGCATTATTTTTATATTCCAATTGATTCCTGACACACCAGATTCATTGTCTGTTTTGGCGCCTATGATTCCAGCTACAGCGATTCCATGATTATCTGTGAATGGATGCGAATCATCTTGTTCTTGTCCATTCCAGCCCACGTAGTCATCTACATATCCATTGGCATCATCATCAATACCATTATCTGGGATTTCTTGCGTATTGAAGTATATTCGGTCTTCTAGTTCCGGATGGCTGAAATCAAATCCATCATCCAACACAGCTATGACTATCTCTCTATCATAGATATCATTTCCGCCTTTGGTAA
This sequence comes from uncultured Saprospiraceae bacterium, assembly GCA_938007965.1. Classification (GTDB taxonomy): domain Bacteria; phylum Bacteroidota; class Bacteroidia; order Chitinophagales; family Saprospiraceae; genus CAJXUU01. Next base: position 8,382 of record CALLMH010000003.1, on the reverse strand, counting down.
TATCCCAAGCTTCTGCAGCTTCTATTAATTGTAAGCTGATCTGTTGATCGAAGTATTCATCATCTGGGATAGCCCGTTTGTGAGTTGTCATATTATAACCCCATCCCTGTACGAGCGGGTTATCATCTAGTTCTTCTTCAAAATATTTATCAGATTCACTAAATGTTGTAACTTCCACAATATTCAAATCTTTACTTAATATCCTCGAACTTGTACTTCTCTGAGTAGCCTTCATCTGCTTCATAAAACGCTCAGTCTGACCCCGCTTTAAAGTGATGATATATTCGTTTTTAATTTCTTGGGCATTTATGTTTAATGCCGAAGCGATCAAAAAAAAGATAATTATATATTTATTCATATTTTACTTGTGTTTAAAATTGGTTTTGGCTTTTGTTACGCGTATTCTCTTGAGCGCATTCAAAGATAATATATCATTATTAAAAATATGTTTTGAAAACGTTATTTCGTCAGTAGTAATTCGTTTAGAAGACTATTTGGTAATAATCAACTGTATACTTTCGTGAGATCTTGTTATTAAATAACTGATTTTAGTGTGGTAATTTATATTCTTTTGACAGCAATATCACATTTCAATATATATAAATGATTAATTTTGCATCACTTTAGCTAAATTTAAGATCAAGCGATATGAGTAAGAAAGGAAGAGTATTGGTGGCAATGAGTGGTGGTATAGATAGTACTGTCGCTGCTATGATGCTACATGAAGAGGGATACGAAGTGGTAGGTATCACTATGAAAACTTGGGATTATGCAAGTAGTGGTTCTTCAAAGAAAGAAACTGGGTGCTGTAGTCTTGATAGTATCAATGATGCCAGAGAGGTGGCTGTTCAGATGGGATTTCATCACTTCATCATTGATATAAGAGAAGAGTTCGGTGACTATGTGATAGATAACTTCGTCGATGAATATATAGCGGGTCGTACACCGAATCCTTGTGTACTTTGTAATACGCATATCAAATGGAATGCACTCATCAAGCGTGCAGATGCAATGGATTGTGAGTTTATTGCAACAGGTCATTACGCAGTGATCAAAGAAGAACTGGGTCGCAAATTTATCTCAAAAGGAAAAGATGATCGTAAGGATCAAAGCTATGTATTATGGGGCCTAGATCAAGAATGCTTAGAAAGAAGTGCCTTCCCTCTAGGCAACTATACTAAGCCAGAGATTAGACAGATGGCTAAGGATTGGGGGCACGAGGCGCTATCAAAGAAAGCCGAAAGTTACGAGATATGCTTTGTGCCAGATAATGATTATCGAGGATTCTTGAAGAGAAGGGTAGATGGACTCGAAGAGCGAGTTGCTGGTGGCGTATTCTTAGATAAACATGGCAATAATCTCGGGTCGCATGATGGATATCCATTCTATACCATAGGGCAGCGTAAGGGACTCGGTGGTGGATTTTTGACTCCTAAATATGTTACTGAGATCATACCTGAGACCAATACAGTGATACTTGGTGAAGCGGATGATCTGTTTAGAAACGGAATGCAAGTAGGACAGATAAATATGCAGAAACTAGCTTCACTGCCAGAAAAAGGACTAGAGCTTACGACGCAAGTACGATATAATGACAAAGGAGTTCTATCGACAGTATCTAATAATGGCTTAGATGTACAGGTTGAGTTTCATGCAAATGTAAGCGGCATAGCACCAGGACAGTCTGCAGTATTCTATGATGGAGACGATGTAGTAGGAGGAGGCATTATATCTAGAAGTGGATTGGCCAATAATAACTAAAATCAGGATCTATTTTTTTACGTATTCGAGTCGAGCGATTCGTTAATTGTAAATATTCATTTAGATATCTCTTTTATCGATCTACGATATAATATAATGTCCCACTACTAAGTTGTATATCTAACACTGACAATAACAATAAAGAAAACTTAATCTCCGTAAACCAATAATTATTTTTTATAATAACGAATACAATGAAATCATTAGCTTATTTACTTTTTGGCCTATGTATATTTACTTTTCTATCGTGTGGAGAGGATGAGATCGAGGTGCCTGACGATAGTATATTTAGGTATGATTATTTTCCGCTCGATGTAGGGTATGAATGGATTTACTCTGTAGATTCTGTGCTGATTATACAAGGAGGAAGTGGCAATATCGTGAGTAATTCATTCTTAAGAGAAAAGGTTACGGAATTAATAAGTGACACAGATGGAGAACGGAATTATAGATTAGAAATAAGTTACAAAAAAGATGAAATCTCCGACTGGCAGGTTACAGGAGTGAAAAATATATCTATAAATGACGAGCGTGTTATTAAAAATGAAGGTAATCTTCCGTTTATCAAATTAGTATTTCCAGCTACGGATGGTACGAGGTGGGATGGCAATGCCTTTTTTGATTCAGATGCGGACTTTCCTGTAGCGGCAGATTTTATGAGCGTCTATAAAGATTGGGAATACGGTATTAGTGATGGAGAGCAGCGCACTATTGGTGACAACTCTTATGCTAATGTTTTGGATGTAACCCATATTGATGAAGTGACATTTATAAGTAGGCGATACAGTATAGAGACATACGCTAAAGATTTCGGATTGGTGGAGCGTAAGATGGAGATATTTGACACTCAAAATGGAAATGAGAGTCTTCCATGGTTAGAACGAGCGGAGAGAGGGTTTCAGCTTACGCAGACTTTAGTATCGTTTACCAAAAACTAATTTTCATTGGAATATATAACTGTCGGAAAGCTCAATAAATCATTCGGGACGAAAGGACAAATCAGAGTAGATGCTGATAGTGCTTTCAAATCGGATCTTATAAAGTCTGATGTTTGGTTTGTAGAAAAATCAGGAACAGTAATCCCATATTTTGTCGAATCATTAGATGACAATGCTCACTTCTTAGTGAAATTTGAAGATATAGATGCTCCAGAACTTGCTAAGAAAATAACGGGAAGCATACTAAAACTGCGCAAGTCTGATATCAGTATCAAAGATCATATCGAAGAAAATGAATTGGACAAACTACTAGGATTCTCGATCCAATCAAAATCAGGAGACACTGTAGGTAAGATCCAATCAATAGAGGAGTATCCACAACAACTGATGGCTATAGTGACAGATGATGCCGAACGAAGATTTCTTATTCCTTTGGCTTCGGAGTTTATGATTGATCTCGATATCGAAAAATCTATACTAATAATGTCACTTCCTGAAGGTCTGATAGAGAGCCAGTTTTGATATTTCTCTAGTTTACAAACGATTATACTTTATATCCTTTGTCGATTCATTTGTCGGCTATGCATCTATTTAGTAAACTGAGATTATCTTTGTAAGGTAGATTGCAAACTAAAAGCTTAATTTTAGGCGTTTCATTTATAATAAAGATATTTGATTTTACTATTAGATTATTTAATGATAGCATGATCTATCGCACAGAAAGAAAACCTAGGTATTGTACTCACGTAAAATATTTATATTAACCGTTTTTTTATTAACCAGTTGTATACTGTCTTCTCAGGAATATGAGGCACGGTTATATCTGGGTGCAAATTACTATCAAGGAGATTTAGCTCCATCTTCGCACCGATTAAGCTATTCTTCAGGACAGGCTTCTTGGGCTAGTATGGTCGGTATGCGTGTCAATGAAATCTTCAAGGTGAACGCTAAGTTTATGACTGGAAAGTTAGTAGGCCGTGACGCTCAATCAAAGGATCTCAGCCGAAAAAAGCGAAATCTCAGTTTCGAAAGCCCACTCTACGAATTGGGACTAAATACAGAAGTAAATCTTAACTACTTCGTACCAAGAATCAATAAATTTGGGGTGAAGATATATTATACTACAGGTGTCAATATATTTCATTTTAGTCCGAAGACTTTTATGCGCGATGAATTCGGTATTGTACAAATCGTGGATCTACAGCCATTAGGTACAGAAGGGCAGGGGTTGCCAGGATATCAGGATAGATATGCATTAACTCAAATTAATATCCCATTTGGCATCGGGCTTAGTTTTCATCTGTTTGATAATTTTGAATTGGGGTTAGAATTTACTCCTAGATTTACATTTACAGATTACCTTGACGACGTGAGTGATGCTTACATGTCATATGAAGAATTGATTGCTGCAAACAGACCAATCGCTGCGATGCTTACGAATCGGACTGGAGAATATCTAGGAACAGGTATCGTATCAGTACCTACTGGTACTCAACGGGGTGACCCCAATGATAATGACTGGTATCTATTTTCAGGGGTTTATTTATCATACAATTGGGGAGCGGACTATAGCCCTATCAAACAATCATCTAAAGCGAAATCTGCAGAAGAGCTAATGCTTAATTCTGAGTCTGGAGATTCTTCCGAAAACTAAGAAAAGTGGTTTCCCGACGAATTATAGCCATTACTAGTGTGCCTTTCATCCTTTTACTGCATTCATACCATTCGGGAAAAAAAATAAGAGAATCTTGGTTTTTTTCAAACATCTATTTACGTGAAGGTGTTACAATACTATGAAAATAATGAAAAAAGCAACATTTGGTGCGGGATGTTTTTGGTGTGTTGAAGCGGTCTTCCAACGATTAGAAGGGGTTACTAACGTAGTATCTGGTTATATGGGAGGAAAAGTTAAGAATCCTACATATAGAGAGATATGTAGCGGTCTTACAGGACATGCAGAGGTAATCCAAATAGAGTACGACGAATCTATTATTTCCTATGAGGTGCTCTTAGATGTACTGTGGGCTACCCATAATCCCACCACACTCAATCAGCAAGGAGCGGATCGAGGAACTCAGTATAGATCTGTGATATTTTATCATGATGATGATCAACGAGCCATAGCTGAGATATCTAAAGCTGAAGTAGCTCCGCTTGTATGGGATGACCCAATAGTAACCGAAATCTCACCTGCAGTAGTTTTCTATGAAGGGGAGGAGGAACATCAGAATTACTTCAATGATCACAAAACAGCCCCATATTGCAGCATTGTAATCAATCCTAAGATAGCTAAGCTGAAAGCAAAATTTGCACACAAATTAAAAAAAGATTATGTCTAATTACAATGAGTTGAGTCAAGAAGAGAGGAGAGTAATCATCAATAAAGGAACCGAGAGGGCATTCACAGGAGAATATGACAAACACTTCGTTGAGGGTACTTATATATGTAGACAATGTAATGCCCCTTTGTACCAGTCTGAGATGAAGTTTGACTCTGGTTGTGGATGGCCTGCATTTGATGATGAGATAGAAGGTGCTGTAAAGAGAGTACCCGATGCAGATGGAAGGAGGGTAGAGATCGTCTGTAATAATTGTGACGGACATCTAGGTCATGTCTTCGTAGGTGAGCGCCTTACCGTAAAAAATACTAGGCATTGCGTCAATAGTATATCGATGAAATTTGTAAAAAAAGACTGATCATACTTGGTGTACAATTAATCGCCGCCTGATTAGAGGATGACTGTCGCTGGAGATAAGACTGCTATTGTAAAAGTATATCATGAATATTCGAATTCTAATATGAGCAATAAAATGAACATGAAATAGTTTCTTACATTTACACAACTAATTCATGGATTAACTCGCATTGTTACAGAAAATCACATCAGACACAACTAGAGCATATCAATCACTGCAAGCACTTCGTTTGGGATCTTCTATTTTGTTGAGTATCGTGCTTGTAAAGTTGTCATTCACAAAGAATGAAATTGGTGATTTCGAGTGGTTTTTATTTCTTACTAATGCAGTATCTTTTTTTTGGTCTATGGGACTTTTGAATGCATTCAAAAGTTACTTTCCAGCACAGAATGGTGAAGATCAATCATCTTTGATTACTACATTGGGCATTGTGTTTTTATCTTTCGGTTTGGTTGCGTCATTTGGCATATCTTATAGTGGATATGGGAAGGAACTAATATTTCAAGATAATTTTATTTATTTCAGTATATTTTTGATCTTGGGTATTACAGCTTCTATATCAGAACATATCCTAATAGTAAAAGAGAAGTCACAGGATCTGTTTTATTATGGTTTTCTATCTTATGCTGGCTATTTTGTAGGGCTGAGTATAGTTGCTTTTATGCTACATTCCATATCAGCTTTATTCATGTTTTTAGCTTTTTGGGCTGGAATTAGGTTTTTATATACTGTTTTCCTCATCCATAGATATGGAAGTTGGACTGTAGATCTGGGCTCAGCGGGAAAGTTTATTATTTATGCTTCTCCATTAATTGTTCATGTATTGCTAGGCGGGGGGATGGAGTATATAGACGGGTACTTGGTAGATGCATACTATACGAGAGAAGAGTTTACAGTATTCCGATATGGAGCCAGAGAGCTGCCTATCAATACGATCTTCATTACTGCTATGGTCGCTACGATGATGCCTTTAGCGGTAAATAATCTCAAACTCACCCTAGCGGAGATCAAAACAAGATTAAACGGATTGATGCATTGGTTATTTCCGATCAGTATAATATTGATGCTGACGAGTCCACTTATATTTAGGACAATATATGATGATGGCTACATCGAGTCGGCATTTGTATTCAATATTTATCTGCTTATTCTATGCAGTCGTATCGTTCTTCCTCAGGTCATATTATACGCTAGACAGAAAAACTCAATATTGATGTGGGTAGGCCTTGTAGAACTTATAATAAATATCTTACTTAGTCTTTACCTCATCGAGGATTATGGGATATTAGGCATCGCCTCAGCTACAGTAGTCGCTTATGTAGTGCAGAAGATTTTGTTGGTCTTTTATTGTCAGATTAGATTAGGGATTCGCCTTTCCTTTTATTTAGATATTAAGTTGCATACCATTTATTCATTGTTGCTGTATGTAGTATTTGCAATTGCTTACAATTTATATTGAGATCATAAGTTCTTTATTGCTTCAGCTTTTTATCAATTTAGTAGATAGGTTGATGCCAGCTCCTTGTATTTTAATGAAATACGTTCCACTTGTGAGTTGATTCGAATTGACTAATACTTTATGAGCTCCAATACCGAAGTATTCATTTGTTCTTAGGCTTCTTACTAATCTACCTTCGATATCTACGATACTTATGCTAATCGCCCGACCACTTTCTAGGTTGAAATCTACAGCTGCTAATCCTTGATGAATAGGGTTAGGGTAGATAGGTTTGATCCAATTATCATTTCCATATGTAGGATTATCAGTAGAAGTAGGATCACTGAATACAACGTCTTCATCGCCTTCATTATACGGTATGCTCAATATGGGTAGGTAGTACATTTCATCAGTAGTTCCTTCTCCCCATGAAACGAATATTGGAGGATTTGAAGGATTCTGTGGATTAGTGATCGTGTTGTCATATTTGGCAATCGCATGGACAGTTGAGCCTTGGAGCGCAGGGATTAGCTTCGTAAAGTAATAACCACCTTGCCAGTTGAAATCCCAGTCTTCGATTTTGATCAGATTTATTTTTTGACCATCAGGATCTTCAAGCCATACTTCCCATTCCGTACCCAGATAGTGCATATGTGGGGATAAGCCGATAAGACTTCTATCTTCTTCAAGTGTCCATGTGCCGTGAAATTCTTTCTTCTGATTAGGTGGTAATATAAACGAAAATATACCGCCTTGAAGATCAAATGGCAGCATTATACGATCATCGACAAATCTTTCTATTTCTTCTTGTTCCTCATCTGCAAAAAATATATTTACTTTCGATTTGTCAGAGGCGTCAACAGGCCATGGTGCATAATGCATCTGTACCACGAGATCAGATCCTGCTGTCATCTTCTGACCAAGACCATCGGGGTAGAAGATTGGTTTCGTGCCTGGTACATATCCAGGATATTGGTCACGATTTAATACCTCATCAGTCCCAAATCCACCAAACCCGATAAATCCATATTCTGGAGTTTGTGCATCATAGGAAGCGGCCGTTCCCTCAGTATCTTCGAAGAATAAGGCATGATGTACTATTTGACTGTTTCCAGGTCTCAATTCAATCGCTTTTATCACTCGATCTTCAGTTAATCCAGTAGGGAGAACGAAGTATCTATATTCGTCACGGTCATTGCCTGGGTGTATATGCGCTTGTTCAAATTCTAAAACCAAATCAGGTTCTCCGAGCAATGATTCTTCGGGGAAGTCCGGTAGATCAGGCTCTTCTGTGCTGTTACCATATTCTGTTCCTTGATCGATCCAATCAATAATGTTTTGCTTTTCCAAATCCGTAAGAAAGTATTCTCCGATTAGGTGGCTGTATTCTGGGTCTGGTTTCCATGGTGGCATATATCCTGAGGATATCACCTCTTTGATAATATTCGCTTTGCCAGATACATCCTCATACGATGTAAGGGTGAATGGGCCTATTTCACCTGTACGATGGCAGGTCGCACATTTGTTGTATATTATACTGGCAACATC
>CALLMH010000002.1 GCA_938007965.1 uncultured Saprospiraceae bacterium | reverse complement strand
GATAAAGACGGTAATGTAGGAGCTTATAGTGTGCTGCCTGGTTTTGTATACGCAGTTACGATCGACGGTGAGACGAATGTCTTAGAATCTGATTCATTTTTTGACGTGATTGATGAGTGATTAAAACTGAGGTTTAAAATTTAACTCGTGTTAAGCACTGAGTAAAGCCATGATATAAAGATGGCTTGTTTTGCAAATACTCGTTTTTTGTTTCAGTTTTTCATCAATAAAAAATTGAAAGCCGGCAGCGCTAAAAATACCTACGCGCGTTTGCTTTTTCGTAGCAAGCCACTCTTGGGGCGAGCGGAGGATATTATTGATAAACAGGAATATTCAGTAGATCTGAATATCCTTATTATATAGCCCTTCATTCGGCTTACTGCTGAATGAATACCCCGTTTACGCTTGATTTTACGAAAATAAGAGGTAATAAATGTCAACCTAAACTTCCACTCGCCGTTCGGGCTTTCATTTTTGGCTTGACCCAAAAACGAAACAAAAAGCTCAAGACTTTACCTGACTTTTAACGCTATTGGGATCACATTTTGACTAAACTTACAAAACTCGCTTACGCTCAGACAGTTGCAAGTTCTTAACGCCAAAATGAAATCCAAATACCTAAGCCAGCTAAGGTCAATTTAATTTCTGCCTCAAATTAATGCTCCTTGTAGGTGATATAATTTTATTATTGTCCTTACTTCTGAATAACCCTAAAAAATAGTATAAATTCATAACAGTTTTTTACTCTCTACTTGTACAATGATTGCACTATTTCATTCAGTATCCTTACTTCTGAAATGATTCCCTGTTACTGACCTACAGAGTCTTACTACTACCAATATAAATCATTATCTTCTCTAGATTTCAGTTCCAGAATTATTTATATCACCTCACTTTTGTCGTATTTCTTCAATAAAAGTCTTTTCTGACAACAGATTTATTATTTAATTATAAACACAGTCATAATTAATATTGTATATTGCTTAAGCATGATTGGTCAACCAATTGTACAGAAAATACAAATCATTTAAGATGTCAATTAACAGAGATTTTCGAATCTTATAATTGGCGTATTGCTAAAAAAGAATTACGCTATCGTAGCAATTTTCTTTTAATTCATTCAATAACTATTAATTATGAACCCTATCTCTAACATCCAACTTATAAGTTTAGATCAATCTAATTCTTCTTCCACATTACTATATTCTAGATGCGTCTTACTGATATTGCTTCTGTCTGTATATAGCAGCTCAGTAATGGCCCAAGACTTAGATCCAAACCTGCCACCAGGGGGAAATTTTGATCTTACATATTGGAAACTGACTAGACCTAATCAACAAGAGAGGGATGCAGACCAACTGTCTACTGGATATTCTGTAGATGGTGAATTCTATACCGATGAAAATACTGGGGCAATGGTATTTTGGTGTCCAAACGATGGCGCTACGGGTGGTAGTTCATATCCAAGAAACGAATTAAGGGAGATGATGCGTAGACTAGACACCAGTATTCCAACGCAAGGAATAAATAAAAACAACTGGGTATTCTCTTCTTCTACTATGGCCAATCAAGAAGCCGCTGGAGGAGTAGATGGCGTAATGACGGCTACATTGGCAGTAGATCATGTCTCTGAGACCTCTGACGAAAGCTTCAAAGTAGGGCGTACCATCGTAGGCCAGATACATGCATCTGACGACGAACCATGCAGAATTTATTACAGAAAATTACCTGGTAATACCAAAGGATCAGTCTATTTCGCTCACGAACCTACTACAGGTTCTGAACAATGGTATGATATGATAGGCAGCAGAGCTAATGGTATCCCTAATCCGGAAGATGGAATTGCATTGGGAGAAAAATTCAGTTACGAGATCCGAGTTGTAGGCAACCTCCTGACCGTAACAATCATGAGAGACGGTAAGGATGATGTGATCAAAGAAGTAGACATGACAAACAGTGGATTTGCAGATGATTGGATGTACTTCAAAGCTGGAAATTATAATCAAAACAATGCTGGCGATCCAGACGAATATGCACAGGTATCGTTCTACGCCTTAGATGTGACACACTCAGCCCCTACCCCACCTACTGGCTATGAAGCACCATCTGACATACCGAGATTCCAGCCTTTCCTATCAGAATGTAAGCTCCAAGGACCGACCAGTTCGACATTAAGGGATAAGGAAGCACTAAACGATGGTTATGTAAATCCAAATTGGTTCTATGTGGTTGATGGGGATAAAATATTATTCAATCAATCAGGTGACAGCAGAAGAACTGAACTTCGTAATGAAACCAATTGGAATCTCAATGATGCAAACAGATCATTACATGGTAGGATTGATATCGTAGAGCAAACTTGTGATCAAGTGACAGTGATGCAAATTCATGATGATGCAAACGCAGGACCTGGACCAAATAAACCACTATTAAGAATATATAAGCACAATGCTAAATCGCCTTCTAATCATATATGGGCAGCAATCAAAACAGATGATGGAGGATCCAATACCATGCACGTAGACCTTGGAGAAGATCCCGGAGGATATTTTAATTGTGATATTAGATTGGTAGATGGGAATATGATCATAGACTACGAAGGTGAAGAAAAAGTAAACATGGATGTATCTTACTGGACATGGCCTAGTTACTGGAAAGCGGGTGTATATCTTCAGGATAGCGGTGAAGCAACTGCACATTTCGATGATCTATTTGAAGAAGATGGAACACAACAAAACTTTTTTCCTTCTATCAGCATAACTGATCCGACGAGTAATACTAATTTTCTACCTGGAAGCGATATCACCATCTCGGCCGAAGCGGAAGATTCTGATGGCGCAGTCACTAAAGTTGAATTTTTTGAAGGCGGCAATAATAAGATTGGAGAAGCGACAACAGCTCCATATTCATTTACATGGACTGATGTAGCCGAAGGAGACTATACACTTACCGCTAAAGCTACTGATAATGAAGGTGGAGCGAGAACATCTCTTAGCACCAAGATTACAGTACGCGAACAAGTAAATGTAACTGGAATAACATTGGCTAATCCGGGAGCAATCGGTGTAGGAGCTAGCGTCCAATTGGTCGCATTCATTTCACCTGCCGATGCCATAAACCAAAATGTCGTTTTCGAATCCGATGATGCGAATGTGGCTTCGATAACAGAGGACGGATTCTTAACAGGTGTATCCGAAGGAATAGTGAATGTAACCGTGACTACCGAAGAAGGAGAATTCGTAGACTCTAAATTTATAAATGTACTGAACCCATCCACCAAGTTTAATTGGGCATTGGGACAACCAGCTACAGGAAGTGGTACTGCTGATGGATCTAATGTTGTGGAAAATCTTGTAGATGACAATACAAATACTCGATGGTCGGTAAATGGCTTTCCACAATCAGCAACCATAGACTTAGAAAACGAGATAAGTATCACTCAAACGGAAGTTACTTGTTATGAAAATCGAGCATATCAGTTTATAATTGAAGCAGCACAAAATGAGAGCGGCCCATACACGACCATTGTAGACAGATCAAACAATACAGTCCCTGGCACGGCTAATATCCCTATCATCAATGTGGTAGATAGTATAGAAGCTAGATTTGTAAAAATAACCGTCACTGGAGCAGATATCTATACTGGCCCATGGGTGAGCCTTACAGAAGTGAGAGTATTTGGCGATCAAATAACTAATGTGCAAAATGTAAATGACAGCAATATTATTCTATCTCCTAATCCTGTCTCGTCTATCGTAACTGTAGAAGGTGCTGAAGGATTCGAAAATGCAACCTTGTATGATCAATTAGGTAGAATAGTACTAAGAAAAACGATCCGTAATGTCAATACAATTGATGTCAGTGAACTACAACCTGGCACATACCTCGTACAGTTCGAAGGAAATGGAAAAACCCATATGGCTAAGCTGGTAAAACCATAAAATTCATAGTAAGCTGAGTTACATCATTGAATACATAGATAGGCAACCTTAATTAAAATAGAATCTCAATCAATTGAAACATTTTCTTCTGTCTTCTTTTATGCTGGTAAGTGCTTATATAAGCGCGCAAACTCGCTACCTCGTTTCGTCAGGTCAAGAATTTTCTGCGGCTCAACAAGAAGCTAGTGCAGGGGACTCTATTATTTGGGCTTCAGGTATCTATTTCGATACTAGGATGGATATTGATAAAGATGGGATTATAGTTACAGCCGAAGAATATGGTACCGTATTATTCTCAGGGGTATCAAGAGTTGTAATAAATGCCGATGAGGTCACGTTTTCAGGAATTCAGTATATAGGAGGATTTATTGGCAATCTAGATGTCATAAGAATATACGGTAATGATGTCCTATTTACCCATGTGAATATTCAAAATTATACCTGCTTCAAATACTTGAGAGTATACCAAGAGTCTAGAAGATGTACGATAAGCCATTGCAATTTTGAGAATAGACTAAATCTTGATGATCAAAACATCCTCTCGATTCTAGTAGATAATGAGCCCGGATATCATAAGATTCAATACTGCTCATTCAAAAATTTTGATGGGATTGGACAAGACCAGGGTATCGAACCTATCAGAATAGGAGTCAGTACACAAGGTGAGCTAGACAGTCGCACACTAGTGGAGTATTGTTACTTTACAAGATGCAATGGAGATGGCGAGATCATCTCACACAAATCCAGACAAAATGTATACCGATATAATACTTTTGAAAATAATCCCGTAGCAGAACTCGTATTGAGACATGGAGACGAAGGCATCGTATACGGTAATTTCTTTTTGAATAATATGGGAGGAATTAGGATCAGAGAAGGGTCTAATCATTTTGTATACAACAATTATTTCGAAGGCAATAATCGTAGATCTATTCTACTACAAAACGAAGCGTCGGATCCATTATTTGACATTCATATCTATCATAATACAATTGTAAATTCTGAAGAGATCATTCTTGGAAGTAGTGGAAATAATCCGCCTAGCAATGTCATCATAGCTAATAATATATTCTCGAATCCTCTCGATCGATTATTTGTCCAAGACACTGGAAACGAGACTTGGATTGGAAATTTATCGTTTGGTACATTGGGCATTACGCCTCCATCATTGGGACTTTTGGTTACTGATCCATTTCTTACTGAGAATTCTCAGGGATTTTACCAACCCGGATCTAATAGTCCAGCTATCACTGCCGCGGATGATGGTTACATATCTATTCCCCTGTATCCAGGAATGCAATATGACAATGCGATAGAGTTAGATCTGATGAAAGAATCGAGGCCTGAGTTGATAACAGATCGGGCGATTGGAGCATCTGAATTTTCTACAGTAGTCAATGTTCAACCGCATGCGACAGAGATGAATACTGGCCCTTCGTACTTATTCGACAATCTTGTCAATTACTTGGCTGCAAATGTGTCTCAACTATATATCGGTAAGAATGGAGATAGTAGATCATTCAAAGTCTCTAGTAATGTGGAATGGTTCATAGAGAGTAATGTAGATTGGATTTCAACTGACCCAACATCTGAAAATGGTGATGCTCAAGTCAACATTACAGTAGAAGCGAATAATGTGAATACAAATCGATCAGGAATACTAACAATCACCGACGGCGACCAATCGTTTATGGTTAGCATATTCCAAGATGCAGGCGACCCTGTACAGGTTACAGAATATATGGATGATGATATCGAGTTGTATCCGAATCCTACAAATGGAACTATAAGATTGAGTAATCTGCCGTCTGTGTATCATAGTACCCAGTTAGAAATAATGCAGGCAGACGGTAAAATTGTTTTCTCAAAATATTATCAATTAGATGATACTGAATTGACGGTCGATTTGGACACACTAATTCCTGGAGCTTATCTATTGAATATGACATTCATAGGACAAGGTGGTATCGTCGAGAGCGAGCTATCTCGTAATTTCATCAAAAACTGACCTCATCCCGATCCTCATATAGAGCTATTACTTTAAGATAATTTATGGCACCATTCATAGTCATCTCATAAATAAACCCATTGAACTCGGGATGATTAAGATCGACCCATTTCACTAAATTCCCTACCTCTCTCTGCCAAACATCCCAATCTGCCGTAGGACATTCCATGTCTTCAATTCTTGATATTTTCCCATTGTCAAATGATATTTTATAGTCGCAAACCATTGGACTATTCTTGAGAAATATGTGCCTCACAGAACTAGACTGTACTGTAGCAATTATTTGATCATCTACGCATTCCATCCCAACCAATGTATAAGAAGGCTGAAATATAGAGTCCCATTTGAATTTTTCGTGGAAACTTCTACTACTGTAAGGCATGATATAATCACCACTGTAAAAAATAATACTATCGCTGATCACCTCTTTTATTTGACTATATTTTCCAGAATTAAATCCTTCATAATATTGAGATACAGCCTCTCGCTGTATAGACTTTTGATCATAACACCCATATAATAAAGGCAAAATGAAAAATAAAAGAAAGTTGTTTTTCATGGTCATCTCATTTCAAATTTTTATATCACGAAGTAATTATGATTGCTATATCATTTTTAGAATTCTTACTATCACTAACTACCTAGACTAATCGCTAATGACTCAATACTAAAGATTCAAAATATTTCTTCACCTCAGAAATGTGTCTATTTTTCTCCTCTCTAGTCAACCAACTCGCTTCGAATGCATTGATTGCCAATTGCATCAATTGAGAAGTATCAAGATTCAATGCTTTAGCCGTTTCATAAAAGTTCTCATTAATATAGCCGCCAAAATACGCAGGATCGTCGGAATGTATCGTAGCCACGATTCCTTTGTCAAGCATTTTGGCTACTGGATGTTCTTCCATATTCTGGATAACTTTGAGTTCCACATTACTAAGTGGGCACAAGGTCAAGGCTATTTTCTCATCTACCAACCTACGTATCAATGCCTCGTCATCCAAACATCGATTACCGTGGTCTATCCTGACTATATTTAGTAAGTCGAGCGCTTCCCATATGTATTCTGCAGGACCTTCCTCTCCAGCATGAGCGACTAACTTATACCCATGCTCAGCCGATGCTTTGAAGACATTGACAAATTTATTTGGTGGATTCCCTTTCTCTGAGGAGTCTAAGCCTACCCCATCAATAAGGTGCTTGAAAGGAATAGAAGACTCCAAAGTATCGAATGCTTCCTCCTCGCTCATATGTCTAAGATAAGACATGATGAGTCTGTGCGAAATGCCATATTCTCTATTCGCTCTGATAAGTGCTTTGTTGATTCCATTGATCACAGTACCGAATCCTATCCCTCGCTCTGTATGCGTCTGCGGATCGAAGAAGATCTCCACATGTACTACATTCTGACTATGAACCTTTGTCAAATATGCCCATGTCAGATCATAGAAATCCTGCTCATGAATCAGCACCTGTGCTCCCATATAGTAGATATCCAAGAACTCTTGTAGATTATTGAACTTATATGCTTTTTTTATCGATTCTATGGAATCGAAGGCGAGTTCTATATTGTTCCTCTTTGCAATTTCGAACATCAATTCAGGTTCGAAACTGCCTTCGATATGCAGGTGAAGCTCCGCTTTAGGGATTCCCTCTATGATTTTTAAAAGATCTGATGATTGCATATTGAGTATTATTTTGATTACCTGTACGAAGTCTGTTTTTTCAGGATTTGTCTATCTACTTGATCGTCTTGCTATTGCTTTATCTACGATATATATATGTGTCTGAAGATACCTGGAAGAATCATTTCATACGTCCCAATTGTCTATGAAATCATTAAACTAATCATTTTTTGTCCCTTCAAAATTAATCCGATTGATTAAACTAACCGTGAATTCGATGAAATAAGCAGAAATTATGTGTGCAAGACAATTTAAGCAATTTATTTACTATAATCATTACTTACACTGTAAGACTCTACTATTTTATTTACATTTAGATAATTAAAGTCAATTACTCAAAACGTTATAAAACATGAAACTCCTCAAACAATACCTACTTCTTACTTTGGTCCTCACCTACTTCTCATGCAGCCAAGAGCCTGTCCCAAATAAAATGACAAAAGCAGAGCGAATTGCTGAAATGGCAGCGATGGAGATAGAGATGACAAAAGATCCAGCTACAGGATTGGTCCCTAAAGAAACCCTCTACGAAATACGTCAACAACTCATAAAAGATGGAAAGTATGATCCAAGTAGAGAAGGCGAAGAATGGATAAAAAGAGGACCTAATAATGTAGGCGGCAGGACACGTGCAGTACTGATTGATAGCAGAGACCCCTCAGGCAATACACTATTGGTCGGTAGTGTAGCAGGCGGACTTTGGAAAATGGTCGATGCAGACACTAATCCTATATATGAGCCCGTAGAAGGATACACTGGCAATCCCTCCATAGGATCGATCGTCCAAGATCCCAATAACCCGGAAGAGATGTACATCGGCACAGGCGAAGGCTGGTTTAATGGTGATGCCTACAGTGGCGATGGAATCTATAAATCGTCGAATAGCGGCGTAGACTGGGACAGATTACCGAGTACTAGCAATGGAAATTTCGATCATACTCAGAAACTATTATTTACTCAAGACGGCAATCTCCTAGCTGCTACCAGAGAAAGTGGCATACAGATGAGTATAGACGGTGGTCAATCATGGGCACCAGTTCTAAATAATGCAAATCAAGGATTCTCAAACAGAGCTGCAGACATTGAGATAACCGCTGATGGTACGATTTTCGCCGCTATGGGAATCCAAAATCTAGATGGTATATACCGATCCGATGATGGTGGCTTTCAATGGACATTTATGGATATCAACATTAATGAATACAGAAGAATCGAACTAGGCACCTCACCCACAGATCCCAATATCGTGATGGCATTGATCCAAGAACCAGAAGGTGCGGTAAGTCACATATTAAGATCTACCGACAAAGGGGAAACATGGACACAGAAGACAGTCGCTCTTACATTCAACGGAGAAAATTTCGCAAGAAACCAAGCGTGGTATGATCTATCTATCGCTATAGATCCGAACAATAGTGATATCGCATTCATAGGTGGAATAAATCTATACAAAACTACAAATGGTGGAGATAGCTGGGATCAACTATCCGAGTGGTTCGACACTCCAGCTATCCAGAATGTACACGCTGATCAACACTTCGCAACTTATGTAAATGGATCGTCAGATAGGATGATGTTTAGCAATGATGGTGGGTTATACATCACACAAGATGCGACGAGCGACTTGCCAGATATCAGGAGTATAAGTGTAGGATATGTGAGCACACAATTCTATGCTTGTGCCATACATCCTGAAGCTGGAAGAGACTTCTTTCTTGCTGGAGCTCAAGACAATGGTACAAATCAATTGACCAATCCTGGACTCGGACCTGCTACAAGTCCGATCGGCGGAGATGGTGCATTTTGTCACATTGGTCAGAACAATGCTAACTTTCAAGTAGGTGCTTCTCAGCGTGGTGGATTTGTGGCCACATTTGGAGGCGATCTATCTACAGGTGGATTCTATCCTCAAGAGGGAGCCGCATTTTTTATCAATCCTACAGAGCTTGATGATATCAATCTTGTAGTATATGCAAGTCAGAATGCTGGCAGAGTCTATAGAACACAGTTGGTATCTGGTGACTCGGAATCTATCCCATTGAATGCTCTAGCGAACGAAAGAGTATCTGCGCTCAAAATGGATCCGCATGATGACTCAATACTCTACTTAGGTACTGCAGGTGGTAGAATTATAAAAGTCACAGACCCTAACAGTGAGGCTCCAACTAGCGAGCTTCTCTTTGCTGGCAATGGATTTACCCGTAATATTGAAGTGGATCATCTTGATCAGAATAAGTTGCTCGTAACCTACAGTAACTTCGGAGTAGAAAGTATCTTCACTTCTAATGACAGAGGTGAATCGTGGAGATCAATTGAAGGTGACCTACCTAATATTCCAGTACGATGGGGCATATTCAACCCTCGAAACAGTGATCAGGTCTTGATCGCCACCGAAGTAGGAATATGGCAAGCTGACATCTCCCAACAGTCCGTATCATGGGAAAATGTGAGCCCACAGATCGGATTAGCCCGAGTAGATATGCTGAAGTTTAGATCCAGCGATCTAGAAGTATTAGCAGCTTCTTACGGCAAAGGACTTTGGACCTCTAGCAGTTTCTCAGCACCAGGTCTTAAATTCTTCAATGAGTCAGTGTCCATTGATCCTAGAGGTATTTTTAATGATGACTTTTGTGACCCTATAGAAACGAGAGCTATCACAGTAGGGACAGCGGCTGCATACGATATTGATGTAGAATTTAGTATATCTATCGACCCATCGAGTACCGCAGTAGAAGGCCTAGATTTCGAATTGAATACGACATCAGGAATTTTATCCGCAGGTGAGAAATCCGTAGAAATAGATCTAGCCGTATTTGACAATGCTACGATTGACAGTGATAAAACATTAAATCTCATACTAGATTCTGATCAAGAACTATTAGGTAATATGATGCAAATAGACATTCTAGACAATGATGCTGAATTCAAAACAGAAGGAACCAACTTGCAAACCTTCATAGGAGATGGTGACGAAATCGACAACAGTGTATTTAATGGAGCATGGGGAAATGCTAGAACTCAGATACTGTACACTAGCGAATACCTCGCAGAGTTTGGTGTCACTGGTCAAATAATAAACCGATTGGTTTTTGACGTTGATGACAACCTGAGTGAAATTCCATATGATAACTTTACCATCTCCATGGCTCTGGTAACCAATGATACATTAAGTCACTTAGGCTACATAGAAGATGCTGGATTGATCAATGTATTCCAAGAAAATGTAGATGTAAAATCAGGCGTGAATGTTCTAGCCCTTGACGATCCATTCCTATATGATGGAGTAAGCAATTTATTACTTGAAATTTGCTACGATAATGACGAAACTTCAGATAGTGATTTCATATTCGGTACATCGACTGACTATATATCAGCGCTCAGGACATTCAGTGACGACGAATCTGGATGTGCAACCGAAGGCCAATTGGAAGTTTTAAAACAAGTACCAAATATAAGATTTAGATCAGGCATTCCAGTTGGTGTATTCAATCAATCCGAGCGCATATTCTCCTCCAGTATAGAACCTGACCTCACGGCCTACTTCGCTAGCAATGACAGCATCATGTGCTCCGTTACCAATGAAAGCATGACTGATGACATCTGCTTTTCCACTGAGTTAGCCGAAACATCCGGAGAAGTCATAACGGAAGATCAGATGCTATGGATTAATAGAATATACGACATGACTAGTGATTCTGACGAAGATCAATCGATCACAATACACTATTCTACAATCGGTAGCGATATATGGTTTGATGAGGATATCGAAGGTCTATATCAGACTTCATATGGTGCGGGAGTGCCTATCGAATGGTCTTCCGTAGAATTAATCAATACAGAAATTCGTGATGACTATATCGCATTTACAATGCCATACCAAGGAGATGGATTCTATACGGTAGGTCAAGAATTCTATCCGCTTCCCAATAATGATATAGAAATTGACATTACATATGATCAAATTCGAATTTTCGACCTGTTGGGAAGGGTTATATCAGATAAAGATAAGCTTGACTATGATGTGCCTACTGGGATCTACATTAAAACCTACTTGAACAGTGGTAAAGTGGTAAAAAGTGAGAAAATATTTATGGAGTAATTTGACTCCATATCCAATAAGATAAGACTTGCCTTCTTTGTTTCGTTTATGTGTATTTAGGGATATTCCGAAGGAATAGACAAGTCGCGCTCGGGTTATTATTATATTCTATCTTTAAAATGGATACCCAATACCTACATTGAATATCATATTCTCACCATGCCATTTTCCGCTAAACGGCTCTATTTCATCTATCACCCATTGGAACTTATTGTTATCTCCTATATCTCTGATTGGGAATGCTGCATCTAATCTCACTACTAAGAAATCAATATCAAATCTCAACCCTACTCCAGTACCCACAGCAATCTGATTAGCAAAATTATCAAATCTAAATACCCCATTCTGTCTATTCAATTGATCACTTGCTAGAATCCAAACATTACCTGCATCTAAAAATAATGCTCCTTTGAAATATCCGAAAACAGGAAACCTATACTCTACACTTGATTCTAATTTGATATCTCCGGTCTGATCTATGAACTGATTAGCACTGGAAGTGGCTTGAAATTCTCCAGGTCCCAGTGTCCTCAATTGCCATGCTCTAATACTATTGGCACCACCGACAGAGTATTGTCTAGAATATGGCAGTTCATCACTATTCCCATAGGCAAATCCAGCTCCAGCAATCATCTTAGTGGCTATCGATCCGTACGTCCCTAGCGACCAGTACTTTCTTACATCAGCGGTCAGTCTAGTATACTGCGCATACGGCGTTCCGAATAAGTCAGCTTGTCCTCCGGCTGTATTTGGTTTGACGAATAAGGATACTATATTTCCAGCACTTTCTATGGATCCCTTAAAGTACAGCTGATTTGCAGGATCGAATTTATCTCTTCTATTGTAGATGAAATCATACGATGACCCAGAAATCAATGTATTCTCTAGACTCTGCGCGAGTTCAGGATTGTTCAATAATTCTATCTCGAAAGCTGGAGTTTTGCTAGATAACACTAACCAAGTCAGGTCGATCGGACTAAAAGCGGATGATTTTACTTCAGTCTCATTCCACTTGAATCCGTATTGAGCATTTGCAGATCGTATTGTATAGAAATCAACTCTCTGTGTTTGATTGACAGACAGAGACATCGTCGTCTTAGGGATGAAGTTTCGATTCGTCCTAAATGAAAAAAATGGCAATACTACAGATGGATAAGTGATTTTACTTTCTAATTTAATATCACTTGTATTTATCAATGGTTGTTGATCTCCAAACTGGGTCTCAAGACCACCCGATAGCGAGAGATCAAACCGCTCTGCACCGCCGAATATATTTCGATTTGTATACGTAACTTTACCCAACAATCCGAGAAAATTACCTTGCCTATTATTTATTTCGATCTCTCCTGTGATACTTTCCATCTTATTAGTCGTAAGATTAAAAAAGTGATCTATTCTCTTTGTATCAGGATTCATGACCGTCTTCACATTTACAAATTTGAATAATCCAAAATCCAATAGTCGATCTGTAGTCAGCTTGCTTCGTTTGGCATCATAGATCGCTCCTTCTTTGATAAACATCGCCTTATTGAGTGCTTCTTCGCTAAGGAAGTCATAGCCGATCACCATATCGTACTTATCGAAGGTAGCCATCTCTGTGGTGTCCGTCGGGCTATCCCTATTTAGTGTGAAGTTGGGGTTGATATAAATACCTCCATAACTGAATCTTTCGTACTTCAGCGAATCTTCTGTAGCACGCAATCGCATGTGTATATCTACCCTATTATCACCTACCAAAGTATCTACGAAGTAAATCACATCTTGTTGACTTAGATATGGGTATCCATTATTTTTTGCAGCTGTGATCAATCCATCCCTGTCAGATATCAAATTCGCCAACTGATAGTGATCGCCAGACTTTGTATACTCCAGGCTATGGAGTTTGATCAAGGTTCTACTAATCGGAAGCGTATCTTGAAGATAAAACACACTGTCTATAATGTATCTATTACCTAGTGTAGCTTCACATTGAATGGCCACTTTCCTCTTCTTGGCTATAGAATCACAACTAACTTCGGCTTGCAAGTAACCGTCGTTTTCCATTGCCTTCTTGATTCTCTTTTCCGTGATGGATATCTTTTGACTTTCGAATACTACCGGCTTTGACCCCATCCTGTACTTGATCCCGTGCTTGAATCCAGTCTTACCTGTTTCTTCATATATATTATAAAAACCCGTCTTAATATTGAATAACCCAGGTGTATTTGCCGTCAGCAGATTGGCTGTTACGGCTTTTTTGATTCCCGACCCTCCAGTTATATTCTGCTCGTCTATATAGGAGACCTTCGTCCCTGTGAATAACTTATCACTTGGTTCTAGACCTTTCGTACCACTGCAAGCGACCATAGTCACTGCTGTATAAAAGCACAATATGTATTTGATCAATTTCAATTATTTCCTTTATTCCTTTTTATCGAACCAAATTCCTTTCTAGCATTGAATCCCACGCCATTTTTCGACGCATTCTCATCGAGTATCGCGTCGTAATTACTCTTTCTGAATACTTTGAGATTATATCTTCCATCTTCCGTGAGTTTATAAGAGATCACAAAATCCCCCGCCAGATTATTGAATAGTGCCTCGGTAGAATTGCTCTCTAGATCTACATTTGTTCCAGCGGTGAGCGTAAGTCTATCATCGAATAAGCTCTTAGATACCCCGACACCTAATTCTGTAATCAATCCAGCATCTCCCGTAGACAATAAATCCGAACTGTATGAATTTACATCAAAATTAAGCTCTACCCCTTTGACCAGTCCATTGGCAAGTTTGTTCAATTGATTTGTAACCAATCCACTGAGACTATTGATGGCAAAATTGGTGCCCGACTGCGCCAGATCTGTCTCCGATCCTGACGATGATATAAAACTATCAAAGAGCAACAGACCGAATACCTGATTATTCAGCTCATTTGGATTATTTCTCAAGCGATCCAGTTTCGCAACCACCATATCAGACACCGTAGAGTTGCCTGATAGCGTCGATGGTTCGTATAAAATATCCATCTTGATTTCTGGTTGAGAGATACTGTTGGCTAGATTAAGTACTACGTCTATATTTCGTTTTCGTTTGGCGTCTGCGGCCTCGGCTCCATCTTGTGACTCTAACTCTTGTGTCAGCAAATCATAGACTGCTGTATTCGTTCTGTAGACTGCAGTTACGTCCAGAGTTCCTTCTAACGGATCACCATTGAATATGACTCGTCCGCCTTCTTTGATATCAAATTCTTTTGATATCAGGCCATATGAAAAGAGATACTTTCCACTTGTAACCGTATATGTTCCGTATAATTCTATCTCGCCGGTCTTTTTCAAATTGAAGACTAAATTAGAAACACCTCGTCCTGTAATATTGTCACCTGTGATCGGATCCATCACCATCTCAAATTCCGAATCCTCCTCTACGGTAAGCTTCATATCCAGATCAAATGGAAAGGTATTGGTACTTTTTGATTGTTCACTGAGACTATCCAGTGAAACTTTTCTTGGATCAGCGAATATGATAAAGTCTGTATCGTAATCCAATTGATCTACCGCAAATGGTGATAGGGACAACTTAGAACTATTGATTGCTTTTGCTGAACCATCGATTTGGATATCTTCGAGTGGTCCTTTTATAGATACTGCCGCTTCTACTGTCACATTTCCATAGAAGAGTGGATTCTCCAAAGGCGTCGTATTTAGAAACAAGAATTGATCCGTATCTATGTTTAAGTCCAAGAACATCTCACTCATATTCGTGTGTAGAACTTTACCTGATAGATTGGCTACATTATCCTTTTCGTCCATGATGACCATATCACCAAACGTAATCGATTTGTTATCAATGTCTATCGTCTGATCTAAGATGGCATATCTACTATTGGTAAATACTGGAGTGGTCTGAATCCCCTTGAGTTCTATTTTTCCGTTTACATTAGGCTGTGAAGGAGTTCCTTCAATTTTTATTTTTCCTATCAATGCTCCTTCGCTATCTCTCAATATTTCCGTGAGAAAAGGGTCCAAAGTATTGACCTCTAGGCGTTTCATATCTAGATAACCTTTAAGTGAGCTATCACCTATGCCATAGGTTAGGTCTAGTGTCGCATCATTCCCAGGTCCATTTAGGTCCATCTTAGTAATCACTGTATTACTTTCATTATCTTGGATTGCTTCTACTTTGATCATCCCGACCTGATAATCATCGACCATGATGTCATTCATAGTCAAATCAGCCGTTACGAAGGGTTTCTCCCATATTTTATTTATGACAGCTGCACCATTGATCTCTCCTTCGAAGTATTCATTTTCTTTTCCGATGATCGAAGTCAATTCTGATAAAATGAAGTTATCCATCAGTACCTCTATAGCCTGCCCCTCTTCTCTGTCGTCCGTATATATGGTAATAGATTGTTCTTCCTTACTTATTTTGAGATCCTGCATGTAAAGACCATCATCACCGTATGTCAATTTATTAAACGGTGAGAACTGCCATATAGATCTATTGACTATTAGTGTATCATGAAAGTTGATTACATACTCCGATGTCCTCGATATATCGCCTCCGATCAGTAAAGTTTGGTTATCACCTTCGCCGAATAATTCGAGATTCAATCCCGCTACTTCACTATTAAGATTTGTATTGATATTCGCCTCATGGATAAGGATGTCATTGTCCTTCATTATATTATCCAATATGATATTCCCATTGATAAAGTCACGCCTTCCATCAAAGAAATAATCTCCACTCTCTACTAAATATCCACCATAATAGAAACTGTCTATGCTACCTTTGAAATCTATTTTAGAGTCGTCACTTGAAAACTTACCTTTTAGATTAGCCGACTTTAATTTCACTTCTTCCTCTGTCAGTACTTCGATGATGGAGTTTACATCTTTGGTCTTGAGCGACAATTTGAAATTTTGATGCTCGATAAGCGAGGTATCTATGGTAGCTATTTGCTCAAATCCGTTCTCGACTGGTATGTAGTTTTTAAAGTACTCCTCTAGCACTGTTCCTACCATAGACAACTGTATATTCCCCTCCGCTTGAGCGTCTAAGAAGGCACTATTCAACGTATAAATCTTAGTACCATCTTCTCGATCTTTGGCTATAATAGAAAGCGTAGTGTCAGATGTATATACACCTCTCTTTGTGCCTAATCTCAAATTGTCGATCGTAGCTTTTCCTGTAAAATTGTCAATATTGTCTCCTCTGGTGGTTCCATTGAGCAGACCAGATATCCAGAGAATACTATCTCCCAATCCAAATTGTGTAAGATCAAGTCGATCTACTGTAGAAGTAAATTCTATCCGACTATCCGCACCATTGAGATCAGCAGTACCGTCGAAGTTAAGTTTCAGTTTATCATCATCAGATTCGACACGACCTGTGAAAGAATGATCCTTGTATATGCCTTTGATGACAATATCCTCGTATGCTTGTCCTTGATATTCGAATTGTTTACTATTGAGATTCATGGTTGCATCTAGTGCCTCCAAGCTGAGCCCGCTGCCGTCTATCATCCCAGAAATAGTTGCAATACCAAACGTTGTATCTTGTAGAAACTTACCGATATCAAATGCTGTCAAATCGAATTCGCCTTTGTAAGTCGCATCAGAGTAATCAGGGTTAAACTGCACCGACGCATCAAAAATCCCATCTCCTATATCCGTCTTTAGGTCTCCGTCTAGCGTGATGTTAGTCGCATTACCCCTCAGGGACCCGATGTAATCGATATTACCCAGATTATACAATTGTACAGGGATAGCTTCCCCTTGTAACAATTCATTAGGGTTCATCCTCAGTTCGTCGAAATCGAAATCGAGCCAAAGGTCTGACTTACCATCTAGTCCAGTTATCTCACCTCTTCCCTTGACCTTGGTATCATCACCAGAAGAAAGATTGATATCGCTAACTGACACACTAGAGGCATCTCCTGTAGCTGAGATAGAGCCTATTAGTTTACCTAAATTTTTAACCTCCGCAGGCATCTTAAAATCTGGAAATATAGCCGTTAGATAATCTTGCGTAGACCTCAACTTATTGATGCGTAAGGTATAGGAAAACGGCTTTCCCGTGTTGATAGAAATGTATCCTTCACCAACTATCTTTTTATCTATATCAAGATTTGTATCGGCCAATTCCATTTTACCATTATTCAGATTAATGTCACCTTCATAATTGATCTGATTCAAACGATTCATATTCAGAAATGTAATTTCTGCAGGATGGATGAAATATTTTACATCGTTTTTATTTATGGTCGCCTTTTCAATGTTTGCCTGTATTTTTTGATTTGTAAAATCTGATATCAATGCATCAAAGCTACTGTATTCAGCTTGGAGGCTTACTGCCACTTCACTATCATTGGTATCTAGATCTAGTTCCTTGATGGATAATTTACGATCACTGAGTTCTATTGACCCAGCTAAAGATTTGATATGCATTCCGCTCTTCTCCTTGAGACTCAATTCTTGGAAATCCGCAGAGATTAGGTTTCCCCATTTGATATCATTAGCCATGATATTGGCATTACTTATATCGATATGATTAGTATCGAATCCGTATTTTTTCTTCGGAAGATACTTTTTCTGATAGACGATGGATGCATTATTCAGATCAAGATTACCGATACTCAACTGTATAGGTAATGTAGGAAATTGAGTAGGTCCACTTTCGATGGTGGACTTTTTCTTTTCTATCAAGGAAAACAGCAAGCCTTCAGAGTAGGCCTTACCGATAGATACCTCATCAAAAGATTCTGTGAAACTATCAAAATCAGCCTCAAATATTGGGATCATTACTTCCATATCCGAATCTTCACTTACCATCCTAAATCCCACATCATCGAGTAATATCTTATCTAGTCCGAACTTCCATGATGACGATGATGTATCTATTTTTTCTGGAGAGGGTGATGAAGTACTGCCTGCAAGATGATCGAGAATATGTTGATAGTTAGATGCTTCATTCTCTTCGATCAGATTGATCCGAGCACCCGACAAAGTAATATCATCAACAAAAATGGTCTTATCTAATATCGAAAAGATGCTAAAGTCTATATTGAGCTTGTTAGCAGATAATAAAGTATCTCCTTCCAGCCCCTCTATTAAAATCTGATTCAAAGTTATCTCCTCAAAAAAATCAACATCAATATTATCCGCTTTTACAGGAGTTCCTAGTGCACTGGACACATTTTTCAAAACAATGGGTAAGAGCTTATTCTGTAGCCAACAAGTCTGCAGCAATAACCATATAATCACCAATAGAATTAGTAAAAATGCTAGTATGTAAAATGTATATTTTCTTAACTTTTTGATATCTATCAATTATGTATTGACAAAACTAACTATTTCTTCGTTTGTTTGATGTTAGCGATAGGTTAGGTTTTGTTTTGGTAGTGTTAATTTTTAAAGCCATATTTTTTAGCAACCAGATATTGAAACTCCGCAAGTAGCTCTCGATGCAGTCAAAATCATGGCTTGTTTACTATGGCTTACAGTCACTCTGCAGGTAATGAAAGCTTGCAGATAAAACTTTCAGAATACTATGCAAAGCACGATATTGAGGTTTCAAAAAACGACATATTAGTAACCACGGGAGGAAGTGAGGCTTTAATTTTGTAATGATATGATCGGTGAATATATATATGAGAATCATTTCAATGGATAATCATGATACGTTGATGAACAAACATTACTTCTTCAAAACTAGAAATGTATGAAATTTAGACTCGTCTAAAATAAATTTATACATAACCTAAAATAAAAGTACATTCATCATTCCTTTCTTGGCATATAAGAAATTAAAGCCGCAAATTTGCTCAGAGATTTTTAAAATGATTAATAAAAAAAACGCAGATTAATATGGCTATAGTAGAAATGAGAGTTCCCACTATTGGAGAATCAATCACAGAAGTAACATTGTCACAATGGTTAAAAGAAAATGGTGACTTCGTAAAATTAGATGAGCCAATCTGTGAGTTTGAATCAGATAAAGCAACATTGGAGTTTCCCGCAGAAGCTGAAGGTAAGCTCATATACGTAGCAGCTGAGGATGATGATATAGAAATCGGAGGATTGGTAGCTAAAATAGACACAAGCTTTGCTGCACCTGCAGAAAAATCAACACCTGCTAAAGAAGAATCTGCCCCAGCTGAAACAAAAACTGAAGAAGCGCCAGCCGCTCCTGCACAATCAGCAAACTATGCAACAGGTCACCCATCACCTGCAGCTGGAAAAATACTAAGAGAAAACAATGTCAACCCAAGTGATGTCTCTGGATCGGGAAAAGACGGTCGTATAACGAAAGAAGATGCTCAAAAAGCAGCACAGAATAAACCAGCTCCCGCAGCTGCAAGTACACCCGAAGCATCACCACAAAGTGCATCAACTGCATACAGTAGAAATGTAAGAGAAGAAAAGATGAGTCGTATGCGTAGAACAATCGCAACAAGACTCGTCTCTGCAAAGAACAATACTGCGATGCTTACTACCTTCAATGAAGTAGATCTGTCAGAAGTGATGAAGCTGAGAAAGAAGGTACAAGAAAAATTCGTAGAGAAACATGGTGTAAAGTTAGGGTTCATGTCATTATTCGCCAAAGCATGTGCGAATGTACTCATGGAGATGCCTGATGTAAACGCAATGATTAATGGCAATAACATCGTATACAATGAGTTTGTAGATATCTCAATCGCAATTAGTACGCCTACGGGACTAGTTGTACCTCCAGTAAAAAATGTGGAATCAATGGATTTCCATGAGATAGAAATCGCTATCAAAGCACTAGCCGCTAAAGCTAGAGAAGGAAAACTGACGTTGGATGAGATGAAAGGTGGAACATTCACCATCACTAACGGTGGAGTATTCGGATCATTACTTAGTACGCCGATCATCAATGAGCCACAATCGGCAATACTTGGCATGCACACCATCAAAGAAAGACCGATAGCTGTAGATGGCCAAGTAGTAATCAGACCGATGATGAACCTAGCACTGTCTTATGATCATAGAGTGATAGATGGTAGCACATCTGTTACATTCTTAGTGAAAGTAAAAGAACAATTAGAAGATCCAATGAAGTTGTTGTTGAATATTTAATTTCGAATTTTCAATTCACTTTAGTGTTTGCGAAAAAGATCAATTTATCAATATCATTTTACTGAATTGCTAAATCACTATAAGATAGATTCTACAAATTCCAATATACAAGCCCGCTTATTGACTTAAGTGGGCTTTTTCTATTCATATATTAAGTTTTTGGGGCTTCAAATCCTAATGTCGCGGACAATTCATTGTCCGCCGAAAAAGCAATTTTGCGCAGCAAAAAACAAAACTCAAGCTATCCATTTCATCCAAATATTTCTTGTCTCCTCAAAGTCAAGAAAGCAAACATTTTTGGAACTCACATCAAAATTTACGATATTCATAGATAGTTATACAATATAGATATGATTGTTAGAAAATATACATCAATACTTTCCACTGTTTACACTATTGTAAGCTTAAGTATTCTCCTTTCCCTTCAATCTCAGGCGCAATCCAAAATTAACGGCCAAGTGATATCAAATGATGACAATAGTCCACTACCCTATGCTTCTGTGTACACTCCAAAAGGGCAATTCACCTTCACCAATGATGATGGATACTTCTCTATCAAAGGTCGTAAAGGTCAAAGTGTTACAATTACTTTTTTAGGATTTCGGGATACTACCTTAATTTTGAGTGAGCAAAACATGACCATCCGAATGAAAAACGATGGGATAATAACAGACGAAGTTGTCATCACAGACAAAAACTACATCTCTCCCTATAAAACCCTAGCCAAGGCTCGAAAAGAATATCAAAAAGAAGATGGAGATGAGGTCGACACTAAACTTTTTGTGAAAAGAGAATCTATAAACAATGGAGAATGGGCCGATCAGACCGAAGTTCTGTATAACTACAAACACAAAAACAGAAGAATCTATGATTGGAAATTCAAACATGGAAAATCACATATCAATGTAGAGAATGACATCATACTGACCTTGGACTTATTCGATGTAATGAAGTTGGACTGGATATTTGACAAGGATCAGCAAGTATTATATCCGTCTATAATCTCCCATTCCTCCAAGAAAAAAATGGTGAAGTACTTTGATGCCAGCTACAGTGAGTTTTCCAGTAATGAAAAGGAGTACTTTGTAATTACTAGCACTCCTTTAGACTCTACTAATTCATTTTCTTCTAAGATTACAGTAGAAAAAGAGACCAATGATTTTGTAGAAATACACAATACCATCATCAATCCCAAAACGGTAAAATTCAAAAGTGTACGAACGGGAACGCCGATAAAGATGACCAAGATGGACTTCAAATATCAGTTTAGCCAATACCAAGAAATGACTTTCTTGTCTCATATTGATGTCAGCTACACCTATATACTTAATGGTGTGAAATCTGAAAACAAGCTGGCATTCCACTTCTATGATTTCGAAAATCCATTCCTAGATAACATTACAGATATCGACTACTCTCCACTTACTGACTATCAAAAAGTATGGGTAAATCCGTATTCTGAGGACTTCTGGAATGAGCAAGATATAGTAGAAAGTAAATTAGATACGATGACCAGCTACATCTATCTGAGTTCGAAGTTTAAGTCATATCTTCAGAATAAAAAATATCTGTCTTTAGAAGACATCAAAGCCATCGGCCTTGAACATTTCGAACATCCACCTAGGATAGATGATGGATCTGCTCTGAAAGTCAAAATCCAACCCCTTGGCATAAAATCGAAACTTCATGTGAATGCCTTCTTTCATGTAAATCGATTTAGAGCTGGAGAAGAAACAAAATATGAGGTGACTCCACTTATAAACTTTGACAGAACGTTCATATTTGAAATGACTCCACTCACGGTACTTCAATTCAAAAAAGAAATAAAAATAATAGAAGACCATACGAACCTTTTCAATCAAGAAATCAAAGAACTTAAGAAACAGAACAAACTGGAAGAAAAGAAAATGAGGTCACTTGTAAATAAGAACAATCAAAACCTCTGGCGTGCGCTCAGCAAGCTAGACGACTATCAATTTACAGATTGGACGCCATACAATCACTATAAAGCACTAGAATCGAAAGTAAGGAACAGAAGAAGAAATTAATTATAATATTTGCTTTGCCTTTACGTGGATAAAATACAGATGACACTATGATTCTCCATCCGTCGTCGAATGAATTCCTATCTTTGCAATTACAAAACCCTGATCTACCATGGCACAAGAGCAAAAAAAGAAAAAATCACCTCTACACCCTAGAAATCTTCATAAGGATGGATATGACTTTGAATTTCTAGTATCCAAATATCCTGCGCTAGAAGGCCATGTTTTTGAAAACGAGTATGAAAATCTTACGATAGATTTCAGTGTACCATCATCCGTGAGAGCACTCAATGGAGCATTACTATCCGCCCATTACGGAATACATAAGTGGGCTATCCCTGATGGATATCTATGTCCACCGATACCTGGTCGAGCCGACCACATACATTATATAGCTGATCTTCTCGGATTCAAAAAAGAAGAACCTAAAAAAGATGACTGGAAAAGAAAAAAAGACCCATCTGATAAAATAAGAATCCTAGATATAGGAACTGGTTCTAACTGCATATATCCACTACTCGGCAATGCGATATACGGCTGGGAATTCCTAGCGAGCGAGGTAGATCCTAGGGCATATAAGGCCGCTTCTATGATCGTAGAAGCAAATAAACTCAAAAAGCATATTCAAGTCGCGTTTCAGAAAGAAGCAAATAAGATATTCTTTGGAGTGGTGAGAAGAGAAGAAACTTTCGATGCGTGCATTTGCAATCCTCCATTCCACGGATCACAAGAAGAGGCCGCTGCAGCAACAAACAGAAAATGGAACAACCTCGGAAAACGAAATAAAAAAGGATCACTTAACTTTGGCGGACAATCTACAGAGCTATCATATCCAGGCGGTGAGGTAGAGTTCATAAAACATATCATTCACGAAAGTCGTAAACTACCCCACCTCTGTAAGTGGTTCACTACGCTAGTTTCTAAGAAATCGAGCCTTGCACCCCTAGAAAGAGCCCTAAAATCCGCCAGAGTCAAAAACGTGAAGATTATAGAAATGGGACAAGGTCAGAAAATAAGTAGGATACTTGCTTGGAGATATTAATACCAACTTCATCATTTATATTCTTCTTGCATTTGCTGTAGATATATCAACAGTACCATCATCGGCTACACTGGCATCTATGTGCACTAATCCAGGCCGTTTCCCGATTTCTAAAGTGCCGAATTGATCATCATAGCCCAGCGCTTCAGCACCATTTTTACAAGCCCAGGTTATGAGCGTCTCCACAGGTACATAGGACTTATATTTTTTGATGGTTTTCATTTCTTCTAAGATAGACAACTGCCAATTGGAGGTGAGGCTATCGGTTCCTATTGTCATTTTCGCATCAGCATCTATAAATGCTTGATAGTCTGGAAGTCGATTTTCTATGTATAGATTCGCGTTGGCACAAGTGGCCCAGTATGTTCTATAGTTCCAATCGTGTGCCGCGGCGATATCGGCTGCTGTGGTCATGGTATTGTGTACGAAGAGTGTTTTCATCATCGCATTCATATATTTCATAGCATGGTAGATGCTTCCGTTACCCGTGGCTTCTAGTTTATCAAGACCAAATCCAAATCCTTCATAGAACTTAAGAAATTCACCTGTTTTAGTTTTAAAGAGTTCTTGCTCTGCAGCCGTTTCTTGATTATGAATACTTACCGTATCGTCTTGATAATTTTCATTTCTAATATACTCGTATAAGCCTTCACTTACAGAGTATGGTGCATGAGGAACGAAGCACTTTCGATTTCCATTTTCATCAGAATGTGCGTCAAATACTTCTTTATATTGATCTATAGTATCGTCAGTCATTGCAGATTGCATAAAGTCAAACATCTCTACAAATGTGTAGTAATTAATTTTTGACTTAGCCTTCGTTACGGCCGTATCCGCTTTATTTGATATATCACCTACTGCGACTATCCCCTCATCATACATCTCTTGATCAGCATTCGCAATTGCATCTAATATTTGTTCCTCTGGAAAATCCCTATGCTTTACTACATTACTTATGAATGGTATCAATCCCGTCCCTGTATCTACTAGGCCTTTCATATGAGATAATTCGAGATGGCAATGCGTATTTACAAAACCAGGTGTTATAATTCCTTTATAAGAATTTACGGAACTTACATCATGATCAGCTATCGGGTCTATGCTTTTGATTACGCCGTCATTATCTGTTATCACTACATGATTCTCTAATGGCTCACCTACAAGTGTAAATATTTTATCAGCTGTGTATTTTTTCATGCCGCAAAAGTCTGTTTTCTTACGGTAAATACGAAATGGAATGAAAGGAATATTTCAATCAATAGTCTCCTGAATCGAATCATGCACTCATTATCTAGTATTCTCCATCTTCTTCCCAATATCCACCGAGAAACTTAATTCCTACTTTCAGTTCTAAGCTAACATTTCTTACTTCTTGAGGAAGAATAGTAATCGTCTGATTGGGATTAAATGGGCTAGGATTGGGGTTTGTAATTACGGCTGTCGAAGGCTGATCGTATTGCCTTGATGCATCAGGATTTATTGAAGCTTCTACGAATATGACCTTCGTATCATCCCACTGAAACTCAAAACCACCGCCAATCGTAAGACCGTAATTAAATCTATTGACAAAATTATCATCTACCAAATTCAATAAACTGAATTGTAGACCACCGCCATCCAAATTTGTACTAACAGTATATTCTAATCGTCCAGCAAGCATGTAGTATGGGTTATACTTTTTTGACACACTCAGCATCTGCTTGAATCCTGCTTCCAATGCTATATTATTGAATCTATATGAATTAAAAGATTGGAATCCAAAACCTCTGATAGCACTCCCTCTCGTATGAAAACCTAATGACGCATAAAGTTTATTAATAGGATCATCATGTGACTCTACATACAGGTCTACCAATGGTGTAAATAATATATCTCGCTCGAAACTATTCCATCGCTGCATATTTAATCCCAATCCACCTTTCACTCCATAATAATATTGAGCTGTCGAAATGGTACTACAACCTATCGCTATGCAAACAATTAATATGTATTTTTTCATTTTTATTTATTTTGATTGTTGGTCCACTCCTCTCAATGACTTCAGATATTTAGGCTAGGTACTCAACTTTGATTTTATGTGTTCCCACAATATAACTTTATAGATGCAATATATAAAATCGTTTTTTGTCAATATGCTGGATTAATAAAAAGTGCGTGCAGCATAGTATCCTACAAACTGAGGAAAGGCATCCAACAACGACTGATAATTATCCGATTACACGTCGAAAAATAGAGATGCGATTCAAAATGTTATAAATATATCATCCATTATTATTGCCAAATTGCTTGAATTTCTTGATTATGTGAACAGCATTATGAGCGATCTAAATAATGTATAATTCGAAAACCGACAAACTACTAATCTACAAATAAGGACTATTCTCTAGCATGTAGAATATTGTTTCCTATCGCCTTATAAAGTTTCTGTATTGTTAAGCCAAAAGACAGTTTTTTAATTTATTCGTGAAATGTGTTCTATTTGACACGTGCCTTACATGAAAAAGTATATTTTCGCTTAAAATATAAACTGATGTGATTTAAGAACACAATGTTAATTCCTTTGCAAGCCATTGAATCTCAATATTTCAGCTTGGATTTTCAAAATTTAAATTCTGTACAAAGCTACAGGGCACTTGCAAATCATTTTAACACTAGTTTTTAAATCATTTCAATATCAAAAACATCAATTAATACCGATATGAAGAAATCCTTATTTTATGTGACTGTTGTGTCATTGTTTATTCTCAGCTCTTGTAAAGAAAAAATCGAATATAAACCATTCACGAAAGGTGATAGAGTGGCGCGTATGGCTGACCAAGAAGCTAAGATGACAGCTAATCCAATAACTGGAGATATCCCAACCGCTAGTCTCTATGCTATAAAACAAGAAATCATCAAATC
This sequence comes from uncultured Saprospiraceae bacterium, assembly GCA_938007965.1. Lineage (GTDB taxonomy): Bacteria > Bacteroidota > Bacteroidia > Chitinophagales > Saprospiraceae > CAJXUU01. Next base: position 65,589 of record CALLMH010000002.1, on the reverse strand, counting down.
GGGCAGAGTCCTTGATAGTAGAGAAGGTGACGAGTGGGTATCAAGAGGACCTAATAATGTGGGAGGAAGAACTAGAGGAATACTTGTAGACAAGAGGGATCCTTCTGGCAACACCCTATTCGTGGGTAGTGTATCTGGTGGTATTTGGAAGATCACAGATGCCTCCACCAATCCTCAATGGACACGACTAAACTACCTCGGAAATCCAGCAGTGACTACCATCGCGCAAGATCCAAATGAACTAAACACGCTATACCTAGGTACAGGAGAAGGATGGTTCAATGGCGAAGCATACAGAGGTGATGGTATCTATAAATCTACGGATGGAGGTGACTCATGGACTAGATTAGAAGCAACTAATAATTCTGATTTTCAATTTACCCAAAAACTACTATTTACCGCTGATGGAAATCTATTGGCCGCAACTAGAGGAGACGGAGTACAGATGTCACTCAATGGAGGACAGACATGGGCTGCAGTACTATCCAATGGTAACCAAGGATTTTCTAACAGAGCGGCAGACTTAGAAATCACTTCTGATGGTACAATATATGCAAGTATGGGTATTAGAACCCAAGATGGTGTGTACCGATCTGATGATGGAGGATTTCAGTGGGACTTCAAGGAATTAGGAATCGACGACTATGAAAGAATAGAAATCGCAACTTCACAAAATGATCCTAATATAGTAGTGGCTCTAGCACAACATGCATCGACTAACCAAGTGCGAGCTATACTCGTATCGACAGATAAAGGAAATAATTGGTCAGAAAAAAATGGCGGATTCAATTTCTTGAGTACTATGGCTAGAGATCAAGCATGGTATGATCTATCCGTCGCAATCGACCCAAACAATAGCGACAGAATATATATCGGAGGTATCAATCTATATAGAACTACCAATGGTGGAAATAGTTGGTCGCAAATGTCTGAATGGTTTACTGGAACAGGTACAGAATATGTACATGCCGACCAACATTTTGCACAATTTCTAGATGGTTCATCTGATAAGATGTTCTTCGGTAATGATGGTGGATTATGGATGACAGAAAATGCCACAGCATCTACACCAACAATAGAAGACTTGAGTAGAGGTTATGTAAGTACACAATTTTATGCTTGTGATATTCACCCAGAAGAAGGGAATGACTTTTTCATTGCAGGTGCACAGGATAATGGTACAGTATGGGTTAATCAACCTGGTCTGGAAGACGGAATAGATATAAATGGTGGTGATGGAGCATACTGCCATATCAACCAAATAAATCCTAATTTCATGGTAGTAGCTTCTCAATTTGGAGGTTTCAGAGCTACTACGAATGGTAATTTCAATAGTTTAGATTCATATTCACAGCCTGGTGGAGAGGATATTGCATTTATAAATCCGACTGATCTAGACGACGTCAATAACGTGTTATATTCTGGTCACTTGGAGGGTGAATACTATAGAACAAATCTAGTCAGTAAAGCCCGAACAGAAGTATCAATACCACAATTGTTTTCTGATCAAGTCAGTGCATTAGAAGTAGATCCTAATAATTCTGATCTACTGTACTTAGGGACTGATGAGGGTAATGTAGTCAGAGTGACCAATCCTAGATCTGAAAATCCTAGTGGTGAGTTACTAAGATCAGGAAGCGGATATGTAAGAAGTGTCAATGTTGATGTTTTTGATTCTGACAGACTACTGATCACTTATAGTAACTTTGGTGTAGTAAGCGTCTTCCTATCTGAGGACAAAGGAGCTACATGGACATCTATAGAAGGTGACCTTCCCGATATGCCTGTAAGATGGGGAATATTCAACCCAAGTAATAGCAAAGAAGTGATCCTAGGAACAGAATTGGGCATCTGGTTAGCAGAAGCTGATGGTGCTAATACGAGCTGGTCTAATATCAGTCCTGAAATAGGCCTCGTCAGAGTAGATATGATCAAATACAGGAAGAGTGATCTAGAAATGCTTGCAGGTACTTATGGTAAGGGACTGTATACTTCAAGTCGGTTTGCAGTGCCGAGTATCTCGTTCAACAATAATAATGTATCTATATCTCCAATCGGTGAGCTAGATGATGATTTTTGTAACTTAGTAGACACTAGAACGATCAGCATCAGCACCCCTGTACCATTTGATGTTGATGCTAATATTACATTGAATATTGATCCATCAAGTACGGCTGTGCTTGGCGAAGATTATGATATTTTAGATGATGAAATTGTGCTTCCTGCTGGTGAAAAAACTACCTCTTTCGACATTCAAATATTTGATAATGCATTGATTGATGGTGATAAACTATTGGACATTACATTGGAATCTGATCAAGATGTATTGAGAGATAATATCAAAATCAATATCTTAGAAAACGATGAAGAGTTTAATATCCAAGGAGTGAGTTCTGATGTAACAGTAGGAAATGGAACACTAGAAGGACCGAATGTATTCCGAGGATACTGGGGAAATGCTAGAACTCAGCTTCTATACAGCAAAGAAATACTCGATGCTACGGATTTGAAAGCTGGCTTGATAGGAGAGATTTCATTTAATCTTGTAGAAAAGAAGAGTACTGCACCGTTCCAAAACTTTACTATCTCTATCGGAGAAGTATCAAATGACGAAATAGAGGGTGAATTATTTATCGAAGACGGGAATCTGACGACTGTATATAATGGATCAGTAACTACTGAGCTAGGTATGAATAGAATAACATTCGATACCCCATTTGAATACAATGGTCAAAATAACTTATTAATCGAAATATGCTATGATAATCCTGGGACTACTGATGATGATAAGATCGCTAGTAGTGTAGCTGATTATACTGCATTAATTACACAATTTGCTGATGGTCAAACAGGATGTACGACAATTGGTAATTTGAGAGTTGCTCAACAACTACCTAATATTATCTTGACTAATATAGGTCCGAAAAACATCTATAACCAAACAGAGAGAATTTTCTCATCTGAATTACCAGCTGGCGAAATTGCATATTTCAAAGGGGGTGATAGTCTTCTATGTGCTGTCGAGAACTTAGGGCCTACGGATGCCTGTGTAGTAACTAATTTATTCTCTAATAGCGCGGAAGCCAATACAGATTTCGGAATGCTATTTATCGATAGAATCCACTACGTTACAACAGAAAATGACGGACAGGATGTATCCCTCACCATATTCATGCCGAAAGAGGGAAGTGAAGAGTGGTTTAGCGAAGATATTAAAGGGTTGTACACAACTGACGAACCTGAGGTAGGTGATCAAATAGACTGGGAATATCTAGATATTACATTAGTAGAGTCCAACTCCAAATACATAGCATTCACTATGCCGTATATGGGTGAGGGTTACTATACCGTAGGGCAAGAAGTATTTTCTTCATCCAACGACATAGAATTTGATGAAAATTACGATCAGGTTGTAATCTTTGATCTATCTGGAAGATTAATATCCAACAATGATAACATAGGTAACGAAATGCCTACAGGAATATACATCCAATCGTACTTAAGAAATGGTGCGATAGTACACAGTAAGAAGATATTTGTAGAATAAATATCCCTTTCTATATAAATACATGAAGCCCCACCACTTGATTGTGATGGGGCTTTTAGGTTTATGAAATTCACTTTTTTGACCATTCTACTTTACACGATGTACACAAAGTGTAAAATATCTCAATAATGTACCATAGAGTAGAGTATGCTCGGATTATTTTCGTAACATTTGTATCCGTAAAAAATATAAGATGATTAAAAAAATAATCCTAATACTTATCATGATTGAGCCCATGATAATGATAGCCCAATCAAAAAAGGAAATTCTCTCAGAACTGGAAAATCAACTGATCGAAATAGACGAGTCTAGACTAGTTGTCTCTGAGAAAATAAATACACAAAAATGGAAAATTTATAAAGATGATCTAGAATCTTATGGACTTCCATCAGCCAATTATTTAGAACATACAGCCTACTTTTTCGAATATAATGAGGCACACGAACAATCTTCTTGGGTGGCACATATGATCACCCCAGAAGTCGAAGAGCTTGGAAGCGCAAGGACGAATGATTTCAGAGTAGATCCGATAGTCGCTACCGGCACCGCCGAACAAGATGACTATTTTAATTATTATCCTGAGCGCAAGGAAGATGAACAATATGAGGGATTTGGATATGATAGAGGACATCTCGCCCCATCTGCAGATTTCAGATGGTATAGTAGAGCGGTATCAGAGAGCTATTTCTACTCGAATATGTCACCACAAGATCCTGACCTAAATCGTAAAAAGTGGTCCGAATTAGAAAATATGCTTAGAAACTATGTGGTAAGAAATAATGTACCTCTGGCGATAATCACAGCACCAATCCTTACAGATGATTTACCAAAGATCAAACAATCTCCAAATGGAGTAAGCATCCCAGAATTTTATCTTAAGATAGCTTACGACAACACGAACCAAAGAATTATTGGTTTTCTGATGGCCAATAAAGAGCTCTCAAGACCTGTAGACACATATACTATTACAGTAGACGAATTGGAAAAAATGACGGGTTATGATTACTTCCCCAAAATAAATCAATCACTCGAATCAAAGTACGACGTAAAAGAATGGTTCTCTGAATATCAAAACGGCTCAGTAGAACCGATCCCACAAGTATCGCTCGCTCGAGGCCAATACAATACAGAGACCATAGCCCGCCAGATGGGAAAGTATCGGAAAGTAACAGTGTGCGGTAAAGTAGTGAGCGCTCGTAACAGCCGTAAAGGCCACGCATGGTTGAATCTAGATAGAAAATTCCCTAATGATTACTGCTCTATAATGATATATAAAGACCAGCTCACTAACTTCACTTATGACCCAGTGAAACATCTAAAAGACAAAAATATATGTGTAGAAGGCGAAGTCAGCAACATCGGGAATAAACCTGTCATGAAGGTAAATTACCCATTAGCAATAGCGCAATAAATCGAGTAGACACCACCAATGTATCTTCGGATTAAAATGTATAAATCATACCTAATCCTCCCTCAGCACCAATGATATCTATGTTGTGATCCTTGACAGTTTTGTGGAATCTAGGGACCAAGTAACCGATAGCTCCGCCCACTGCGTAACCTACTACTACGTCCGATATAAAATGCCTTCCAGCTTTCACTCTGAGGTAGGCGGTTATAGCCGGAGCAGCTAATGCTCCTGTCCAGACGACGTACTTCATATTAGAGTCTGGATATAGATCTTCGAATATTGATGCTGTAAAAAATGACAAACTAGTTACATGGCTGACATGCCCAGAAAAAAAAGATCTTCGTGTGGTGGGACTTAGCTTGAGCGATAGATCTACATCTGGATTATAAGCATATGGACGATATCTTCCCGTCGCTCCTTTGACCAGTCTAGTCAATCCAAAGTTGATAGCTCCAACCTCACAATACATCAAAAATATCTCCCTTGCATTTTCTCTTCCTCTAGAAGAAAGAAAAAACGAAAACGGGACTACTATTATCCCATCTTTAAATATGTCACTAGTGCGTGATGCTTGATCAGAGAAATTCTCTACGACTTTGCTATCGAAACCTAAGATAGATGAAGAATTAAGATTATCTATATCTGCAACTGTGATATCCCCTCTCCGATGTTCTATAAGCTCACCTCCTAGAATCATCATCACCGAAGTACCAAGAGTTGTTCCAGCCTCCTTATTAGATACTTGATACAATTTTTGCGCATCGATTCCATTATTCCAACTAAATAAAATCAATAAGAAGAGCAGAAATGTAATTTTATTTTCCATTGATTTATAACCACTAATAGGATCAACATATTGTGAAATCACAGAAACTAATGCAGTAATGGTAAAGACCAAAACAATACTTTCTCTATCGTCATATCTTGTAGTGTCTGTAATCTAAATTACTGTATGCTTCTTAGAGTCAATCCAGGCCTACCTCTCAACTATATATGGCATACCAAGAACTCCTCTTTCAAATATTTTATGACAAGCTATCAAAATTACTTAAACACTAGGTTCCATTTCTTGTTATACCATCATTGATTTAGACAAATAGTATATGTTCTTCTCAACATTTGCGTAAAAATTATGAAATAACTACACAGAAATAGATATTATAAATAAAATGAAAAAAAAATAAAATAATCTAATGCAATAGTTACATTACGTATAAGATTATTTTGTTAATTTCGAACTAAATTCTTAAAATCAACACCACCATTTTTAGAATAATAAATCAGTGAAAGTAGATCAAGAAATACACAATTTGATTTTGAATAGAGATGAAGCAGGTCTGAAGTTACTCTACAGCAACTATACGAATTCGCTGTATGGTATAGCAGTGAGGGTTCTTAACAACCATGCATTTGCTGAGGACGCCATTCAGAAATCTTTTTTAAAAATATGGAATAACATAGATCAGTATGACTCTAGTAAGTCTACTCTATTCACATGGATGGCGAAGATTGTAAAGAATTCAGCGATAGATATCAGAAGATTAAAGTCATTTCAGGCAGAAGAAAAATCCGAAAGCATAGATCCACTCGTACATGATGTTGAAAGGTCTTACATTGATACTGACAATATTGATACTAATCGGATGATTAAAGAATTAGATGATAAATACGCTTTTGTATTAGAACATCTTTACCTTAAAGGATATTCTCAAAGTGAATTGGCAAAAGAATTTGATATTCCGATAGGGACTGTGAAAACAAGAGTAAAAAAAGGAATTGAGATTTTAAGGAATAAATTTAAAAAAGAAAATAAATTTATATTTAGTTTCTACTCCTTAACATTAATAATAATATTTGTAATCCTGTGAATATAAAAGAAATTAGAGAATCTGGAATGCTTGAGTACTATGTGCTTGGGTTACTCTCTGAGCAAGATGCTCAGAAAGTAGAGGGTTTTTTAGTACAGTATCCTGAACTAAGATTTGATCATTTAGAAATTCAGAAATCTCTACAGGAATATGCAAAGTCAGAGGGAGTAGCTCCAAAGAGAAATCTAGAAAAAGATATAATAAAACTAATAGAAGCGAAAGGAGCAAAGAATTTAAAACCAAATAACTCAGGTGCTAATACTCCATCAAAAAATAATATTGCATCGAATTCTTCAGATTCGAGATGGTTTAAGAATGCACTCCTATTTTCACTTGGAGCACTTACCGCTTTTTCAGTATGGTTTGCATTCGATAAGAATAATGACTTCGACCGACTTCAACAAAAGTATGAAACATTAGAAGCTACTTGCGATTCCATACAAATATATCAAGATCAGAAAATTAAATTATACGATGAGCTGAATAATCCCAACGGTAAAGCGCTCGAAATCACACCTACGGATACTTATAAAAAGACAAGTATAATCTTCCATTATAATCCTATTGATAAAAAGAATTTTATACAGATTAAAAACTTGCCTGTTATAGCTACTAATCAAGCATATCAACTGTGGTCATTAAAAGATGGCGTAGATCCAATACCATTAACAGTATTCAATCAAGAAAATGGTTTCATAGTGCCTGTTGATTTTGAAGAAGGTACAGGCACTTATGCTATAACCATCGAAGACGCAAAAGGAGCTACAGTTCCTACCCTAACTCGACTGATTGGTACAGTTTCCGTAGCTTAACTCTGATTTATATTATTTACTGCCTTACTTCTATACCTCCCTCGCTATAGAGTCCAAAAGATAAGTGTCTCTGCCGACTGATACAAAGGCACGGCTACCCTCAAGGATGATAATAAAAGCATAACAACTTATTTCGAAGCTATTCTTAGCTCTAAAAGAGCATGCTAATGCGTTGTTTCAGATTTAATAAAAAATCGGTTTTTTGATGCTTTGTCAGCAACTACTTTTTGCTTTTTCATACTATTGTCCAATACTACATAATCATCACATTTCAGCCGCATCACTTGACTTCAGCTATTTAAAAAAGCAATTATGTGCCATAAAGTAAATCCGATTTGACTTCCATCATCGTAACTCATTGTAGAGAACATAAACCCGTCTCTACATTACCTAAAAATTATAAATTTATAAAAATGAAAACATCTAATCTTCTAAATCTGTCTGTGCTATTTCTTTTCTTTGGAGTATTCGCACTGGGTTTAACCTCTTGCAAAAGCGAAGGAGGTAAATCAACCGAAAGTAATGTAGCAAAAGCTGATCTCATACAACGAAGTGAATCTATCCAACTGGGCAAAGAATGGGATGAGGTTCAAAACAGCTATAGCGACTTCACCAAAGCCATCGATAGAAACAACCATGACAATAAATCAAAAATCCAGTTGGCTCAACTCTACATAAAAGAAGCAAGAGTTACTGGAGAGCATGGACACTACTATCCCGCTGCGTTGGCGATATTGGACAACGCTCTTACTGATAGTGAATTAACATCAGATTTGAAGTTTTTAGCACTGACCACTAAAGCAGGTGTGCAGCTTTCCCTGCATGAATTTGCAGACGCATTAAAAACTGGAAATCAGGCAGCTATTCTCAATCCAGCAAACGCACAAATACATGGAGTACTTGTAGACGCAAATGTAGAATTGGGTAACTATGCAAAAGCCGTAAAATTATCTGATAAGATGATCACCATCAAGCCAGACATAAGATCATACAGCAGAGTTTCATATCTAAGAGAAATACACGGTGATGTCGATGGATCCATCGAGGCAATGACCATGGCTGTAAAAGCAGGTTATCCTGGATACGAAGAGACCGCTTGGGCTATGCTGACACTAGGCGACATCTATAAGCAGTATGGTCAATTGGATAATGCTCTTCAAGTATACAAAGAAATCCTAGACATGAGACCTAATTATCCATTTGCAGTAGGCGCAATAGGTGAGGTCCAAGCTATGAAGGGCATGGACAAAGAGGCGGAAGAAACTTTAAAGGAAGCAATGAGTATCATACCCGAAGTTGGATTCTACATATCCTTAGCTGAATTGTACAAAAAGCAAGGCCGAACTGCCGAAATGGAAGGCCTCTTAGAAGAGATCATGGTCATGCTCAAAGAAGACACGGATAGTGGTCACAATATGAATCTAGAATACGCTAATATTTACCTCAACCTAATGGATAATCCAGAAAAAGCAATGGAATATGCAAAACTAGAGTATGCCAAAAGACCAAAAAATATAGATGTGAACAGAACAATGGCGCAAGTCAATATGAAAATGGATAATAAAAGTGAGGTGGAAAATTTTTACACGGTTGCAAAAAAAACGAATTCTAATCATCCTGAATTATCGGAGATAAAAAAATATTTGAACAGTTAAATTTTTATTTGATTAGTTAGTTGAAGCCATGGTACCGCAAATGCAGTTCCATGGCTATTTTGTTTATATGACGGAGTGGGCAGGTAATCCAAAGAGATACACTTCACGATGTCGTTTACTTCTTCATTTGCTCAAAATCTCCCCACCAATCTATGCTACTCCTATTTACTACATTCAAGTTCTCTAGATCTATATCAACTAAAGCCAGTCATCGTTGTTAGACAATGAATCTACTACACATATGAACACACTCAGATTAATACTTGGTGACCAATTGAATCTATCTCATTCGTGGTATTCTACATTGGATGATGATACTACCTATCTCATGATGGAGATGAGGCAAGAAACAGACTACACAACCCATCACATACAGAAAGTGGTTGCATTTTTTGTAGGTATGAGAGAAATGTCGAAAGCACTAGAAGATGCAGGTCATAAAGTGGTGTATCTTAGATTAGATGATACGGAAAACAAACAAAATCTTATTGAAAATCTAGGTCATTTCATCCAAAAATTAGACATAGGAAAATTTGAGTATCAATTGCCTGACGAATACAGACTAGATGAACAGTTGACTAATTATTGCAATGACCTGCAGATCGAGTCTCAATCATATGACACCGAACACTTCCTAACGAATAGGACTGACCTGCGTAACTTCTTCGAAGGGAAGAAAACCTACCTGATGGAAAGCTTCTATAGATCCATGAGAAGAAAATACGATATCTTAATGGATGGAGATCAACCTGTAACTGGCCAATGGAACTATGATGCCAGCAACAGAAAAAAAATGCCAAAATCACACGTTCCTCCTGAACCGATACTGATGGATAGAAATGTGTCAGACATTGTATCTATGATCAAGAAGTGTGAGGTCAAGACTATAGGAAACATTGATGAAAATCACTTTATATGGCCAGTAAATATTATAGAATCCCGAGAGGTTTTACAATATTTCATTGACAATCTTTTGCAATATTTTGGCGACTTCCAAGATGCTATGACTCCTCAGTTTTGGTCCTTGTATCACAGTAGAGTTTCATTCGCATTGAATTCGAAAATCATCAGCCCTTTAGAAGTGGTGAATGCTGCAATCAATAAATGGAAATCAAATCCTGATCTTATATCAATCTCTCAAGTAGAGGGTTTCGTAAGGCAAATCATAGGCTGGCGTGAATATATGCGCGGAATCTACTGGACAAAAATGCCCGAATTTTCAGAGCTCAATTATTTAAATAATACACGAAAACTACCGTCATGGTTTTGGACTGGAGAAACGAAAATGAAGTGCATGAGCCACACTATCAAGCAGTCTATAAACTATGCATATGCGCATCACATTCAAAGATTAATGATCACAGGAAACTTCGCGCTCCTAGCGGGAATCGATCCTGACGAGGTGGACCAATGGTATCTCGGGATATATATAGACGCGATAGAATGGGTAGAAATCACCAATACTAGAGGGATGAGCCAATTCGCAGACGGAGGGATTGTGGGTACGAAACCTTATGTATCTTCAGCTAATTACATAGATAAAATGTCTCATTACTGCAAAGATTGCTACTATGACAAAAAGGTAAAAACAGGACCCAAAGCATGTCCATTCAATAGTTTCTACTGGAACTTCTATGATAGAAATGAAGATAAACTAGCTAAAAATCCGAGAATAGGTATGGCATACCGTACTCTAGCCAAGATGGATCCAGAAAAGAAAGCCGACATCCTTACTCAGGCTAATCTCTATCTCTCTGATATAGAAAATATATGAATTGCAATTTAGATGTACAGATCAGCATGTTGGTCTATTGACTACTACTTTTTATACCAATTGGAAAGAATCTCTTGAGCGGGTTTATTCTGAATAGAAAAATCAGTGTTACCAATTCCTTTTGTTACCGCATCCCAATTCCATGAGAACCCACCTTTGATCCATGGTTCGTTCCAGTATGAACGAAAAAATGCTTCATAGAGATTAGACTGTGCTTCAAGGTTTGATTTTGAATCGCCATCATCATGTATCCAAGGTCGCAATCCTGCAAAAGATACATTCCTATATCCAAATTCAGTGATGAGTACATCTTTATCAAGTCCCTCGGAAAATTCCTTTAATACTTTTTTGTAATACTTCCAGTTATCAATCGTTCCTTCCACAGTAGGAGTACGTCGTAGACTGATCGGACAATAAGAATTGACCCCGATGATATCCAACTCATCCCAAAACTCTATTCGGCTATATTCATCCCAGTTGGCAGAGTATGATATGGGACCGCTGTACACTTTCCTCACATCACTAATGAGCTGTCTCCAGAACTCAGGCCTTTTTTTAGTACTTATTTTTAGTTCTGTCCCAATACAAAACAAATCTACTTCTAATTCTTCCGCTGTTCTTGCCAATGACAAAATATAAGATCTATAAGATTGCTCCCATATCATCCAACTCTCTTTGGTCAATGGATCAAAGTCCCCTCTCCACGATGCACCATCAGACTTATCTGATACTATTTTGCCCCCTTGATCCTCTAATTTTATAAGATCGCTGAATAATCCGGAAGGGAAAGTGACATTATCGAGAATCATCTGTGGTTTTAGCATGACTTTTAGCCCAGCTTCTTTCGCCATTCTTATTAGAATAATGTTGCCAGAGATCGTATTGCCCCACCAATGATTATCTTTATCGGATCTTAACTTCAGCGTAGATCTGTCTAGTATTACTTCTGGGGTAAAGGCTACCCAATTGGCATTTACTTCTAGTATTTCACCAAATGAATCAGGATTTAGATCTCTTTCATATCTAGGCCCACGAAAACTTACCCCGTTAATAGACTCCTCTTGGAAAATAACTTGACCTTCTAATCCTATGCTTATTGTCCCAAAAATAATAATCAGCACAGGTATCGCATATCGATCTATTCGCATATCAAAAAAACAAAGATGTGAGAATGGAAATATTCTTTTCATACATTATTTTTTAAGACTTTTCGAGTGAATGAATTTTCTCGAATATTTGCTGCTTTTATTTTGTTTATTATCAATATGTGGTGGCGGAAGAATTTTCCCATTGATCCTTTGAAATTCAAAAGTATTGACCAAGCCCTAAAACCAATCCTTTTTGAGAAGGATTAAACACATCTATTCCATAGTCCACCCTTAGTACTGCACCAAATACTTTCTGATAAATAATCCTAAAACCACCTCCTATAAAATGTCTGAATTGATCAGGATTTACCAGATCTTGCAAATCGCCTCCCGGGCTTCTCCAAGTCCCTAGATCAGAAAATATAACAACCTGGCTACTCCAAGTTTTATGATGAAAGACAGTATTTCTATATTCCACATTCAATACCGCTTGTGCAGTTCCTCTGTCTATTCTATTTCCTACTCCTCTCAGATTCACGTGACTGTCCGCTACAAAAGGTGCGAATGGCGAATCATTATTAGTAGATACTCCCAGCTTTAATCTGAATCCAAGGTTTATCTTCTCAGTTGGTCGCAAATAACCAATCGCCTGATATTGTAGGCTATTGAAGAGTGTATTGTCGGTTATTGTAAATACATTTTGATAAGTCAATGTCCATAAATAACCAGAATTGTAAAAAAAATCATAATTGAGTCTATTCACCTTATATTCCATCTTCGAGAGCAACTTAGGTTGTGTCAGCGCTTCTGGTCCTGGAGGATCCTCAAAAAACTGTTCGTCACTCTTTCTATATTTTTCTATAAAGTAGGTACCTCCAAACTCAATACTATGGTGATTACCAAAGTTCTTAATTGCTGTCAGTCCTGCACTATTATTCTCATATATATAATTTACAGTACCTTGATCAAAAAATAGTGGCTCTAATGAAACCCATCTGGATAGACTTGTCGTATATCCCCAATCTCTACTATTTCTAGTCCTTGGTGATTTGAAAAATAATTGTCCTCCACTAAGTCCGTCATTATTAAAATAGCTGGCAACTATTTGCTGCCCTTTTCCCCTCCAATTATTATCTGACAACCCTAATTGAAACCAAAGATTATCTTTTATCCCTCCAAAATTTAGTATTGGTAGTAGAGTTCTGATTTCTTGTATATCGTAAGTTATTACTATTTGTCCTCCTATGGTATCTATCAAATACACTGCATCCCCAATCCCAATAATATTCTTTAATTGTTGGACATCGCTCTCGATATCATTGATAGTGACTCGATCCCCTTCTTTGATTTTTAAAAACAACTCTATATATGAAATTTGAGTTTTCTCTAATCCATGAAACTCAATACCGCTCACGATGCTACTATCTTTCTTCTGTCCGGAGACAGATATAGAGAAGATAAAGCAAAGTAGTATTGTGATATAGTAGAATCTCATATGCAGGATCAGTTAGCTAGCAAGGTAGATTATTTTTATAAATTAAATCTTATTCCAAGATTATATGTTGCTGCCTGTCCTTCTTCTCTTATTAAGAATTTGTTTGTAAACTTTGAATACAATAATTCTAACTCTAGGTTCGGAGTAAATTGATATTTAGCACCCAATCCAGCTTGCGCGAAATAATCAAACTCAGCTGCCCAAGTCGGAGTATAACCACTCAATGCATAAATCGTAGATTTCGGATTGGGGTTATAACTTAATATCGCTATCAGTGGCGTAGAGAATCTATTGGTGTGTCCATTATCAAAACTGCCTATATCTTCTACCCATAAGTCTAATTCTGTAAAGAGAGAGAAATTCGTTCCTATTGGGAAATCATTAAAGATTTGCGTTGTCCAAGTCGCACCACTCCAATCAATAAATGGTTGATTTGTTGTTCTTCCTGATAGATCATCTCCTACAGCGAATACAAAAGATGACTGAATAGAAAAATTTTCCCAAGATGGAATAGGCGCAAATCTTACCTGCGGACCAAATGCCGTTATTCCTGATCTAGAACTTCCTATATCGTCTGAGCCAAATACATCGAATGGCGAAGACGGTAATGACTGATTTCGGATTTTTCGAAATCTCGCAGCGAATCCTACATTGACTCTATTATTCAAACCATATAGTGCGCTAACTAATGTCGTGAAAAATGAAGAACGATCCGTTAATGCTCCATCACTACCTGTTTTTTGGGTATATAGATTATTAAATATTTTTACCTCGACAGTTCCTTTGGGTATCGTTGAAGACACTATATACCTGAAAGCATTTGCCGCTTTCGCATTATCGCTACCAATATCTAATTTTGCAGTATCATTCAATGTCCAATCATATGAATAGTAACTGATATTTGAACCGTCTCTGATTGGTGTGTCTCTATATTTGTTTATGAATTCGATCACACTATTTTTACTGCCTCCAAAATCATCTACATACCATTTAAAAATTTGTGATAGATCCGCTACAGATCCATTTACCTTGATGAAAGAAGGGTTATTGATTGCGATCTTAGTTTGTTGATCTAATTGCGCTTCTAGCTTATCGGGCGTGTAGGCGAAATCTGTAATAGGAGGACACCCCATAGCACCGCAAACCAAAACAAAGTGAAACCTTCCATCTCTGTATTCTTCCAATAAACTTTCTTTTTCTAATGTATTAAGCGTCATTTTTTGCCCCGCTACATTTATTTTTTTTCTGTCGAAAAATCCCGCAACATCTTGCGGCGAATCAATAGGATAAGACTGTGCTACTAGATTGATCACATTGAGATTGTAGGCATTGATGTAGAATGCGATCTTGGTCTCTTCTGATGCGGTAGATACATCTGCATTTTCTATCCTTGTGATCAGATTCACCAATGCCTCGTCAGTAGATACCTTCTTATAATCCACTAATCCCTCAGTTACTGAATTTTCTAAGAATCTATTCACCTCAGAAAAGAAAGAATTATCAATTTTCTGGGCATTTAAAGTCCCAACGAATAGTATCGTAATTACTAGTATAATTATGTTGTTTTTCATTTTACTAAATTTTTTTGTGGCTTTCCATTAGTCATTTAAGCTTTTCTATATTCAGAATAATAATGGTCTATTTTTCAGACTTATAGATATTATCCTGATTTACTATTTATGACTTCAGTTTTAATACCCCCCTATACTTGGTTTGATTTTAGATGGTTGCCTCAAGAAGCGTAATAATATCCGCTTGTATATATTAAATCAAGTGAGATTTGAATAAATCACCCACCCCATCACAACCATAATTAACTAATAATCAATAAAATACATGAACTTATCTTACATGACTGGATGAATAGCAACAACTAGTTACCATTGTTAAAGTTAAGACAATTTTAACGACCTATCCCTTTTTCAGTTTCTTTATGATATACATATCGTAAGTACCTGATTCGATTCTAGAACGTGGTTTCTTGATTACGAATTAAAATATAAGTATGCTCCTTATAAAAAGTATCAATCAAAGAAAACTAGGAAAAATAAATCCAATACTATGTTCATCAGCGTAAATATATACAGAAGCGCAAACTAGGTGCTCAATAGTAATTATCAACCAAAATCTTATAAAATGAAAAAAATCTACACAATGCTTTCTATCATGATGATGTCTATCATAGCGATGGCATCTTCTCATAGAGAAGCACCACTTATTGCAAATGATCCACTTGCCGACAATACGGATCTCTATGCATTCAGAAGTCCTGACAATCCAGATATGATTACCATAATAGCTAATTATATCCCAGGCGAATTACCTTTCGGAGGACCAAATTATTACACATTTGGCGAAAACATCAGATACGAAATACATGTGGACAATGATGCCTCAGTTGTAGGAGACGAGATCACTTACAGATTTACATTCAATCAAGTAAATGAAGACCCAACTACGTTTTTTAATATCAGATTGGGCAAACAGAACTTGAAAACAACTTACACACTAGAAAGAAGTACTGATGGTGGCACAACTTTCACTACTATAATCTCAGATGGTATCGTACCTCCTACAAACATAGGACCTCGATCTATCGAAGGAGGCGCAGGATTATCAACTACTTATGCAGAATTGTTCAATGGAGCTATTACCACAGCTAGTACAGGTGAGCAAGTTTTTGCTGGACCAGTAGATGATCCATTCTTTGTAGATCTTGGAGCAATCTTCGATCTTGGTGATGCACCTAGACAAGGAGGACCAGCTAGAGATGCAATTGCAAAATATAATGTACATACGATCTCTATCCAAGTACCAATTTCTACCTTATTAAAAGCAGGTGCGCCAAGTACTCCTGCTAATATTCTAGATCCAAACTATGTGATCGGAGTTTGGGCTTCAGCTTCTAGACCAGCTGTAAAGACGCTAAATACAGACGGAACTTATGATGTGTCTGGAGATTGGGTTCAAGTATCAAGACTTGGAATGCCACTTACTAATGAGGCTATCATTCCAATCGGAGATAAAGATGCATGGAATAGAGTAACACCTTATGAAGAACTAGCAGAGACCACTTGGGATGAATATTTTTACAACCCTGAGTTAGCCTTATATATGGACGATGATCAATTTGGTGGTGCAGTGCCTGCATTTGGACCATTAAGAATTCAAACAGCATCTTTAGGCGCATTTGATTTTACAAACGGTGCGGATGGTGTATCAGCACTTGCAGGAGGAGACTTAACTGGAACAGCCTTCGAATCATTTGGTAGTTTATTATTAATACCTGGAAAACCAAGATCAGTAGATCTATGGCCTATATTCCACACCGGAGTTCCTAATGCCATCCCATACCAGCTAGCAACTGGAAAAGAAGGAAATCCCCTGGCAGCTGGAAAGCCATTTATCAACAATTTCTTACCAAATGGCGGAGATATGTTGAGACTAAACATGGCAGTACCGCCTACACCAAGAGATGATCCTAATTTCTCTTCACTTGGACTAGTTCAAGCTGCAGCAATAGGTCTTACCGTTGCACCATTTAATACGACAGCTGACTTAGAATTCATACCTAATATGGATGGATTTCCAAATGGAAGAAGATTAGAAGATGACGTCACTAGAATTGAATTGCAAGCCGTAGGTGGTGTAGTACTCGCCGCTGTTGGACTTTGGTATGATGATTATGACCCTATGACATCACCATCTCCTGTAACAGAAGACTTATTGAATGTATTGACATATTCTACGGGTGTAGAGAAAAACGACGCAGAATTCACTTCATCATTCCCTTACATGGCTATGCCTTGGAGTGGTACAGAAGTTAGACAATAAGATCTTCAAAATTATCAAATCTAAAATAGATAGCACTTAGAATGTGGACTTTAATTCTTTTCTAAAAAGCTATTTCAATATAAAATATAACAAATGAAAAAATTTAACATAAAACAACTCATCTTAAGCTTCGTGCTAGTGATGATTACAGCTGCCACAGTAATGGCATCAAGTCACAGAGAAGCACCACTCATCTCTAATGACCCACTAGCTGATAATGTAGATGTATATGCATTCCGATCACCTGATAATCCAGACATGGTTACATTGATCGCAACTTATATCCCATTCCAATTGCCACAAGGTGCACCGAACTACTATACCTTCGGAGAGAATATCAGATATGAAATACATGTAGATAATGATGCATCAATAGTAGGAGATGAAGTTACTTACAGATTTACATTTAATATAGAAAATGAAGATCCTACCACATTCTTCAACATCAGATTAGGCAAGCAGAATCAAAAGGCTACCTACACATTAGAGAGAAGTATGGATGGTGGAGCTACTTTCACCACGATAGTAGAGAATGGTATCGTACCGCCAAATAATATCGGTAATAGATCCATAGAGGGTGGAGCTGGATTAGCTACTACTTATGACGAACTATGGAGTGGAGCGATCACAACGGCTTCGACTGGTGAAACCGTGTTCGCTGGGCCGAGTGATGATCCTTTCTTCGTAGACCTTGGTGGTATATTTGATCTTGGTGACGCACCTAGACAAAGTGGAACGCCTGTAGACGGAACTGGATGTTACAATGTATCTACCATAGCGATACAAGTACCGATATCTACTTTGCTTAAAGCTGGAGCACCAGCAACACCTACCAATATCCTAGATCCTGATTATGTGATCGGTGTATGGGCTTCTGCCTCAAGACCCGCTATGCAGACGATATCAGTAACAGGTTCTCCAGAATACTCAGGAGACTGGGTACAAGTGTCTAGATTAGGAATGCCATTAACAAATGAAGCAGTGATTCCAATAGGATATAAAGATTTCTGGAATGCGATTACTCCTTACGAAGAGTTAGCAGAAACAGAGATGGACGAATTTTTCTATAATCCTGAATTAGCTCTATATATGGATGATGACCAATTCGGTGGTGCAGTGCCTGCATTTGGACCATTGAGAATCCAAAAAGCATCTCTCGGAGCATTCAACTTCTCAAATGGAGGAGATGGTGTATCAGCACTAGCCGATGGCGATGTGTCTGGAACTGCATTCGAAGCATTTGGCAGTTTACTACTTATCCCTGGTAAACCTAGATCTGTAGATTTATGGCCAATATTCCACACGGGAGTACCGAATGCTATCCCATATCAATTAGCAACAGGTAAAGGAGGAAACCCTATGGCAGCAGGAAAGCCATTTATCAACAACTTCTTACCAAACGGTGGAGATATGTTGAGATTAAATATGGCCGTACCTCCGACCCCTAGAGACGATCCGAACTTCTCTTCTTTGGGATTGGTACAGGCAGCAGCGATAGGTCTTACTGTAGCACCATTCAATACGACGACTGATCTAGAATTCATCCCTAACATGGACGGATTCCCTAATGGTAGAAGACTAGAAGATGATGTAACTAGAATCGAATTACAAGCTGTAGGTGGTGTCGTACTAGCGGCAGTTGGATTATGGTATGATGATTTCGATCCGTTTGCTTCACCTTCTCCAGTAACTGAAGATTTGTTGAATGTATTGACATATACAACTGGTGTGGAAGAAAATGACAGACCATTCCTCAACAGTTTCCCATATGTGGCGCAACCATTCAGCGCAACTGGTGGATGTAGTGGAGAGATTATCATCGTTGATCCTGTAGAAGAAGTTATATTATCTACATTCTTTGCTTCTAGTAATACGGAAGGATTCGTAGGTGTCTTCGATCGACTAGAAAATGAAACGATCAGATTGACAAACTTCTCATCTCAAGCTATGGATGCTGACGGTATTCACTACGATGAAGAATCAGACGTGCTGTACCAATTAAACAGAACTGAAAACGTGATCAATGCATATAGTAATGTATTAGAAAGTATCAGAAATGGCGATGATCCACAATTAACAGCAACATCTTCATCTGACTTCGTTAATGGTCGTGAGATCGCAGTGTTAGGTGACAAATTAGTAGTCGCTCAAGACGCAAGTGATAACAATGGGATGGTAAATAGATTCATCACCTACACAATAAGTCCGACAGAAATCACTCTAGACAAGACACATGATGTATCGATCAATCTTTGGGGAATCCATATGACAGATAAGGACTTGTATGCTATCGTAGATAATTCTTCTGATGTAGCTGTATTTGCAGATTTCTTCGATGCGCCTGTGGGACCACTAGAAGCAACAAGTAGAATAACTGTAGACGGTATCGTAAGAACTCACGGTATTACATATGTAGAGACAGAAGATATTATGATATTGACTGATGTGGGCTTAGGAAGTGAACCTGCTGATGGTGCGATGGTAACTATTACAGATTTTACATCAAAAGCTGCAGATGGAGTGATCAGCCTCAATGAACAGCGAGTTATCAAAGGAGCTTCTACATTTCTTGGTAATCCTGTAGATGTAGCTTACGATGATTTTTCATCTACAATGTACATCGCAGAAAGAGCAAATAGCGGAGGAAGAATCCTCGGATTCAATATTGATGATAGTGGAGATGTATCTCCTTCATATGATCAAATTTTCCCAGGAGCATCAGCAATTTTCAGCGAAAACTTTAGAATAATTACAGCTGTAGTAGACTTAGATGCGGAGAGACTGGACATAAGTGTATTTCCAAATCCGACATCAGCTTCACTTTCAATAAGTATTGATGGAAAGACTGAAATATTCGACAACGCTAAAGTTACTGTAACGTCAATCGACGGTAAGGTAATGATGAACACTAGAATGGGATCTTCAACACAAGCAGTAGATGTAACTCCCCTTCCTGATGGAATGTACATATTAAGTATAAGCAATGAGAGATTCGCTCATTCAACAAGATTTATGAAAGTCAATTAAAACACCCTTATTACATTTGAATCTTCCAAATCCTCACGAGTGAGGATTTGGATTCAAATTAAAATACAAATTACATCAAGAATTATAGTTTTTGGGGTTTTATGAGGTCAAGCAGAGGTGCTTGACCTCTATTTTTTTGACCTTAAGAATCTAGGGACATTCCATTATTCAGCGTATCCTCTTATTCACTAGACTATGAAAGCTTTACTTCAGACAGGATTTCCCTTTTTTGATGATTTAATCGTAATAATTATGCACTATTTCTAAGCACTTCATCGCGCTCGCCGCTAGGCTTTCATTTTCGGTCTTTACACAGAAACGAAACAAATAAGTCAAGGCTACACTTAGCGCTCAACAACATTAGCGCATATCGATTTTAACCATAGCATCTCACAGGTGCATGGCTCTCCTGACTTCTGGACTACGCCCTTTATTAATCTAAAGTCAAGCTTTCTATCTTTTATCTTCTTTGAGAAATTGTCTAAATCAGTAGAATTCTTGGTTTTCCTAAATACTACAATTCGGCACTCATTAAATCTACTATTTTGAGTTCACCACATTACTGTTTCTATGTTCGATAAGTTCTATGATTGTAGCTGGCATACCCACTTTTTCATTATTCAGAGCATCCAACACTTTAGTCTGAGCTAGAGACTTCACTTCTAGTCCAGAATATCTCTTGTCGAATGTATTTATCCAATAATGTACATCGATATCAACAGTATTCGTATTCAACTTAGTAACATGTGTACGAGGTAGTTTATCCTCT
Organism: uncultured Saprospiraceae bacterium; assembly: GCA_938007965.1. Lineage (GTDB taxonomy): Bacteria > Bacteroidota > Bacteroidia > Chitinophagales > Saprospiraceae > CAJXUU01. Next base: position 44,309 of record CALLMH010000002.1, on the reverse strand, counting down.
GTTAACACTCCTGGAATAGACCGGACTACCTCGAGGATAGTTTTTCTGACATGTTCGACATCAGATTCGTACGATACGCCTACTGTAAAACTTCCTCTTATAAAACCGTCTATCGTATAGTTGTAAAGAGGGTTCTTTACAATTTGGCCATTAGGAACATAGACGTCCTTGCCATCGACTGTCTTAAGATGTGTTTCTCTTATACTCATCTCCACTACACTTCCCTCTACAGACGCAGTTTGGATATAGTCACCTGTTCGAAACGGTCTATTGAATGCCATGATTACACCTGCAAGGAAATTTTCTGCAATATCTTTAAATGCAAAACCGATAACTACGGACGATATCGTGGCTGCACCGAGTATCCCTGACGCTAGACCCGCTTGACCAATGATGTATAAAAACAAGAAAATAGAAAATAAAATAAGTGCAGTCTGCACCAATCCGTCAAAGAAATTAATCAATAACTTATCGTCCGTTTTCACAGTTAGATAATTGATAAACTTCTTTGTAAATCTTTTCAATATCCAATATAGAATATAAGAAATAACTATCCCCATAACCAACTTAGGCAAGAAGACCACGAAGTTATCATAGTATCCAATTACTTGATTTAATAAATCATCTATTATTTTCATCGTTTTTGTTTTAATTATATTTCAAAACTACCAAAATAGGTCCATCAAGCTATACTAAAAACAAATCAATAGACCAATTAAAGTAAATTGTAGTATTTCTTATGTCAGTTAATAAAACAGACTTTGCTATACCTAAATATGTATGCATACACGTGTATGCACTTTGATGTTCGAAGAGTAAATATTCAATTAGTACTTTACACAATATTGCGCGACCAATTACCTTTTATTATACAGTTAATATAAGTAATAAAGATATCAAGCACTATCCACAACAAACAATGCTTTCGCATTTTTCACTTATCTTAATAGTTTTTTTTTCATTTTTTTTGATTATCAGTATAATTAGCTAAATTTGAATTATTCAGAATTGGTCAACCAATTAAATCACTGATCAATAAATAGGATTTTTATGTTACAGAACTTCAATGAAATCAAAACAGTAGCTCATAGTGATCTAATTATTAAACAAATAAGAAATTTAATAACGACAGGTCAATTAAAACCAGGAGATAGGCTACCTCCCGAAAGAAAACTAGCAGAAACATTTGGAGTAGGCAGATCCGTGGTAAGGGATGCCATCAGAAAATTAGAATTCTATGGAATCGTAAGGACCAGACCGCAATCTGGCACAGTGATAGCAGGTATGGGTATCGTAGCACTCGAAGGTCTAATTACTGACGTACTCAACATCGAAGATTCTGATTTTCATTCTCTAGTAGAGACTCGGGCCATCCTCGAAATAAATTCTGCGGGAAAAGCAGCCGAAAGAAGAACTGCGGATGATATCATAAGCTTAACGAAAGCGCTTGATGCCTACGAAAAGAAAGTAATAAAAGGTGAATCGGCAGTAGAAGAAGATCTTTTGTTTCATCTAAAAATTGCAGAATCAAGTGGGAACACAGTACTTAAATCCCTCATGCTTATTATTACTCCTGACATTGTAAAAAATTTCAATCGTTTTAAAGTATGTTCTACCGAACAAACTGACAAAACTGTCCAAGAGCATAGACAAATACTCAACTTTATTATTAACCAAGATCCTAAATCAGCCAAAAAAGCTATGAAGAACCACATGAGAGACATTGTTAACTTTAGCAAGAAATCTAGTAATCTCATATAGCATTAACCCGAATACAAATCCATAGCTTTCCAATAAAAAACAGATAGCTTCGAACTGATCAAACACTTAAACACACCAATTGACATAAAACATCAATTTCAGCTGACAACTCTTCGCTATCTACCTATCAAAATAAATATGAACTTAAATAAATATCCATTACTAGTATGCTCAGCATTATTCGTAATTATACTTTCTACCAGCTCTTGTAAGCATAATAGCCTCTCATCGATCGATAGCAATACACAGACTACATATCCGAGCAGTACTTTCGATATATTCGATAATTACAAATTAATACTAGGCGATGGTACAAATGTAGGACATCCAATTGATTTCGAAAATAAAGATTTTTTCTATACTGTCAATAAGGACGAGCAGGATTGGGTAGTATATAAGACTCCTAATGCAGGTAATACTCACGGCACATCTAATAATACAAGGACAGAATTGGCCCAATCAAAAAAATGGTCTGCGCTCTCAGAAAATAAATTGACAGGTACCTGTAAAGTAATGAATGTATCAAAGACTGGTAACCCTAGAGTCGCTGCATCCTACTCAGTTGTAATAGGTCAAATCCACAGTGCCGATGGACATGAAAATGAACCATTCAAATTGTTCTACAAGAAATTTCCTGGTCATACCAAAGGGTCTGTATTCTGGAATTATGAAATCAATACCGCTGGTGATGACAACTCCGGCAGATGGGATTACTCATACCCTATATGGGGTTACGATATGTCAGTGGTAGGAACGAGTGATTCAGACTTCCCACCAGAACCAAAAGATGGTATCAAATTAGGCGAAGAAATGAGTTATGAAGTAGTCGTAAAGAACGGTATCATGAACTTGAAATTCAGTAGTGAAGGACACGAAACAAAAACATTCACCAAAAATATAGTGCAATCAGAATATTCTACTAAAGATGATATGCCTGAACAAGCAAAAAAACTATTTGGCCAGATAGGTCAAGACGGAGTAGAAAAAGAAGAGGCTTATACGGGCGAGGGACTATTCTTCAAACAAGGATGTTACAATCAAACCAACGGAAAAGACCCTGTCGTAAACATGGTATGGTGCGCTGGTGCAGAAACCCACGGTGGAGATATACAAAAACAATATGCGGACGGGAACTATGCCGAAGTATGGTTCAAAGAATCGAGTATCGAAATCTCAGAAGATGCAATATCAAATGATGGTTACTTTGCCGCTAATGACGGCTTGAGCAAGAAAACAGTATACCCTCATGAAGTTATACCATTTATGAACAAATTCAAAATGCTATTAGGCGATGGAACACATGTCAAAGACTTAGAAAAATTCGAACATAAAGACTTCTTCTATACGGTCATAGACGGAACGATGCGTTGGGTAGCCTATAAAACACCAAATTCTGGTGTAACATCAAAAAACTCTAGCAATACAAGAAGTGAACTCCATGAAAAAAGAGAGTGGATACCAGAGGATGGAGGCAAACTTACGGGCACATGCAAAGTAATGCATGTATCTACAACTGGCGATGCAAGAGTCGCAGCGTCTTACTCCGTCGTAGTCGGTCAGATCCATAGTGGCGAAGGACATGAGAATGAACCTTTCAAATTATTCTACAAGAAGTTTCCAGGACATGAAAAAGGATCTGTATTCTGGAATTATGAAATCAATACCGCTGGAGATGATAATGGTGGAAGATGGGACTACTCCTACCCTATCTGGGGACATGACATGTCAGTAGTAGGCTCTGGACCCGATGAATATCCCGCAGAACCAAAAGATGGAATCAAACTGAGTGAACCTTTCAGCTACGAAGTCAATGTCCATGAAGGCATAATGTATCTTACTTTTTCTAGTGAAGGACATGAGACTAAGACATTTGCTAAGAACTTATTACAGTCAGAGTACACCACGAAAGCTGACATCCCTGAGCAAACACAAAAACTATTCGTCCCTATGGGTCAGGATGGTGTAGAACGAGAGAACGCCTACAGTGGCGAACTCAACTACTTCAAGCAAGGTGCATATAATCAGACGAACGGTAAAGACCCTGAGAAAAATATCGTCTGGTGTACAGGTGCCGAGATTTATGGTGGAGATATCGCCAAGCAATATGCCAACGGCAGCTACACTGAGGTATGGTTCAAAGAAGCAACGATAGGTGAAAGTACCAAACCAAATAAGTAGTCTCGTATCCACCGATTATAGATTATAGCTACCGTAAGGGAATACTCTATCAATCATGAAGTGAATAAAAAAATAGAATAATAAAACGGAAAAAACATGAAGAGAAATAGCGAAAAATACATCCTAACAGATAAGATGGAATGGGAAGAACTCGGGGGAGGAGTGTCTAGGAAATTCTTAGGATATGACAATCAGATCATGATGGTCTTGGTGAAATTTGAAAAGGGAGCACTCGGCTCACCACATCAACACTTCCATACGCAGGCGACTTATTGTGTTTCAGGAAAATTTGAATTTGAGATAGATGGGGTGAAACAAATTGTGACGGCTGGAGATGGGGTCTATATAGAACCAAATCTACTACACAGCGCAGTCTGCCTAGAAGAAGGGAAATTGATAGATACTTTTAGCCCTGTCAGAGAAGACTTCTTAGACGGGTCTGGTGTAGCATACTTTAGCGATAAAAATTAGAATTTCAGTAATAGAATTAATTCCAAAAGCATGAATAGTAAAGGATTAAGATGGTGGGTTATAGGTCTAATAGCATTAGCGGCTGTCATAAATTATATAGATAGACAAGCGCTAGGTGTTTTATGGCCTGATATCGCACAATCAATGTATCCCGATATGGATGCAGATGGTAGAAAAGAAATATACGCTATAATCACAAGTAGTTTCATATTCTTCTATGCAGGGGGACAAGCTCTCTTCGGAAAAATATTCGACTGGATAGGAACGAGGATTGGATTTGCAATATCCATCGGAGTATGGTCTATAGCGACAGCGCTGCATGCATTTGCGACTGGTGCTTTGTCCTTTGCCATATTCAGATCTGTTTTAGGTTTGGCAGAAGCTGGTAACTGGCCAGGTGCTGCAAAAGGAAATGCCGAATGGTTTCCCGCACATGAAAGAGCATTTGCCCAAGGACTCTTCAATTCTGGAGCTGCTATAGGTGGTATTGTAGCTATTCCCTTGATCGCATTGATGACCGTATACTTGAGTTGGCAGATGATTTTTATTCTTGTGGGTCTGATCGGTCTATTATGGTTGATTCCGTGGTTTTTGATCGTAAAAGCACCGCCAGAATATCACCCAAATATATCTGAAGAAGAAAAAGCCTACATCCTAAGTGGACAGATAACTGAGCAGGACATAGAGAATAAAGAAGAATATAATCCTAACACATTAGAATTATTCGGACACAAAGAAAGTTGGGGTGTAATCATGGCCTCAGCAGCAATAGATCCGATATGGTGGTTATTTGTAGCATGGATCCCTATCTATCTTAATGGTGTATATGGTATGGATGTCAAGACTATCGGTATCTATGGTTGGGTACCCTACGTAGGAGCTATGTTGGGTGCTTGGTTTGGTGGTCTTCTAGCACAAAAGAATATCAAAAAAGGATGGAGTGTCAACAAAACACGTAAATGGGTAATCACACTTGGCTGTTTGATTATGTTTCCATCATTCTTTCTGCTGATTGATCCAGCTTCTTTTGCATCTTTTAGTAATTCTGTGTTAAATTTGGTAGGCGTAACGATGGATTCTCCCTCTGCCGCTGTAATCATAATGGCAATAATCCTATTTGGATTCCAGACATCTATAGGAAATGTACAAACTCTACCTAGTGATATGTTTAGTAAAAAAACAGTAGGAACGTTGTCAGGATTTGCAGGCATGGCCGCTAAATTAGCCGTATTTGGCTTTACAATTTTAGTGCCTTGGTTGACAAAAGGAGAGAATTATGCACCTGCATTTTATGTAGGGGCAGGTCTTACCGCTTCGGCTCTATTCGCAGTATGGGTATTGATCCCTAAAGTGCAGAAGGTTAGACCACATTAAAATAAAAAGAAATAAACTAGTTAAAACTTAATAAATCGACATTTAAAATAATTTTATGAATACAAATAGAGTAGCAATAGTAACAGGTGCCACAAGTGGTATCGGATTTGAAGTAGCAAAAAGATTAGGTCAGGATGGCTATAAAGTAGTACTTAATGGTCTCCAACATGATCTAGGAGAAGCAAAGGCCAAAGAGCTCACTGACCTCGGATACACAGCTGAATTTTGTGGATTTGATGTGACAGATGAAGAAGCAGTAGCTGCTAACATCACCAAGATCGGCGACAAATATGGCAAAATAGATGTCTTAGTAAACAACGCTGGAGGATTGGGCGGAAGATCAAGATTTGAAGAAATGACCACTGAATTTTACAGAGGAGTTATGGCTCTGAACTTAGATTCTGTTTTCTTCGCTTCTAGATCAGCTATTCCATACCTAAAAAAAGGAGAGCACCCTACAATAATCAATTACACATCTAATGCCGCATGGAATGCTGGTGGACCAGGCGCAGGAATCTATGGCACATCGAAAGCAGGTGTACATGCAATCACAAGAGCACTAGCAAAAGATCTAGCGGAATATGGTATCAGAGTCAATGCAGTATCTCCAGGTACGATTGATACGCCTTTCCATTCTCAGATAAAATCTACGAAGCCTGAAGTATTTGCTTCTTGGGCCAATAACATCATGTTGGGTAGATTAGGCCAACCAGAAGATGTCTCTGGTGTGGTAGCGTTCTTAGCAAGTAAGGATGCATCATTCATCACAGCCGAAACTATACAAATCGGTGGTGGACAAGCACTAGGTATATAATAATCAGACATTGATTTCATGGAAGAATCTTCCTTCGAGAAATAAATATCAACCTAGAGGGCTAAACTTTAATTAAAAAAAGGTTTAGCCCTTTTTATAAAAAGTTATTCCATTATGTTTTTGTAGTTATATAAGGGAACGAAAGATGAAATTCTGAGAACGTGATTTACATATAATATTGAAATAAATTTTAAATCATATGAAACTCTGATAAGTTATTATTAGACACTCAAGAAAATGATTATTTTCGCAAACGAACCCAATTTGCACTCAAAAAATAGTCTAAAATGTACAGTAGTGCGAAGTTAAGTATGAATTATTAAAAGTAAACGCACGTAATTCAATAGAAAAATAAAGTCTAAAAAATAAACAAATGAAAAAGGTAGTCACTTTTGGAGAAATCATGTTGAGATTAAGCCCTCCGGGATGGAAACGGTTTTCTCAAACCAACAATTTTGATGTGATATATGGAGGAGGAGAAAGTAATGTAGCGGTCTCACTGGCTAATTACGGAGTCCCTTCAGAATTTGTAACAAGACTTCCTGAGAATGATCTGGGAGATTGTGCATTGATGGAATTGAGAAAAAGAGGTGTAGACACCAATAGCATAATCAGAGGTGGAGAGAGACTCGGCATCTATTTCTTAGAAACTGGAGCAGTAAGTAGAGGAAGTAAAGTAGTATATGATCGTGCTCATTCCGCAATGTCTCAGATAGAGAAAGGAATGGTCGACTGGGAGGAAGTCTTCAAAGACGCAGGTTGGTTTCATTGGACTGGGATTACTCCTGCTATATCGCAAGGTGCAGCTGATGCATGTCTAGAAGCTATCCAAACTGCCAATCGATTAGGTGTGACCGTATCTACAGATCTAAACTACCGTAAGAAACTCTGGAAATATGGTAAAGATCCAATGGATGTAATGCCTGAGCTAGTAGCGGGTTGCGACATCATCCTTGGTAATGAAGAGGATGCAGAAAAACACTTCGGTCTCCACCCAGAAGGAGTAGATGTAACACATGGTGGATCGGTAGACGGAGAAGCATACCTATCAGTACTAAAGCAATTGATGGAGATGTTCCCAAGAGCTAAGAAAGTAATTACTACGCTCAGAGGATCAATCTCAGCATCGCATAATACATGGACTGGCGTATTATATGATGGAAAGACATTATATTCTGCACCGTCATATGACATCACACACATCGTGGATCGTGTAGGAGGTGGAGACAGTTTCATGGGTGGTCTAATATACGGCCTACTGAAATATCCTGATGATGATCAAAATGCATTGAATTTTGCAGTTGCAGCATCATGTTTGAAACATACAATATTCGGCGATGCTAATTTAGTAACTCTTGATGAAGTTGAAAAACTGATGGGAGGTGATGCAAGCGGAAGAGTAAGTAGATAGTAGATAGTTTGATACTGAACTATAAATAGATTTGATAGATTTCATGAATTGTGATCAGCTATCAATTAGGAATTATAAATTAAAAACGTATGGCAAAATATAGCAGATTAGAAGTAGCACAAGTGATGAAGGATACTGGTATGGTACCTTTATTTTACCATAATAATATAGAGGTCGCTAAAAAAGTAACAAAAGCCTGCTACGATGGCGGTGCTCGATTATTAGAATTTACAAGTAGAGGTGATTTTGCCCATGAGATCTTCCGTGATTTATCTAAGTACTGTTTGGAAGAATTACCAGGCATGATCTTAGGAGTAGGCTCAGTTACTGATGCTGCATCTGCATCTTTGTACATGGCATTAGGCGCTAACTTCATAGTGACTCCAGTTCTGAGAGAAGACATCGCCACGGTATGTAATCGTAGAAAAGTCATGTGGGCTCCAGGATGTGGATCATTGACAGAGATATGTAGAGCAGAAGAACTCGGGTGCGAGATTGTGAAATTATTTCCAGGTGGTATATATGGACCGAATATGGTCAAAGCCATCAAAGGTCCTCAACCATGGACGAGCGTAATGCCGACTGGTGGAGTCTCCCCTACTCTAGAGAATCTCAAAGGCTGGTTCGATGCTGGCGTTACTTGCGTAGGTATGGGATCTAAACTTATCACTAAGGAGGCTGTAGCTAATGAAGATTACGCCAAAATAGAAAATGGTTGTAAGGAAGCATTAAGCATCATAGCTTCACTGAAAAAATAAAATAATGAAGCCCCAGTATTTTTCATCTACTGGGGCTTCGTTCTAAATTTACTCAAAATTTTCTTCGTTATATATCACTTCTATGTGATCCCCCTTCTGCCAGATTATATTCTCTTCATCATAGTACAAGTAGGCACTACTCGGTGGCGCTGTATATTTACCAAGCACATCAGCTTTTAGAGCTAAGGACATTTTCTTAACATCCCATGCCAATATTTCATTGTAATAGATAACAAGTCTATTTTCAAAAATCTCAAAATAATCAAACGTTTCATTTTCTTTCATTTCCTTTAATTGCTTATGATCGAGGCTCATCCCAGACGGTATGCCGATTACCAGTGTAGGGTTCGCCAGTGATTGCTGTTCTTTATTTTTCATAACAATATCCATCCCCACTATATCTGCCAGTTCACAAGTTGATTGATTTAGTGTGACACTTAGATCTAGAGAATGATCAGAAGCCGTCGGGGGGATAAGACTTTCGTACCTGACATCTAGAGAGTAACTCCACTGAGAAGGCTGTGAGTAGTCCGTAGAAAAGGAAATGTATCCATCATCTATGAGGCTACCGTAGTCATTGTCCGTAGAATTGGCTGAGATACTCTCTCCATTCAAGCTGGCCAATATTTTCCCCTCAGTACTCTTCCCACCTTGCCAATCCGCATACTTCAATATGGCTTTGATCGCGAGACAAGTAGCCTGCGTAGAACCGAATCTCCCTCGTTTTCGCTTACCTGAAATATGATCTATCAACCGTGCGACTTCACTAGGATCCTCATTTGAAGACTTCATATAGGCCAGGGCGCATACAGCGATTGTTTCAGTATTATTATCCGATTGACCCGATCGAGTAATTGTATTTTTGGATTGTATTGAGCTCAGATCTTTGACGTCCATTGCATTCATTATGATATGTATAAAATTCCTATAGTCATCATTCAATCCATTATTATAAGCTGTCATTGCCAAAAGCCCGCATAAATACATGTCTTTTGTTTTCAATGCATTTTTCTTTGCTTTATTATACTCCTTTTCGAGGCTTACTTTTTTAATTGATTGTTCAGATAGTGCATAGAGCACATATGCGGTCTGGACTTCATATATGGCAGATCCGAATCCATCATATCCTTTACCCATTGTAAATCCACCCTTTCCATCTCTATTTTTCACTAAGTAATCGATGGTTCTTTTTATCATTCGTTTGTCGACCTTACTATATACTTCCATCATATCAGAAAACTCTAATAGTCCGTATGCCGAGAGAGCGACATGTCCTGGTGCTCTCCCCCACCAATCAAATCCATCTACCTTTGTTTCATAATCGACGAGACGTTTGTACCCGTCTTTTATATAAACTAATGCCTTTTCCTTAATCTCACTGTCTATGTTGTTTTGATTTTGTAAATACTGGAGGACCATCACATTAGGATAGGTGCTAGAGGAGACTTGCTCGAAACATCCTCCTGGTCGTCTCAGCATAGACTCTATCCCACTTAATGCCCCTGATATAGGATTGTAGGTCTTAAAATCAACTTGAATAGAAGAAGCAATCGGCTCACTGAGCGTACAGCTAAATGTGTCCGAATCTACACCCGAAGCTGTATAACACAACGGAAAATAAGGGCTCAGTATATCATAATCTCTTGAGAGGTAATCAGAATCATCATCAGTTGATATTTTGATATCTATATGCCCATCAATATCTCCTGTAGCGATTGCCCTCGCATAGAATACGTGACTACTCTGTGCCTCTATTTTCTGTACAGCGGCATCGATTACTTCTAGAGCTAATGATCCTGTGCTCCCTACCTGAGCTGTGATCTCTTGATCTTTGTCAGAATCATTTGTCACTACGATTCTGAGGACCGAGGTATCTCCTAACACGAAGTAAGATGGAATCTTGCAGTCGATATTCAGTGGCTTGCTTGCTATTACTTTTCCCTTTCCTCTTCCAATCTCTCCGTAAGAAGATATGCCTTCTACTACTACTGAAAAAGAAGTCACCTCGTCAGATGTAGAAAATGAAACTTCAGCTTCTCCATTGATATCCGTCTGGACGATTGGGTTCCAATACAGCGTTTGTCTAAAATCGTTTCGTTTATCAATCTTCTCTTGCCCATACTTCGGAACATAGAATGCAATATTTCTTGGAAGTGATTTTCTCTTAGCAGATACTCTACTATAGATTATCCGATTAAAATTGGTTTTATTATTGTTTCTATAGTTAGGAAAATCTAGACTTATTTCCTCATCGAACTCCTTCTCATATTCATGTCGAAATGCGCTCTGTGGTAGTAATCCATGGACCCTCACTCCGTCTACATAATACACAGTAGAAGCTGATCTCGATCCTCTTATCGAAATAGCTCCTTCATCAGTAGAAGCAATGCCCGCTGTAGTGGCTGCGATCGCATTAATCGATTTCGTCGGTAGACTTCTGATAGATTCGGCTGTGACTGTACTCCCACTCGTCGTATTATCCATCTGTATCAGCGGAACTTTATACTGGACAATTTGCACTTCATCCATTAGTACGCCTTCGTCCAGACTCACTTTTACTGGTTTCGTCTTCTTAGGTTCAACCATTACTATCTTACCTATCATCCCACGCTTTGCAATTTTTTCTTCCAATTTTTTAAATTTCACAGGCGACCTATTCTTCAGGGTGTTAAGATTTACTTCTTTGAAATAAAACTCTCGATTACTTACATTGGCACTGATCGTTAGATTTTTCCCATCTTCTCTGATCACGCTAAAGTAACCGTCTTCATCCGTCAGAATGATATAGGCAGATCTATCTTTATAATCAATGACAAAAACCTCAACACCTCCAACGTTATTATTCTTTTTATGATTGATCAATTGGCCTACGTAGGTATTCGCAGATCTATAATATCTATGCGCAGTTTCTAAATTCAAAGAATCAAAATGAGATCTCCACCCATGAGTCAACATCAGCAAATCTAGTGCAGCGATACTTTTCATATTAAGTGAATCAAAATAATAATTTGGTTCGTGGATATCGCCGCTCAATTCTGAACTCAACAGTAACTCGGAAACCAGATGAGCTTCTTTATCATCAGCATGAGATAGCATCTTATCCTCTACTACTGCAACGCATACCTGAGACGATACGGGTAATCCATTGCTATCTGTAGTTTTGATCTTAGCCGTGACATTATCTCTCAGCCCGTAGCTTTTCTTATCTGATATCACGTCAATATTCAGTTTACGGTCAGGGTGGAGAAATACCAATCGTTCTGAAATCGTCTGGTCTGATTTTTTCAACGATAGTCGATATATACCCCTCGGCAGTTGCTTAATGCGAATCATATTCGATCGTTTGACATTATCCGTGTTCCACTTCACCACTGATACATCAGACAATTCTAGACTGAGGTTCTGATCTAAGCTACCCATCATTCTGACTTCTAGGATGTCATTTGTTATTGATTCTATTTCTATTTTTGAACCTACTGAAGCTATATTTACAATTGGAATTAGTTGATCTGACTTATATGGCTTGCACAATCTGGCAAAATACTGTTCACTTTCTTCAGGAATGATTGAGGTCTCTCCCATCCCATCATGCAGGCTTACAAATCCTCCCACTCTATTGCCATTGCTATCAATAATATCACCTTCTACATCCACGGGCTTCCCATTTGGCGCAAGCGCCTTGAATGCTAGCGTATTCTCATATCCTTCAATAAGAAAACCACCCTCGGCCAAAAACTGAATATCAATATCATCCAAGATTACGGGCACTGTCTTCCTTATTGATTCTATTTGAGATTTATGAGTGATCTTTGCACTAATTGATAGTGACCTTCCCTCAATATCGTCGGGCACTTGAGCTTTCAGTATCGCTTGGCCATGGTCATCCGTTTGCGCATATAGCCGTGTCAGCTCACGACCATTAGCATGCAGTGCATATTGCACCTCCAGATCAGAAAGCGCATTGTCCTTGAGATCCTTAGTGGTAAATGTCGCCACTACTTCTTCTCCTAAACCGTAGGATTCTTTATCCAATTCGATAATCATCAATATTCTTGGAGATATATATTTTTGGATATAAATTTCTTTTTCATAGATATAAGTGGGATCGCATTCAGTCATCCATCCAGTAGTAGCAATAAACTTATACAGACCACCTGGAGTGTCAGCTATCAAGGGTATAGCATCAGAAACCTGACCATTGGTGAGGCTGTATTTCTTCTCATAAAGGTTCGATCCGTCAGGCTTTTTCAGTTGGATGTGTACCTGATCACTGAGTAGAGCAGGTAGGTTTTGACCATTGTATACAGTAAGGTTATACCAAATATTATCGCCTGGTACATACATTGGTTTATCCGTTTGGATATAGATTTTCTCTACCATATCTGCAGGGCTGATCTGAGCGATCATCGTTGATGAAAAAATAAGAGCAATAAGAATGAGCATTTGTTTGATAGTGTTCATGATTTTATAGTTTAAAATGTGCAGAAATACCTACTTGGGATGTCATAGGCTGATTGAAATATTGAAGACCACTTGATAGATCATCTTCAAATAAGTAATTGGTAGTAAATCCCTCGAAAGGAGCAAACGTGAGTAAATTCGTAGCGAATAAACTTACGACTATCTGTCTACTAGCATATCCATAATCAATAGTCTTCGTATATCCAAAAGCAACCCTCTTGAGTCTGAGATAGCTGGCATCTATGATATAATCCGAGGCAACTCCCTCCGCTCCATATCGAGTCCATCTATTTCCTGTGAGACCGAGCAAGGGATCGGCTAGGGCTACTTTTTTTGTGTTTATATTCCCATTGATATCTACACCATCAAAAATAAAATCCGTGACTTCTCTTTGATCGGCTGTATATTGGGATACACCGTAATAGTCTAATGCCTGCTGCGTACCATTCCATACCTCACCGCCTAATTGACCATCGATATTGACAGAGAAGCTATATTTTCCTTTACCTATTCTATGGTTCATCTCGCCTACGAGCATTGGAGTCGGATCGCCTATGATCTTATTTTCTGTATCAAGCGTCGGAAAACCATCCTGACCGATTATCAACTTTCCATCTTCATCGCGGTGGTAGTCATTGCCAACGATAATTCCAATCGGCTGATCTTCAACAAATTGTTTTGATACATTTGAAAATCCAGAGATGATCACATCACTATTTTGATTCGTATCCGTCACGTTGGTTCTGTACTTGATAATATTGAGTTGACCATTATAAGACAGGGTACGATTTCGTTTTCGCAGGTTGACATCTGATCTCCATTCTATGGCATTAGTGGTAAAACTGCCAACATTCCTCATCACAAAATTATCACCCTCTCGTACTGGGAAAATCACATCTGACTGCCTGAGATTTCGAAATGTAAGGCTCGTCTGTAGGGTATTAGAGTGGTACCTATTCGTAAATCCAATAGCAACTTTAATCGTCTCTGATATTTCATTCGCTAGATCACTAGGAAGGAAGAGAGGTCTATCTATGGTCGATCCTAAGACGTCAAAACTATTCATCGCTTGGGCAGAATAGTTTGTACGATTCAGAAATAGATCCTGATTCTTAGCTCTTCGCTGATAACTAGATTTGAGATCTATCCTATCGAGGTATTTCTTATCCGTGTTAATAAGATAAGTGAAATCAAAATTAGAGGATAACCAATCGGTTGGTTGGATTGAAGATATAATGGGTTGATATGCTACATCAAGCCGATAGGTATTGTGATTGAGATTGACTCCTATCCTTGGTGATGCTCGGTATAGCTGATTAGAAAATTCTTCTGATGATGAATCTGATGCTCTAAATCTCAAATATTCTGCTTCCATAAAATTATCTAGATACAGATAAGCCTTTTGTTGTCTTTGGATATACTTCTTCACATTAGAGACCAGACTTAACTTAGGATAGAAAAACTCAAACATCCTAAGCGACCCTTGGGGCACTCCGATAGTCTCAGCTGAGATGCGTTCGACGATATCAATGTAATCAGCTTCCAGTTTTAGAGCATTCGAATATTGGAAATTTCTATTCCATTGATGATTTTTATGTTGGATGAATAGTGAGATATTTTTCCTTTTTAGTTCGTTGGTGTTGTTGGCAAGTAGCCATCTGGGATTATTGAATGAAGGTGAAAACGCCACAAACTCATTATCGATCTTACGCGTAGAGTCAAAAGATGGACTCTGGACCATCATTGATCTCAATACATTCTGATAGTAACCGCTGGTATTGTGATTATTCAATTTGGTATGGGTAGCAGATACTTCTGTAATTAGGACATGACTGTTTTGACTATAATTCATCATGCCTATTTTACCTCTCGTGATCTCTTGATTTCCAGCTCTGAATATATCTGATTCTGCCTTCCTAGTAAAAGAGAAATAATGTCGCTTACTTCCTATCACAACATCAGCTTTCATCTGAGTCGAAGAAAATGTGCTAGGAGAGATGAGATTGTTATCCGGTACATTCGTCTCTATCCGAGAATCCCAAGAGAATGGCACCTCGCCTACTCCATCTGCTTGTAGGAATACTCCATCTACTGGTCTGCCCTGTCCATACTGATTCTGAAGCCGGTGTATATTCTTATTCGAAATATATGAAACACCCACAGTCTGCTTCAAGTCAATATTGTATTTAATACTTTCTTTTGGTTTGGTAAACTTGAGATAATCGCCATCTATAGATATGTCCGTAGTATTGTAATGACTATGCACATTAGCGATCTTATACGATCTTGGAATTATGCCTTTATCGATCTGTTTTAAGCTATCCCATTTAATCTTTCTCTTGCGTATTGCTTGCGAAAATGAAGAAGCCAATATGGAAGTCACCTTTTTCATCTTAGTGGTATTAATTGCCTCTAACATATCAGGAGTGACCGTAAATCTCTTCGGCGTGTAACCTATATATGACGCTTCGATCTCATCGCCCGGCATGCATAGTACTTTATATTTTCCATCGAGATCAGTATCGGTACCGCGGACTAGTACACCATTTCGATAGACTGCCACTGATGCAAATAAGATTGGCTCTCCCTTATCTTCTAATATTCCGCTTAGAATTTTTTCTTGTCCATAGATAGATATTGAAATAAAACACAGGATGATAATAGTTAGCTTTTTCTTCATGATGTATGTGTTGACCAGCTGCATTTCACGATGTCGTTTTCGAGGATTTCTAGAATATGCTATGAATCTAGATTGGTGCTAAATCGCTCAACCCGCTTGAAGTGCTAAATCACTTTATCAAGCCGACCAAACATTTTCTTTTATTTCGAAAGACAATAAACTGAAATGCGCGCTTTTGATTTTTGAAAAACCGCCCAACCATTTAGGCGGATACACATAGGATGAAAAACAGCTAAAAATTACACAAACGAGGGAAATAAAATTTCAAATCATCTTGCTAGCCAGGTATGTAAATCCATGAATTCACTTAAACCTTAACTACGTATTAGAGAATCTATTACTGATTGGAATGACTTCAAAATATGACGCTTCGGTTGATCTATCGTAAAAAAGACTAATCAAATATGAGTATACATTAAAATAAAAATTCAATAGTGAATCGAATTGGTATAGTTAGGATAATTCAGAAGCAAGGAGAGCAATAGAATTGTGTCTTGACTACTTTGTTTCGTTTTCTGTGTCAAGACAGAAATGAACCATTACTTATAAAAAATAGATACCAGATTGATTATTGCGAATTCAAAGTAAATGTGCTTTTACCTTTCTAGTTTGGCATCGGTCAGATATAGGTTTTTGATTTTTACCATAGGTCCAGGACACATCTGCTGGTGACAATTCATACAATTATCTACCATGAGATTGAACGATTGAGAGATGTCATTTTTATTATTCTTAAGTCTATCGGCTGATTCTTTGTATACAGTAGCCATGGCTTGATATAGATCGCTCTTTGCTTTCGCTGGTTCTGTGGATATCGCCGAATGTATATTATGAAACTCTTTAATATTATCGGGGATATCACCATTTTCTATATTGACTTTGAGACTATCGTAATAGTCATACATATCTCTCATCAGCAAGGTCAGTTCGCTATCTTCTCGCATCGTAAATCTCGAAGCACCTGACTTATTTTGTGGATCAGTACAAGAAGAAAATATACAGATGAGAAGCAACGAGATGATAGAAGAAATATAAAGCTTCATAAATATGTAATTTACTTTTTGTGCTATATCAGTATATTAGAGAAAGGCATATTGTAACGCAGCAGCAGATAATGTTATTGATCGAAGATCTACGCTCTAACTAGTCTTATAATATCCTCTGAGACTTCGGATTCTCATATTCAGTACGCCCCAGATGGCTTCTTTGATAATCGATCCGTCCATCTTTGATGTTCCTTTGATTCTGTCGGAGAATATGATAGGTACTTCTTCTATCTTAAATCCATTCTGATATGCAGCGTACTTCATTTCGATTTGGAAAGCATACCCTACGGAATTAATCTTATCCAAATCGATAACCTCTAGCACCTTCCTT
Source organism: uncultured Saprospiraceae bacterium (assembly GCA_938007965.1). Taxonomy (GTDB): domain Bacteria; phylum Bacteroidota; class Bacteroidia; order Chitinophagales; family Saprospiraceae; genus CAJXUU01. The sequence continues at coordinate 27,024 of CALLMH010000002.1, read as the reverse complement.
CGATAGCACTTGAATCCTGCAGTCGGATCCATGACTGGCATAAATGTGATCATACGTACATATAGTGAAGCCCCTCTCGACAGGAACAATCTGTAATTAGACCAATTTCTGACACCGCCACCATTTGTATATCTGCTGCCTATGGCAACGTCAGCGCTATTTTTACATGCTTTGTAGAGATTATTGAGATCTTTGGGAGGGTGACTAAAGTCTGCATCCATTTCAAAAATAAAATCAAAACCCTTATCTAGTCCATATCGAAATCCAGCAAGATAGGCAGTCCCTAGTCCAAGCTTGCCCTCTCGCTCCAAGATGTGAATTCTTGATTCGGAAGTCATCATCTCCTTCACTTTAGCACCTGTACCATCAGGAGACCCATCATCGACGATGAGTACATCGAACTCTTCATTCTGAGACAATACCGCATGGATGATGTCTTCGACATTCTCAATCTCGTTGTACGTAGGAATTATTACTATTGCTCTGCTCAAAATATATTTGTACGGGTTTGCGGTAAAAGTAATATTTCTTAATTATATATTATGTATTTTTATAATGTAATTGACCTTTGGTAAGATATTACGCTTTAGAGTTGCTTATTCGTATAAAGATGTGCTCAGTTAATAACTATTAGAATAGGTAGGGATATTCAGTAGATCTGAATATCCTTATTTATATAGCCCTTCACTCCGCTTACTGCTGAATGAATACCCCGTTTACGCTTGATTTTACGTAAATATGAGGTAATAAATTTCAACCTAAACTTCCACTCGCCGTTAGGGCTCTCATTTTGACTAAACTTGCAAAACTCGCTTACGCTCAGACAGTTGCAAGTTCTTAACGCCAAAATGAAATCCAAATACCTAAGCCAGCTAAGGTCGATTTAATCTCTGCCACAAATTAATACTCCTTGTAAGTGATATAATTTTAATATTGTCCTTACTTCTGAATAACCCTAGGTATAAAAATCGGATGAAAAAGTAAGTACTGAGTTTTGAAAATTTGTTTGTACCCATTAAAATTATCATTGGAACTACTTCAGTGCTCATTCATTTTCTGGTTTTAGGATGCGACTAGTTCCATCACAGTGCTCGTACTTCATGATGCCATCATATGATAGCATCAATATATATTTTTTGTCTATCTCGAACATAACTCAAAGGAATACAATCATATTCTCCCACAAGAGCCAATTCGATGCTACGGTGTCTATTAGAATGTGATTGTATTGCAGTTGGATATGGTCAACGGCGCATAGTATATGGAGTCTGACTAAAAGGAAGATTTTATCTTGCTCAATGTTATAGAGAGGCTATTTTTTCTTCAATCGCTTCTGAAACTAATTGATTTAAAGAAGTTCCTTTTAACGACGCAAATTTGAAAGCTTTTGAATGAAGTTTCGGGGTAATTCTGACGTTAAATGACCCCTTAAAGGACTTCAGTGGTTCTTTATCAATTTCTGCACAGAGTTCAATGTAATCATCCACAGCTTCTTCAAAGGATGTTTTTAAGTCTTGCACATTCTCACCTTCAAATGTAACAAGATCATTTATTCCTTCAATTTTTCCATAAAACACAGAATCATTGGTTGAATAATGGACTGTTCCTATGAATTCTTTATGTAGTAATTTATCAGTCATATTAATTTTTTATCTTTTAACTCTGATCATGTTTTTCATCTAAATATGATTAATCAAATTTATTGGTTAAAATTAATCAATTTCGCTTCCTTTTTTGTTTTTTTTCTTAATGACTGACAACTCAAATGAATACAATCATAGTATACCACAAGAGCCAATTCGATGCTACTATGTCTATTAGACTGTGTTGTATTTCAGTTGGACATGGCCAACTTTTGATTGTATAGGGAATTTAATTTAGTAACGTCCATAATTTGATCATAATATAGGTAGGAATTTTGATTCAGCTACTATCATTCTAGAGCATTTTTGACCTTTGATGCCAGCATTATAGCTGATTGGTATTGATTCGGTCATGATTTTGATGATCTAGGACATAGGTATTCCAGTCCCGCTTATCAGCTGATAAGGAGATTTCGATTTTAATTTATTGTAGACCGTGCATTGCTTGATGATACTTTCTGCTCGATTGCAATTGCAGGACATAGATTGGGGATGTTCAACGGATCGGCAATACGCGGCGTAGGCGATAGCCTATGATCGTCGTCATCGATTGTTATGAGCTGGCTTTCTTCTTCTTTTTACCCACATTACGTAAACATCAAATAGTATATAACTTGATCCAATTAAGCCAAAGAAAATTAGAGCAATTATTGATCCTTCGTGCTTCCATATTGCTATTCCAAGTGCCCAAAAGCCGAAACTAAAGATATAAGCTATTATTCTTTTTAAAGTATTTTTTAGATTCCATTCGGGTTCATTTTCGACCTTCTCTTCTGCGTCTTTGAGTTGTTGAATTACTTTTTCATTTAAATTTTCGATTTTATTTGAGTTGTCGTAATACTGAAAGAAAGTATTTCTGTTTGTTCTATTTATTCCAAAAAAGTCCGGTACAGAAATGAAATCTGGTTCAATCATGCTATTAATCATGACCTTGCTCTTTAATCGTTCGATTTTGATAGATTGAAAATCTCTACTTTTCCATGGATTATATCCAGTTGCATCAGCTTTATTGTTTTCGAAAGAGTTAATTCTCCAATTTAGTTTGTTCGCAGTAGCTAAAACTGCATTTTCAAATTCACTATCAGTTCTTGAAACATCTAATTCATAGTAGTAGAGTTCTCGCCATTTGAAGAAACCAATTGTTAAACCTGCTAAAACGAATAAAATATTGGCCGTATTTGAAAATGTATTTATCGCAGTTTTTCCACTCAATTTGTAAAACAATTCAAATGCAGGAAACATTAATGGTACAAGCATAAATGAATAGTGTCCTAAAGTTTGCCAAATACTTAGAACTATTCTTTTCTCTGATTTTTTGTGATAACTTTTTTTATTCATCGTGCTTGCTCATAACGTCCAAGAGTATATGGAGGACGCAGCGATAGCAAGTCTTCCATTATACTCAATGTTAGGAGCTGGTCATTTTTTCATTTGGTTAGAGTTTACTTCTCACTAAAACACCGTTTTCTTTTACTTCAAACAACATAGTTTTAGGTTCATGTGGAGGAACTATTGCATCGTTATAGTCAACAATATTTTCAATTTCACCTTCCATAGTATTTATCCTAGAAACATCAATAATATTTTCGTTACATTTTGATTTTGTGTTGTAAAATGTAATAGTTTTTTCCCTATATTTTAGAAACGCATCCATATTGTCTTTTTGGTAAAAGTTTAAATTTGCTAGAATTCTTACAAAGCATTTTTCCTCATTTTCGCTGAATAGAATCCAATATGAATTATGTTTGCTAAACCTAGAATCAACCTTAGAGAGACTATCTTGACTTTCTATTAAGTCGTCTAAATGGTTAATTAATTGCGAACTCATAATCGATTCTTCAATTCTCGCCCTTTCAAGTTGATTGACATCTGAATGCTTACAGCTTAAAGTTATAAAAATTAGTAGTGCTACAATTGAATACTTCATTCTTCTTCTAATGCATTTGATTTTGTGTTCATACTTGCTCCTAACTCATAAATATACAGAACTAAAGTTACCAAAGTTCCACATATTTCTGTTATGCCATTACTACTATTTCTCTTTTAATCATCTCCGCATTTCTACTTTGTACCCTGATTTCTAGCACATGTATATTATGATTTTGCATTTGGTATGCTTCAGATCAAGTAGGGATTGATTTACACCTTAAATATCTACCCTTTATTACTGAATGAATAAGATGAAAAGCTTTACAAACACGCTCGCTAAAAGCGTAAATAGAAATCTCAATAAAGATTAACCAGTGTTTCTTTTGTAATTATAGCCCGCGATTATTTTTATTTTAACCATACGCTATCAATTCCATCACTCCAATTTAGGGATTAGCCTTTAAGTGGTCTGTATGCGATAGCTTTTATTTCTATAAGGAGATGCGGATGTGGCAATTGGTGCACGGCTACAGTAGTCCGTGTAGGTCCGTTATAATCAAAGTATTTTCCGTAGGTCTCATTGTATCCTCCAAAGTCATTCATATTCACTAAGAATGTTGTCACATCTATTACATCCGCTATAGATGCTCCGGCCTCTTTGAGAATATCATTAATATTATCTAGCACGGCGGCAGTTTGAGCTCTTATATCAAGATCGGTCGTGCCCATCTCATCTACATGGACTCCTGCAAAAGTATTATCACTCCGTCTAGAACTCGCTCCTGACACGTATATAAAATCTCCAACCCGTTTATAATGAGGGTACTTGCCCCTTGGTTTTGCTTTTCCTTCTATAACTTTAGAATCCTTACTCATACTTTATTATTTTTATTGATGAATATCTAAAACAGAAGACTGACTGGTGTAGGTGCATCTATCTTATCTACAAGACTCAATAAGCCCGTCTTACTGTCTCTGGTGAAACTGACAATACTATTGCTTTTTTCATTTGCGACTACTAGAAATCTATCATTTACAGCCAATTGAAAATTTCTCGGACCGATGCCTCTCGTAGACTCCGTAGTTATATGCTTCAATGTGCCAGTTGCTCCATTAACTGCAAAAATAACAATACTATCATGCCCTCGATTAGAAGCATATAAAAACCGCCCATCCTCAGAAATATGAATATCAGCTCCTTTGCTGAATTCTGTAAAATCATTGGGTAGCATTGATACCGTTTCACCCAACTGCAAATCACCATCCTCCGCAATTTTTACCAATCCGACCGTATTGTCTAATTCATTGAGCACATATAGAGACTTCCCATCAGGATGAAAGACGATATGCCTCGGACCAGCTTCGGCTTTCATTTGTAGTTTTGATATTTTATCTTTTACAAATTTATTCCCTTCTACTCTCGAAGATATGAGTTCATTAGTTCCTAAGTCTACAGATATCACCCCGCTATCATCAGGTCGAAACCATGACGAATGTGCATGGGGAGCCTCTTGTCTTTGGTGTGTACCATGTCCTGTATGTTGCTGTACATCTAGCAATTCTGATAGGGTCCCTTTCTTACTCATCGCAAGCAAACCTACATTACCTCCGGTATAATTAGCTACTACGATCTGCCCATCTCTATTGATAGCGACGTGACACGGGTGAGCTCCGCCCGAGCTACTGCTGCTTTTTTTATTCAACTTATCTCCTACGATTTCATAAGAATTGACTGTACCCATGCCTTCATGAGCGTCTGTCTCACTGGCTGCTACTACATATTTCCCATCAAAAGACATCGCCAAAAAAGATGGATTGTCTGCCTCAGCTGCAAGGCCAACTCGACCCAACTTCCCATCATTATCTATAGTGTATTTATAAATCCCCTGACTTTTGCCTTCTTGAGGGGAGTCTACATTTGTATATGTACCTACGTAAAATGCAGTGGGAGCGGTAGGATGATTCATTGATTTTTTTTCAGAGGCTGTGGGCTTACATGCCACAGCAAATACAGATAGTACTAGAATTAATATGTTTTTCATTCGTATATTTTATTTAGACTTTTAGAACCATCCCTTTTATTATCTACCAATCAATTATGACATTCATTTACCTAGTAGTTTGTGTAGCAATGATAAGAAATAATAGATTAACATTTTGATATTTAAGAGCTGCTTTTCAAGATACCGGTTTCGATGATTTTCAGTATTTATACTATCAATCTCAATTTGTGCTGCATCGCTCTGACCGCTTGACTTGTATATCACAGTATGATTTTGACCGATAGTTATTTTTTTTTGAAACCGACAATCTCAAATGCTCCTCATTTCAACAATTATATTCTCCAAATAGATATTTAGCATATTTATACGGTAAATAGAAGCTACTAGATAATTATCTAGGCTAATCGCACATACAATATGAGTATTTTGGAGATAATCTACGTAATATTGTATTCTATTGGTGTCTAAGTAATATCCAACCATGAGCGCGGAGATATTACAATGAGACATAGGGCACTTACATCATAGGCAATACATTATAAATATGGCAGAATTAGGCAAATACAATTTTTTAAAAATCAATAGATTTACTGATTTTGGTGCGTATGTGGATGGCGAAGAATTCGGTGAGATTCTGGTTCCTATAAAGTACGTACCTGAGGACTACGAGGAGGGCGATGAGATTGATGTATTTGTCCATCTTGATGGTGAGGAGAGATTCGTGGCTACTACAGAGGAGGTGCTTGCAGAAGTCGGAGAATGCGCATATATGGAAGCGGTAGCAATCAGCGATCATGGTGCATTCGTAGATTGGGGGCTGGTGAAGAATCTATTCGTACCATTTAGAGAGCAGAAGACGGAACTGAGAGAAGGGCGGTTCTACGTCGTATATGTCTACATAGATGAACTGTCAAACAGGATCACTGGATCTACTAAAATAGAAGATTATATAGAACACGACTCTAGTAGTTTTCGTGAGAAAGAAAAAGTCAAAGCACTCGTATATCGGCGTACGCCAAGTGGTTACTTATGTATAATAGAAAATAAGTGTCTCGGCATGCTCTATGAGAATGAAGTATATTCTGATCTGAGAATAGGAGATAAAATATCGGCATTCATCAAAAAAATTCGAGACGATAAAAAAATCGACCTTACGCTGCAAGAAGAAGGTTATGGAGGTGTCACAGACTTCTCTGACGAACTATTAGACTATCTAGAAGAACATAAAAGTGTAGGACTACATGACAAATCCGATCCAAAAGACATCTACAGAGAATTCGGTGTCAGTAAGAAAGTATTCAAAAAAGCTGTAGGCAAACTATATAAGGAGAAAAAAATAATACTCGGAGATGGAGAAATATCAATCATCGACTCCGAAGAATCATCAAATAGAGACGAATACGCTGATGAGTCTTAGAGCCCTAGATTTATCTTTTTCAAAAATCTAAACGAAGAAACTCCAATATTCTTTAGTAGGCATATCCGCCGTAAGGACCATTTTTTTACCTGTAACTGGATGTTCAAAACTGAGGGACTGACAGTGCAGACAGATTGATCTATTCTGATTGGGTCTCGAATATCCGTACTTCAAATCACCGACGATAGGTGTCCCATTCCAAGCAAGATGAACTCTAATTTGATGAGAGCGACCAGTTATAGGATTTACTTTCAAGAAATAATATCCGTTGAGACCCGCCAATAGAGAATATTCTGTTATGGATTTCTTCCCACCTTTCTTAGAAGAAGTATGTACATGAGCTTTGTTCTTCGCATTATCTTTGGATAAGAAGTTTTCGATCTTTCCATCTAGAGGTTCTGGCTTTTTATTCACAATGGCCAAGTATGACTTAGACACCTTCCTTTCTTGGAATAATTTATTCATCCTCGTCAGCCCCTTACTCGTCCGAGCAAACAAAACCACACCACTCACTGGCCTATCGATCCTATGTATCACACCTAGAAAAACTTCCCCTGGCTTGTTATATTCTATTTTGATATACTCTTTGATCGCACTTACCAGTGTCTCATCTCCCGTTTCGTCACCGTGTACAAGTACACCCGCTGGTTTATTCACGGCTATAAAATGATTATCCTCATAGATAATCTCAATCTCCGTCTCTTTTCTTTTTCTCTTGTACGCCATAATTATACGATCTTAGATCTCCAATATCAGCAATTATATCGATGATAAAGTTTCATCGTGAAGATATTTGCGATATATAAGCACAAAAATAACGAATTAAACAACTTAGACTACATTCCGTTTTCTTTAGAGGGATTTTTACAAACAAAATTGCTCCCCTGAAACAAACACTCAAAAAACACTCCGCAACCACAACAGTCAAAAAAATAAACAAATGAAATTAACCTTTGCATATTCTCCATGCCCCAATGATACATTTATGTTTGAGCCCATCGTTTCGGGCAGGATTGATACTGAAGGATTACGATTTGATATACACCTTGCGGATGTAGAGGAGCTCAACAAGTCGGCTTTCGATGATAAATATGACATCACTAAACTAAGTTTCAATGCCTATACGAATCTCACGAATACGTATCAGTTATTGAATTCTGGTTCGGCATTAGGTCGGAAATGTGGTCCACTCCTGATCGCCAAAAAATCTAAATCCCCTGACGAATTATCGAATGCAATAATCGCGATACCAGGAAAAAACACAACTGCAAATTTTCTTCTTTCTTATGCTTATCCGAATCTTACCAAGAAGTCTGAAATGATCTTCTCCGAAGTAGAATCCTCAGTACTTAAAGAACAATCAGAGGCTGGAGTCATCATCCATGAAAATCGATTCACATTTCAAGACAAAGGCTTAGTACAGATTAAAGATCTAGGGGAATACTGGGAGGAGAAAACAGGGTTTCCGATACCACTTGGAGGCATAGTAACTAGGAGAAGGTTCACGATCGAAATGAAACAGAAAATCGACAGAGTAATCGCAAGAAGTGTAGCATATGCCCTGGCCAATCCTCAATCTGGCAATGAGTATATAAAGAATAATGCACAAGAAATGAATATTGACGTTATGCGGTCACATATCGAATTGTACGTCAATGAATTCTCAGCTAACATTGGAGAAGAAGGGAGAGCAGCTGTACACCATCTATTCGAAAATCATCCTTCCGTCAAGAAAGGTGAATACATCACTCCACTATTCGTACCTGAGAGTACAAAAATCGAGGAGACTGATTTCTTATCAGAAAAATACTGGACATCTAGATATGAAAATCAATTGTCAGGATGGGACGTAGGCCATATCACACCGCCAATAAAAAAATATATTGATACGCTAACAGACAAGTCTATATCAATTCTAATACCAGGTGCTGGCAATGCATATGAAGCAGAATATCTGCACAATAGTGGTTTTACCGATGTGACCGTTTGCGATCTATCAGCCGCGCCATTGCAAAATCTCAAAAAAAGATGTCCATCATTCTCTGATGATCACTTAATACAAGGTAACTTTTTTGATCTTGAAGGAAAATTTGATCTGATAATTGAACAGACTTTCTTCTGCGCAATAGATCCTTCCTTGAGATCTACTTATGCAAGAAAAATGAAGTCACTCATCAATCCCGGCGGTCGACTAGTGGGCCTTATGTTTGATGTCATTTTCCCATTTACTGGTCCCCCTTTTGGTGGCAATGCTAATGATTACAGGGGACTATTCTCAGAATATTTTGATTCGATAAGCATTGAAGAGTGTACGGACTCTATCCCTCCTAGAATGGGCAATGAAGTATTTGTCAATTTTCAGTCAAGTACGTAAACTTTAATACGATTTCGACTTCGATGATAATTTCTATTGATTACATTTGTGCTCAGAAACTTTTAAGCAACCCATACCGTTGTCTTATTTACAATAAAAAAATACACCATGGCTATTATCATTACCGACGAATGTATCAATTGTGGAGCTTGCGAACCAGAATGTCCTAATAACGCTATCTATGAAGGTGGTATAGAATGGAACATGGCAGAGGGAACTACTCTCACAGGAAAATATACATTAGAAACCAATGAAGAAGTGGATGTAAATGATCCTCAACTTCCCGTCATGGAAGATTACTACTTCATAGTAGCCGATAAGTGTACTGAATGTGTAGGATTCCATGAAGAGCCTCAGTGTGCAGCAGTGTGTCCCGTTGATTGTTGTGTTCCTGATCCTGACAGAGTAGAATCGGAAGACGTACTAAGGCAGAGACAAGCTACTTTGCACGCATAGTTTCGTTTGATGTAACACCAGACGTACACACCAAAAGTTCCTGACTATTAACATCTTATTCTTTTGTTAAATCGAGTACTTATTAAGAACTCTAGATTTCTATGTCTTCATCCATGGTAGTTCGGAAGTAAGGAGAGTAATACGCTTGTGTGATATGGTTTTCATCCACACATAAAAACAGGTGCTGATTCAGATAAGCCTTTTACGTTATGAGCTAGGTAAAGCAGGTAAAGGAAGACTTCTATGTTTCGTTTTTGTGCCAACACAGAAGTGAAAGCTTAGCGGAAAGTGAAATGATAATAGGATCACAGGCAGAAGGCCCTGTACCATTCTTGTAATCTTTCTTATCACGAGATGAAAAAAGCACTAAATAATAATAGAGAAATTACTCTCATTCTTTATTAGGATTTGTTTTTTGATACCGAATCTACTAAATGTAACTTCTTAGTATCAAGACGCCGCCTAATAAAGAATGATTGGGGAGTAAATTAAATAAAAACTCTTTAATCAATTTTTATTTAAACCTGCATAAGCAGATTGCGGATTGAATTTTAAGCAAATAATTAAAATCTGATTAAACTCCAAGCCATCCGTCATATTCGTCCTCGACTTGAGATACGATGACGTTCTTCTCAGAGCTGCGAAATACAGACTCGAAGAAGTTCTTTACGCTGTTAAAAAATGTATTCATGGGTATGGGTATTTATAAATGAACTATAATTTACTACTTATATTAAATAATACGATCCAAACCTCCTTATGGATGCTTGATTTGTATGATTATCTTCTTAAAAATTAGTTAAATGTAAAATACTGGCATTTTATACCAATAGGTTTATGCAAATATCGTTACATATTACATAAATACCTAATATATAAAACAAGTATTTAAAAATAAATAATAAGGTTGGGAACTATTACAATATGCATTAAGACTGAGCAACTCGTGTAAAGTCACATTTGAAAGATAAATATTATAAATAAATTATATATACTTAGTCAAATTTCTATCTCTTAATATGCTTTTGAGCTCTTTGAGCGCCTTGTATTCTTCTGGTAACACCTTTTTGAAAGCTTCTTTTACAGCGAAAAATCCACCTTTTTCCATTTCTGGTGCTACTTCTTTGATCTTAGATTTTACTAGTTTGACATCGTGACGTATCATTCCTCTTATAGACGGTATATCGTGCCATTCTCCTTCTACGGCTAATGTTTTGATCTCTTTTCCATTTTCGTCTGTAAGAGGCTCTAGTTGTATAGAATCGAGATGTGAAATTTCCGGACTAGATTGAAATTCACTATTAGGTAGCTTCCAAATATCAGGATCGTTTTCTAAATCAGAATTGACTAAAAATATTTCCAATCCTTTTTCATGGAATCTATATATTACTACTCTCGCTGTGTCTAATACACTCATAATGAATAAAAATGTTAATCAAATGTAACAACTAGAATTATAACTGCCAAATATCTTATTTGTTCAGACCGTATATAAATGAAAAATAAAGCAATAAAAACAAGCTCTCCCACTAGAATATACAAACAGATTAATGGATTACACGAATGCTAATCAATCTTGTAGGCGAAAGCACGATTACATATTATACTTTTTTGATATATTTACATTGTATAATTGTTTTGAGATAAATAACAACTATCTCCTATAGTACTAAAACAATTAAAACAGCTCAGAAGCTGTTCCTTATTAGAAAACTACACATGATGACATATACCCTTTCTCCAGAACAAAAAGTCGTATCAGAGGCACTGTTAGCAAATGCCCCAGCTGAAGTCAAATTCTTTGATCTCGCTACAGCTTTTCTGCCCATTTATAATGTGATTACTACTTTGTTAGAAGAGGATAAACATGTCTTAATACATATACCTCCTCATTCCGAATTGTCTTCAGATATTTTACGACTAATAGAAACGTATAGATTAGATAGTCTATCTATTGATGTAGGTAATAGAAATCCGATACCCGAATCTGATATTTTCAACCTTCGGTCAATCCTAAAAAAAGAAATAGATACAACACCTATAATAAATCACCTGCTCAACACTCAAAAACTCACAAACGATCTCAGTTATCCTAAAAAGTACTATGAAGCGCTAGATCGTAAAATACATACAGATCGTACATTCAGAGACTTCGTTGCTGCATTGATCAGTAAAAATGACATCAAACCCACAGCAATCAATTTATCGGAGATAACAATCGACTTGGATCTAGATCTAAGTGGTCAAGAATATTACAATATCAAACGGAGTATCAATAAGGCAGCATCCTCGTATAAAAAAGAATTTGACCTACTTGATAAATTGGGGATTATATCCGAAGAAATATGGTCGCTCTCTGAAGACGAATTCATAAATACGAAAGAGACGCTAAAGAAGCTAAACCAACAAGCAAAATCACTCTTCAAAAAATATAAACTCACCTACACAGCTCTCAAAGAGTCAATATCAAAAGATGTGACCTCTCAAATGGACTCAATCACCTATGAAATCGAGCTCCACCAGAAAGAATGTATCGCTGCCTACATCAATGAAACCTACCGAAAAAACGAGAAAAGCAGTGGATTCTCCTTATTCAATAAGAAGACTAAACCAAAACTGAATGGTGGATATATTGAAGCGTTTGACAAGATCAGCAGCATGATCCATAAAATCTCAAAAGAATGGTACGACGAACTCCCAGCGCCCACATCAGAAGATATCGACTATGCATTCATAGAAAAATTCTTAGCAGACTGTAAAGCGAATGTATCCAACCATACCAATAAACTGCATCATAACCTCATCAAATCTATCCACAGAATCAATAGGATAAATACTTCATCCGAAGCTGTAAAACTACTAGACGAAGAACTGACCCAACTGATCACAGAATTAGATGCCGTGCAGTTTATCCAACAAAAGTTCAACTCTAATTCTATCAGCTTCATCAAGCAGATGGAGATGTGTCAGAATATAGCGTCTTCTATAGACCGATGCGATAGTCTGTTGAGCCACAACACGCTATACACAGATTGGAAAAGGACCCAAACGGCCAATACTCATATGTCAAACGTACTGATCCAAGAACTCAAGACCCTGCCTGTAGAGCACTGGTCGGAGCAATATGACTTATGGTACAACCAACAAATATCTAACACCGTACTTAATCATAATAAGATAGATCCATCAATTATTGAAGGCCTGAGAACATTAAATAATAAGATCACAGAGAACGAAATCGCGACCCTGACCAACAAACTACAATCACGAAGAATAAGAAGTGCCGAAAATCTAAAATCTACGTCTAAAGACTTATATAATACATTGTTTAAGAAAAAAGGACTGCCGTCAATCTCATGGAGCGAATTGATACCGTCAACGATTTCCTTTATCCAGGACTTCTTCCCGCTGCATATAAGCAACAATCTCGATAATGCCGCTCAATATGATAATGTGATCAGCTTCTCCCGAAGAAATGAAGAACGTAAGCAGCAAGGTCATATTCACTATATATCCCCGATACTACAATCGGATATAGATGATATGTCACAATCCAAAAATCATTTCTTATATCTCAATACATACAACTACAATGTACCGATCACCGAATTGTCAAATTCGGAAAAACTAAAGGCTGCCAAAAAACTAGCTAAATTTTTATTATCTCTCAATCAACAAATAAAAATCTACCAATTAAAAACGGGTAACATCATCTCTCTTCTTCCACCAGCTGATGGCCGACTGCTAGAGGCTAATCTAGATAAGCATGGTGTAAAAAACATAGATGTAACCGAATCACTATACGATAAACTTACAGAGAGCATCTTATTCACAGAAAGACAGCCGTATCTTCTTATCAAAGACGAATTGATCAATCCAGAGATGCATCAGCATCTTATATGGCAAGCTGAAATAATCCAAATATTCAAAACAGCTGGATACAAAATTCTATCTCTCAATACTGATCGTCAGTTAATAGACAATGATACTGAAATGAACAACTTAATAGATGTGCTCACAGATCACGGAATTCAAAATCCAACGCCTATAATCCAAGAAGATGACGTAGCTACTTACGATACTTCTAATACAGCTAATGCATGATAGACATCAATCTACATCATTATAAGGACCAATTGAAAATAAAGAAAGAAGGCAAACGCACGCTTATCTTTGATATCATCAGAAAGAAATATTTAATCTTACAACCAGAAGAAATGGTTCGTCAACTGCTGGTATTGCACCTTATTGATATAGGTTATCCTAAAGAGAAAATACAGGTAGAAAAAGGACTGGATATCAATGGTCTGAAGCGCCGATTCGACATAGTGGTGTATGACAGACACTTCTTTCCGTACTTACTCATAGAGTGCAAATCTCATACTGTACCGATTTCTCAAGACACATTTGATCAAATCGCCAACTATAACATAGAATTGAGAGCACCATATTTACTGGTAAGCAATGGTGTACAGACATATAGCTGCGCTCTAGATTTTGATACTAAACATATCAAACACCTCTCCAATGTACCTAAACCAGAAGAAAATTGAAGCTCCAGATAATCTGGCAGAAAATCCGATTACACATTCTTTACCATATCAGCGACTGCATTGATCCATCTCGGGTGATCATTTAAACTTTCGACTAGATATAATTTTTCGCCGCCCATTTCTTCCCATTCTTCTTGATACTCATCACTGATCTCAATCGTGGTCTCTAGGCAGTCCGCAACAAATGCTGCACTAAATACGAGCATATTCTTATCTCCTTTTGCAGATCTTTCTTTGAGTACATCAGTCGTATATGGTTGCATCCAAGGATCTTTTCCTAATCTTGATTGGTAGCATATCGTATATTTATCTTTCGGCAGACCAAGTTCCGCAGCGATCAAGTGAGCCGTCTGATGACACTGAGCCGAATAGCAGAATTTGTTAGCGTCGCACATCGTAGAGCAGCAATTTTCTTTTTTCTGGCACCACTTCTTCGTTGGATCAGCCTTACGCATATGTCGCTGAGGCACCCCATGAAAACTGAATAAGACATGATCCATGCTTTCTACATCATGCTTGCGAGCATTTTCTGCGAATACTTGAATCATATCCTCATTGTCATAATAAGAATTGATCATCTTAAGAGGCGGTATCATTTGCTCTTTTGACAATACTCTCATCACTTCTTCGAGGGCAGACCCCGTAGATGCAGATGCATAATGTGGAAACATTGGGAATACGATAATCTCATCTACAAATGCTTTTTTTAAATTATCTAACGCTGATTTGATAGAAGGATTTTGGTAGCGCATACCTAACTCTACGACATAGTCTTTACCCAGTATCTTCTGTACCTCTTCTTTGACTTTATATCCGTAGACTTTAATCGGAGAACCTTCTTCTGTCCATAGTTCCTTATAGATCTTAGAAGATGCATTGGATCTAAGTGGTGCAATAATTCCTCTTACCAATATCTGCCTCGGCAACCATGGTATATCAATCACTCTACCATCTGTTAGGAATTGATTCAAATATCTGAATACTCCTCCATAGTTTGGATTATCTGGTGTCCCTAGATTTACAAGTAATACGCCTTTTTTCATATGTTAATTTATATATGCAAGTACTCATCCTTAAATAGGATAGCGCAATGTAAACGCAAATCAGGTCATGCTGTTTATAGTTTAAGTAAAATTGATGTAAAAAATATCGAAAGTAGATGGTCTAATCTTATCTTCGGATTTAATTTATAAAAAAATAGAATGTCAAAACCACTTATACTCATAACAAACGATGATGGAATAGTAGCTCCAGGAATCAAAGCTCTGATTGAAGTAGCATCCACTTTTGGCGAGATCGTAGTAGTAGCCCCTGACAGTCCGCAATCAGGACAAGGGCATGCTATTACATTAGAGAGTCCGCTCAAACTTAAGAAAGTTGATCCATTCAATGGGATAGAAGCATACGAGTGCTCAGGCACCCCTGTGGACTGTGTCAAATTGGCTAAAAATGTCATTCTAAAAGATAGAGAAATTACGCTTTGTCTTTCAGGCATCAATCATGGAGCCAATAGCTCTATAAATGTAATATACTCAGGAACCATGTCTGCGGCGATGGAAGCTAGCATAGAGGGCATAGATTCGATTGGTTTTTCATTATGCGAATATGGCTTCGATGCAGATTTCAGCGCATCAAAAAAAGTAGTCAAAAAGCTGATTGAAAGAATGCTCGCCAAGAAACTGCCTGACTGTAAATTACTGAACGTAAACATCCCCGCAGGAAAAAATGTAAAGGGAATCAAATTATGCAGACAAGGAAACGGAAACTGGGTAGAAGACTTCCAAGAAGGGCTCGATCCTAGAGGTCAAAAATACTACTGGCTTACTGGTAAATTCGTCAACTATGACAAAGGAGAAGATACCGATATCTGGGCCCTAGAAAATGGATATGTGAGCATCGTACCGACTGGCCATGACCTAACGGTGCATACATCAATCGAAAACTTAAAATACTTAGAGGACTAAATACCAACGATCTCGATCCATGTAATCTCAAAATTTTATATTAAATGATAGAAAAAAATTCTCTTTTCACAGGTCTCGTCCTAGGAGCATTGGTGCCGGTACTCGGATATATGTTAGTAGAGTTCATCTTTGGGCTTCTCACACAATTTGGACTTATGGAATATGTCACAGGCGGAGGAGTATCCCGACGGATGAGAACCTTGGCGCTACTAGGTATCTGCTGCAACCTTGTCCCTCTAAATATTGCACGTAAGCAAAAATGGGATAATACGATGAGAGGCATAGTATTCCCTACCCTATTGTACGTTGGATTTTGGATCTGGCAGTTTGGCAGGATCCTCTTCTAAGATCGAAAACAATAATAGTGAAACCTCAGATAGTGCAGGAAACATTGATTATATGAATGAATCTAAGTCGTAAGTAAAATATATAAATACTAGAAGCAAAAAGTATAAAAACGAAGCGGTCGTACACCTCAAAAAGTAAAAATATGAAATACTACATCATAGCGGGCGAACCTTCAGGTGATCTTCATGGGTCTAACATGATGAAGGAAATCGTGGCTAGAGATCCGCTAGCAGAGTTCAGATATTGGGGAGGAGACCATATGGATGCTGTATCTGATGGAATGGTGACCCACATCAAGGATACCGCTATTATGGGATTTACAGAAGTGATAAAAAACATCGCTAAAATCAAAGGCTTCTTCAAGCTCGCAAAATCAAGCATCAAAGAATTTCATCCCGACAAAATCATATATATAGATTATCCTGGATTTAATTTGAGAATGGCAGAATGGTCAAAAAAAGAAGGATATTACAATGTATATTACATATCTCCACAATTGTGGGCATGGAAAAAAGGAAGAGTAAAAAAAGTACAAAAGTATATCGATGACATGATATGCATACTTCCATTTGAAAAACAATTTTATGCAGACCATGGAGTAGATACTCACTACGTAGGTCATCCTCTGATCCCAGTGATCCAAAAATTCAAAGCTGATGAATATTTCCAATCGACGCACAAACTAACAAATGCACCAATATTAGCAATTCTTCCTGGAAGTAGAATGCAAGAAATCAGTAAGATGCTCCCAGTATATATATCCGCGGCAATGCTCATTCGAGATAAATATCAAATCGCTATAGCCGCAGCACCCAATATCAAGAGATCATTCTATGCAAACCTATTGGGTGATGATATTAATCATGTCAACATCATAGAAAATGATACTTACAATCTACTGTCTGTCGCTGATCTTGCTATCGTCACGAGTGGCACCGCTACTTTAGAAACCGCACTCTTCAAAGTGCCTCAGGTAGTGTGCTATAAAACTTCCTCGATCAATTACGCGATTGGGAAGCGGCTGGTAGACCTAAAGTACATATGCCTTGTCAACTTGATCTTAGATGATGATGTTGTTAAAGAATTGATCCAAGATGATGCGAATCCAGCTCAAATAGTGGATGCATTAGAGAAAACCATAACAGATAAAGACACCATCAATACCGGTTATGATTTACTTATAGAAACCCTTTCCAATAATAATATATCGGCGAGTAAAGAAGTAGGCAGGATTGTCACAACTTTCAAATAAGACGATTCTAATTTCTCGTTTTCTTAGCTAACTTTACGTTTAGAATTACAAATACAACAATATATGGCGGGCAATACATTTGGAACACTATACAAAATCACCACATTCGGTGAGTCTCACGGCAAAGGAATCGGAGTCGTCATAGATGGATGTCCATCAGGGTTGGAGTTAGATGAAGATCATATATTTGCAGAACTCCAAAGAAGAAAACCTGGACAATCAAAGATCGTCACTCAAAGACATGAGAATGAAGAATTTGAAATTTTATCCGGAGTGTTTGAAGGTAAAACTACGGGCACACCTCTAGCTATATTTATCAGAAATCAAGATCAACGATCCAAAGATTATAGCCACATCATGGACAAGTATCGTCCGAGCCATGCAGACTATACCTACAGCAAAAAATATGGAATAAGGGATTACCGTGGTGGTGGTAGATCTAGTGCCCGAGAAACCGCAGCAAGAGTAATCGCTGGCGCACTGGCTACTCAGGTGCTCACGCAAATGGGAATCAAAATCAATGCCTATGTAAATCAGGTAGGTAATATAAAATTGGATTCTAGTATTGAAGTCGACTACTCAAAAATTGACGATAATATCATCCGCTGCCCGCACCCACAGACAGCCGATCAGATGATAGACCTCATCACCAAAACGAAAAAAGAAGGAGATACAATCGGTGGTGCCATACGTTGTAATATTTCGGGAATGCCCGTAGGTATTGGTGCACCTGTATTTGATAAACTACATGCAGAACTAGGCAAAGCGATGCTAAGTATCAACGCCGTCAAAGGATTCGAAATAGGATCAGGATTCGATGCCATCACTATGAAAGGGTCAGAACATAATGATGCCTTCGAGAATGTGGATGGACAAATCACGACTAAGACCAACTATTCCGGAGGAATCCAAGGAGGTATAAGCAATGGTATGGATATTACATTTAATGTGGCATTCAAGCCTGTGGCGACCATCATATCCGCTCAAGATTCTGTAGATAAAGAAGGGAATGCCACCATCGTCACTGGAAAAGGAAGACATGACCCTTGCGTAGTACCTAGAGCTGTACCCATCGTAGAATCTATGGCTTCCATGGTCATATTGGATCATATATTAATCGATAGAAGCACTAGATTGGAAGATCTGATTTAGAGCTCTCCAATAGTAATAAGCACTTTGTTTGCTAAAGAACTTTTCATTTTTGCAGACACAGGTTAAAGTGGGCTTTGTAAGAACTAAGTAGGGTTATTCAGAAGTTAGGACAATATTAGAATTATATCACTTACATGGATCATTAATTTGTGACAGAAATTAAATCGACCTTAGCTGGCTTAGGTATTTGGATTTCATTTTGGCGTTAAGAGCTTGCAACTGTCTGAGCGTAAGCGAGTTTTGCAAGTTTAGCCAAAATGTGATCCCAATAGCGTTAAAAGTCAGGTAAAGTCTTGATATAAGAGATGGCTTGTTTAGCAAACACTCGTTTTTTGTTTCGTTTTTGGGTCAAGCCAAAAATGAAAGCCCGAACGGCGAGTGGAAGTTTAGGTTGAAATTTATTACCTCTTATTTACGTAAAATCAAGCCTAAACGGGGTATTCATTCAGCAGTAAGCGGAGTGAAGGGCTATATAAATAAGGATATTCAGATCTACTGAATATCCCTATCTAAACCCATTATTGTTCGATTAGAAAATTTTTTCAAAGATCATATATTCGAGATGTGAATTTTTAATCTTACTGTGTGTTATTATTGACTTCTTAGATTAGCGAGATAGAAATTACAATTTCATGTAAACACATTTGATATTCTGCAATATGTTAACAAAATCGTTCATTTTTTAACAAATAAGACCAAAAAATGCTGAGAATCAATCAAATAAAATCAATATGAAAGGATATTATTATATACGTATTGAATTAAAATTCAATATCTAAAGCATCAAAATCACAGATTTTGATTAAATTCTACGCGTTATACAGCCGTTATTTTTTAATAATGTGGACCACATATCAGTATATGCTAAAATATAAGCACTAAAAAGGTTGAAAATAAAAAGTCCTTAGGAGCCTTTTTATATGCGAGAAGAAAATAACATGCTAATGCTCAACTTTAAGATTAGCTCATGATTTGATATGTAATTAAACTTCCAAAATATGCAAGAGCACCCATATAGAGAAACTGAATGATTGGCCACTTCCAGCTCTTTGTTTCTCTTCGTACGACTGCAAGAGTACTCATACACTGCATAGCAAATACGTAGAAAATGAGAAGTGATAAAGCGGTTGCCGAGCTATATACTTTTGCTCCAGATTGTGGATTTATCTCAGCGGCCATTTTTTCACGGACAGATGCTTCATCATCAGCTGATCCTACGGAGTAGATGGTCGCCATAGTACCTACGAAAACCTCCCTAGCTGCAAATGACGTAAGCAGTGCGATCCCAATTTTCCAATCAAAACCAAGTGGTTTGATGGCTGGTTCGATGAATTTTCCAAGATGACCAGCATATGAAGCTTCTATTTTTTTACTAGCCATATAATTCTCCGCATCAATCTCTGAGAGCTGATTAGATTCTATATAGCTTCTTGCTTCTGTGTTAGCATTATCTATTGCAGTACTGGGGCCGTAACTCGCTAAAAACCATAGTAGTACGGATATAACCAAGATTACTCTTCCTGCCTCCATGATGAATGTAGTCACTTTTTCTTTGACGGTGAGGAAAGCATTTTTCCATATCGGTCTTTTGTATTGAGGCAACTCGATCATCAAAAATGAATTATCATTTTTTACATCTAGTACAGTTTTGAAGACTAATGCAGCCGCTAATGTGGCAACAATACCAAGCAGATACAAGCCCATAAATACAAGGCCTTGCGCATTAAATAATCCTAGAATTGTCATATCAGGAACGACAAAGCCTACTAGCACTGCATATACGGGAATCCTCGCACTACAGCTAATCAGAGGTGATACCATGATCGTATTGAGTCGTTCTTTCCAGCTACTTATTGTACGAGTAGCCATTATGGCTGGGATAGCACATGCTCCTGAAGAGACAAGTGAGACAATACTACGACCATTTAAGCCAAATTTCTGCATGATTCCGTCGAACATAAATACAGCCCGAGACATATATCCTGTTTCTTCTAGAATCGCTATCAGTAGAAAGAGGATAGTAATCTGGGGTACGAAAATAATAATCCCCCCGAGACCAGCTATAATTCCGTCTACTAAGAGATCGGTATACCAGGCGGCTGGCATTAAATCTCTTACAGTACCTCCTGCAAATGAGAAAAATCCATCAATCAGATCCATCGGAGCTTCTGACCATGCATATATAGCTTGGAACATAAAAAACAAGATTCCAAAAAATATAATTGGACCCCAGAATCTATGAGTGATTACATTATCAATGATATCAGTTCTAGTCTGGGGATATAGACCGTTAGTGACTACAGTTTTTCTCGATATAGCCCCAAAACTAGAATACCGAGACATCGTTTCATCTAACTGATTCTTGATATCATCAAACTTAGTAGCAACTGCCATTTCTTCTATCGAGTCTCTGCTTTTATCGGACAGATGCGATAGCCAGCTATGATGATGGAGGAGGATCTTAGTTTGGTATTTGTTGGTATTTCCTAGCCTTGATTGTATGTCACTTATACTATTAGTTAGTGTATCAGGGATATCGTAGATACTATTTTTTCTGATATAAGAAGATGCGCTTTGAGGACTGAAATTTTCTATTTTCTCTTTTAGTGTTTCTATACCTATTTCTTTTCTACTAGAGATAGACACTACGGGTATTTGAAGGTATTTCACCAAAGTCTCTACGTTGATTTTTTGATTTTTATCTTCAATTATATCAATCATATTGATCGCAAAAATCATTGGGATCTTCAAATCTATAATCTGAGTGGCCAGTAGCAAGTGTCTTTCTAAGTTGGATGCATCCGCTACATATATTACAAGGTCAGGATAGTCAGTATCACTTTCGTTGGTTAGTATATTTACCACAACTTTTTCATCACTAGAGTTTGGATGTAGACTATATAATCCAGGTAGATCTATTAATGATACTTGTCTGCCATCATTCAGAGATATTAATCCTATTTTTTTATCTACGGTGACTCCAGGGAAGTTGGATACTGACTGCCTCAAACCGGTCAAAATATTGAAAAGGCTTGATTTACCACTATTAGGATTTCCGACTAATGTGATTGTGAAATTATTAGTTTCTAGGGACATCTGATTTTTATTCTTCAATGATTATTGCTGCTCCTTCATTATTTCTGATTGCTATTTTATGGCCATCTAGTTGTAAGTATAATGCATCTCCGAGGGGAGATTTTCTTACCACGGTAACTTTAGATTTCGGTAATAAGCCAAGTGTAAGGAGTTTACAGGCACAATCTAAGTTGTCAAATGATTTTACATATCCAATTTCACCAATTTTAAGATCAAGTACAGATTTTTTATTCCGCATCTTACTTCTACTCAAACTAGCAATGCAGATTGGGTTCGTTGGTGATTTACTTTTGTCCTTAGTTTCTGACATGATAAATTATTTGGTGGAATATTGAGCCCCTATTTAGACCAATTAAAGATAGCAAATATATATCTTTTCAATAGATTCAAGAGGATTGTGTTTTGTTTATTTTATTGCGCTTTAAGTATACGATAAGTCTATGATTTATAGTTAGACTTATTTTCCCAGCTATCAAAATATTTCTACCTTGAGCCATCACATTTTGTCAACTAACAAAATCATCAGTCGTGCGTGCAATATTCAAATGGGTTGGATTTTTTTTTATTTCAGCAATAATTATCTTTTTTATTGGTCCACGAGTTCAGTTTGAAGAGATAGACAGAACCCCGATCACCTACGATATCCCGTTGCAGAGTTTGGATGCATACATATATGACAAAGAGTCTGAGATCCCAAATATAAAACCTGGAAATGAGGCAAAAATTGTCTGGGCCGATTCAATAAAAAAAACTGAATATGCAGTGGTGTATCTTCATGGATTTTCAGCGAGTCATGAAGAAGGAGCACCGCTTCATTCCAAGTTTGCAGCCCGTTATGGTGCGAATCTGTACTTGGCTAGATTATACGATCACGGGATTGAATCAGATGGTACTTTCAAAGGTTTGTTACCAGAAGACTTAGTCAATTCTGCTAAAGAAGCCATTGCTATTGGTCGATTGATTGGGGATAAAGTTATTTTGATCACATGCTCTACAGGCGGTACGCTTGGAGCAATACTGGCACCCTCTGATGCATCGATCCATAGTATGTTCATGTATTCACCTAATATTGATCTGTATGATAGTAGTTCTGATATCATTGTCGGGCCGTGGGGTAGACAATTGCTCAAATTAGTGATGGGAGGAGAGTATAATAGGATATCCTACAGCGAGACAGCGAAGAAGTTTTGGAACCCATGTTATCATATTGATGGGATCGTCGCTTTAAAATGGCTAATTGATCAGGAGATGAATGAGAAGACATTTTCTAAGATAGATATTCCTATTTATCTTGGATATTATTATAAGAGTGAAGAGCTTCAAGATAATGTCGTATCTGTCCCTAGAATGTTAGATTTCTATGATCAGATAAATACCCCCTCAGGTTCTAAGCGAAAGGAGGCTTTCCCTAACGCTGGACGACACGTAATTTCTTCTTATGTTTTTTCAGAGGATTTAGATCATGTTATCGAGAGATCATATGATTTTGCGGAAGAAATATTAGGATTGTCTCCAACTATAAGATAGGTAAACTCAACTTTTATTTATTCTTTATTTTCCAGTTTAGATAATTCTTCTTTGCTTTTTTGAAGTTTCTCTTCTAACTTTTTGATCTCTTGTTTTTTCTTAGATATTTCTGTATCTATATCTTGCGTTCTACCTAGTAGGATTTTTATTTTTTCAATTCCATCCTCTCCTTGATAATAGTTAGCGCCGATATATGCGATGGGGGTTAACAATATTAGGAATATTAACAACCTAGTAAATCCTGTGATTTTATATTTATTTTTCATTTTTCTCAATAATATTTTGTTAATATTTTATACAATTATATTGATTTTATAGTTGATTCATTCCAATAACTCTATGATAGATATCATTTTATCGACGAACTATTACGAAATACTTTTTATAAATGGACTTTGAATTCAGAATTTATTTGCGAGAGTGATTTTATTTATAATCGGTGTAATACGAAGGATAAATTAAAGCAGAATGACATTTTTATCATTTGATATTGTTTATCGACCTGTATTTTTGACAACTACTTGTCATAATGTATACTTTTCGCTTATTTAGTTATTGTTATCCCTTACATTTGTTTTTGATAGAAGCTCAGTCTAATTTGATCTATGTAAAAGAACATAAATCTTACAACTGAGATACAATGAGAATATTCAAGACACCCCTGCATTTATTGGATTCTTTACCAGGAATCCTAGTTTTATTGAGCAACCTTATGCTTAATTCTTCCGTGTGTAACCATCTTTTGTATTATCATTTTATTTAGCTTTTTGAATATGTGACAAATGAGATTTCTCACAGTCACTATAATATAACGGAAACATAGTTTATACCAAAACTTTATACACATGCGTAACTTTAACAACGTTGTCAGTGGCATCAATATGTCATTGACAAGCTCAATTGCTAATTCAAAAGCATTACTCGGAGCATTCATCGTACTATTATCTTTCAGTTTTACTGATTCAGTACCCAATTCAATTTCATCTCTTTCAGCAGAGGGGAAGTTTATTCATGAGACAGATCATCTGTCAATCAATCAATCAGGCCCATCAGCCTACGATATTCAAGCTAACGATTATTCTAAGTTCTTCGTCCATGAAGCTGTACAAGGCAGATATGAGCTTATAAAGAACGTCCAAAATGGGATAGAGGTAATCTTAAGGCCTGATAGAATAGAAATCCTGAAAAAGGCTGATCCTAACAAAGGCATTGAAGAAGTAAGTACTTTTTTACTGTTTAAAGATGTAAATAGTGTACTGCCTAAGGGTCAAGACCTAGTTGAATCAAAAACGTTAAACGTTAGAGACGTTTACGATGAAGCAACAGTTGAATTTCTTCAGTCGGATGTTATTGATGTAAACATATACAAATCAATAGTCTATACTAATATTTATAATGGCGTTGATCTAGAAGTTGTCTTGAATGACGCTGGAGATATGATTTTCAATTTAAATAATACAATAGACGATTCTACTTTTCCTTTTGACATCAAAGTTTGGGATGCAAAAGCGAAATCTACTACTAATGGAATAATTACAAATGGAGTTAAGATAACTTCAAATTCAGATAATATGTCTTTTCAAAATGGCCAAGTCGGTTTTGAGAAAAGAAATTCAAGTAGAAATGGTTATTCATTTATTCTTAACCTTTCTAATCCTTCCCTTAAATGATTTATTCTAAAATTAACACCACTTTAATGAGAAATTTTACAAAAATTCCGGCTAATCTATTTGCATGGACTTTAGCCTTGTGCTTTTTTTCTGTTATGCAGTTGCAAGGTCAAAGTGCTACAGGTTCTGCGGGCCCTTCTCCTATTCTTACGATAAACGGAGCTAATTATCAGAGTTATTGTGTAGAGTATACACAGGCAGCGGGCCCCTCTGGTCATGGATACGTTTTTGATACCACACCGGAGGATATCACAAACCCAAATGTAACAGCTGCGATGAGAGGTCAAGCCCAATATGGTACTTCGGCTACTCAGTCAGCAATATGGTATTTTACTGATAATGTATCCGTGTCTACGGGTTCATCAGCACAACAGATTATTAATAGAGTACTTAATGGTACTTATTCACCTATGTGTGCATCAGAATGGGTACCAAACAATTATCAAAGCTTCCAAGATGTTATGACGGGGGATGATCCATTCTGTAACTCAGGAGGATCTAATTGTTCTCCGCCAAATGTATCCGCTACAAGTACTAATGCTGGCTGTAGTGGGTCATCACCAGTAGCCAACGGTACGGTCACGATCAATGCTTCGGGCGGGTCTAGTAGTTCGTACCTTTATGGATTATCTGGAGGAGATTGGACAACTAATAATGTATTCTCTGGTCTTGCGGCAGGAACTTATACTGCATTCGCAACTACTGATGCAGGAGATGCCTCTTGTACAGCGAGTTTCACTGTTACAGTTGGTCAGACTAGTTGTGGGAGTTCTTGTCTTCCTAATATTGACTTAATTAATAATGGACCTTGTCCTGTAGATATATTCTTTTCTACTGGTTTGGGTTCATCAAATCCACACTATCTCACTACTATAGCTAGTGGAGCATCTATCGACTATAATACTACTTCTGGTTTTATATTTAGAGCTACAAGCTCACCAGCGGATTTTAGTAATCTTGAGTTTGATCAGTCACGTACAATAACTAGTGAATGTAATCAAGTATGGAATATTAATACAGACTACTGTGTTAATTCATGTACAGCTCCTACTGTAACGGCGTCTTCAACCAATGCAGGATGTAACGGTAGTAATCCTTTATCTAATGGAACAGTAACAATTAATGCTTCAGGAGGATCTGGAGGTAATTACCTATATGCATTCAATGGAGGTGCTTGGGGTTCTACTAATACTTTTACAGGTCTTGCATCAGGTACTTACACCGTTTACGCGACCACAGATGCTACAGATAGTTCGTGTACGGGTTTCTTTGTTGTATCAGTAGGACAAAATACCTGCGAAGCACAATGTAACCTATCTGTCAATCTAGGACCAGACCAGTCAATATGTGCGAATCAGAGCATCACTTTGTCGTCTTCAATCTCAGGACAGAATACTTGTGCAGGAGCTTCTTGTGGAACGACATCAGTGGACAATAACTATGCACCTGGACAAACAGGTGGTGCTAATTGTGCTCAATCAGGATGGTGTAGACATACAGTGAATTTTACAAATAGTAGTGGTTGTTCAGTAGAGGTATGGTGCGAAGAAGTGAATTGTGGAGCTAGTAGTGATGTATTTATGAGTACAGTCCAAGCAGGAGCGACATACACTTTGCAACCAAGCGCATATGGAGCTATAATAAAGGTTGCTTTTGACGGAGCATACGTATGGACATTTGATCAATTAGATGCCAATGGT
>CALLMH010000001.1 GCA_938007965.1 uncultured Saprospiraceae bacterium | reverse complement strand
TCCCACAGCCAAAAACATTGCACCAAAAAAGGAGTAATTTTATTAAAGTGGCTTGAGACGCAGGAGTAAACACTTGGGAAAATTCTCCCACTCCCACAGCCAAAAACATTGCACCAAAAAAGGAGTAATTTTATTAAAGTGGCTTACGACGCAGGAGTAAACACTTGGGAAAATTCTCCCACTCCCACAGCCAAAAACATTGCACCAAAAAAGGAGTAATTTTATTAAAGTGGCTTGAGACGCAGGAGTAAACACTTGGAGAAATTCTCCCACTCCCACAGCCAAAAAACATCACAACACAAAAAATAATTAAAAGTATATTCCGTAACATGAAATAACCCCTGATATCAGAAATTGAAAAAAAGCGCATTAATCACAGCACCTTACCTCTGGTCATTTCTCTTTTGCCTTCTGGTCCATCGAGGGCCTCTACTGTGAATCCTGCGGATCTCAATGCTCGCTTAAATGATCCTTTAGCGCAATAAGTAACTATTACTGCACCTGGATTGCACATGTCGTATAGTTTGGCCATTAATTCTGGAGTCCATAATTCTTCTTGACTCGTAGGTGCAAACGCGTCATAATAGATGATATCGAACTTTTCAGTTGTTTCGAAGTCTTCTATTTTGACGATATATTTTGTAAAGTTGAAATATTCTGAGAGCGAAATTTTCTCTTCAGATTTTGCTGTATGCATTTTGAAAAAATCGGCTGTTTGTTTTTCGGATAGTGCTAGTACGGTAGGGTAGTTAAGCTCAGAGTATTGAGACTTTACTATAGGGTATGCTTCTAAAGTATGATAGTTAATATTGATCCCTTTGATAGATTGATACGTCATTATCGCATTGAGGCCAGTACCGAATCCCATTTCTAATATATTAATATCTCTGTAGCCTCTACTCACTATATAATCAAGGCCTGCATCTATAAATACGGTCTGAGTTTCTTGAATAGAGCCAAACTTAGAATGGTAACTCACGCCAAATCTATCAGAGATAATAGTATGAGAACCGTCTTGAGACAATACCAGTTTATCCATTTATGAATGTATCGAGGCTTTCTTGAAGAGAGGAAGCAGATATATCTAAATGGCTTTCGTCATAGACCGCTTTTCCATCTTTTATCAGTATTATTTGAGGAGATTCGTGTCTTACGGATAGACGATCTTCAATAGCACTGGATAGTGATCTATATGAAAGCAGATCAAGATAATATGGACTAAGTTCTATATTCCACCCGCCCTCAAGTCTTCTTTTGGCCATGCCACTTATAGGGCAAGTTGTACTGTGTTTAAATATAACTTGCGGTTCATTGAAACTGTCTTCAATGATATTATCTAGTGTCTTTGTAGAATCTAGTTTCTTCCAATTTATCATCTAATATATCTTTAATGCATTAATTAATACAATGTTCCCTATTGATGAAGGAACAGTATATCAACTAAAAAACTGGTAAGTAGTTCGATTTTACTTGATTATTTGCATTAAGATGTTAGTAGCGGCTTCCATTTCATATGGGCATCCTACACCACCTCTATTACAAGAAGAAAAAATAGCTACTACAGCTAATAGGGCTACAAGCTTAGATAAGTTTTTTACTGTTTTAGATTTCATTTTGATAGATTTTATAAAGTATAATTGACACGCTTTTTAACGTATACGTATGATTAATTATTTTTTATTGTACAAAATTAATTCCTTTGTACTTCTTTTTTACTTAATTGAAAGTTAATTATTAACAAATCTACGACATGCGGATTCATTTTATAGCAATAGGTGGCAGTGCGATGCATAATCTGGCACTTGCATTACACGATTACGGTCACACAGTCACTGGTAGTGACGATGAAATATACGAGCCGTCACGCAGTCGATTAGCTGATTCTGGACTTCTCCCATCAGATTATGGTTGGTATACAGATAAAATCGAGCCAAATATTGATGCTGTTATACTAGGAATGCATGCTCGCATTGATAATCCTGAATTGTTGAGAGCGCAAGAACTAGGTTTGAAGATTTATTCTTATCCTGAATTTGTAGCCGCTCAATCCGATGGAAAAACCCGGGTAGTCATAGCTGGCAGTCACGGAAAGACCACGACGACATCTATCATATTGCATGCTTTGTCATCCCAGGATATTGATTATGACTACTTGGTAGGTGCTCAATTGGAAGGATTTGATAGAATGGTGAAATTGTCAGATGCTGGTATAATTATTCTCGAAGGTGACGAGTATTTGTCATCTCCAATTGATCGAAGGCCAAAGATGATGCACTACAATCCTAATATTTCAGTCATCACAGGAGTCGCATGGGATCATATCAATGTATTCCCTACTTTGGATAATTATATTGATCAATTTCGAATATTTATTAACAAGATGACAGCGGATGATAAGTTGTTCTTCTATGAAAATGATGAACATCTCAATACGATACTCTCCGAGAATAATCATCTATGTAATGCAGAGTCTTACAACCAAATCAAACTTACTGATGAAAACCAATATCAAGTAGGTAGTAAATCGTATAATATTCAGTTGATCGGTAATCATAATATGCAGAATATTCTTGCCGCCGAAAAAGTATGTTCAGAACTAGGTATTGAGAAAGATGCATTCTATGAATCCTTACAAACATTTACGGGTGCAAACAAAAGACTTGAGATTCTCAAGAAAGGAAATAAACAGAGTGGGAACGTATATCTTGATTTTGCCCATGCACCATCCAAAGTCAAGGCTACGACGGATGCCGTAAAGGACTGGTATAAGCATGCTCCTTTGATTGCTGTGTTTGAATTGCATACTTTTTCTAGCTTGAATGCCGATTTTCTGCCACAATACAAAGGTACTTTACAGTCGGCTGATGTTGCTGTAGTATTATATTGCGAGCACGCATTGAAAATGAAAAAGATGCCTGCTCTAGAAAAAACATTTGTCGAAGAATGTTTTGAGCATCATAAAATAAAGATATGTACATCATCGGAAGAATTAAAAGAAGAGCTTAATCGACATGATATTAATGAATCAAATCTCTTATTGATGAGTAGCGGTAAGTTTGATGGGATGGAACTTGATTTTTAGGTTGGGTGATCCTTTGAATAGATTAGAGAGAATATATTATATTTATTAATACATGGTTAAATAATTTAATATGTTATTCAAATGCCAAAATTATTTTAGCTTTAACCTTGGTAAAAATTATTACAAAGCGAGTAACAAATTACTCACATTTAAATAAAAAAATATAGATGAAACCAACATTGGTAGTTTTAGCCGCAGGAATGGGCAGCAGATACGGAAAATTGAAGCAGATGGATGGCTTTGGGCCAAACGGGGAGACGATTATAGATTATTCTATCTATGATGCTATTCAGGCAGGTTTTGGTAAGGTAGTGTTTATTGTAAGAGATTATTTTTTACAAGAGTTCAAAGATAAAATGAATCCAAAATTTGGCGATAAAATAGTCTTAGAATACGTGACACAGGAGTTGGCCAATATCCCCGATGGTATTGAAGTGCATCCCGAAAGAGAAAAGCCGTGGGGTACGGGACATGCAGTCTGGGTCGCCAAGGATAAGGTAAATGAACCATTCGCGGTAATCAATGCAGATGATTTTTATGGTGGAGAATCTTACAAAGTATTAAGCAATTATTTCAAGAATAGTGACACTGAAGATTATGCAGTAGTCGCTTATCGATTAAAGAACACGCTTTCTGATCACGGTACTGTTAATAGAGGAGTATGTTATAACAATGAGTCAGGACACTTGACCAAAGTCGTAGAATGTACCAAGATCCGAAAAGAGGAAGATGGGGTAGTAAGATACCCAGATGATAATAATGAAAAACAAATTCTCGCCGATGACACATTGGTATCGATGAATATGTGGGCATTTCGACCTTCCTACTTCAAATACGTAGATGATCAATTTGCCGATTTCTTAAAGAATTTTGGAAAAGAATTGAAATCTGAATTTTACATTCCATCTGCCATTGATAAGTTGATCAATGATGGAACATTGAATGTAGATGTGTTGGATACAGACTCTTCATGGTTTGGGGTTACTTATCAAGCGGACAAACCTATCGTTATGGAGAAATTAAATAAATTGATTGCCGCTGGAGTATATCCGAATGAGATCTATTGATGGATATAAAAGAAAGTAAGATCGAAATAGCTAGAACTGGCGTATATTATTCAGTAGGTGAAAATACGGCACACAACCAATGGTTTTGCTTGCACGGTTATGCACAAGTAGCTGATTTGATGATCAATAAGTTTGATAAGAGAGTAGCTGATGGAGATAAAGTCGTAAGTGTCGAAGGTCCCAATAGGTTTTATTGGAAAAATATAAGAAGCAACCCTGTATCAACTTGGATGACTAGCCGATATAGATTAGACGAAATAAGAGATAATAATGAATACCTAAACAAGGTCTATCAGGCAGAAATCAGCAAAGAATCAACAAAAGTCTTACTCGGTTTTTCTCAAGGAGGCACTACGATGTGGAGATGGATTCATGATCAACGACCAGATTTTGATCTATTTATCAATTATGCTGGTTGGATTCCTGAAGATATAAATTTGAGCGAGTTAGCTGATTACGTAAAGGGTAGACGTCTTGTATTTGTTTTTGGTACTAAAGATGAATACCTTTCGAACGACAGAATAGAAATGCTGGAAATGATAATAGATAGGTCTGGTCTAGATATACATATTGTAAAATACAAGGGCAACCATAGTATAGATCGAGATGTTATCGAAAGTATATTGATGAACCAATAACTACATCGGGTATCATTACGCTAGTGAATACGCGCAAAAAATTGCAAACCTTTAGATTATAAGTTTTAGGTTGCTGAAAGTCGGGGCAGTATAAAGATATATGATATCATCTTGGTTGTATCTAAATTTATGCTATATTATTTAGAAATGATCTAAATAATAAACCAAAACATTTTGCAAAGCGTTGTACCTAAAAATTGACAAAGCTTTAATATCTTTGTGCCGAAATTGACAACATAGGATAAAATAGTATAATATATTATTATCATTTTTTTTAGGCCTGAGTAACACAAAATACATTATGAATATAGCAAGACGCAAATTCCCAATCGTTTTTTCGCTAGTTTTTCTTTCTCAATTTTCTTATGCCCAATCAGGCAGTGGTTCTAGTTATTTAATATATGGTCTGATCGGTGTCGGCCTTCTTTTACTAGTCTTTGCTGTTTTGACTCTTGCGGACAATTTGATACAGATCGAAGGAAAAAAAATGGGCGTAGATACGAATAAAAATGATCTAGGTATTTTTCCTAAAGTATCAAGCATATTTTCTCAGAAGGCGCCAAATTTTGTTGGTAATGGGGAAAGTTTTCATTCTTTCTCAAAAGGATTTGATTTGAAATTGGCTGGAGAAGCTACCGGTGAAATAAAAGAAGTACATACAAATAGATATGCATTGCGACCTACTGACTTCATAGGTATGTCGCCGATACCTAAAGTAGTGGTTGCTGCAGGTGATGAAGTAAAAGCGGGTGATGTAATATTTTTCGATAAGAAAAGGCCTAACATAATGTATGTATCTCCTGTAAGTGGAGAGATAGTAGAAGTAAAGAGAGGTGCTAAACGAGCTATAGCCGAAGTCATCATTCTAGCGGATAAAGAGGTTTCATATAAAGAGATTACAGCTCCTGATCTGTCGAATACGGATAGAGATACTTTAAAAAACTTCTTTTTAGAAAATGGAGTTTGGGCGATGTTCAATCAAAGACCATTTGACATTGTAGCGGATGAGGATGTAATCCCAAGAGATATATTTATATCAACGTTCAGTACTGCACCCTTAGCTCTAGATTACAGATTATTAATAGAAGGTAATGAGGTCGCATTTCAAAAAGGTCTAGATGCCCTTAATATGATGACTGACGGTTCAGTACATTTAGGATTAGACGGTAGAGGTGGAGAGCCCGCTGATGGTTTCAAATTAGCTAAAGGAGTAAAGAAGAATTATTTCGCTGGAAAACACCCCGCTGGAAATGTTGGAGTTCAAATTCATAACACAGCCCCTATAAAAGGTAGCGATGTAGTATGGACACTTGATGTGCAGGATGTAATCACGATCGGTAAGCTATTTACAGAAGGAAGATATGATGTGTCTAGAGTAATATCTCTTGCAGGTGCACAAGTAAAAAATCCATCAATCATAAAAACCTATCAAGGAGCAAACATAGGCGATTTAGTATCTGGAAACTTAAGTGATGAAAAGCTAAGGATTATAGCAGGTGATGTATTGACAGGAAAACAAACAACAGAAGATGAATTCTTAGGTTTTGACGATACTCAGATATCTGTTATTAGAGAAGGTGATGACTACGAAGCATTTGGATGGTTGCTACCTATAACACCTAGACCAAGTATTTCTGGTACATTCCCTAATTTCTTGTATCCTAATTTTAAATTTGAGGGAGAGACTAATACTCACGGTGAAAAAAGAGCATTCGTAGTTTCTGGACAATATGAATCAGTATTGCCGATGGATATATATCCTCAGCATTTGATGAAAGCTATCATGGCTGGCGATTTCGAAAGGATGGAAGGATTAGGTATCAATGAATTATCAGAGGAAGATCTTGCAGTGTGTGAATTTGTATGCACTTCCAAGATGCCATTGCAGAGTATCCTCAGAGAGGGACTCGATATGATGAGAACGCAAGCATAGTAACTATTTATAATTAAGAAAAATCAAAGGTGGATTACCACTATAAATTTAGATAAATGGGTTTAGTAGATTTATTAAAGAAAATAGAGCCGGACAAGAAGAAAAGTCCATTTTTACACACACTATACGATGGTTTCTTCACATTTGCTTACGCTCCTAATACTGTCACTAAAGGTGGTGTACATATGAGAGACGGAATGGACCTCAAGAGATTGATGGTTCATGTCGTTTTAGCAATGCAATTGTGTTATTTATTTGGTACATATAACATAGGACATCAGCATTTCGTAGCATCAGGCCAATACATGGGATTCATAGAAGGTTTTCACTTGAAATTGGTTCATGGATTAATACAAATGCTACCTATATTTGTCGTAACACACATCGTTGGATTGGGAATAGAATTCTGGTTTGCTGCTAAGAAAGGCCATGCAATTGAAGAGGGATTTCTAGTTTCAGGAGCATTAATTCCGCTGATTATGCCACCAGATATTCCATTATGGATATTGGCAGTAGCAGTAGCATTTGCTGTAATCATAGGTAAGGAAGCATTCGGTGGTACAGGGATGAATATCTGGAACGTAGCATTATTGGCTAGGGTATTTGTATTCTTTGCTTATCCTACTACGATAGCGGGAGACGAGGTATGGGTTTCTGGGTACAACACATTAGCTGAAGGAACTCAGGCTTCATATACATTTGCCCACGGATTATTCAATAGCCTATTCGAGTTTATGGATATTGCCACTTTCCAAGAAGCATCCACACATATAGTAGATGGATATAGTGGCGCTACTCCATTAGCATTAGCATATCAAGGCGGATGGGAAAATGTAACAGATACATTCTCTACCTCACAGATGTTTTGGGGTACTATACCTGGGTCAATAGGTGAGTCATGTAAACCACTTATTATCGGAGGTGCATTATTCCTAGTAATCACAAAAGTTGCAAGTTGGAGAATCATGCTAAGTATGCTTATCGGAGGCATCATTATGACATTGTTGTTAAATGCTTGGGGCGCTACTCCATTTATGGAAGTTCCTGTTCATGGGCAGATATTCATGGGTTCATTCTTGTTTGCAATGGCATTCATGGCTACAGATCCTGTGACGGCATCTGGAACTAACACGGGTAAGTGGATATATGGCTTCATGATTGGTATGATAGGAATGTTAGTAAGAGTATTAAATCCAGCATATCCTGAAGGATGGATGTTGGCAATATTATTTATGAATACGTTTGCACCATTAATTGATCACTACGTGTTAGAAGCTAACATGTCAAAAAGAATGAAACATGCATAGTACAAGTCAAATATTTAGATTCGTATTCATCATGACAGCTCTAGTAGCCTTAGTTTTGTCTTTGATGTATACTGGATTAAAAGGAGTACACGATAATAATGAAGCGGTATATGCTAAAAAAGCAATACTAGCCGCTGTACAAAATAAACTAGGAATCGAAGCAAGTACATTGAAAGATGCAGAAGTGCAAGAGATTTTTGACTCAAGCATAAAGCAGGAAGTGTACGATATGAAAGGGAATCTCTTGACTCCCGAACAAGTAGAATCTGCAGGTTACAAAGGCGGGTTGGCAGAGAATGTAGACATTAATAAAGAAGCTAAGAAGCCTGAGTCAGAAAGAATCCTACCGATGTATAGATATAAGGATGATAAGAATGAATTCACAATCCTATCAGTACAAGGAAAAGGTCTATGGGATGTTATCTGGGGAAATATCGCTTTTGAGAAAGACGGTAGAACAATAGCGGGTGTGGATTTCGATCACAAAGCGGAAACACCTGGTCTAGGCGCCGAGATAAAAGATAATGCAGCTTGGAAAAGACAATTTATCGGTAAAACTATAATTGGTCCGGACGGTAACTACACAGGAATAGCTGTCATGAAAGGTGGTGCAAGAGATCCAAACTGGCAAGTAGATGGTATATCTGGAGCTACAATTACAGCTGATGGAGTAGGAGAGATGATGAGCAGAGGACTGAAATATTACCAGCCGATCATGAAAATGGCTAAAAGCTAATCAGTTTTTATTGAATTTGAAATAGTAGAGGTTAAACCTCATTGTAAAAAAATAATAATAGATTAAAATGGCAGAGGCAAAAGTAGCAGCAAAACAATCCACAATAGGATTCGGAAAAGCTGAAAAGAAATTACTTACAGATCCATTAGATAGTAATAATCCGGTAACTGTACAAGTACTCGGTATCTGTTCTGCACTTGCAGTAACAACGGGTATGAAGAATGCATTAGTTATGGCAATCGCGGTTGTATTCGTAACCATGTTTGCTAATGTGATCACATCAGCATTGAGAAATTCTATCCCAAAAGCTGTGAGAATGATTGTACAATTAATCATCATTGCGACACTAGTGACTATAGTTGAACTTACACTAAAAGCTGTGGCATTTGATAGTTATAAGCAATTATCAGTATTCATTGGTTTGATAATTACGAACTGTATCGTTATGGGACGTTTGGAGGCATTCGCTATGGCAAATGATCCGTACAAATCTATGTTAGATGGTATAGGTAATGGAATTGGTTACGGTATCATATTATTGATGGTAGCATTCGTAAGAGAGTTATTCGGTAAGGGAGAACTATTCGGCACTAAAATAATAGGCAACACCTCAGAATTCCTTATAGATACAACTACTACATGGGGATTAGGATGGTACGCTAATAATAACTTGATGGTATTGTTTCCATCGGCCATGTTTGTAATCGGTGCAATAATATGGGCACACAGAGCATGGAATCCTTCACTAGTAGACGTATCGTAATTAGTAAACTGAAAATTAGATCTGTTTCGCACAGTAATTATAAATAAATATAAAATGGGAGATTTATTAAATATATTCATAAAGTCAGCGTTTATCGAGAATTTGGCTTTGTCATACTTCCTAGGGATGTGTTCTTACTTAGCGGTATCTAAGACTGTGAAGACTGCATTTGGATTAGGATTGGCGGTAATATTCGTATTGGGTATTACGATGCCTATCAATTGGGTTATCAATTCTGTATTGTTATCGGAATCTGGTATTTTTAGTACAGATTTGACATTCTTGAGATTGATACTATTTATTGCAGTAATTGCATCTATGGTACAATTGGTAGAGATGATAGTAGAGAAGTTTTCTCCATCTTTATATAATTCATTAGGAATTTTCTTGCCCTTGATTACTGTAAACTGTGCCATCTTAGGAGGGTCATTATTTATGGTGTCAAAGGAGTACAACTTTTCTGAGTCAGTGGCGTTTGGTTTAGGAGGGGGATTTGGATGGTTTCTAGCGATTATTGCGATTGCTGCCATCAGAGAAAAGATCAAATATAGCCAAGTGCCACCTGCTTTGAGAGGACTTGGTATGGCATTCATGCTCACAGGTCTTATGGGACTTGCTTTTATGAGTTTGATGGGAATTGATCCTGCAGCATTTTAAGAAGAAAAAAATGTCAACTAGGTATAGTCCTAGCTTGTCTAAAAAATAAAACATAAACATAAAAACATGTTAATGATAACACTACTTTCAGTCATGACCATTACATGGGCACTCTTAGTGTTCTGTGGTGTGATTTTATTATTGTCATCAATGTTGATCTATGCTAGAAAGCAACTGATACCTCAAGGTGATGTAAAGATTATTGTAAATGGTGATAAGGAAAATCCTATGATCGTGCAACCAGGTTCTACCTTATTGTCTGCATTGTCTGAAAAAAATATCTTCTTGCCTTCTGCTTGTGGTGGTGGTGGAACTTGTGCGATGTGTGAGTGCCATGTACACGATGGTGGTGGGGACATACTGCCTACTGAGATGGATCACATGTCTCGTAAAGAAGCCGCTGAGGGAAAGAGACTAGCCTGTCAAGTGAAAGTAAGACAGGATATGGATATTAGTATTCCTGAAGAAATATTTGGTATCAAGAAATGGGAGTGTGAAGTTGTATCAAACTACAACGTAGCCACCTTTATTAAAGAATTCATAGTAAAATTACCTGAAGGCGAAACTTTAGATTTCGAAGCGGGTGGATATATTCAAGTAGATGTGCCAGAGATAACTGTCGATTATAAAGACATGGATATCACAGCACATCCGAAGTACCATGATTCTCCAGACAAATTTCAGAAGGATTGGGAGAAATTCAAGATGTTTGATCTGACGATGAAAAATGACGAGGAAGTATTCAGAGCTTACTCAATGTCAAATCACCCTGCAGAAGGGAATATTGTGTCATTAACGATCAGAATCGCTACACCGCCATTCAAATGGGGTAAGAATCCTGATGGATCAAGAAAATGGGAAGGATATGAAGATATCAATCCTGGTATCTGTTCTTCTTACGTATTTGGATGTAAGCCAGGTGATAAAGTGACTATATCAGGACCTTATGGAGAGTTCTTCATCAAGCCTACACAAAATGAAATGCTATACGTAGGAGGTGGTGCAGGAATGGCACCAATGAGATCGCACTTGTATCACTTATTTCACACCCTAAAGACTGGAAGAAAAGTGACATTCTTCTACGGTGGTAGAACTAGGCAAGAACTATTTTATGTCGAAGAATTCAGACAAATAGAGAAAGAATTCCCGAATTTCAGATTTGCGATAGCACTAGATAATCCACTTCCAGAAGACAATTGGACATTAAAAGAAAATCTTGATGATCCTAATAATGATGGATTCAAAGGATATGTACACAACGTAGTAATTGATGAATTTCTAAGTAAACATGAAGCACCAGAGGAATTAGAGCTTTACTTCTGTGGACCTCCGATGATGAATCAGTCTGTTATAAAAATGGCTGATGAATGGGGTATTCCTGAGGAAAACGTTGCCTTTGATGATTTCGGTGGATAGAAAAAGTTTGTAGTCTTTCTTCATTGAAGTACAAAATATA
This sequence comes from uncultured Saprospiraceae bacterium, assembly GCA_938007965.1. GTDB lineage: Bacteria > Bacteroidota > Bacteroidia > Chitinophagales > Saprospiraceae > CAJXUU01. The sequence continues at coordinate 56,818 of CALLMH010000001.1, read as the reverse complement.
AAAAAGGCTGTCTCACTACGAGATGGCCTTTTTTGATTTTTTTGTGTCCCGTCCCAACATAGTAGCTGTTATTAAACCCTTATGCCATTATGTTTTCTGATACTTGATTCAGCATACTTTCATAGTTCTTATAACTGTGTCTTTATGCGCCCCTTGTGTCGTTTTACTGATTTATCCTATACGAAAGTATATTTGTTAGCATTGGCCTCTAACTTCGTACCGTCTACGTAGACTGTTTTGATATCCATCAAGCCTTGTTCGGCCATCAATGTAACTACTTAGTGCAAGTACTTCCTTGAGCACTCTCTTTAGCTTATCAATACGAAACCTATTGATCGTATTATGATCTGGACGTTGCATCCCAGCTAGCCACATGTAATGAATATAGCTAGCTATCGCTTGCTCTATCTTATGAGAGGAATAGGTATTACTTAAATCTCCATAGACGATAATCTTGAGCATCATCTTTGGTTGAAACGAGCTCGCACCTCCGCCTTTATACTTCTTTAAAATCGAATCAATGTTAATCCTATCAATCACATCTCGCACGACTCGCACAACATGACTGGCAGTTATTAAATCATCAAGACTTGGCGGTAGTAAGCACAACTGGTCTGGATTATAGGGATTAAACGTAGCCTTCCGTTGCTTCTTACTCATATTACGAAATACATAATATGTAGCAAAAGACAAAAAAAGAGACTGCCCACTTATGAGACAGCCTCTATATATTTATACCTGAAAATAAAAATTAGGAATTAAGCATTTGCCTCTGCACTAATTTTATTCAATGCACTACCAAACCTTACCCATTCGATCTGAGCATGGTTGTAAGTGTGTGCAACAGGAAATTCATCATTTGTACCATCATGGTGATCTAATTTGATCGTCAAATGTTCTCCAGGAGCCATTTTATCAAATCCTTTTATTGTCACTATATCGTCTTGTCTTACGAGTTCATAATCATCTTTATTGACGAATGTGAGGGCTAACATTCCTTGTTTTTTCAAGTTCGTCTCATGTATTCTAGCGAATGACTTCACGATTACTGCATGTACTCCTAAGAATCTAGGTTCCATAGCCGCGTGCTCTCTTGAAGATCCTTCTCCTAGATTTTCCTCACCGAACACTACCGTCCCGATGCCTTTTGCTTGATAAGCTTTTGCGGAAGCTGGCACACCGACGTAATCATTCATCACATAGTTGAGTACACTATTTGGTTTGTCGTTGAAGTAGTTGATTGCTCCAGTATAACAGTTCTCAGAGATATTCTCTAAGTGTCCTCTATACTTCAACCATGGTCCTGCCATAGAGATGTGATCAGTGGTACACTTACCTTTTACTTTGATTAGCACTCTCATGTCAGTAACATCTTCCTGAGTGATCGCTACGAATGGAGTTAACAATTGTAACCTGTCAGATGTAGGATCCACCACTACGGTGATTCCTGATGGGTCTTCTGCAGGTGCGTTAAAACCTCTATCTTTCACATCAAATCCATTTGGTGGTAATTCGAAACCTGTAGGCTCTTCGAATTTCACCTGTTCTCCTTTATCATTCGTCAATGTATCAGTCATTGGGTTGAAATCCAACCTTCCAGCGATTGCTACAGCCGCTACTATCTCTGGTGATGACACGAAAGCGTGTGTGTTGGGATTACCATCTGCTCTCTTCGAGAAATTTCTATTGAAAGAATGGATGATACTATTCTTTGGTGCATTTATAGGGTCTTTATATCTAGCCCACTGCCCGATACATGGTCCACATGCATTGGTAAATATCTTAGCATTAAGATCTTCGAATATTTTAAGAATACCATCTCTTTCTGTCGTAAATCTAACTTGCTCAGAACCTGGATTGATACCAAATTCTGCTTTAGTTACGAGGCCTTTGTCAAGAGCTTGTTTTGCTATAGATGCAGCTCTAGAGAGATCCTCATAAGATGAGTTAGTACATGATCCTATTAATCCCCATTCTACGTCCAATGGCCATTCGTTTTCTTTTGCTTTTTTGGTCATTTCAGAACCTACTTGAGTAGATAGATCCGGTGTGAATGGACCATTGATTAACGGTGTCAATTCAGAAAGGTTGATTTCGATAACCTGGTCGAAATATTTTTCAGGATTTTCATAACATTCTGGATCTGCAGTCAGATGAGAAGCAACTTCTTTAGCCGCATCAGCAATATCAGCTCTATCAGTCGCTCTGAGGTATCTATCCATACTGTCATCGTATCCGAAAGTAGATGTCGTGGCACCTATCTCAGCTCCCATATTACAGATCGTACCTTTACCAGTACAGCTAAGACTGAGTGCTCCGTCACCGAAGTATTCTACGATCGCTCCAGTACCACCTTTTACGGTAAGGATATCTGCAACTTTTAAGATGACATCTTTAGGTGACGACCATCCAGATAGTTTGCCTGTGAGTTTTACACCAATTAATTTAGGGTTCTTCAGTTCCCAAGGCATACCAGCCATCACATCTACAGCATCTGCACCACCAACACCGATTGCGACCATACCGAGACCTCCTGCATTTACAGTATGACTATCTGTACCGATCATCATTCCTCCTGGAAATGCATAGTTCTCTAATACTACTTGGTGTATTATACCAGCACCTGGCTTCCAGAATCCAATCCCGTACTTATCAGATACTGATTCTAGAAAATTGAATACCTCATTTGATGTATTGATCGCATTTTGAAGGTCAGCATCTGCTCCAATCTTAGCTTGGATGAGGTGATCACAGTGCACAGTTGATGGAACCGCTACTTTATCTTTACCAGCCATCATAAACTGTAATAATGCCATCTGAGCTGTAGCATCTTGCATAGCTACTCTATCAGGTGCATAAAATACATAATCTTTTCCTCTTTGGTAATCCTGCAATGGTGATTCTGGATCAAGATGTGAATAAAGGATCTTCTCAGACAGCGTCATAGGTCTGCCAAGAACTTCTCTTGCTTCTGCAAGCTTTTCTCCAAGCGTCTCATAATGCGCTTTTATCATGTCTATATCAAATGCCATATGTGTATATGTTTTATGTTTCTAATTTATGTAATTTTTCTAATGCGCTCAAAAGTAAGCATAAAAAATAAATATTTTGGGGAACTATCTAGCAAGTTTTGTAAAGCGGACTACCAAGATACTATCACATCATAAGTCTGTATTAATAATTGCTTATAGTTTATAGTACTATTTTTATCAAAAAGTAAACCAAAAACAAATTACAATTTTTTATAATATTTGAATAATTTATTTACAAATCCAATTAGTCTACCTACATTTACGTTTCCCTTTTGAGTTTAGTACAATAGTCGATTATTATCTAACTTAATATTCGTGTAAACAATAGATGTGTTATGATTTTTTATCATATTTTTACATCTGATTTACACAGATTTACGTTCACGTATATACTTTGATCTTTCAGTTGCGCAGCGTTTGTGATGATCTAGAGGTCTTACTATAAAATGACTTAGTTGAAATGCAGTTTATAAAAAATACTATATACATAATCTTGTTATTGATTATTGGTCAGTCTAATATGCTAGGCCAGGGACCTATTACCTTCAATATTGGTTCTGCTTCTGGCATGGTTGGCGACATTGTCTGTGTAGATGTCACAGTAGAGGGATTTGATAATGTAGCATCCATGGAATGGTTCAATAGATGGAATTCTAATGTGGTCCTTCTTGATACTATTTTAGTAGATAATTCTGCCATGAATGCGAATGGGATGAATCTACTTCCCGTAAGTTCATTTAATTTTTTAGAGGCTACTCCCAAGTATGGGAAATTTACATGGTTTGACCCTGCGACGACTGGTGTCTCATTGGTTGACGGCGCTATCCTATACACGATCTGTTTTGAATTGATAGGTGATCCTTGTGAGACATCTATCGTCGATATCACTGGTGGAGACAATGAAATAAGTATCGAGATAGCTGTGGGTACAGACTCTTCGGTAGAGTTGCCGCTTTCTGACATTATTATCAATCCTGGATTGATAACTATAGATCCTGCGGGTTATGTAATATCAGAATCACACTGTAGCTCTGATGATAATGGAGATACGGGATCTATTACTTTTGCTGGTGCTGGTGGTACAGGTCCATATTCTTGGACTGTCTCTGGCAATGGTGTAAATCAAAGTAATCTCCCTGGTGAAGAAATAGAAGATTGTGAAACTGCAACTGTAGATGGATTACCACCGGGGCAGTATACTATAACATTCACTGATGCCAATAATGTAATAAGAAACGAGATCGTAGAAATATCTACAAACTCTAGTTTTCCATTCATCTTGTCATTAGATTCTATGAACCCCACGTGTTTTGATAAAAATAACGGAGAAATAAGTATTGATAATATCAATGGAGGGGATGGGCCGTTTTCGTATGCCTGGTCAAATTCACAGTTCGGAGAATCAATAGAAGACTTAGTGCCCGGCGAGTATGCGCTTACGATTACAGATATAAATGGTTGTACCACCTCAGCGTCTACAGAGTTGGCAGTGGATACATTGCAAGTTAGTATAGAGGTGATTTCTGATCCTTCGTGCAATGGAGGTTCCAATGGTGTGGTTTCATTTACTGCATCAGGAGGTACTGCATATGCTAATGGCGGCTATGATTATGATATAGATGGGGTTGATCCCACATTTTATTTTAGTAATGGGTCAGAAATACCGAATCAATATATAGTAGGTAACTTATTTGAGGGCTGTTTTTCGGCGGTAGTCGTAGATGCTTTGGGATGTCAATCCGATCCTGCTGAATTTTGTCTTGAGGCGGGATCATTTTCTACTTTGGTTGTAGATACGACTAATGTAAGTTGTTTCGGAGCTTGCGATGGATCAGTACTATTGACGGCTGGAAGTACTGGAAATTTTACTTTCCAAGTTTCAGATGGTAATGGTGGTGCCCTTTTAGGTATTTCAGGTGCTACTACATTTAGCGCTTCTAATCTATGTCCAGGTACTTATGATGCCATAGTTACGAACTCATCAGATGGATGTTTCGTAGATACTAGTTTTACGATTACAGAACCTTTACTATTAGAGTTGTCAGTAGTTGATTCTGTGGGGCCGGGCTGTGGAGGAGGCGATGGTATGATCACTTTCGAAGCTCTGGGAGGAACGGAGCCTTATGATTTTATTTGGGATGATGCTTTTGATCAATCAACAAGAGAGAATATGCCAGGTGGTACGTACTCTGTAACTGTTTCGGATTTCAATGGCTGTAGAGATTCTATCATGTGGACCTTTGCAGAAGGTGGAGATATCGGTCTTACCGCTGGGGTATTAAATGCAGTATCATGCGAAAGTGCTCAAGATGGGTCAGTAAGAGCGACGGTATCTGCTGCTGGTAGTTTTACTTATACATGGGAAGATAATGATGGCGCGAGTCTTGGAACAGGCGAAATTATAACTAATCTAGGCGGAGGTATATATTTTGTGACAGCTACTGATGGCGAATGTACAGATACGACATCTGTAATATTAGCACCTGGTCAGACACCTGCGGCAGCGGTCACTATGGTCCCACCGCTATGTAGTAACTCTACAGATGGAATGCTGACGGCTACATTATTAGAAGGGGTAGCTCCTGCAATGTTTTCTTGGTCTCAACCTCCATCTACCGCTATTATAAGCAATGGTGCTATAGTGACTGGCGGGGTAGGGATTTATAATCTAAACATTGTAGATGCAAATGGATGTGAATCCGATGAATTGTTTGAGATCATGACATCGCCTGATTCTCTACAGGTTGTAATCTCAGATCAAACTGAAAATATATGCTTCGGCTCTTGCAATGGAGGTGCAACATTTACTGCCTCTGGAGGGCCAGCCGGAACGGGTGAATACACTTTTATAATAAGTGGTAACCCAGTAGTGGCTTCAGGAGGAGTAGCGACGGTAAGTGATTTGTGCGCAGGTACTAATTTTGTTATAGTTATTGATGGAGTTTGTTCTTCTGACACTATGTTCTTTGATGTGATGGATGCCGACGAGATACTCATTGATATCGATAATTCTACTCTTAATCCTCCTGCCTGTGATGGTGGTAATGATGGGAGTATATCAGTGGTAGTCACAGGAGGGAATCCAAGTAATTATGATTTGCTTTGGCTCAACGAAGGAATCATGGGAACTGACCTCACAGGATTACAAACTGGAGAATATATTTTACAAATAACAGATGGAAATGGATGTATAGTCAATGATACAGTAGACTTGATTACTCCAGACCCTCTCACGGTGGAGGTGGATTTATTGATTACTACTTCTGTGACTTGTTCGTCAGATTCTAATGGGCAGATAGGGCTTATCACTACAGGAGGGAATGCTGGGGAGTTGACATACACATGGTCACCTGATGTATCTGATTCTTCTATCGCGAGTAACTTATCTCCAGGAATATATTCTGTTACTGTTTCAGATGTGAATGGATGCACCGCTGAGACTTCTTATGAATTTACTTCTGCACCTCCGATAGACTTCTCTCTACCTACGCCAGAAGAGCCGGAATGTTTTGGAGGTACTACATGTATAAGTGTTACTGATGTGACGGGCGGTGTAGGTGGTGGATATTCATATACCGTCGCCAACGGTACACCTTTAATTCCAATTGACTCTTGTTTTGAGGTGTTTGCAAATACGTATACGATTACCGTATTTGATAGTACAGGATGCTCAGCTGCTCAAGATATCACTATCGATCAGCCTTCTCAAGTGACAGTAGATGTTGGTGAAGATATCATGATAGATCTTGGAGAATCTTCCGAGCCAGTATCGGCATTTATTGTTTCAGAACTTGATGTAGATTCTATTGCTTGGACACCAGATGTGGATATCGAATGCAATACTGTGGATTGTCAGATCGTGACATTCTCTCCGAATCAATCTACTACATACACGATTACCGTGACAGACGAAAACGGATGTCTAGCGACTGATGATATAACCGTTATCGTAGATCTCGCTCGTAATGTTTATATACCTAATATATTCAGTCCCAACTCTAATAATACCAATGATCACTTCCAAGTCGTCACTGGTAGCGGAGTAGTATCTATCAATTATCTGAAGATATATGATAGATGGGGAACACTAGTTCACCTAGAAGAAAACTATATGCCCAACGATACAGAACACATCGGATGGGACGGAAGTTTGAATGGTGGCCTTGCTGAAACTGGAGTATATGTATTCATTTCCGAAGTAGAATTTGTAGATGGTGTATCCATTGTATACAAAGGAGACGTAACACTACTCAGGTAGACTCAATAGCCTAGCGAATATCTAGTTTAAGATCTAAATCCCTACGAAATTGGTGGAATAAGTAAAATTGGTCTTCTTCAAAAGTATTGAGGATTAGCTGTTATTTTATAAGGATCTTCATTATTTATGAATTCCAAATACTAAAAATTTATTCACATCAGCTTCATTGTAGATTTGAGCTGTTAAAAATCAGGTATAAGATTACCATAACTGCGATACTCAAAAAGTTAGTAACACAATTGTCTATTACACTATAACCAGAAATAAGATTAGACTTATGTCCACTTTCTATAACATTTCCTTCGATGCTATACTTGGCTTGAAATCTGCTCCCAATTAGACTATCTACAAACATACCTAAGAACCCAAATAAGATTACTAGGATAGATTTTTTTAGGTCGTTTGCTTGGATATAATATAAACAACCTATTACCATACTACCAATAAGACCACCCAGACTTCCGATCGTGGATATGCCTCCAGAGAGACCTTTAGGTATAGATGAAAAAGTAAGTATATCTATAGTAAGTCCTCCATATCGTTTTCCTATCTCGCTGCTAAATGTGTCAGATAAGGCAACACTCCAACACAAGACAAATAGCTCCCTACAGATTTCATATTGCGTGAAGAAATATATGATTGCTACGATTGTCGGAACGCCTGCATTCGCCAGGACTTGTTTACTATCTCTTCCTGAATTATCACTGTTGTTGGGATTCAACTTAGATACAATGCTTCCCAATAACAAAAAAGAAATTGGGTAGATTAAGAATGATGATAATCCCACCAATACGATAATTATTGCAATAATAAAAGTACAAGCCCAACCTTTTGTAGTGAGCATTACATCAATTTCTCCAAGAACATTAGAAGCTCTTTTTCCATAATAGAAAAATCTCCATCAGACTCAAAAAGTGCCTTCATTTGATCTAATAATTCATTTTTTCTATCATGAGTAGGGTAGTATAAACCCTTGTAGCTAAGGATGGTCTCCAAAGCACTATAGTCACTCATACCTGTGAATGTTTCATACAGTTTGTCGTACGTTTCTTCGTCAACAATAGATTTAATTTTCTCTTTCTCTTCTTCTGAGAAGTCAATATCTACGTGCGCTGCATACATCAGCGTAAAAGCAAGAAACTCTTGTTGATTCCATTTGTTATCCATCTTATGTCCTTATTTATATTAATCTAATATGAATACTTTTTTTGTATTCACATTACCATTCTTGATAAAACTTAATAAATATATACCAGTAGATAAGTCATTTTTAGATAGGTAGATCTTTGACTTTTGCGAAAGGGGAGAAGTTTTGATGATTTCTCCAGAGATGTCTACAAGCATGAGATCTAAATCTAAGTTCGATACATTATCCACCACTATATGATTCATACTTTGTGTAACTATAATATCTTCTAGTGCTATGTTTTCCACATTATCTAAGCAAGATTCCAAGAAGTACATTTCAGTAGCTGTACATGAAGTATCAGATACACTAGATACTGTAAATACAACTTCAGTATCTGCTGGTAGATTGTCTATTTCTATAGGCAGCTCTCCATAGTTATATGTTTGTGAATCCTCTAAATATTCAAGAATAAACGCTTCTCCCGAATCTTCAAAACTAAAGTCTAATGATATCGTAAATAGGTCATCCTGACAATCTATGAGAGCGATCTCTAATTCACCAATTTCACAGACTTGGCAACAAATCGGTTCTTCGAACTCATAAACGGCAGAACAGGCATCATCTTCCTGATCTACTATTATAAATTCGTAAATAGTCTCACAATCTCCCATAAGTGGACCTATCGTATAGAACGGAGCGCCGTAACTGAATATACCATAAGACTGACCATTTCCAATTATTTCAAAACTATCAGATACTCCTACACTCTCGAAAGTAACATCAACGAGAAAAAGCTCATCGTCACATTCGTATGCTTCTGCAAATGGTTCTGTAATGAGACACTCGACTACTGGGCAATCTACTATTACAGTAGTCTCGGCGGTACATGTCGCATCGCTTTCTGCTGTAATCGTCAAAGTGTATTCGCCATCTGCTAGAGGTGATAGGGTGATACTATCTGTTCCAGAAGGACTATTATAAGGACCGTATTCTATTCCATTGAATGAGACGAAGTATAGGTCGTTTGCACTAGTGTCTATATTTTCGTAAGCAAAAGATATAATGACTTCTTCAGTATCAGCACAGATGGATGCTGCCTCGAAGGCCGTAAACTCGCAAGGTGATGAACAACAGATAGGATCATCAAAATTGAAGAAGTCACTGCATTGATTGTCTTCACTATCCTGTATGATTAGGATGGGCGCCGAGTCACAATTTTGATTGATTGGTCCTACCGTATAGAAATTCTCTCCATAGATGAATGATCCGTAATCTACTCCATCGACGATCACGTCAAAAGTTGAACCAGTAATATCTTTTGTCTCAAATTCAAGGTCTATAAAATAGGTTCCGTTTTCGCAATCGTATGATTCTGCAAAGACATTGAATATCTGACATTGGATGTCACAATCATTTACAATGCCGAGATTAGCAATACTAAAGCAGAAAAAATTGTCTTTATCTACGATGAGTACTTCGGCTTCTTCTTCATTCCAATCTATTGGTCCGGCTACTACAGGCAGATCAGCATAAGCAAAATTACCTAAGAAATTATTGTCTCCTCCCATTTGAAAACTATCTGATGTAGATACAAAATCAAAATCAACAATAATAAAATAGTTAGAATCTTGACTTGAGCAATCTATAATTTCGGTAGTTATATTGATAGTTGCACATTCACAAGGATTGAGAAATTCTGCTGTGCTACAGCATGAGTCATCGATAGTACTGCATAGTGTAATCTGATTAAGACCAGCTTCGCTAGAACTTAGGTTGTCTATGATGATTTCGGTGTCTTCTATAATTACTTGAGATACTACAGTACCATTGATGGATACGTCCACGACGCTTCCTATGCTATTAGGTGCTACATTTAGAGTGACTGAAAATTGATCATCAGAGCACTCCGAGGTAGTAGCTGATATAATATCAATTTCACACGATTCCGAGCAGCAAATCATACCATATTCTGTAAATATCGAACAAGTAGGATCGAAAACATCCCTTACGATGAACTCATACTCTGTATCGCAGTTTCCTGATATTTCCGACAGGGTAACAGGCAATGAGCTGTACATGAAGTTTCCATAGTTAACACCGTTTCCAAGAATAGCAAATCCCTGATTTCCTTCTCCAGAATAGTCAAAATCAACGATTACATCAACCAATTCATTTTGATTACATTCCGTATTCGTTATGGAGAGATTTGACAGTTCACACTGACCGACCGATTGGACGACTGTGAATAAAAAAAGTGATTGTGTAATGAGTAATATTTTCAAAAAAGCTTTCATTCAGGATGATTAATGTTTGACTAGATACTGTGAGTTATTAGCGAATGTAATTATAAAGTGACAAAACTAGCGAATTTTAAATACCTTCAAAAACATAAGAACGAATATGACACAAGAAATGCAGCTATATGATTATATTTGTTGCTATTATATATAAATATTTATAATTATGACGACATCGAGGAATTGTCTATTTCTGTTTTTTTATATACTTGCGACGATTGATATTAGTGGTCAAATTTATTGTCCAGCTGATGTTGAGGTTTCATGCTTTTCTTCGTTGTCACTAGATGAGTGCGGTAATGCTACAGTTCTGTCTGGTAATTATCACCAAAGTCAGATCAAATTTGTAGATGACGACCAAACCAATGCATGTAATGAAGGTCAGGTTTTCCGTACATTCTACATTGATTTAGATTATGACAATACATTTTCGACCAATGAGCCGAATTGTACACAAAGCATCACACTAAACTATAATTCACTTCCATTGAATATTCAGTTTCCTGAAGAAGTGGTGTTAAGCTGTGCAGATGATATTCCCAGTAGTCAACCGGTATGGTCTCATAATCCTTGCGATTTAGTAGGGTATACGTATGAGGATGAAGAGTTCGAATTTGAAGAAGGAGCATGTCTTAAGGTAGTAAGAACCTTCACTGTTATCAATTGGTGCGAATATGAATTGGGTAATGGGCAGGGACTCTATACAGGAATTCAGATTATAAAAATAATAGATGAAGATGCACCCGAGATAGAGGTGTGCGAGTCTCAAGTGTTCGAAGCTGTCGCAGATTGTGAGACTTCGGTAACATTGACTAATAGAGCAACGGATATAGGGAATTGTCCTTCTGGTATGCTACAATGGACACTGTCTGTTGATTTATGGGCAGATGGCTCTGAGGATTATTTCTATGGACCTAATGAGCCGTCACCCTTTAGCATAGATGCAACGGCTAATGGAGAAGAAGTTTCCATTACACTTCCAGAAAATATCAGTATATCCAAACATAAGCTTGTATGGAAGGTGACTGATGGTTGTGGAAATGTGAGATCATGCAGTTCGGATTTCGAGGTGGTAGATAATAAGCCACCATCGCCATACTGTATAGGGTTCTTAAGTGCGACGTTGGATGGTGGTCATGACGGCCAATTGGTGGTGCCAGTTGAGTTATTTGACCTTGGAGGACTAGATAATTGTTCGTCTCAAGAAGAACTGAGACTATCGTTTAGTGAGAATGTAGAGGATACGGAAAGAGTTATTGAGTGTGGCGAAATAGGAATTCAATTTTATAGAATCTACTATACTGATGGAGCTGGAAATCAAGATTTCTGCGAAGTGTTCATGTTGGTTCTAGACAACGGATCTTGCGCAGGGAAGTTTGAGCCGCAAGGCAGAGTCACTACTAGACACGGTGAGTATCTTTCAAATGTTGAAACCTACCTGATGGAGGGTGCTGACATAGTATCAGAGTCGGTAACTGAGGAAGATGGATCCTACAGTTTTGGTGAGCAGAGTCTGATGGATACATATCATGCAGAGGCCAGTCATGAAGATGATCCGCTTACAGGGGTAGATATTTTAGATTTTCAGCTTGTGATGGAGGCAGCCCTTGGAAAAGAGGATCTCGATTACTATCAAAGAATAGCTGCTGACCTTAATAACGATGGGCAATTTGATTTTGATGATTTGATTTTATTCAGAGAATTACTTTTGGGAGAAGTGGAGCTAAGTCGAGATGATGCGTGGGTATTTATTCCATATTCCCAAGAAGCAAATGCAACGACGGCAATTTTTAATCCTAAAATGTCGATCACAAACTACCAATACGGATTTAACTTTTGGGCTGTCAAAAAAGGAGATGTTACAGGTGCTAAAAATGTGCAAGAATTTAACACAATCGAATCTCTCGACCTTTCTGTAGAAATATTGAATGATAGAGTAGTGATATCAAACCCAAATGAGATCAAGACGGGGTGCTACACAATGGCCTTTAATATAGATTCAAAATTTGTAAGTACATCGATGCAAGAAGTTGCCATTTCTGATTATCATAATAAGACACTACTATCTAATCTTGTAAATACATCATTAGAACTAGCACCTAGTGAATTGAATGTCACTTTGGACTATAGTTTTGAAAATGATCCGTCTCAGATAATATCCACGTTAATAAATGAAGTGTCATTCACTGCTAATAATAGTAAGTCTATAGCCACTATCAATTGGACAATCAATAACTTGAGATCAGAAAATAAGCATAAAAATGAAATAGCAGATATCAAAGTATATCCTACAATATTTGATGATCATATTACTATTAATGCTCAAAATATCGAAGAGTTATATCTTAATAGTGTAGACGGTACTGTGGTAGAGTTCGAAGCTTCTATTAGCAAGGGTGTAACTGATATCTTGATAAATAGATCCTTACCCAATGGTTTGTACTTTCTGAAAGTTGTAAGTGATGAGGGTGAAAAAGTATTCAAATTGATAAAATAAAAAGACCAGCGAAGGATATATGCTTCGCTGGTTATTATCAATTACTTTGATCCGCCTGGTATTGTAGGTCTGACTTCAATCTTACTAGGTAATGTTCGAGGATTCATTTTCAGTAAGTCTGATACCATCTGTCCTAGATCTTCTGGTTGTATTTTCCAGTTGTCCTTTTCATCAGGCGTATTTCCATTGAAGTGAGTGGCTACTGATCCTGGCATTATAGTAGTTACTTTGATGCCATACTTTCTCAAGTCCAACATGACAGATTGAGTAAATCCTACGAGGCCAAATTTACTAGCATTATAAGCTGATCCTTTTGGGAAGAAGTTGGTTCCCGCTAGACTAGCTATTGTAATCAGATATCCTTTTGATGCCTTGAGTGCCTCTATCGAAGCCTTAGTGCTATAGAATACTCCAGTCAAGTTTGTGTCAATAGTAGCATTCCAATCCTCTATGCTCATATCCTCTATAGGGCTAAAATGACCCACACCTGCATTGGCGATCATTACATCTACAGATCCGAATTCATCTATGGTCTTATTGACACAAGCCAATTGACTTTCGTAATCTCGTACATCACATCCAAGACCGATTACTCTCGCGTTCTGATCAGTTTTTAGTTGAGCTGCAATTTCTTGTGCTGCGGATTCTGTTCTGCTTGTGATGACCACATTATATCCATCCGCTAATAGTGACTCAGCTATACCGAGTCCTATACCTTTTGTTCCTCCTGTTATGATTGCTGTTTTATTCATTTATTATTTTTTGTGATTCTTGATACAACTGAAGTAACAATAGTTTGATACGCTATGTTTGATTTTGATGATAATTATCTATTTGAAGTAAAATATTGCTAAGAATATAAGGTAAGCTGACAAAATAAATTACTACATATTTTAAGCTAAAGACAAAATATTCAACGTGATCTGAGTAAGGTTGTTTCTCCAGATCCTTCATATGGTGTGATAATTGTTGATTTTGGCACAGCAGTATAGGGAGGAATAAATGTGATAGGTTCCAATAGATTTCAAGTTTTTTCCGCCCAAGGGTAGTCGATTTATCGAACTACAATTTGAGAATAGCTCCTTCACCATGCTCGATATGCTAGCACGATAAGAGAACCTAGATAATGGTAATGCAAACAAAAAAGGGCACGCAAAATTGCATGCCCTAATTGTATATTCCCTGTGGCTATATTAAGCTACAACTTTCTTTACTAGATCTGCCGCTTCTTTCAGCAGAATTGCAGAGTGTACTTCAAGACCACTTTCGTCGATGATCGTTTTTGCTATATCTGCATTCGTTCCTTGTAATCTTACGATAATTGGAACATTGATGTCACCAATGTTTTTGTAAGCATCTACTACACCTTGTGCTACTCTGTCACATCTTACGATACCACCGAATATATTGATCAAGATTGCTTTTACATTTTCATCTCTAAGGATAATTCTAAATGCTTGCTCTACTCTTGCCGCATCTGCTGTACCTCCTACATCGAGGAAGTTAGCTGGAGATCCACCTGATAATTTGATAATATCCATTGTAGCCATTGCTAGACCAGCTCCGTTTACCATACACCCGACATTTCCGTCGAGATTTACGAAGTTTAGTCCATAACTCTGCGCTTCTACTTCTGTCGGATCTTCTTCATCTGTATCTCTAAGCTCAGCTAGTTCTGGATGACGGAAGAGAGCATTTTCATCAAGTGATACTTTGCTATCTACAGCTAGTATCCTATCATCAGCCGTATGTAGACAAGGATTGATTTCGAATAAAGACGCATCACTTCCTACAAATGCCGCATACAACTTAGCGATGAATTTAGTCATCTCTTTGAATGCCTTCCCCTCTAAACCTAGGTTAAATGCTATCTTCCTTGATTGGAACCCTAGAAGACCTAAATGAGGATCTATATATTCTTTATGTACGAGTTCTGGAGTTTCTTCTGCAACTGCCTCGATATCCATACCCCCTTCCGTAGAGTATATGATTACGTTTTGTTTCATTCCTCTATCCATGAGTATGGATATATAATATTCCTTACATGCATCAAAATCAGGAGCATACGTATCTTCTGCCACTAGGATTTTTCTTACTAGTTTTCCAGCACCATCCATACCGCCCGGCGTTTGTGGAGTTTTTAGCATCATGCCTAGGATGTTTCCTGCATGCTCTTTCAACTCATCCATATTCTTGGCCAGCTTCACTCCACCACCTTTTCCTCTACCACCTGCGTGGATCTGAGCCTTTACTACTGCCATTTCAGATCCAGTCTCAGACTGTATGTCTTTGAATGCCTGTACAGCTTCTTCTACTGTATGAGCGATTTTTCCTCTTTGTATAGCTACACCATATGAAGCTAAAAGTTCTTTTCCCTGATATTCGTGTAAATTCATAATTGTCTTTTAAAATATCTGTTTCTTAATAGTAACTGCAAAAGTAATTTATTCTATGAAATATTTAGAATTCTTATATATGAATTACCTAATTACTGATTATTACCTAATTATATTCCATAACTCTAGCCATCTAAATCATCATCCCATAGCATATAGTCATCTTTGAAATCATCGATTTCTCTTCGCTCTCGCTTAGTTGGTCTTCCAGCTCCTTTTTCTCTTCTTTCGGGTGCTCCTTTACCGATAAACCAATCTTTATATTTATTTAATTCTTCTTCGGGAGTTAGGTTTTTGTAGCATGGCTGAGCTAAGGTTGCTGATACTCTTTTGTTAATCAGTGCGACTACCTCAAATGTGAGGTTGAATCCTTCTTTATATACATTTACTCTTTCTCCAACTCTGACTAGGTAGGATGGTTTTACATTCTTGTCATTTATTTTGATTCTATTTGTTTTACAGGCGTCTGTAGCCATAGATCTAGACTTGAATATTCTTACACTCCACAACCACTTATCTATACGTACTTTTTCCACTCTTCTCTTTCTGTTGTTAGTTTAGGATATTCGAGATCCATAGATTTTAAGGTCTCTAGGATCTTGTTAGCGATGAAGTAATTTCTATACCATCTTTGATCTACAGGAGCTATGACCCATGGTATTTTAGATCTATTTATTACATCTTCATAGCATTCCATGTATTTGTCCCAGTGTTTTCTTTCTTCCCAATCTCCGTCATTATGTTTAAAGTTTTTGCGCGGAGTTTCGATTCGTTCCATAAGTTTCTCCTTCTGTCTATCCTTCGATAGATGAAGGTAGAATTTCAAGACAGTTGTATTATTATCTACGGTAAGTAATTCTTCCCAAGCGTTTATGGCATTTATTCTTTGCGTCACCTTCTCCTCATCGATCCACTTATGTACTCTTTGGATTAATACGTCTTCATAATGAGATCTAATAAATACGCTTATTTCACCTTTTGCAGGAGCATGAGGATGTACTCTCCATAAGAAGTCATGTGCAAACTCTTCATCCGTTGGCTTGCCAAATCCTTTCGTTTTTATGCCTGACGGACTACAATATTTGAATGCCTCTCTGGTCGACCCATCTTTACCGCTACTGTCCATACCCTGAAAAACCACAAGCAAAGAATGTTTTTTCTGAGCAAACATTATCGACTGCAATTCTTGTATTTCTTTTGCAATTTTTTTGGTCTCTTTCCTTATTTTCTTTTCATCCGTACCTTCTGGGGCTCTTGTTTCAAAATCAGATAATCTTATCATATTTATTTTTTATTGCTGGTTATTCACGTTTCTAATGGTGTATTAATTAAATTGAGCATTGATATGTAATCACTAACTACGAACTACAAAATTATGTCTATCAACAGGCGAAAATTTATACAATCTTCAGCACTTGTCGGTGCAGGCATAGCTATATCACCTTCTTCTAAGGCCTCTCCCTCCAAACATGAAAAGGCGAATATATCAAAATCAAAGATTAACATTGGCATTATTGGTTCAGGATTTCGAGGTCAGAGTCATATAGATCTACTTTTAGATAGGAATGACTGTGAAGTAATCGCTATTGCAGATATAGATGATCGCATGATCGCCTCTTCTTTGGCTATATTTAAGAAATATGGAAAGAATGAGCCCACTGTATATAAGGATGGGCCACACGACTACAAGAATCTATTGGCGGATGAGAATATTGACGCTGTCATTATAGCTACTCCATGGAAGTGGCACTCAGAACAAGCGGTCGCGGCAATGAAAGCTGGAAAATATGTCGGAACCGAGGTCTGTGGAGCATTCTCCGTAGATGAATGTTGGCAATTGGTCAATACCCAAGAAGCCACGGGAACGCATTTGTTCTTTCTCGAGAATGTTTGTTATCGTCGGGACGTCATGGCAGTCATGAATATGGTAAGCCAAGGTATGTTTGGCGAATTAGTACATCTAGAGGGTGGATATCAGCATGATCTCCGCGAAGTGAAATTCAATGATGGAATGAAAGCTTACGGTGGTGGGGTAGAGTTCGGTGAGAAAGGGTTTCATGAATCAAAATGGAGAACACAACACTCTATAATGCGAAATGGAGACCTGTATCCGACTCACGGACTTGGGCCTGTAGCACAAATGCTCAATATCAATAGAGGAAATCGATTAATGTATCTTACGTCAATGTCTTCGCAAGCGGTAGGTCTTCATAATTACATTGTAAATCATCCCAATGGAGGCGAGAAGCATGAAAATGCAAAGGTGAAGTTCAAGTTGGGTGATGTAGTAACGACTATGATCAAATGCGCAAATGGAGAGTCAATCACCTTGTTTCACGATACTAATCTGCCGAGGCCATATTCTATAGGTTTTCGAGTGCAAGGCACGAAAGGCATCTGGATGGATGTAAATAAGTCGCTACTCATCGATGGTCTTACTGAAGCTCATCAATGGACTTCTGCTGATAGCTGGCTTAAGAAATATGATCATCCATATTGGAAAGCCAATGAACAGAAAGCAATCGGAGCGGGTCATGGAGGTATGGATTGGTTTCTAATAGATGAGTTCGTAAATCATGCAAAAGTTAATAAGCGGCCGCCAATAGATGTATATGATGCTGCAGCATGGATGAGCATCACCCCGCTATCAGAGGAGTCGATTGCAGCGGGAAGTAAAGCGGTTGCGATTCCTGACTTTACCAGAGGTAGATGGATGGATGAAAATTAAAGCACTTTTATTCCTTGCTCCTGATGATGTTAATAACATCCATTTTCATTAGATATAGTCAGCTTAAAAAATATTCTTTATTGATCTTCATAATCATTGGTGACATTTCAAAAATTAATATTATATTTGTAGTATTAATTATATAATACAATAAGAAATGGATAACGGAACAGTAAAATTTTTTAACGACACTAAGGGATTCGGATTTATTAGCCCTGATGATGGAAGTAAAGATATCTTTGTGCACGTAAGTGGTCTAAATGACGACATTAGAGAAGGTGACACAGTAAGTTACGAAGTAGAAGAAGGAAAAAAAGGTCCTAACGCTGTAAATGTATCAGTGGTATAAGCAGGAAGACCTGATTTATATAAAAATACTAGGAGCCTATCGACATCGTCGATAGGCTTTTTTTATGAGTAGATTTTCGAAGTACTTCATGGTTTTTTTATGCGACATTTATATACTATTGGCTTATTGGATAGCTGTAGATTGTCTTCTTGAACAATTAATGACCAATATATTCGTGGAGATGTTAGCTGACTTTAGTTATATATGATAAATTAGCATAATAAAACAAAACAACCACTTAACTCGATAGGATTTTTTTTGGAACAAATAGATAAAAATACATTCAAAGCATTGTTTAAGAAATATTATAATCCGCTCTGTAATTTTGCTTCTACCATTGTGAATGACCACAAGGTGGCACAAGATGTAGTTCAGGATGTATTTACTAAGATTTGGGATAAAAGAAAAGAAATCTCAATAGGCACGAGCGAAAAAAGCTATTTGTTTCAAGCGGTCAAGAATAGATCGATCGAAGTATTGAGAAAACAGAGAAATGATCAAAAAGTATCTACTGTAGATTATAATGATCATTATGATGATAATCATGAAGAACAGGCGAGGAAATTCATGCTAAAGGAATTTCTGTATAAGTCGATACGACAATTACCACCCAAATGTCAAGAAATATTTGTGCTAAACAAAGTCAATGGACTAACTTACAACGAGATAGCTAAAGACCTGGATATCTCTGTAAAAACTGTAGAAAATCAAATAGGTAAAGCATATCGCAAATTGCGTGATATAATGGGAAGTAGACTATCCGAATTGGATGCATAGAAAATGCTAAGAAGAAAAGAGAAATGAATATAGATCGAATAATAGGTAAAGTGATGGGAGACGCTTCTATAGGAGATGAGAAATCAGCCCTTGATGCATGGAAAAAAGAAGCGGAAGAAAACATGAAGGCTCTGGCAGATATGAAAAAAATATCGAAGTTGTCAGATACACTCAGCGGATACGCCGATTTTAATGAAGATGAAGCGTGGACAGCCTTTGAAAATAAACTTCAAGAGAACGAAGACTCCACTTTCAATAACGATAATGAACTAACGTCGAATGCAAACCAAACTAAGACCAATAGCGAGTCTCAAAAAACAAGCGTAATAAACCTAAAAACATTATCAAGAATAGCCGCAATTGCCGTTTTAGCATTTGGAGCATTATTTTTACTAAATAATCAAACCGAAAATAATACATTCGAAGTAAGAGAATACGCAGCAAATCAGAAATCAATGAGTGTTGACCTCTTGGACGGTACAGAAGTAATGCTAGATAAAAAATCAAAATTAAGAGCTAAAGACAAAAGAAAGGTAAGTCTCAAAGGACGTGCATTCTTTGACGTAGCGCGTGATGAATCACAACAGTTCAAAATTAACCTTCCCGTTGGTGAAGTAACGGTCTTGGGAACAGAGTTTACCATCGTAGCCGATGATAATACAACGGAGATTTTCGTCGAAGAAGGAAGTGTGGCTTACAAATTTCAAGGAACAACATATACCTTAGTCGCGGGGGAGTTTATACAAGTGGTCGATAATACAGTCGAAAGATTCGCCATGAATGATGACAACTATGGCAGTTGGAAGAATGATCGACTCATATTTAATGACAATACGATGAATAATGTAGTAGAAGCTTTGTCTAGACACTTTGGTAAAGAGGTGAGGCTAAGTGATCCTAAATTATTTAAAAATTGTAATGTCAAAACGACTTTTGACAATTCGAGTCTCGAGGATATACTAAATGAATTTAGCACTACTCACGGACTGAAGTATAAAGTAGTGGACAATATCTACATCGTTTCATCTTCTGACTGTTAATATGTGCGTAGACCATAAGAAAATATGGCTACTATGCGTCTGTTGTTTGATTTGTATCTGTTCAACAGCACAAGATGATATACTATCCCGAAAAGTTCTCTTATCTTTCAATGAGAATACCTTGCTGGGTCATGTGGATAACCTATTTGTACAAGAAAATATTTCTCTTTCATTCAACAGTTCAAGAGTAGATCTAAATGAAGTAATCGTACTTCCCAAGGAACCACTTACATTAGAAGAGCTTACACGATTATTATTTTATAATAGCACATTGAAGCTCACTCCGAGTAAGAATAAAGTGCTTATTACATTTCTCAATGACAAAGTAGATCCATTAATTAGGATTAGAGGATACCTGAGAGATAAGGAGTCAGGAGAAGCTATTGTAGGGGCTACTATCTTAGAATTAAATACTTTTTCATCCACATTCAGTGCAGAGTCAGGGTTTTTCAGTTTGTCGATCCCTAGAGACAGTAGTAGGGTTAGGTTTAGCTATTTAGGCTATGAGTCTATGTACATGGATAGTTTTATCGATACTGATATTGAAGTGTTGATGAATTTTGATAATGAACTCACTGAAATAATCATCAAAGAATCTATATCTGATAACTACCTCTTAGGGTCGGGGGGAAGAAAGATAGATCTCTCCCTTACCGAAGGTTTTCAATCTACTGCAGGAGGAAACGATCTACTCCAAGCTGTCAAAGTAAATGCTGGGGTACAATCGGGCAATGAAGGCAATCCGGGTCTATTTGTACGTGGAGGAAGTCAAGATCAAAATCTCGTATTGTTAGAAGGTGTTCCTTTATATGAAGTCAATCATGCAGCTGGTCTCTCTAGTATTTTTATAGAAGAAAGCATTCGAAATATTGAATTTATAAAAAATGGATTTCCAGCTAGATATGGCGGTCGATTGTCATCTGTGCTCAATGTAAAGTTGAAAGACGGTAACAACTCTGGTGTGCATGGAACAGTCTCTGCATCACTGCCGACTGTGAAAGCTCATCTAGAAGGCCCAATATTGAATAGTAAAACGACATTCAATCTTTCAGGACGTATTTCTTATATTGATACTTACTTCGATGATGTGGTTGGAGATTTGATCAATTATGATATCGACATCGGATACAGTGATGTGTTGGCTAAGATGACACACCATTTTTCTCCTTCTAGAAAATTATCATTTAGTTATTTTAAAGGCAGAGACAACCTCAATTTGTTCAGAGATCTTTCGGACGAAAATACAAACAATGACATCTTCAGGACGACCAGTGATATCAATATGAATTGGGATTCGCAAATGTGGAATCTAAACCTATCTAATATCGTAAATGATAAGCTTCAGCTATCTATGAACCTAGGAGGTGTAGATTATAGATACACTTCTAGAGGCTCATATAGTTTCAATTCTGTGGTCAATAACTTAGGTTCGTCGGCAGAATTTGAGTTGACCTCTGTTTCTCAGATCGAGGATATTCTCGCTAATGTTAATTTTGATTACTACTTGTCTGATAAGCATGTGATGAAATTTGGAGCGGGCTGGATATATCATAGATACAATCCGATAATAAATAGTAGTCAAATGATAACCGGGCAGGCGCAGACGGTCAGTACTAATAACTCACTAATCAATGCGGATGAACTGTCATCGTATATAGAAGATACATATAGTCCAAACCAGAATTGGGAATTTTATGCGGGGCTTCATTTGGCAAGATTTAACGTAGGTTCAAGTCAGTATTCAAATTCTCAGCCTAGATTGAGTGCGATATTTAAGCCTGGTAATAAAGATAGACTTACACTATCGTATACTCAGATGGTACAGTATGTCCATCTCTTGGTCAATCCTGGTATAGGTATATCATCGAATCTATGGGTGCCGAGTACTGATGAGCTTAAACCCGAATCAGCGGATCAACTTAGCCTATCGTATTCCAGAAAGCTTGGTAAGGGCTTATACTTTACTATGGGAGGTTATTATAAAAGGATGCAAAATCTACTAGAATACCAATTGGCTGTCGATTTGTTTTTAATCGGAAGTACCAATCAGCCTTCGATCATACTGCAAGAAGACAATGACTGGAGAAATCATGTAGTAGAAGGTGGTAGTACAAGCCGTGGTTTTGAAATACAAATTGAAAAAAATATCGGAACATGGACAGGCTGGGCAGCATATACACTCGCCAAGACGGATAGATCATTTGAAGATATTGATAATGGTGCGCCTTTCTCTTACAAGTTTGACCGTAGAAATGATATAAACGTTGGCATCAAATACAAAATCAATAATAGTTGCTCGATTTCAAGCAACTGGGTATATGGATCTGGTAATTTCTTTTCTTTGGCAATAGAAGAAATCAGATCTGATTTTGGAGTGCTAACAACAAGTGGACCAAGGAATAACTATCAACAAGAACCTTTTCATCACTTAGATTTTCAATTTAACTACGAAAAAAAATATGATAAATCTAGTAAATTCTTCCTCCACGTAGGTCTCTACAATGTATACAACAGAAAAAATCCGTTCTTTATATACATCTACGAAAGTCCAACGATCGGCAGGACAGAGGCTCGCAAAACCAGTTTGTTCCCTATATTACCAAATCTAAATGTAGGATACGCATTTTAATATTTATTGCTATTTTAGTGTATCCAAAGTGATCAATCCTGATGTAAAAAAAGTAAATATATGCATACAGACACGAACACAATAAGCTAACCTTAAACTTAACCATATTGTCGATCAAGGTTTTATACCTATTACTTTCTATTTTGATGTTGGGTCAATGTGCATCTCACTCTATTCGAGATGATGATTACTTTTTTGAGTGGGATATGTCTGTTGAAAACCATACAGGAAAGACTAAAAATTTCTATTCAAAAGATGGCAAACATAGAGGTATGAGTGCTTTTGGATGGCACCGCGACGCATCAGATCCATATGATCAATTGGTCAAGAATAATATAGAGAATGTGGCTATAATCCCTTTTTTATTCCAAGAAACAGAATTAACCAAAGAGCTACGACCTAGAGATAGAGATATAGGGGAATGGTCGAGATATGACTCCATGTATATAAAAACAATCCATAATCTTCGAGCCAAGGGAATGCATATATTTCTAAAGCCACATATATGGATGAGAGAAGGATGGAGATCCAATATTCAACTTGATAATAAGAAAGAATGGTCTGTTTGGTTTGATTCATATCGGAATCACATGATACATCAAGCTATGCTGGCAGAGTATACTGGTGTCGATTTGTTCTGTATTGGTACAGAATTGAAAACATCGATAAATGCGCAGCCGGAGTTATGGGATTCACTTATATCTGAAATCAAGAGCGTATATAGAGGTAAGCTTACCTATGCTATGAATTGGGATGATGAAATCGGCGATATCAAATTTTGGGGTCAAATGGACTACATTGGAATACAGGCATATTATCCACTTACTAATAATAGAAATCCCAGCTTATCACAGATTAAAAATGGGTGGCAAAAGCACATCAAGAAGCTAAAAAATATCTCCAAAAAATACAAGAAGCCAATCTTATTTACTGAGATAGGGTACAGAAGCGATGAGATAGCTACAATAGAACCATGGCTATGGGATTCTGTAGTAAATGATACGACGAATGTTGTCTCTAATCATATCCAGAATCTAGCATATGAGGCGCTTTTTCAAGAACTTTGGGTTAAGAAATGGTTCGCAGGGATGTATTTTTGGCAATGGCATGTTGATCATGACGTAGATCACACGCATAGTAAGATGGATTTCACTCCTCGATATAAAAGTGCAGAAAACACTATGGCAAAATGGTATGGAAAAGAATGTTCGGAGTCTACTCTCCTAAAGTGACAATAGCATTATTTCTAATGAATGCATCATCTGTCATAGCCTCTAGAAATGAAATCAAATCTTCCTTTTCTGATCTCGTAATTTGGATTTCATCAATTATAGGATTTTTATTCTCGTGTGGTACTCCATGGTTTATGTAGTGATCTAATACGGCATCTAAGTCAGGAAGGCTACCATCGTGCATATATGGAGCAGTGAGTGATATATTTCGTAAGCTTGCCACTCTGAATTTACCTTCGTCCCTAGGGTCGTCTGTTACTCTTTGCCTGCCTCTATCTTTTCCTTTGTAGTCAGCGTATAGACCATTATTTTGGAATGTGTAGTTGGTCAGATTTATCCCATTGTGACATGTACTGCATTTAGCCCTAGGGCCAAAGAATAGATCATAACCACGCTTTTGACTTGGGGTGAGCGTAGTACTATCTCCATCATATACGTACCTATCATATGGACTATCATCACTGATAAAAGTCCTCAAGTAAGAAGCCAAAGCACGAGAAACACTAAATGCATCAGGCGTCCTATTGTATATGGTCTTGGCTAGTTTGACATAAGATTCATCATGCATTAATCTATGAGTCATTTCTATTAGATTGAGGTTCATCTCTGCATGATCCTCGATAGGTACCAATGAGAACCGATCAAGTGTCTTGACACCACCATCTCTATTGAAATAGGGGAGATAGGCAACATTGGTGAGGCTTCCACTATTCCTAAATCCTAATTTGCCTCCGACACCAATAGAAAACGGTACTGAATCTGCAAAACCGCTCGTTGATTTATGACAGCTTGCGCAAGAGATAGTAGAATCTATGGATAGCCGTTTGTCTGTGAATAGCTGCTTCCCAAATGCTACTGAAGCGGCAGTCATTGGATTGTTCTCAGGAATCAGAATATCAGGCCAACTTGGTCGGATATCTACTTGATAAACAGACATATCTATAGTCGGCGAGGTGTCGACACAGCCTAAAAGTAAAACTGACACCATGAAACATGATGCCAGTCTATATATCGATATTATATTTTGATTATTTTTCAAATATAAACGCTGATGAATAATTATTAAATAACTTATTGGCCAAGTCGATCTCATCAGTGCCCGCTTTGGTAAACTTCTCTGTATTGAAATCGATGCCATCAAGTAACTTCTCGAAATCTACGTTGATTCTAAAATCATTGGCACCACCTTCTAGCTTTTCATTTGGATTCAAGGTAATATTTCCTAAGAATGCATCTTTACCTAGGTGATAGACTAGTTTCTCGTCATCTTCGCCGAATACACCATCACCATCAAGATCTGCATCTATATCGATATTCATAAATCTATATTTTCCCATCCAACCCCAGTGCATAGTAGGATTTTGTTGTCCTAATGGATCACCTATAGGCCTCATCTCGAAGGTCATCTGGTCGTCATTATTCGTTTCTGAATCCACACCCACTATAAATGATACTTCATCAAGAGAGACATCACCACCATCCTTTACGAAAGGTATACTGTAGTCATAGTCAAAGATGCCAGGTTTGATCAATTGGTATCTATTGTCACCTTGATTTACAAAAGTAGATCCGTCAGAATTTCTAAATGTCATATCACCGAGGTAGAATGCTACATTGGTGAATTGTACATCGACACCATTGATATTGTATGTCCTTCCGTTTACCAAGCCCTCTTCTCCGACGACCATTTCTAATTTCACGCTTACATCTTTGTTTTTCTCATCTTCTCCACATGAAAAAAATGATACTGCCAAAAGTGCAACCAAACATAATCTTAAACTCTTCATTTATATTTTTTTTAATTGTTAATCTTTACGCTTAATGTATTTCTAATTCCTACGGTACAATTAGAAAATACTATTTGAGATGTTGTTTGCTAGTTCAATCACTGCATCTTTTTGTCCTAGCGAATGTATTTGAGGATTGGTCTCTATATCGTACGTTTCGTTCGCACCACCAAGTAACTCATAGATGTCTATGTTTATTTTAGATGATGTTATATTATTTTCTGTTATTGTAATATTCTCATCGAATGTTAGCACTCGATAAGCATCATCATCTCCTAAGTGTAGAGAGATGGGTAAGTCTTTTATGCCGTCTCCATTCGTATCCATATTGGCCTCTAATTTTAGAAATATGAAGCTATTCCAGCTGAACCAATGCTCACCAGGCTTGGCCAGAGGATGACCAGATTCAAATGTGCCAGGATCTTTTGCGTTTTCTATTTCATTGACGCCGACACCAAAGCTCATTTGACTGTATTCTTTGGTAGGGAGGTCTCTTAGCATCCATTCATAACCTTCATTGGCACCTGATAAGTCAACATGGCTTTCTGTGAGATTGTGAAATTCTACATCAGAAATCAATGTTTCGTCTAATTTTAAATCTGATATATATAATGAGAATCTCGAAAAGTTGATTGTTCGTCCATCCGGATATTCATAATCTTGAAACATAACAAGAGGATCACCGTTGTATATAAGGTTCATCTTGAGGCTGAGATCACCTTTGGGCTCTTCTTGTTCTCCACAACTTGAAAAACAAACAAGAGCAATAAAGATGAAAAATAATTTATATGGATTCATGTATAGAATTTGATTCTGTAAAAGTAACGTGTGTTTTCTACTTATGATTTTTAAATAGATCATTTTTATGTTAATTAAATCTCAATACATATTAAGAAAGACATTATATTAGTTTCATCTTATAAAATCGATAAAAATGAAGTGTAGTTTTATAATATTAATATTGTCATGTATCCTTAGTTACTGTGATGCACAAGTCAAAGTATACGAGAAATTTGACGATATGGAAGAAGAAATCCTAACAAACATCAGTGCTGATACAACTTACGTTGTCAACTTTTGGGCTACATGGTGCGGTCCATGCATCAAAGAACTTCCTTACTTCGAAGAATTGAATGCGCTATATTCTAATCAAGCATTCAAACAAATACTCGTGAGTCTAGATGATCCTAAAAAACTAGAAAGTAAGGTAATCCCATTTCTAACCAAGAACAAAATCAAGAGTAAAGTTGTATTATTAGCGGATGGCAAGGCGAATAATTGGATCGATAAGGTTGATCCCAGTTGGTCGGGTGCGATTCCTATTACATTAATATTGAAAGGAGATAAGAAATTATTTTTCGAAAAAGAGTTTCATTCCACTTTTGAAATAGAAGAAGAGATGTTAGTTTTATTTAATAATTAGAAGAAATCAAAATACAAAAAAATGAAAAATCTAATAAATACCATTTTACTTGCTCTGCTGATAGGCGTAACTGTATCTGCACAAAACGGATACAAAATAGGCGATACTGCAAAAGACTTTTCTCTCAAGGGGGTAGACGGTAAGATGCATTCACTTGCGGATATGAAGGACGCGAAAGGATTCATCGTAACCTTTACATGTAATCACTGTCCATATGCAATTATGTACGAAGATAGATTGGTGGCGCTACAAAATGAGTTTGGCCCTCAAGGATATCATGTAGTAGCTATAAATCCAAATGACCCTGAAGTGAAGCCGGATGATTCATTTGAAAATATGATTATTAGAGCTGAGGAAAAGAAATTTAATTTTCCGTATTTGATCGATGAAGGACAGCAATTGTATCCAGTATTCGGAGCGACTAAAACACCTCACGTATTCCTCTTAGATAAGGAGCTGCAAGTGAAGTATATAGGAGCTATTGATGATAATGCTAGAAATGCTGATGAGGTTGACGAAAGATTCTTGGCGAATGCGATCAACGCACTAGAAGCTGGCAAAAATCCTGATCCTGCTATGACAAAAGCAATCGGATGCAGTATCAAAACCAAATAAGATATAATTAGTAAATTTTAAAAATGGGAGCAAATTTATTTTGTTTCCATTTTTTATTTTATCCTGTTCTATATACCTTACTTTCGTATTCTAAACATTACCAATGAAAATAGCAGTATTCCCAGGATCATTTGATCCCATTACGAATGGTCATATAGACTTAGTTCGACGTTTCGCTCCTTTGTTTGATAAAATAATAGTTGCCGTAGGTGTCAATTCAGCGAAGAAGGGTCTTTTTACAGTAGAGCAGAGAATGAAGTGGCTGGACGAAGTGTTCATCAACGACCCAACAATAGATGTGGGAGAATTTCAAGGACTGACTGTAAATTTCTGTAAAAAAGAAAGAGCACAATACCTGATCAGAGGTCTTAGAAATGCTTCTGATTTCGATTATGAAAAAACGATTTCACAACTCAATAACATCATAGGAGATAATGTAGAAACTTTATTTTTTATCTCGAAACCTGAGTTTTCTCATATCAGTTCTACTATTGTAAGGGAAATCATCAAAGGGAAGGGAGATATTTCTACATTTGTACCAGAATTTATGGCGGAGGAAATCTATGAAACGATTTGACTCTAGTTCAACAATAAAAAATCTTAACCAAATAAACAAGAAAATAGAATGGCTAACGCATATTTTGAAGTACCAATAGCAATCAATGAGCCCGTACTGAGTTACGCTCCTGGATCAATGGAAAGAGAAAATGCCGCCGAAGCATATAAAACGATGCTCGATGGACACATGGATATCCCAATGTATATTGGAAATCAAAGGGTTACTACAGACAAAAAACATAAAATATACCCTCCACATGATCTGAGTACAGTGATAGGAGAATATTCTGAAGGGGATGCGAGTCACGTGACTGCTGCTATTGATGCAGCACTTGCGGCCAAAGAGGCGTGGGCAGGACTTCCATGGGAGGATAGAGCTGCGATATTTCTCCGAGCGGCTGATCTGCTAGCGGGACCTTTTCGATCTAGAATGAATGCAGCGACAATGCTTGCTCAATCTAAGAATATATTTCAGGCTGAAATTGATGCTGTGTGTGAGCTTTGCGATTTTTTCAGATTCAATGTGCAGTATATGCAGGAAATGTATCAACAGCAACCAGAATCAGCTCCAGGTGTTTGGAATAGATTAGAATACAGACCTTTAGAAGGATTTATTTTTGCTTTGACACCATTCAATTTTACATCTATAGCGGCTAATCTCTGCTGTGCGCCAGCGATGCTAGGTAATACTATCGTGTGGAAGCCAGCTGAATCTCAGATCTATTCTGCACAGATCATCATGGAAGTATTGCAGGCAGCGGGTCTGCCTGATGGGGTGATCAATCTAGTATTTGTAGATGGACCTACTACAGGAGATGTAGTATTTTCTCATAAAGATTTTGCGGGATTGCATTTTACTGGAAGTACAAGTGTGTTCCAGACTCTATGGAAAAATATTGGGAATAATATTACTAAATATAGATCTTACCCTAGAGTAGTAGGGGAGACAGGAGGGAAGGATTTTGTCGTAGCACATGGTTCTGCAGATCCGGTAGTAGTGTCTACAGCATTGGCGAGAGGAGCATTCGAATTCCAAGGACAGAAATGCTCTGCAGCATCTAGAGCTTATATCGCATCATCTATCTGGGAAGATGTAAAGACGAACTTAGTAGCTGACGTGAAAACATTCAAAATGGGATCACCAGAAGATATGGGTAACTTTATCAATGCTGTAATCGACGAAAAAGCATTTGACAGGATAGCTGCTTACATTGATCAAATCAAAGAAGCAGACGATGCCGAGATTCTTGTCGGTGGTGGATATGATAAGTCTAAAGGATACTTCATCGAGCCTACTGTAGTACAAACGAGCGATCCCAAGTTCTTGACGATGTGCGAAGAGATTTTTGGACCTGTGATGACGATATTTGTATACGATGATAGAGATTTCGAAGGGGTACTGGACTTGGTAGATGATACTTCTCCGTATGCGCTTACAGGATCTATAATATCTAATGACAGATACGCAACGAAAATAGCCATTGACAAATTAAGAAATGCAGCGGGTAACTTCTATATCAACGACAAGCCTACTGGAGCTGTAGTAGGTCAACAACCATTCGGTGGTGCTAGAGGTTCTGGGACTAACGATAAAGCCGGTTCTATCTTGAATTTGTATAGATGGGTATCTCCACGTACGATCAAAGAGACATTCAACCCAGCAAGAGACTACAGATATCCTTTTTTAGGATAATTGATAATTTGAATTAATTTGAAATTTTCGATGACTATATATTGAGAACCGAACACCTCAAGCACTGATGATATTGATTAGCCACTATTTTAGTTTTAGTAGCTACGGCTATTTAAGAGAAAATAAAGTTTGTCAGTATCAGCAGTCTTGTGGTCAGGTTTTCTAGGAGTTCTGAAAGATAGATGCACAATTATCCGATCAGCTAATTCAAATTATGGAGTGTGGGGTCGATGAATTGTACGATTTTTTGTCCTTCTAATTAGCTTTACAGATTAAAGAATGATGATGAAGTTACACTTTACAAAATATCATGGGACGGGAAATGATTTCATCATGATAGATGATAGATCTGAGCGATTTGATGAATCTGACGTAGAGTTGATAGCTGCTATGTGCAGTCGTAGATTTGGTATCGGAGCTGACGGATTGATTCTACTGAGAAACGAAGTGGGTTACGATTTCAAAATGGTCTATTTCAATTCTGATGGACGCCAGAGTTCGATGTGTGGTAATGGTGGTCGTTGTCTAATTCAGTTTGCTCACAGCTTATCAGTATTTGAAAACAGATGTGTCTTTTTGGCGATTGATGGAGATCACCTTGGAGAAGTACTTTCAGATGGAACCATCAAGTTGAAGATGGGCGATGTAAGTAGCATCTCTCGACAAGGGGATGATTTTGTTTTGGATACAGGTTCACCACACTATGTACAGTTTTCAGATGATCTTCAAGAAAAAAATATAAAAGAAGATGGAGCCGAAATCAGATTTTCTGATCAGTATGTAGCAAATGGAATCAATGTAAATTTTATAGAACTCAATGAAGGTATACTGCATGTAGCAACCTACGAGAGAGGAGTAGAAGACGAAACATATTCTTGTGGTACTGGTGTGACTGCTTCTGCAATAGTCGCTCATGAGAATAATGCTTTACAATCTCCTATATCGATCAAGACTAAAGGTGGATCCTTGAAAGTTCACTTACAGAAAGAAGGAGGTATATATAGGGATATATGGCTAGAAGGACCTGCAGTAAGTGTTTTCGAAGGTGTATGGTCTTAGTTTATTATTATTGCTTATATCTGAATAAGGGCTCGATATTCACATCGGACTTAGCCAAGTATAAGATATTAGTAACTCCAAGCCC
Organism: uncultured Saprospiraceae bacterium; assembly: GCA_938007965.1. GTDB lineage: Bacteria > Bacteroidota > Bacteroidia > Chitinophagales > Saprospiraceae > CAJXUU01. The sequence goes on along the minus strand of CALLMH010000001.1, from coordinate 25,234 downwards.
AGCTTTGAAGATTGATTTTAGATACGCTATTTTGTAGTTGCCGATATTATCTTTTGGGGTAAACAGTGCTTCGATCGCCCAGTCACTATTTGTCTCATGGAGGTAGTTTGCGGACGGAGAGATCATATTGATTTCTACATCTTGATCATTGGTAGCTAGCGTAGCGACCATCGCTGAGATCATCACTTGAGGAATGTAATTTCCATCGTCCTTTTTAGTTTGCACCAGTACTAGTGTGCTCCCATTATCTAATTCAAGACCGAAATCATAATCATAATATTTTACACTGCCTGCAGGTAGTTTATTAGGAGTATGTTCTAGTGGTTGTATGTACTCTAGTTCCATTTTTACTAGTGTTTTTTGCATGTCATCTTGAGACCAACTTAATGTAGCAGCTAATATGGATAGAGTGAAAGTAATAATTTTCATTTTCAAATATAGGTAGCCTCACGCACTTAACCCGTATTAGGTAATATGACTTTCAAAATCAACAAAAGAAATATACTTCTTCTTTACTTTTATTGGATATTCTTTGATTTATCTCTGCTTGTTCGTCTTTATTGGCTACTGATATTATGAGTGCAGTTCCTTTAGATGATAAGTCTACCTCTTCATAATCTTCGAGTATGATCTCATATATATTGATCCCAATTTTCTTTTTATTATTTGTGACCCAAGTGAATGCAATATTGTGATCTATTAAATACTTGGCGATAGATTTTCCCTTTTTTCCTGCACCTAAGAGCACGAAATAGTCATGTTTTTGTATTTCTATTTTTCTAAAGTATTCTAATTTTAAGGCTAGAAAGCGATTATCAGCATAATTTTGATCATTCCTAGAAGTTCGACTACTATGATCACGCCATAGATGGATTGAGGTATTTGTAGAGATGACTTGTGCTCCTTGCTCGTACATTCTAAAACACAGATCGTAATCTTCAGGATATGTATCTGATTTGAATCCTCCTATCAAGTCAAAATGATCCCTTTTCATCATCCATGCAGGAGAAGCTATGACGCACTCTTTGTAAATATGATCAAAGTGATTATTATCTATGCAAAGCTGATTCAGCCAATTTTCATAAGATTTGTAACCCTCCTTTACTCCGGTCGAACTAAAGTATTGTACTTGTCCAGTGGCTACAGATATGGTTTCTTGATCGCCTAAAAGACAAATGAGAGTTTCCAATTTATCTGGCGGCATGATGTCATCAGCATCCATCCTAGTGATGTATTGTCCTATTGATAAGTTATAGCCAGTGGTCAATGCGTCAATAATTCCTTTGCCTTTATTCTGAGTTGGTATGATCCGGCTATCTAGATTTTCATATTGGTGCAGGACTGATAGTGTATCATCTGTGCTGTGATCATTTACCACATGAAGTTGCCAATTTGTATATGATTGACCTATGATAGAATCAAGGCACTCTTTCAGATAGGGTATCCCATTCCTGACGGGCATTATAATACTGATCCTATCCAGCATAGTTAAAATGGATAATTGACAGCTACTTGAAAATTACCAAAGCCTTGCTCCTTGACTCTATCCCAATTATACCATTTTGTACTTAAGTTGTCCCGTAAGAAAGGATCCCTGAGTTTATACCCAAAATCGAATCTAATATTGAAGTAGGTGAAGTCAAATCTAAATCCATAACCAGCACTTACAGCAATCTGGTCAATAAATTCATTCGTTATATTGGCTCCTGGTCTTTCATCATTTGCTTTTAGTGTCCATACATTTCCAGCATCTACGAATAGACCCATTTCAAATATATAGAAAAGATCAAAACGATATTCAACATTTGCTTCCAGTTTTATATCACCAGTTTGGAAGAAGTTTTGACCTTCATCGGGCATTAATATTTTTTCTGAATATGCGCCTGGTCCGAGTTCTTTTTGATCCCACCCCCTTAGACTATTTGGTCCACCGACACTAAATTGCTTGAAGAATGGTGCGGCAGTACTACTTCCATACGGTACGATAATCCCAGCATAGAATCTAGTCGCTAGTGAATGTCTATCTGAGAAATATTTATAAAATCGAGGATCTATTTCGAATCTAGCATATTTTGCAAATTCGATGTTATTGGTCAATTTCCAATCCGTCGTCTGGCCAGAAACGAGATCGTATAGCTTATTTGCTAAGAAAGTCTCTCCTCCGCTTAATTCGAAGTTTGTAAGCAGAGCAAAACTATTTCCAGCATTATTTACAGGTCTGTTATATATGTACGTAATATCTCTGAATAGGATTCCCGTCAATAGGTTATCATCGAAAGACCTCAGTAGTAATTGATTGTTTTGTATCCTATCAAAAAATATGGACGTGAGTTCGTAATCATTGTATTCAAATCCTAGTTGCCGGATTACGAATCTTGATCTTTTATTATGTTTGAAGTCATAAGATAGACTGGCCGTCAAAGAAGATCTACTATAATTATCTACTAAGTCATTGTAGTTGTATCCGGCTTGGACAGTTGTCGTAGAGTTTTCTTTGAAACTATTCGATATCCTATTTCCAAGAAGGTCTACTGCTGATGAAAGACCTAAGAATTTCAATTTCTTCGGTATTTCCAAAGCCGCATTGATACCCAAAGATCTTGATCGTACTATAGAGTTGGCAGATATAGAATCTATTTGGACTTCCATTCCTACTTCGGTAGACAGGGTAAATTGCTCCGCACCACCCAAGAAATTTCTGTTTTTCAGTTGATTACTTAATGAGAATCCAAATACCTGATTACTTCCATTACTAGTCTGACTGGTACTCGATATGAAGAAGTCCCAACCAAAATCTGCCACCCATTTTTTCTGAAATGGAGTAAGCATGATATCATAATTGATAATCGAATCATGCACTTCGTCTAGCTTTGCATTCAGCGTTACGAATCGGTAAGTTCCTAATTCTGCCAGCTTACGTCTGGTCTTGGATCGAGCCTCTCTATTATACGTTGATCCTGGCTTCAGGAAGATCGCATTATCTATGGAGCTTGGTTTTACTAAGAATTTATTACTTTGTTTATGATAAATTAGGTTATTATAGTTTCGTTTGTCAAGTTTTGTAATTTCTTGATTTTTATGAAAGTCGGTGAATATATTGATGTCACCTACTGTATATATCTGATGTATCGAGTCAGGCAATGGAGGCATCAGTTCTAAGAATATGTCTACTGCGTGATCATTTACCGAACTATCTCCTTTTATCGTGATGAAGTTGGTAGCGAACTTTGCGTACCCTTGGTTTTGCATAGCGATAGACATCCTCGTCAGCTCCAGATCAAAAGCACCAGCGTCTATGTAATCACCTTCATTGAGTAATGCATTGGGTCTTATGGATTCTAGAAATTGGAGTGCCGCTTTATCATTCCCAAGGTATTCTATGGAATTGATCTTATACCTGCGTTTCGGATCTATTACATATTTTATTTTAGATCTATCACCATCTATAGTAGTGACATAATTTACATCTGCATCGTAGAATCCTTTTTTATTTATCAGGTAATTCTTAATCGAATATGCCGTCTGATATGTTTTAGATTCATCATAAATAGATGGAGGCTCACTAATGTACTTCTTTAAAAATCGATTGTACCATGATGTGTCTCCAGGCGCACTGTTTTTATAATAGACATATTCTCTAGGTAAGAAAAAGAACCAATTCGTATTCGGCTTCTGCTGAATGAGATTATTAATACTCGTATTAAATAGATACTTGTTTAAAATTTCGTCTTCACTTGTAATTACGATTTCAGTTTCTTCTAGCAGTACTTCTCCTTCATTGAGATATTTGGTACTATTGCAAGCTGAGGTCATGATCGAAATCATAACTAGACATAAAAACCAAAACCTTTGCTTGCTAATTTGAATGGTCATACTACCTTTACCAAAAATACAATTTGTGATCACTAACAATCAAATAAAATTTGTCAAATCTCTTCACCAGAGTAAGTTCAGACAAAAGTATAATAATTTCATCGCTGAAGGAGATAAAATAGCACAAGAAATATTACAAAATACTACATATAAGATAATTCACATCATTGCAACACCATATTGGATAGAAACCAATGCGAGCATCTTGAAACCATATAATTCTATTTTGATAGATGTATCTCCTGCAGAAATGTCTAAAATATCCGCTCTAAAAACGAAATCTCCAGTATTAATAGTACTAGAGAAGCAGTCAGAAAACACGGATAATGAGTTACTTAATCGAGGTCATGCGATATATTTAGATAATGTGCAAGACCCTGGTAATGTAGGCACTATTATCAGAATTGCAGATTGGTTTGGGATTCAGTCTGTAGTGAGAAGTAAGGGAAGTGCAGATTTTTACAATCCGAAAGTAGTCCAATCTACGATGGGGAGTTTTCTCAATGTTTCTTTATTCACGGATGAGTTTAGTAATCTCAACTTGAAAAATCATAGATCAGTAGGAGCGGTCATGCACGGTAGTTCTCTTTCTAATTTCGAATGGCCCGAAAAGACCATCCTTATAATGGGAAACGAAGGTAAGGGTATATCAGCCGCTATACATCAAGAGATAGACCATCATGTGACAATCCCAGGAAGTAATGCTAGGGTAGCGGATTCTCTCAATGTTGGAATGGCTACGGGTATATTGTGCGCAGCATTATACAATGAGTAGTCTAGAAACTAAATAATATTCCTATCAATGTAGCGGATAATAAGGAGGCTAATGTTCCACCCAATAAAGCCTTAAGACCAAATTCTGAGAGTGTCTTTCTCTGCCCAGGAGCCAAAAAACCGATACCACCTATCTGAATGCCGATAGAAGCAAAATTGGCAAATCCGCAGAGCATATAAGTAGCCATAATAATACTTTTTTCATTGGCAAGATGAAGCGCATTGTCAGGATTCTTAAGCTCGGCAAGTTGTATATATCCTACGAACTCCGAAGCTGCGAGTTTGATTCCTAATAATTGTCCCATCAGTGTCGTGTCTTCAGAAGCTACGCCTATAAGCCACATCAACGGGGCGAATATATATCCCAATATGAATTCTAGTGATAGTGCTGAGTATGGCGTCGATTCTTTGATGATGTCATTAATCGAACTCCAATATATATTGGTACCATAGATATGGTCGATGGATCCTATACCACCAAGTATTCCGTTTATCATAGCTATGAAAGCAACAAATACTAGGAGCATAGCACCTACATTGGCGGCCAGCTTGAGTCCTTCTGTAGTACCAGTTGAAATGGCATCTAGTATGTTTGAGCCTATTTTTTCAGTGCTCACATGCACATTAGAATCCACATCTTCTGTCTCAGGAAATAGCATCTTGGACATCACTATCGCCCCTGGAGCGGCCATCACTGAAGCGGCTAGTAAGTGCTTGGCGAATTTCAACCTTAGTATAGAGTCATCGCCACCTAAGAATCCAATGTAAGCGGCCAGCACTCCACCAGCCACAGTAGCCATACCGCCTATCATGACCAATAAGATCTCTGATTTGGTCATCTTCTCTAAGTAGGGTTTAATCATCAGTGGTGCCTCTGTCTGCCCCAAGAATATATTTCCAGCTACACTTAGGCTTTCTGCACCTGAGATCTTCATCACTTTTGTCATGATTTTAGCGAGTACACTGATGACTTTCTGAATCACTCCCAGATAAAATAACACAGAAGTCAATGCAGAGAAAAATATTATAGTTGGTAATACTTGAAAAGCAAATATGTATCCAAATGAGCTAGCGTCTAGCAAATTACCCATCAAGAATTTACTGCCGTCCAAGGTGAAATCTAATAGACTTGTAAACATCTTACCACCAAAGTCAAAAATAGCCCCGATGAATGATAGATCAATTCTGCGGTTTCCGATATCGAAACCAATATCTGCACCTTTTAGTATTCCAACTGCCAGAACGAATTGAATTAATAAGCCGTAACCTACTGTTTTCCAATTGATAGCTTTTCTATTGCTACTAAATAAATATGCTATAGCAAGCAATACTACCATGCCAAAGGCGCCTCTAGCTATCGATACAAATACATCCATTGATCTCTGATTGTTTTTATAATTATGACAAAGTAAGTTAATTTTTAGAGTTTTCGGCAAGAATTTGTTGCTACTGTGGATTGTGTAGATATAAACATATATAAGTGCTTAACTTTCAATAGAAATTCATTTTATATGAAATGCAATCTCATTATTATAACAGATGTATAGGTACATCTTCGAAAAATCGTATTATTGTGCTGCGGTTATCTATTCGTTTCAAACTTATTTATATGCTCATAATTGGGATTTCAGGAGGTAGTGGTTCGGGAAAAACATCTTTTATCCGAGATATAAAGAAGAAATTCGCAGGTAGTAACATTACATTACTATCTCAGGACGAATATTACCGTCCTCGCGAAGAGCAAATTACTGATAATAAAGGCTTCAAAAACTTTGATCTACCGACTTCTATCGACCTAGAAGGTTTCGTAAGTGATATCAAGAAATTGAAAAATGGAGAGACAGTCACTCGTAAAGAATACACATTCAACAATGCAAATAAGGAGGCAAAGATGCTCAAATTTGAGCCTACTGATATTTTGATAGTGGAGGGATTATTCATCTTTCATCATGAAGAAATAAGGAACCTCCTCGATTTTACCATCATGATATACGCTAGTAGTGCGCTAACTGTAATACGTAGGATTCATAGAGATCGGATAGAACGAAATTATCCGCTCGAGGATGTCTTATACAGATATGAGCACCATGTACTACCCGCATTTGAGAAGTACATAGAGCCGTATGTAGATCAGGTAGATATAGTAATCAATAATAATAAGAACTACACCAAAGCACTAAATATGTTTACCACTTATCTGAAGACGATTACAACTTAAAACCTCATGTCGGTGTAAAATATGAAGTGCATTTTGAAATTCTGTTTTCCCATATAACTAGATTCTATTTTTGCGATCTACATTAGTTCAAATTTCTCAAAATTAACTGCTGATTAAAGGATACCTCGAACCATAAATAAAGCATAATTTTATTCTCAGTTTAGTAACTTGATACTTCGTTTCACTATTATTGAATTAATAACTAGAATTATAATGAATAAGATATTGGATGACCTTCTAGTCATAGAATTAGCTTCTGTGCTCGCAGGTCCTTTGGCAGGGAGTTTTATGGCGGAATTAGGCGCTAGAGTTGTCAAGATAGAGAATAGTAAGATCGGTGGAGATGTAACTCGTCAATGGAAGCACCCATCTGAAGATGCGGATTCTACAATAAGTGCGTACTATGCAAGTGCGAATATTGGAAAAGGAATATTGCCTTTAGATCTCGGAAATCCTGATGACTACCAGAAGTTGGTCTCTTTGATTGAGAAAGCGGATGTAGTTATCTCCAACTTCCAAAAAGTAACGGCAGAGAAGCTTAATATCAATCATGAGAAAATTATTTCTATAAATCCTCAAATTATTTTTGCGCAGTTGTCCGCATACTCATATGAGGATCCTAGACCGGGTTATGATCTCATCATGCAAGCGGAGACTGGTTTCTTATCTATGACTGGTATCGAAGACAGTATAGCGAAGATGCCTGTTGCATTGATAGATGTTATTGCTGGTCATCAGATCAAAGAAGCTATTTTGCTAGGGGTTATCACGAGGATGAAAACGGGTAAAGGGTCTTACTTTGAAATATCACTATATAAATCCGCTATAAGCGGATTAGCCAATCAAGCATCCAATTACTTGATGAATAATCATGTGCCTGGACCTATGGGGACCCTTCACCCTAATATCGCCCCTTACGGTGATATTATGGTAACAAATGATGAAATATCAGTACTACTTGCTGTCGGATCAGACAAACAATTTGAAAAACTAGTGAAAACCCTTAACTTAGCGGATAAGTTGCTGCATACATTTAACCTGAATAAGGATAGAGTTGATAGAAGAAAAGAATTGAATACTTATTTAATGACTGCGTGCAATAAACTAAGTTACCAAGAATTGTCCTCAAAGTTGACTAGAGCCCAGATCCCATTTTGTAGAGTAACTAAGATGGATAAAGTTTTTGCCACCCCACTTGCAATAGAAATGATTATAAAGGAAACTATAGAAGGAAATCAAACTTCTAAGGTTAGTAATATTGCTTTTGATATGAAAATCAATTGATTACAATCTCTTGGTTTTGAATTTAAAACAGAAAATTATGAACCTTAAAGATGTATTTCTAGTATAGTTTTTGTGTTTATAATATATATTAGAGTTATTCTTAGTTTAGGAATAACTTAAACGTTTATGCTACATTTGAATACGTATAACGTAAATTGTTAATATAAAAACAATTTGATTTGAAGAATTTGATTTACATAGTATTAACCATTCTAGCGATGAATATTTTTTCATCTGATAAGCTAGTGGGGCAGGATTTGCATTATTCCCAATTTTACAATTCCCCGCAAACAACAAATCCTGCATTGACAGGGATATTTAAGGGCGACCAAAGGTTCATGGGTAATACCAGAGATCAATGGAGGTGGGTACCTGTACCATGGTTTACGTTAGGTGCTGCTTATGATCAAAAATTCCTCCCCAAAAAGTCAGAAAAATATTTTTGGTCAGGTGGTATAAATTTTTTCCATGATAGACAAGGAGACTCAAGACTAAACCTAAGTAACCTTAATATTTCAGGAAGCTACAGTCGAATATTAAATGCACAAAATATAATTACAGCAGGTGCAACGGTTGGTTTTTCTACGCGAGGTTTTGCACCCAATGATCTCACATGGGATAAACAATGGAATGGAGTAACCTTCAATAGTGGTTTAGGATCAGGAGAAAACTTCGATACAGAGAGGATATATTTTCTAGAAACAGGACTTGGACTTAATTATAGATATCAAAGAAGTAGTAGGACTAAATTAGATTTAGGTGTAGGCGCATTTCACTTATTACGACCTAGTGCTGGCTTCTATAACAATGAAGATCAAAAATTACCGATCAATGTTAACTTCACTGGAATTGCCTCTTTTTATGTAGTAGATATCCTTGATATACAAGTCCATGCATTACAGCAGATGCAAGATGCATACAGAGAGACCATCATAGGAGGACTAGCCAAGCTATACGTAAGTCAAAAAAGAGGAAAAGAAACTCAGATTCATATCGGAATGGGATATAGAACAGCAGGATCACTAATCCCAACATTAGCGATAGAGTACAATCAATACTATGTGGGGGCCAATTATGATATTGATGGGACGAATTTTAATACAATAGAAGACAGTAGAAGAGGAGCACTAGAAATTCACTTTAGGTATACAATTACGAATGTGAAGCCGCTGAAAGAATTTAAGGTGTGTCCAATCTATTAATCACGAACATGAACATGTACAACATGAAGAAATATATATCAATAATAGCAATATTCGTATTTGCAATAAGTACCGTATCGGGACAGACGCAAAAAGCTTTTCTCAAAGCTGCGGACGAAGCGTATGCTCAGAAGAACTACTACGGTGCACTCAAGTGGTATTCCGAAGCTCTTGAGTTTGATGAAAGTAATCCAGATTTAATATTCAAAGTTGCAGAATCAGCAAGAAATTTCGAAGCATATAAAATAGCGGCTTCAAATTATAAAATAGTAGTTGATTCTTTAGGTGAAGATAAATATCCTGATGCTGCTTACAGACTTGGAGAGGTATATTATAAACTAGGGAGGTATGAAGATGCCAAATCTTACTATAATATGTATCTCGCAGAATATAGTAACACCGATTCTCTAAAAACAATAAGTGCCAATAAAGAATTGGAATCTATAGAATTTGCGCTTTCTAGGTTAGAAGATATAGATAAAAGTGCTGATTTGGTCCAGTTAGAATCTGAGGTAAATACTCCATATTCTGAATTTGGGGCGGTGAAAAAGGATGAGACATTATACTTCACCACAATGAAATATGTTGAAAAGGATTCTCCCGAGTTTCCTGCACGAAGCATATCTAAGTTGCATACATTAGAAGATGAGACCAATCAGGTTATAGATGGAGATATCAATGACTCTAATAGTCTAATAGCGCATACTACTTTCAGTTCTGACGGGTCTACGATGTACTATACAATCTGTGAATATATCAATGGCGAAGACGTACGTTGTGATATCTACAGTCGATTTGTCAATGAAGACGGTTCTTTTGGAACGCAAAAGAAATTGCCATCACCTATCAATATAGACTCAGTAACAAACACCCAACCACAAGTTTCATTTGATTCTATATTGATGAAAGACGTTATGTACTTCGTCTCCGACAGAGTCGGTGGTCAAGGGGGATTAGATATATACAGAACAGTAATCGGCGAAAATGATTCTTATAGTGATCCCGAAAATCAACAACGGTTTAATACTAAGGACAATGATGTGACACCTTTCTACCATACAGCTACGGGGACTATGTATTTTAGTTCTGATGGAAGACGAGGATTAGGAGGATATGATGTATACTATGCTGAGAAATCAAAAGGAGATTACCTCGAACCCAAACATATGAGAATTCCTGTCAATAGTAGTTTCCATGATCTTTATTATGTGCTCAATGCTGCCGGAGATGAGGGGTTCTTATCTACTAATAGAGAAGGTACGATGTATCTAGATCCTACCAAAGAAGCTTGTTGTTTTGATATCTATAAAGTAGAATATGATGAGGTGATACTAGATCTTAATGCATTGGTTTTTGATGATTTCACGAAAGAGCCACTTGAAGGTGCTATGATAACTCTCATAGATGCGGTAACAGGAGATACTATAAATGCACTGACCAATGAAGATGGTAATGATTTCTATTTCAAGGTTAAAAAAGATAGAGAATATAAAATAGTAGTAGACAGACCATTTTATGAAAGCCAAACGATAGACTTAAGCACTGTTGGTATTACGGAGTCTACTGCAATAGATAAGAAGATCTATCTTAAGACCAATAGGATGCAGTTGAAAATTGAAACATTCAATAAACGAACAGAACAGGAGCTCGTAGGTGTGCAGATCACAATACGTAATCTCACCACTGGCGAAATAGATACTGTTGCTATCAATGAAAGTAATAACAATTTTCATTTTTATCCTGAGCTGGGATATAAATATGAGGTCGTTGCAGAGAAGTTTGGCTTCGTGACTGAAACCGAAATCATCGACCTTACTGGAGTAACCGAACCTGGATTAATAGAGAGGAAGATGTACTTAGAAGTATTCGATATAGAAGATTATATGCCGGTAATCGTATATTTTGAAAATGATCAACCTAATCCGAGAAGTAAATCGACTGAAACATCTGAGGTCTACGGAAATCTTTATTCTAACTATATTGCTAAAAAGCAAGATTATATTAAAAATGGAACCAAGAAGAAAAATGGGGCCAATAAAGAATTAGCTGCTGATAATATTGAATCTTTCTTCGAAGGAGATGTAGTGGGTGGATATGAAAAGTTGAAGAGATTCATGAGAGCACTCAAGAAAGAGTTAGAATTGGGTAGAAACTTGGAGATCGCAATCAAAGGTTATACCTCACCAGTAGCAGATACGAGATATAATCTAGCGCTAGGACAGCGAAGGGTATCCAGTGTAGCCAATGAGATCTTGAGATATGAGGGAGGTTACTTCCAACAATATATGCAAAATGGGAAATTGATCATCACTGATATATCATTCGGTGAAGAAACGTCTCCATCCGATGTAAGTGACAAAGCTAATGATAAGTCTCAATCTGTATATGGACTCGGAGCTAGCAAAGAGAGAAGGGTTCAAATAGTAAAAATAACTGACCAATAACTGGTATTAAAAGATATAAATAATGAAAATGAAAATATCAAATACCAATACAAAAGATAATGCTTGTGTAAGTACAGCAAGTTCTACTTTGTATAATTTATATATAAAAAGTATGGTTACAAATAATATAAAAATTGTTCTATGTGCAATATTCTTTATTGCATTTAGTGCTACAGATATGAAAGCTACGCATGTCGTGGGTGGAGAACTTAAGTATAGACATGTCGTCAATGATCGGTATGAAGTGTTATTGACATTTAGAAGAGATTGTCTCCTAGGTGCTTTGGATGCTCAATTTGAAAATCAGGCAACCGTCTATGTATTTAATGGTAACGGTAATTTACAAACGAATATCGGGGCAAACGGACGATTTCGTATGGATTTTAATCCCAGTGATACATTGAATCAGATTATTCGAAGTGATTGTGGTTTCGAAGGTACACAGGTGTGTGTTGAAGAGACTACCTATAGAGGTGTCGTACGACTTCCTTTTAATCCAGGAGGGAATGGGTATATTTTAGCTTACCAAAGATGCTGTAGGAATGAGACACTAGAGAATATTCTAGAACCACTCAATACTGGTACCACATGGACAACCAATATCACCCCTGAGGTCCAAGCGCTTAACAATAACAATAGTAGCCCCAATTTTGTAGAATGGGCACCAGTATATGTATGTGCTAATGAAGATGTGAATTTTGATCATTCGGCTGTAGATGCAGATGGCGATTCTCTGGTTTATCGATTATGTACTCCATTCCAAGCGGGTGATACTTTAAATCCGACACCGGTCCCTAATGTTCCGTTTGATCCAGTACAGTGGAAGCCTCCATTTGGCCTTGATAATCTATTGGGAGGTCAGCCAATACAGATTGATTCGGAGACAGGATTGATGACTGGTTCGCCCAATTTAGTGGGACAGTTCTTGGTCGGCGTGTGTGTAGAAGAATATCGTGACGGCGTAAAGATAGGTGAAGTGAGAAGAGATTTTCAATACAATGTGAGAATCTGTAGTCCGCCACCGACTGCCATATTCGAGGCCAATGAGGGCAACTGTGATGGTCCTGATATCGCCTTTTCTAACGAAAGCATTGGAGGTTCGAGTTTCCAATGGAATTTTGATTTTCCCAATACAGATTCATCTTTTATCTCTACAGAGTTTGAGCCTAATTATACGTATGCAGAACCAGGTGTATATGACGTTAGACTCATAGTTACTAGGGGTGCAGATGCTTGTTCTGACACATTGATACAGCAAATAGCAGCTATATCTTCAGATATTGATGTCGACTATAACTTACAAATACAAGCCTGTAATGAGGATGGAGGGTATTCAATCAGACTCATAGATCGATCGACAGAACCAGAGGAAGGTTTCGAAATCACAGGAGCAGAATGGACGATTACTCAAGACGGATCGTCCCAAAATTTTAATAGTTCTGTTGTAAATCTGAATATTGATGCATCAGATCTTATCATAGAGCTACAAGTTGAATCAAGTACTGGATGTAAAAAGACACGTCTCGACACAATACCAGTGGCAGATTTTGATCACTTAGCGGATTTTACTTTTGAGTTGGCTTCATGTCCAGAATTGGGAACAGCTACGATCGCTTTTGGCGATGTTTCAAATGCTATTAACCTATTCGATACTCCTGTAGGTTATGCATGGACTATTGAAGATGGTGATATAGAATTAATGTTTACAGACTCTAGTTTCACTTATGACGTAATTGATGAAAATACTTTGATAGTTACATTAGATGTCGACTTTGGTGGAGGATGTAATGCAACTATAACCAAAGAAATAACAATACAAGATCTCGTTCCTATAGCATCTTATATACTCGAGCCAGTCGGATGTCCAGATGATGGAACAGTTGATTTGACATTTACCAGTACTTCCTCACAAGGGAATCCAGATTATACTGTAGAAAATACTTCATGGACCTTGACTGTTGGTGGAGAAGTACTGACAGGAGATATGGAGACATTCACAGTCAATATACCAAAGGACTCGACTATCACTCTAGAATTATTGGTCGAATTTGATAATGGGTGTGGAGACCTTATTGCAGAATCCTTTATCCCAGGGCCATTTGCGAATATAGCATTCGATGCGGATGCTATGGTCATTTGTATTGGTGATACGGTGCCATTCGTCAGTAGTCCCAATAGTGACTTCGATTATACTTGGAGTCCAGAAGGGGGATTAACATTTGACCCACCATTTAGCAATGCTAATCCAGGTCTAATCGGAACCGAGGACGGTACATTTATGGTGACCGTTACAGACGGACTTTGTACGCTAGATTCATCGTTTATGGTCACAGTATTGGATGGTGAGAATCTAAGTATATCTGGAGATTCTATTACTTGTGATGGATTAGTGAATCTAACAGCTGCAGGAGGTATCGGAGAAGGAGAATTTGAGTGGTCGTTGACTTCTGATTTTGATGAAATAATTTTTACAGGCGTTAATCTGAATACTTCATTTAGTGGACAAGCTCAGACATTCTACGTAAGATTTACCGGAGAATCATGTGCGGATCCATTTGCGGAACATACTGTAATCTTATCAGATATATTTGATGTGATTTTCAATGGTGATCCGGTTCGTGTATGCTTAGGTGATACAGTACCATTATTAGCAAATCCTAATCCATTATTGACATATGAATGGTCACCACTTACAGGAATACACTTTACAGATCCTATGGATGGCAGTACTGCACAAGTTATAGGAATTGAAGACTTTACATATAACGTTACGATTTCTGATGATTTCTGTTCTTTGGATACATTTATCAATGTGGTCATTGCAGATTCTCAAGAATTCGATATAGCGGGAGACAGTATAGTATGTGATTCCAATGTTCAGCTGATAGCGAGTGGAGCATCAGGAATAGGAACCTATCAGTGGTCGCTTGATGAGGATTTCACAAATATCTTATTTGAAGGTGATACTTTAAACACAGGTTTGGATGGCATATCTACTACTTACTATGTACAATTCACTGATAAGACCTGTGGCGACTTGATATTGTCTTATGATGTTAGATTATTCCAGTTTGACTTGTTATTCGCTGAGCCGTTTAATATATGCCCAGGAGATAGTCTTGCATATACGGTATTCAATCAAGGCGAAGGACCATTGGTGTTCTCATGGGAAGATGATGTACATATCTTATCAGGAGGAGATACCAATATGCCTTTGGTCGGAGTCGGAATGAATGAAACAGATGATTTTGATCTAATATTTACGGCTACTAGTCCTACAGGATGTGCAGTGACTGATACTGTATCATTCGCCATTATGAATAACCCTGTCGTAGATTTTAATTTTGAATTATCAGAATGTGGAGAATTTACAGTTTGCTTCGACATTGATAGCACATATGTTGGTTTTCCAGCATGGGATTTCGGAGATATGACTACATTAGATGATGTAAGTTTAGATCCAGCGCCATGCTATACTTATCCTTCTCCAGGAGTTTATGAAGTCACATTATCTAATGCTACAGCCATCTGTCCATTTGAAGATGTGATCAAAACCGTAACAGTCAATGATGATATCTCAATCGACCCAATCGACGATCAGATCATATGTCTTGATGCAAATGTCAATCTCATGGCAGGTTCACCCGACAATAACATTGCTTTTATCTGGTGTAATATTGAAGGGGATACGATACAGATTGGTCCAGATATTGAATTACCAGTTACCGAGGCTTTCGATCTAGTGCTGAAAGCCGAAGACCCTAATGGATGCTTTGAAATGGATACGATTAATGTCACACCATTCGAATTTGATATAGAAGATGACTTTCCAGAAATATTCTGTGAATCAGAAGAAACGGAGATAGAACTCATCGTAAACGATGACAATGAAGGATTTACTTTCCAATGGAGTCCAGAGGATTGTATAGTCAGTGGCGGTGATACGGGAAGTCCAACCTTGATCGCTGCAGAGGGAAAAGAGTTTTCTGTTACGATTACGGATATCGAACTTGGCTGTGAAATTGTGAATACTTACGAAATTACAACTACAAGTTTCACTATAGAACTCGATGCTGAAAACGACTTAGGCATCAATAGTGATACGATCAATCAAGGTGAAGAGACGACTATATTTGTGATCGATGCCGTAGATACTTATATGTACGAGTGGAGTGATGGATCATCTGACGAAGAGATTACAGTAAGTCCTGAAGAGACAACCACATACTCTGTAACTATTACTGATGAGATGGGATGTACTTCTACGGATGAGATCACGATAGTCGTAAGGTTACCTGAGTGCGATGATTCAGACGTATTTCTACCGACCGCATTCTCTCCCAATGGTGATGGTGTAAATGATGTACTTTTCTTAAGAAGTAACTTTATCGATGCCATGGAACTCACCATCTTCAACAGATGGGGTGAAGAAGTATTCGTTTCAAAAGATCAATCGCTGGGATGGGACGGTACATACAAAGGTGAAATGCTAGCCCCTGATGTCTATGCATATACACTAAGAGTGATATGTATAAATCAAGTGGATTATGCAATAAGGGGAAATGTAAGTTTGATGAAATAATTTTTGTCTATAGGACCACTATTTGGTGGATATTGAATAAGGTTATTTGTAATTATCGAATAACCTTATTCATTTTTTTTCTCACTACTTCTAAAGTGATTAGTAATCTATAAGTGTATTAAGTAATAACAAAGATGCTGTTGATTGTCAATATTATCGGCTGATAGTCACTGTTCTGATTGCTTTTGAATGTCCCCTGATCATCGGGTTTTTTTCTTGGGCATTCGTTTGGTATTAGATGTTAGAGTATTTGAGTCAATGACGTAGACATGAATTATAAGATTTTGGAATTTGCTCCAGAATATTTCTTTATTTGGAAATGTTCTACATTTATGCTTACTTTAATCGAAAATCACGAGCTATGAAAGCATTACTAATATTTACATTTTTACTATTTTCTGTGGCTACATATTCTCAGAAAGATATGTCTATTGACGTATTAGGCAGTTTTGACTACACAAATTTGACAGCTATTAGCGGTCTATCTCCTGATGATCAACAAGGCGTATTTACTTATCGAGCTGGATTTAATTTTAATTTCAGAATCTATGATAAGATATTGTTCAAAACAGGATTGAGATATGCTCAGATAGGAGATCAAACGCTCCAAGATGATCTTAGGTGGCCAAGTGAAATAGGGCCAAATGGATTCGAGCCAGACCCATCACTACCTAGATTTATACGATCGACTACTATTCATAGATTTATAGAAGTGCCACTTTTTCTGAGATATGAAATAAATCAGAATAAACTGAGTCCATATGTAGAGTTTGGAGTTTCCCCACATCTATATACTGACACTAGGGTCGGTAGTGAGACCAACTTGACTTCAAGTAGTATGACGGTGGATTACTCACAAAATATTTTTGATTTAAAAAAAATGCAATTTGCCGCCATATTAGGATTAGGAATGAATTACTCTGTTGCAGATGTAAGTCAGGTTTTTGTGCAGCCTACGTTTAGATATCACATGACCAAAATATCAAACAATCCCAATTCTAACAGATTATTTTCTTTCGGATTAGAATTAGGGTACAGATACTTATTTGCCAATTATTTTGATCAAGTAAAAGGATAATTAATCACTCGACAAATAAAACCAACCCCTTCAGATAATTTCCTTCGGGATGATAGATATTGATCGGATGATCTGGGCCTTGGGTGAGATGGTGCACTATTCTTATTTTTTTGCCGGATTCGATGGCAGCTGACCTGATCGTATTGTAGAATAGTTCTGGACCTACCACCTGACTGCAAGAAAATGTAAACAGATAACCTCCTCGATTTACTTTCTTGAGTGCCATCATGTTTAATCTTTTGTAGGCTTGTACCGCATTGTGACGTTTTTTTACACTCTTGGCAAAAGCGGGAGGATCAACGATCACCACGTCATGTTTTGGTATTTCCTTATCGGCTAGGACGTGCATTACATTTGCATCCTCCATTTTATGAATATCTTCAAATCCATTTAGCATATGATTTTTTGCGACCATCTCCATTGCAGGCTTACTTACGTCAAGGGAGAAAACGGATTTAGCACCACTGGCCAATGCATACATCGAGAAGCCCCCAGTGTAACAGAAGCAATTAAGAACAGACTTTCCTTTGGAGAATTCTCCTAGGATTCTGCGGTTATCTCTTTGGTCAAGAAAAAAACCTGTCTTTTGACCCTCTTCCCAATTAATGGCAAATTTGACGCCGTTCTCTAAGATTTCAGTGGATGCAGTTTCTCCTTTTGCATAATAGTCTTCTTCGTGCTCAGTGAATGAAGAGGGGAGTGACCCTTTTGATTTTACATATATAGAATCTAAACCTCCACCAAAAGCAAAGTCTAAAGCAGATGTAATATATCTAATGTCTCTGTAGCATCCGATAGAATGACATTGAACCACAGCATTGTTATTGTATATGTCAATGATTAAACCAGATACGCCATCTCCTTCACCGTGGATGAACCTAAAGGCATTTGTTTTTGGATCATCGATTAGTCCTATTGACTTTCTGTAATTGTATGCCGCTTTCATCTTTTTGTTCCAAAATCCTTGATCTATATTGACATCTTCAAAGCTGAGAATTCTCAACATAATACTACCGTCGTGATAATGACCCGTCACCAAGTGATGACCACCTTGATTGACTAATCTTACCACTTGGCCATCAATTAACCCATCCGGTTTATTGAATATAGCGCCACTAAATATCCAAGGATGCTTTCTATTTATTGCTTCTTCCTTGCCTTTCTTGAGTATAAGTGTTGGGTAATTCTTTTTCATGAAGCGAAGATGAATAAAATAATGGAAAAAGAGCTAAAGAAGAACAGATAGTGTATATGTGATTTTCTTCTTTCTTGCAAAAAAAAACTCTTAAGTTTTGAAATCATAATTATGGTATGAATCGTAAGAGCACAGATCGTCAGACCTCTCGAAATGTATTGTTGTGTTTACACAGTGCGTGATCGGAAAGCACTACAGATTTATGACCGTGTGTCCTTGATAAAAAAAGCTTTGTAAAAAACTATGCAAAATAATTGAAGTATGGTAAAGAAGATTACAAAATTTATTAACATATGTCAAATAGTTATCATGTAAAAATGGCTTGTAATCAGTTTATTTTCTTTTTTTTGCGCCATGTTAAAAATAAACATATTAATATTATTCTTAATATATTCTATGATAGGCTATTCTCAGGACTATATTCCTGTCTTTCCATCTTTGGAAGGTGAAGAATTGTACAATGCGGTTGTAAAAGACTATAAAACTGAAACCACATTAAATTATTCGAAAGCTAGAGATACTTTGTTTTCTGTAATCTACAATGACGATGACAGTCTTAAGTGTGTGTATACGGGTCATACTATCTACCTGGATCCAAAAGAAGATCCTACACAGGCAGCATTCATGGATGGGAGTTCGGATGGTATTAATACTGAACATGCATTCCCACAATCTATGGGGGCGGAATTTGGCAATGCAAAGAGTGATATGCACCATCTATTTCCTACACGTACTGCAGTCAATTCAGCTAGAGGAAACAATGAATATGGGGAAATAGATGATAATGAGACAACTCAGTGGTATTACCAAAATAATAAACAAACCAACATTCCATTTTTAGACGAAATAGATTTGTACAGTGAGACGTCTACGACTCTATTCGAGCCAAGAGAAGACCATAAGGGTAATATCGCAAGGGCTATGTTTTACTTTTATACGATGTATAGAGAAGAGGCTGATAATGCCAATAGCGAATTCTTTGAAAACCAAAGAGAAAATCTGTGTAAATGGCATATTACCGATGAAGTGGACGAAAAAGAATGGAATAGAAATATCCATATATCTAAATATCAAGACCTAAAGGTCAATCCGTTTATTTACGACTGTTCACTGGCTACTCGGATGTATTGTCCTACAGAATCATGCTTGCCGACATCTATAATGGAGGTTTCTGATCAGCAGATCCAAATCTCTCCTAATCCAGCATCTCATATGGCTACGATACATTTATCGAATAATGGTGTGGGTGAAATTTACATCTATGATATGCAAGGACAGATAATCAAAAGAAATGCTATTGATCCATACGATCTAGATTATAATCTGGACACTTCAGATTTGGAGGTTGGTATGTACATAGTCAAAGTCCAGCAAGAAAACTCAACCGTAAGTGAATTACTTTTTGTAAGGTAGCGATCGCATTGATTTTTATACTGACGTAGCAGACAAAAGTTACTCTTAATAAAAACATCCATTTGATTCGTTTTGAAAGCCAATATTTACTTTTGAAGAGGTAGGCTGCAATAGTCGAAAAATTAAATTTCTTTATTCGCGGTTAAATTCGTGTATTCTGTAAGTCAATATAGCATTGTAGAAAATATTTGTAACCTACTGAAAACAAATTAATTAAAACGAGATAAATCCCTTAAAAAACGTACCTTTGCGGCAAAATTAGAATACTTGGATACATTTAAAGAATTAGGCCTTTCCGACGAGATACTTAAAGCATTGGGAGAAATAGGTTTTGAAACTCCGACGGAGATTCAAAAGAGTGCAATTGGTCAATTGCTAGTGAATGAGAAAGACCTGATGGGTTTAGCTCAAACGGGTACAGGAAAAACAGCCGCGTTCGGTCTACCGCTATTAGATCTGATGGATGATACTGCAAAGTACACACAAGCGATCATATTAGCGCCGACTAGAGAGTTGGTACAACAGATCGCTGTAGAGATGAAAAACTTCTCTAAGTACAAAAACAAATTAAATATCTCAACAGTCTACGGTGGTACGGCGATTATGAATCAGATCAAAGAGATCAAAAAGTACACACCCCACATAATCATCGCTACTCCTGGAAGATTGATAGATCTTATCGGCAGGAGAGTTGTCAAATTAACAGATATCAATTTCTTAATTCTTGATGAAGCGGATGAAATGTTGAATATGGGATTCCAAGAAGATATCGATAAGATATTAGAAGGAACCAACCCAGATAAAAAGACTTGGTTATTCTCTGCGACCATGCCCAAAGAGATCAGACATATTGTGAATACATATATGGATGATCCGATCGAAGTGAAAGTCGACCAGAAAAATATTACCAATCAAAACATATCTCATAAATACGTACTTGTAAATAGAAGGGACAAATCTGAAGCTGTAAAAAGAGTCCTAGATTATATTCCCGAATTCTATGGTGTTATTTTCTGTCGTACGAAGATGGATACTCAAGACTTAGCGGACGAATTATCTAGAGATGGATATAGAGCGGAAGCTATACATGGTGATCTCTCGCAAGCACAGCGGGACAAAGTCATGAAGAGATTCAGAGCGAAGTCATGCAATATTATGGTAGCTACGGATGTAGCAGCTAGGGGAATCGATGTCAATGATCTTACCCACGTATTGCACTATACACTTCCGGATTCGCCATCATACTATACACACAGATCAGGTCGTACGGCTAGAGCTGGTAAATCTGGTACTTCATTGACCATCCTGATCCCAAAAGATAAGAGCAAAATGAAGCAAATATCTAGAGCTCTAGATATTGAATTCGAAAAGATACTCCTCCCGAAGTATGCCGAACTTCTCGACAAGAGGATCGAAAAGTGGACGGAGAAGCTAATGGAGGCTGATGAAAATGATATTCCAAAAGAGACATTGGACAATGTGTTGGATCAGCTTTCGGGTGTAGAGAAAGATGAGCTAGTAGCTAAATTACTTTCTCAACAGCTGAAAAAGATCAGAAAGAAGACCAATATCAAGGATGATCTTAATTTGGATGAATTTAGCCGTGGCGATAGTGGAGGCGGAAGAGATCGAGGAAGAAGGCGTGACCGTGACCGTGATAGAGGTAGAAGTAGAGATAGAGATAGAGATCGTGGTGGCCGAGATAGAAAAAGAGAAGTGAAGTCTGACGGTAGACGTGATCGGGATAGAAGGCGTGATGAAGAAAGAAGAGGCCGTAGATCAGAAGATAGATCTGATAGAAGGGATAGGAAGGATAGACCAGATAGAAAAGATAAAATCGAAAGGCGGTCTGGAGAGAGGGGCAGTAGACGTGAAGAACGATCATCAAAAAGCGGTAGTAAACAAACTAAGATGTTCATCAATATCGGAAAAGTAGATAAGATGAGTCCTGGCGAATTACTCGATTTCATAAGTAAGAATGCTAATGTGAAACGTAAAGCGATCGGAGATATCAATATGTCGAAAATGCATACCACATTCGAAATAGATAAATCAGAAGCAAGATCTGTAAGTAAGTATTTTAAAAATATTGACTACAAAGGCAGAGATATCAGATGCAACGAAGATTAATCATAATACCACTGACTGATCTAAATCCATAATTTTAATTAACATTATATATAAAGTCAAGGAGGAAGTAATTTGATATTAAACATTATTTAATTGGGCTTTATATACCTATTAATGAAGTATTAAATTCGAAATCCTTAATTCAACATTCAACAGCATGCAAGTAAGAAACATAGCCATCATCGCCCACGTAGATCACGGGAAGACCACATTGGTAGATAAATTTATCGATCAATGTCAAGCAATGGACGAGAGAGCGACTAGACAAGAAGCGCACCTCGATAATAACGATCTGGAGAGAGAAAGGGGGATCACGATATTAAGTAAGAATGTATCTGTTAACTATAAGGATACAAAGATTAATATCATCGATACTCCTGGTCACGCCGATTTCGGAGGGGAAGTAGAGCGTGTATTGAAGATGGCGGACGGTGTGTTAATACTGGTAGATGCATTTGAGGGACCTATGCCACAGACAAGATTTGTAATGTCGAAAGCATTGGCATTGGGACTAAAACCTATACTTGTCGTGAATAAGGTTGATAAAGAAAACTGTAGACCAGAGGACGTACAGAGTGATGTTTTTGATCTGATGTTTAATCTAGGAGGTACGGAAGATCAATTGGACTTTGTGACATTATTTGGTTCTTCTAAGTTTGGTTGGATGAGTTTTGATCATGAGAAGAAAACGGATAATATCATACCGCTATTGGATGCGATACTAGACCATATCCCAGAAGCCCCTTATGTAGAAGGTCCAGTACAGATGCAAATTACGTCTCTAGATTTCTCAAAGTTTACAGGAAGAATCGCAATCGGAAGAATCGCAAGAGGAACGATCGTGGAGAATACAGATTTCATGCTCATGCAAGCCGATGGGGTAGAGAAGAAGGTAAGAGTAAAGGAAGTTCATGTATTCGAAGGATTGGTGAAAAATAGAGTTTCAGAAGCTAAGTGCGGTGATATCTGTGCTCTTATCGGTGTCGAAGGCTTCGATATTGGTGATACGGTGGCTGATTTAGAGCAGCCAGAAGCATTGCCGAGGATCAAGGTCGATGAGCCTACGATGAGTATGCTATTTACAATTAATACATCTCCATTCTTTGGAAAAGAGGGGAAGTTTGTAACTTCTAGACACCTTAGAGATAGACTACATGCAGAGTTAGAAAAGAATCTTGCACTACAAGTAAAAGAAACCGATACGGAGGATAAATTTATTGTTTTCGGAAGAGGAGTTCTTCACCTCTCGGTTTTGATTGAAACCATGAGAAGAGAAGGATATGAACTCCAAGTAGGTAAGCCGCAAGTTATCATAAAAGAAATCGATGGCGTGAAGTGCGAACCTGTAGAGCTGATGGTAATCGACGTACCTGAAGCATATTCTGGTAAAGTAATCGAACTGGTTACGATGAGAAAAGGTATGTTGACTATTATGGAACCGAAAGGCGATGTTCAGCACCTAGAATTCGAAATCCCATCAAGGGGAATCATCGGATTAAGAAATAATGTATTGACCGCATCTGCCGGAGAAGCAATAATGACGCACAGATTCTTGGAGTATGCACCGTACAAAGGAGATATTCCAGCAAGATTGAAGGGATCATTGGTATCTATGGAAAAAGGAGCCACTACAGCATTCGCGATTGATAGATTACAGGATAGAGGTAAGTTCTTCGTAGATCCAGGAGAAGAGATCTATATAGGTCAAGTAGTCGGTGAGAATAGTAGAGATAATGATCTAGAAGTCAACTTGATAAAGGGTAAGAAACTGACCAATATGCGTTCTTCTGGAGCGGATGATTCAGCTAAGATCGCACCGAAGATCAAGTTTTCGCTAGAGGAGTCAATGGAATATATCAGAGAAGATGAGTACCTAGAAGTCACTCCTCTGAGCTTGAGAATGAGAAAAATTAGTTACAAGAAATAATACTTTTAGAAGAATATTACTGAGTAACATAGATTTAGATAATGTGCACTTCAGACTTATAGTCTGAGTGCACTTTTTTTTTGGACAAAAGAAATTTAGCCGTAGGATCTATAGAATGAGAAACATAAAGTAATATCGATTGTTTATCTTTAATTATTCGGTACTGGCATAAGAGATTATATATCCTTGGGTATAGCAATAGGCAATTGCTTATTTTGTGCACGGATAAGTCAAAATCGAAAAATAGTCAAAAAGAGAGTCAATCAAATAGACTGAAAAAATAAAAATATGAAAAGAAAATATGCCCCATACATATCTATATTGATCGGTATCGCCGTGATCGGTTTGTATTTATATAGCACTTATGCGCACAATGAGTATATCAAAAAAGAAGAACAGAAAATTATTATTGAGCAGAACAAGAAACGAGAATTGAGAAAATAGATCATATTCAGTAATTCGCAGATATAAGGAATCCGCCTTTTATTACTTTTGGCTATACTTTCCGAACATTTTGATTAATATTGATTTTAATGTTATTTTTCTTTCAATTAAAAACTAACATTGTCAATGTGATGATTGACAATCAATTCGACTGGTTTAGATATGATTGGCGCGTTTTGAAATACAAAAAAATCAGAATGTTTGCCAACTAGCGAGTAGACTAAAACTATCTTTGCTTAGTGTCTAAATTTAAAAGAACGATCGAAAGCTGTTATTAACATCAAAGCAAATGAAGGAGGTTGACTCTCTGAGTTTGATGCTTAAATAAAATTCCATGGCTATAAAGAAGAATAGAAAAACAGGGTTGCCTCCAGGAACGCTGATCTATACAGGTGAGAAAACTGATATTCCTGTAAAGATTATTTATACGCAATATAATGAGCCAAAATGTCATATTGAATTTTATGAGGACTCTGATAATTTACCAATATATAAATCAGAGGATAGCGTAATTCAATGGTATGATATCCGAGGCTTGCATGATGTAAATTTAATACAAACGATAGCCGCTAATTTTGGAGTCCACGCTATAGCGATGGAAGACATTGTAGACGTACATAAACGCCCAAGTTATGTAGAATATAAGCATGGTCATTTTATTTCTCTTAAG